>DAIQNR010000008.1:31850-117392 GCA_036788295.1 Myxococcota bacterium
TTCAGGGGCTCGGAGTCTTGGTCTCCGCCTTCGCCGCCGGCTTCGGGTCCGCTTTCGGTTCGGATTTCGTCTCCGGCGTGGTGGAGGTCGATTCCGCCTTCGTCTCCGTCTGCTTCGAGTTCGGACCGTAGCCGTCCGCGTACCAGCCTCCGCCCCGCAGCGCGAAGCTCGAGTGGGACATCAGTCGCTCGAGCCGCGGAGCGCCGCAGCTCGGGCAATCGACCAGGTGGGGGTCGGAGAACTTCTGCAGCGCTTCGAGCTGGTGACCGCACTCGCCGCAGCGATACTCGTACATGGGCATGGTGGCTCCCGATTGGGCACCGGCGCGACCGCGTAAAGCCTCCGTGGTCGACTTGACCGCGCCCCGGTTGTCCGGCAGCCGTACGCCATGGAGCAGCACTTCGTCTACCAGGTCATCAACCACGACCGGCAGGAGACCTTCTTCGGGGTGGCCGACATCCCGCTCGAGCAGGAGCTGCTTCGGCTCGCCAAGGATCCGAAGGGGCCGGCCGGCGGGTGGAAAAAGGGCGAGAAGGTGGAGTGGCGACCTCTCAGCGACTTCCTGACCTTGGAAGGGGCGCGGCTTCTGCATCGGGAGCTCGAGGCGTCGAAGGGCCGCAAGTACACGCTGATCCCGACGGCCACCCAAGAACCGGCTTGACCCGGCCGCGCCGCTGCGCTCTTTCGGTCGAACCGCGGTGCCGTAGGCAAGTTGGTAAGCCAAAGGTTTGCAAAACCTTCATTCACCGGTTCGAGTCCGGTCGGCACCTCTCGACGTCCTCCCCTAGAGCTGCCCGGTGGCCTCCCGTCAGCACGGAAACCCGCCGCCGCGGCGCTCCCTGGTGGCCCGGTCCGAGCCAGCTCGATCGGCGTCTGTCCCCCTGTCGCCGAGCGGTTCGGTCGGGCACTCATCGGTGGGATCGGCGTCGGTCGACCTGGCCGGCTTCGACGAGCCCGAGGAGAAGACCGAGGTCGCGTCGTTCCACCCCCGCCCATCTGAGCGCCGTGACGACGCTCAGACCCTGCACGAGTTCGACCTCGACCCAGCCGCGCTCGACCGGCTCCGGGGCGCGATGCAGCGCAAAGTGCGGTCGGATCCTCCGTCCGAAGGGGTCAGAACCCCCTCGGCTCCGGCGGTCGAGGCGAGCCTCGAGCCGCTCGGTGCGGGGGTCTTCGCGGAGGTCGCGTCGCCGACGGCCGCTCGCCTGGGAGGCTATGCGCTCGAGGCCGAGCTCGCGAGAAGCTCGAAGACGGCCGTCTACCGTGCGCTCGACCCGGGCCAGGGCCGGACGGTGGTCGTGCGCGAGCTGCTCGACGCTCCGGACGAGGCGAGGGCTCGGCTCGACCGGCTCGCGCCTCGGCTGCTCGCTGCGGCGCGGGTGGGGCATCCCCACGTCGTGCGTCCGGTGGACGTCGGGCGAGACGGTCTGCGCTGCTTCGTCGTTCACGGCTTCGCCCCGGGCGACAGCCTCGAGGCGTGGGTCGCCGGTCGGGGGCCCTTGTCGCTCCTTCGAGCCTTGGAAGTGGGCCGGGACCTCGCCCGGGGGCTGACCGCGGTGCACGCCGCCGGCGTCGTGCACGGCGACGTCCGGCCCGGCCGCGCGTTTCTCGGCCCGGACCGCTGGGTGCGGCTCGCCGGCCTCGGGCTCGAGCCGACGACCGACGCCGAGCGGTTCCCCTCGCTTCAGGCCCCGGAGCTGGCTTGGGGGGCGGCGCCGTCGCCGGCCAGCGACGTGTACGCGCTCGCCGGCCTGCTCTACGTGGCCCTCGCTGGTGCGCTGCCCTTCGATCCGCGGGACGCGCGGTCGCTGACCGATGCCCTCGACCGGCAGGTCCCCTCGCTTCGCATTCCTGGTCTGCCGTCTGACATCGAGGCGCTGCTCGTGTCGATGCTCGACCCGGCCCCGGAGCAGCGGCCGAGCGCGGGCGCGGTGGCCGAGCGGCTCGGCCGAGCCGCGACCAGGGTCGAAGGGCAGGGGGGGGCCGCCGACACCGCGACGCTCCGCCTCGACTGGGCTCGGATGGGGGCGCGGGCCGCCGCCGGGTTCCTCGTCGTCCTCGCCGGGGCGCTCGCCCTGCACGGGTCGGGCGGGGCTACGCGCTGGCTCACCGTCCACGGCGGGGCCGTGGTCTCGTCGTCGGCGCTCGGGTTCGCGCTCCTGCTCGAGCTCGTCCGGCTTGGGGAGCTGCCTCTTGCTGCCCTCGCGCGGCTGCTCCTTCGCCTTCGGGACGGCGCCGCCTTGCTCGGCTGCGGGCTTCTGCTGGCCGGAGGCTTGGGCGGGGGCGCAGCCGGGCTCGACCGCGCGGCGGCGCTCGGGGCGCTGGGCGCGGCCGCGGCCTTCACCTTCGGGTCAGCCCTCTGCGCGGAGGTCGCTCGGGCTCGCGCCGACCGAGGCCGGGGGCGCACGCTCGCCGTGCTCGGGGATCTGCGGCTGTCGCTGTGGCGCCGCCTCGCGCTGCCCTACTTCGCCGGACTCTGCGCGCTCGCGGGGGTGCACGCCGTGCTTCGCGCCTACTTCGGCGGCCCCTGAGACCAGCGGACGGGACCGTGGCAGTCCTGGCACGGGCCGGCCGCGTGTCCGGGGGGGGCGATGTGGCAGCGGGCGCAGGCGGCATCGAATCGGTCGGCCGGCAGCCCGGAGTGGGGCGCCGCTCGGCTCGCCCGGTCCGGTCCATGCAGCGTATGGCAGGTCCCGCAAGACAGCTTTCGAATCACCACGTGGTGGCGGATCGGGAGCGCCGGGCCGTCGAGCGGGGGCGTGCCGGTGGCCAGCTCGCCATGGCACCCAGGACCTAGGCAGCGGCTGCTCGGGGCGCCCGAGAAGGGGACGTGGCAGTCGAGGCAGCCCGCGCTCCCGTGGCCCCCCGGGTTGGCCAGGAGCGCCGCTTTGGGGTTCGAGACCGCGAATGCGGCGCCGGTCGCAGCGGCGAACGCGGCCGCGGCGAGCCCGGCGGCGAGACCCCGCCCGGGCGAAGCAGCTGGGGGGCTGGCACCGGTCATGTGGGGAGTCGCCTCGCCATCGACGGGCCCAGGATACGGATATCTCGGCGCCTCCGCATAGGGCACGGTCCTTGCCGATGCGGATCGCGATGGGTCCCGGCAGTGTACGCCCGGAGACACGCCCCCTCCGCGGCCTCGGTCCGCGGTCCGGGGCGCTGTGGGTGGCGGCGCTCATGGCGGCGGCGTGTGGGCGGGTCGAATTCGGCGAAGACCTCGAGCCGCTCGACGCCGGGGTGGAATTCGACGCGTCCACCGATGCCGAGCCCCGGGACGTCGGCTCCGCGGATGCGGACGTGGACGCGGGGCCTCGCCCGGACCTCGGTTGCGTGGAGGTGGAGCTGCCCCGAGGTCTGCCCGCGGAGTGGCCGTTCGGTCGGACCTCCTCCGGCTACCGCAGCGCGTTCTACGATCCGATCGGCAACGCTGCCGGCTGCGCGCTCGCCACCTGTCACGGCCGGGAGGGAGCCGGGCCAATTCCCCCGTTCATTCCCCAAGAGATGCGGTTCGAGGAGGGGTTCGAGCGCGCCATCGACGAGCTGTGGGAGGTCATGGGGGAGTCGCCACCGCTCGACCGCGACAACCCGAGCGGCCGGCTCTGGCGGCACCTGCGGGGCCACCCCGAATACGAGGCCCCCGCGTACCTGGCGGCGGTGCCGGCGCAGATCGAGGGGCTTCGCTTGCGCGCGGAGCGCTGCCACGTCGATTTGTTCCTCCGCGATCCGCCGCCGAACGATTGCGACCCCGAGGCCGATGCCGGCCTGTGTCCGTGTCCCCTGCCCGAGCCCGACCCGGAGCTCGACGGAGTGTGTGTGCCATGAAGACCCCTTGGCCGCTCGCGGTTTTGCTGCTCGGGGCGCCGGCCTTCGCGAAGCCGTGCCCCGAGGGCGACGTCCGGGTCCGGGCGAAGACCCCGGTGCATCGCGGACCGGGCCTGAACTACCCGGTGGTGCAGTTTCTCGAGCAGGACGGGTGCGCGCGGCTCGAGCAGGTGTCCGTGGACGCCCGGTGGACGATGCTGCGCCTCGAGGCGAGCTACGGCTGGGTCCTGACCGACCGCCTCGACGCGTCCGGGCAGGAGGCGGCGGCGGCAGCCCGGCCGGACGCGGCGCCGATCGGCTCTGGCACCGAGCGTTCCTTCGGGCAGGTGGTGGAGCGGTCGGTTCTTCGGGAGCGCCCGCAGACCGGGGCGCCGCCCCGTCGGGTTCTGCCCGCGGGGGTGCGGGTCCTTCCCCTTCAGCTCACCGCGGATGGGGCTTGGGTCGAGGTGCGGGACGACCGGGGGGACGTGGGCTGGATGGAGCGGGCCCACCTCGCCGGTGGGACCGAGCTGCCCTTGGCGTCGGCCGATGTGCCCGGGGAGATCGGCTTGTCCGAAGAGGCGCTGTCGGCGGCGGCCCAGGACGATGCGGTCCGGCTCGCCCGGCGCCGCGTCGGGGCCCGAGACGAGGGCGTGCACCTGACCGTGGGCCTGTTTGGGGCGGCCGTGATGCCGACCCAGCGCTTCGACAGCGACGGCGGCCCCCGCAACCGCCGCTACGGTTTGTCCGCGCTGTCTGGAGCCGGGTCGATCGAGGTGCAGCTCACCGACATGGGGCCGATCACGGCCCGGACCGGCTACACTTTCGGACTCATCGACGGCCTGGCCACCGACGACAACCCGGAGCAGTCGGCCGGAGGCCGGATGCACGACCTGGTCTTGCGGTTCGGATGGCCGCTCGCGTTGGGGTCGGCGGTGCTGACCCCCGAGCTCGGGTATGGGCTCGCGGTGCTCGACCTCGACCCGGCGCTGCCGGGGGAGCGCCAGGTCACCTTCGTCTCGACCGCCACGCACCTCGGTCTGGCCGGGGTCCGGTTTCAGCTCCCGTTTGCGGAGCGGCTGCTGCTCGAGGCGGACGCGGCGTTCGCGATGGGCTCTTCGAGTCCGGGGCCAGGCTCGCTCGGCTCGGCCGGGGGGCTCGCGGTCGGGGGGCGGGGCTCGGCCGGGGTCCAGTACATGGCGAACGCGGCGTTCGGCGTGACCCTCCGGTACGCGCTCGAAGGTTTTTCCGCCGATTGGAGCGGAACGGGCAGCTTCGACCGCAGCCTCACCTGGGCTTCGGTCGGCGAGCTTCGGCAAGCTCTCCTGCTGGGCGCGTCGTTCTCGATCTGATTCACCCGGCGAGTCGGCGGACGATCGCCGCGGTGTCGGCCACATAGCCGCCCCCGAACAGGGTCGCGTGGTTGGCGACGTGCCACAGCCGGTAGATTTCGTTTCGCTCCCGCCAGCCCGGCGGCAGCGGCCAGGCCTCCTCGTACGCGGCGTAGACCCGGTCCGAGAAGCCGCCAAAGAAGGTCATCATCCCGAATTCGGCCTCGCGGTGGCCGTAGTAGGCGGCCGGATCGATCAGCGCTGGTCTGCCGTCCTCGGCCACGAGCAGGTTGCCCGACCAGAGGTCGCCATGGAGCAGGCTCGGCGGCTCGCTGCCGTCGAGCCGCTCGCCCAGCTGGTCGAGCAGCCGCTCGAACGCGGTCTTGGCGCTCCTGTCGAGGCGCCCCGAGTTCGCGAGCAAGCGCAGCTGGTGGCCGAGCCGGTGATCGCGAAAGAAGGCTATCCAGTCGCCCTCCCAGGGGTTCGGCTGGGGGGTGGTGCCGCACCAGGTGGTCTCGGGAAAGCCGAAGGCCGGGGCGGTGGTTTGGTGCAAGGCGGCGAGACCTCGGCCGAGCGCCTCGTCGAAACCCGGACCGCGCCGGCCCGGACCGACAAACCGAGCGAGCAGGTACCCTGGGGCGCCGGGAGCAGGGTCCCGCGACGCGATCGGCTCGGCGACCGCGAGCGAGGTGGCGCTCGAGGCGAGGGCGGCGAGCTGCCTCGCCTCGGCCGAGAAGTGGCCGTCCTGTCCCCACTTCACGAAAACCGGCCCGGCGCTGGTGTCGAGTCGGGCCGCAGCAAAGATGCAGCCCCCAGACAGGGGGCGATGGCCGTCGATCCGGACCGGGGCCGCCGCCCACGCGGTGAGCGCGAGGCCCACGGCGTCTCGGACCGAGTCAGGCAGGGTCATCGGTGCCCACTCGAGAGCCGCTCGAGCAGCGCTCGGCACGTCCGCTCCACGATGGTGACCACCTCCTCGAAGCCCTCGTCCTCCCCGTAGTACGGGTCGGGCACGTCCTCGCCCCGGCCCTCCGGGTCGTCGTCGCGAAACAGGCGCAGATAGGCCCCGTGCGCCGCCGGAGCCCGCTTCTGGAGGTCGCGCAGGTTGCTCCTGTCCATGGCGAAGATGTGATCGAAGCGCTCGAAGTCCGCCGTCGAGACCGTCCGAGCCCTGCCTTCGAGCGAGTAGCCCCGGCGGGCCGCGGTCGCTGTCATTCGCCGATCCGGCGGTTGGCCGACGTGCCAATCCCCGGTGCCGGCGGAGTCGATCAGGAACGAAGCGGCGAGGCCGGCGTCGGCGGCGAGCTTGCGAAACACCCCCTCGGCGGTGGGCGAGCGGCAGATGTTGCCGAGGCAGACGAAGAGCACCGAGACCTGACTCATGGCCGCGGTGCTACCTCAGGGGCCCAGCCGACGCGACCTTCACCGGCTGTCGTCGGCGTTCGGCTCCTGGAACACCTCTGCGTCCTCGAGCCGGTAGGCGCTGAGGGTGTTTCCCCACGCGCAGCCGGTGTCGAGCGCGACGGACCCGGCCTGCAGCCTGAGCCCGAGCGCGGCCCAGTGACCGAAGATCACGGTCGTCTCGCCCCGGCGGTGGGGCGCTTCGAACCAGGGACGGAGGTGAGGGGGCGCCACCTCCGGTCGGTCGTTGTACATGTACTCCGGCTCCCCGGAGCGGCGGAGCATGCGAACCCGGGTGAAGACGGCGAGGTCCGCCCGGAGGGCCCGGTGGCTCGCGCTGAGCCCGTTGTCGTGCCGACGCACGTCACCGAGCAGCCGAACGAAGTTCTCGCCTCGGAGCTCGGTCTCGATGGCCCGGGCCCGCTCCTCGGCCTCCTCGACCGTCCACCGAGGGAGCAGGCCCGCATGCACCATCAAGAACGAGCCCTCCCGGTGCAGCAGCGGGCGATGCCGAACCCAGTCGACCAGGCGCCCAGCGTCGGGCGCCTTCAGCACCGGCCCCAGCGTGTCCCGGCGGCGGGCCCCGAGGATGCGGGCGTGGCGGGCGAGAAGGTACAGGTCGTGGTTGCCGAGCACGGCGGTCACCACCGCGTCGTGCTCCACCAGCCATCGCAGCACTTCGAGGGACCGGGGCCCTCGGTTCACCAGGTCGCCGGCCAGCCACAGCCGGTCTCGGGTCGGGTCGAACGCAACACGCCGCAGCAGTCGCTCGAACGTCCGGAAGCACCCCTGGACGTCGCCGATGGCGTACGTGGCCATGACCCTCGTCCATAACACGCTCCCTCGGTCCGGGGGACGAACGCGCCGCCTTCGAGCCAAAGCGGCGCTCCGGGGGCTGGGGACTCCCCGCAGAACGTCGGTCCGAATCGATCCGATCCAGCGGCGCCACCGGCGCTTTGCCCTCAACGGGCGGGCATCCGAGACGAATCACGAGAGCAGGCCGGCGGTCCGGCTCGAGGCTTCCGTGATTCAGCTCATTCTGTTCATATCAGTCCTCGGGATCGGGGCCCCAACCGTCGAAGACGCCGCCCAAACGGTGGCGTCTGGCGGAGACGGCAAAGACGCCGCGATGCAGCTCCTCACCCAGCAGGGTCGGTTCGGTCTGTCGGCGCTGGTCAAGGAGGGGCGGCGAGCCGAGGGCGAGGCCCGGTTCCGGGTCTACGAGGCGATCGGCGCCTTTCGGGGCGACGAGGCGTTCAGCGCGCTCATGGAGGGCCTCCGGGCCACCGACAAACACGCCCAGCTCGGGGCCATTCGCGGGCTGAGCCGCATCGGGACCGCGCGGATCGTAGACCCCCTGGCCCAGACCGCGGTCAGCTCCGACCCGGAGGTGAGAGCCGCGGTCGTGGCTGGGCTCGCCTTGGTGGGTCCGGCGGCGGAGGAGGCAGTCCAGCGCTTGAGCAAGGACCCGAGCCCGTACGCCAGGGAGACCGCGCTTCGCTTCTTCGCCCGGCACCCGAGCGTGGAGCGCCGCAAGCTGGCGATCCTCGGCGGGCTCCGAGATCCGGAGCCGTCGATTCGGGCCGCCGCGGTGGAGCTCGCCGACCTGTGGCGGGACATGGCGCTCGCCGACGCGCTCGTGGCCCTGACCAGGGACAAGGATCCGGAGGTCGCCGCCCGGGCGGTGGAGGCGCTCGCCAAGTTCCCGTCCATGCGCAAGACGCTCCCCGAGCTGCTCGCCGACCCTCGGGTGACCGAGCAGGCGTGGATGACCGCCTTTCACCGGCTTCGCGACTACGATGAGTGGGCGATCCCCTACCTGCTCGCCGCCATCGCCCAGGCCGACGGGGCGAGGCAGGCGATGATGTTCGACGTGCTGACCGGGAGCGCGTCCGAAGAGGAGCTGAACGGGTTCGCCTCCCTGCTCGACTCTCCCCGGTCCGACATCGGCGGCATGGTCTCGAGGGTCCTCCAGCAGATGGGGGCCCGTGCGGACAACGACGCCGCCAAAATGGTGCTCGATCGGCGGACGTCCCTGGCCGAGGCGATCCGAACCCACCTGAAGTCCCGGCCTCGCCACGGCGTCACCGACGAGCCCGAGCAGGGCAAGGAGGTCCGCCCGGTCGAGACCGGCCCCGAGCTCCCCCCGAGCGAGGTTCGAGACGACCTCGCCGACCTGCTCGCCGACACCGAGACCCAGGTTCGGCTCGCCGCCGCCCGGGCGCTCGCTCAGCTCGAGGCCGCTGGAGCCGAAGCGGAGCTGGTGCGCTTGCTCGACGACCCGAAGCCCGAGGTGCGAATCGAGGCTCTCGGGGGCCTGCGAAACTACCCGTCGAGGCTGTCGGCCCTCGCCCGGATGGCGGCCATCGAGGACCCGGAGTCCGAGGTTCGGCAGGCGGCGATGCGCTCCTTCGAGGGCTCCGGCTCGGACCGGGTGCTCGGCACCCTGGAGCGCGTCGCCCGCAGCGGGTCGCCCGAAGAGCGGCTCACCGCGCTGACCGCGCTCTCCGCCGTCCGGACCCACCGGGCCATCCAGCTCCTCGTCGCTCTCGTGACCGAGCACGAGCCCGCCCTATCGGCCGCTTCCTCCGCGTACTTCGACTCGCTGCCCCCGCTCATCGAGGTCGAGGGCCCACCGGACCCTCCGAACTGACATCACTTCACGTCGAGGTCGAAGCCGCAGGCCTCGTGGCCGAGACCGCCGATGCAGGTGGTCTCATGGGCCCGGGTCTCTCGGCCGAGCACGGTCTCGACCGCGCCGGCGACCATCCCGCCCTCGAAGTGGCAGAGGGTGCGACCCACCGGGGTCATCCCAGAGCAGGTCACGCACTCGAAGACGTTCACCCGGATTCGGTGCCGCTCGAGCACGGGAACCTCGATGATCCCGATGCCCAGCTGCTTGCACAGCTCGAGGAAGTCCTCGAGCTTCGTCATTCCGAGGGACAGACCGAGCTTCTTGCCGGCGACGTAGGCGGTGCCCGAGGCCCCGCGCCCGATGATGTCCTCGAGCGCGACCAGGCGCAGCAGCCGGTAGAGGCCGATACCGGCCTGGTCCCCGAGCGTCGGCCGCAAGATGTTGAGGGCGTTCGAGATCTCGACCCGGTTTCGGCCGGTTCGGGCGGCGATCGGGCCCGCGTCCGGGGTGGTGTTGAAGACGGTCATGAGTGGTTCTCCAAAGGCCCGCGCAGCTCCCCCCGGGCGAGCGCGGCGCGAAAATGGTGCAGGGCGTCGCGAAGCTCGGTCGTGCCCGGCCCCGGCCCGCGGGTAAGAGTCGCGAGCGAGAGCGGGCTGTCCTCATGCTCGCCGAGGCAGGTGCTCACGACCAGCCCCTGGTCGGTCTCGAGCGTGAGCCTCTCCACTTTTCCCACCGGGAGCAGACCTTGCGCCCGCATCTGCAGCTCGGCGAGGACCCCGCACAGCGCGGCCAGCGGCTCCTGGTGGTCCCCGATCCCCACCACGGGGAAGCCGAGGTCGTCGGCGACGACCGCGGCCTCGTGCCCGGTGCGTTGGGCGAAGGCCCGCACGATGGCGTCGAGCCCCCCGAAGCCGGGGTCGGGCACGAAGGGGGGCGAAACGGGGTCCGCGACCGGGGCCTCGAGGACCGGAGAGTCGGCCCGGACGGTGGCGTCGGCTCCATTTCGCCCAACCTCGTCTCGCTGGGGGCCATCCACCTCGACCGGCCTCTGACGCCGGCCGCGAGCGAGGCCGAACAAGAATCCGGCCGCCCAGAGGGCCGTGGCTGCCACAACCGATCCGATCCAGAGCAGGGTGAGCACGCTCAACGCTCGCTCCTTCCGACGACGTCCACCCGCCGGCGGGCCGCCCAACCCCGGTCGGCGTCCGGCGGTTGGTCTGGACCGTGGGCTCGTACGTGCAGCGAATCGGCCCGAAAACCCCGTCGCAGCAGGATGCGCCGAACCGTCTCGGCCCGCGCCTCGCTCAGCGCGAGGTTCACGGCTCGGGGCCCGCTCGGGTCGGTGTGGCCGTCGATCTCGACGCTCCCCTCGCAGCCCCGGGGGGTGCACAGCGGGGCGACCAGCCGGTCCAACCGGCGCCGGGCGCGAGGGCCCAGCGCGGCCGAGCCGAAGGCGAAGCGGACCGAACCGCGGACCGAGGGGACCGGGTCCACCGTGGGGGTGGGCATCCGCTCCCCCGGGAGCGTCGGCGGGGGCGGCGAGGGCTCCTCGGGACCAGGCTCGGTTCTCCCGGCGACCTCGACGGTGGCCTCCGGCTCGAGGACAGCGCCGCCCACCGGCGCCGCCGCGCTCGGTCCCGGCCGACCGGAGGTCTCGCCCCGCAGCGTCTCCGACCCAAGGGCCGCGGTGCCGTCGCGGGCGACGGAGCCGAGGTCGGCGCCGCGCTCCTGGTCCCTCGCGGGGTCGAGCGCGGCGACCGCGCTCGGTGCCTTGCTCGTCGCCGCGACGTCTCGGGCGTCGAGAACGGCGGGCAGAAGAACGAGGTCCACCCAGGCGAGGTTTCCGACCCCCACCCCGAGGCACACGATGGACCCAAAGTGGAGCGCTGCGCTCATGAGAGGATTCTCGATAGGTCTCGGACGCCGCGCTTCAGCTCGAGAAAGATGAGGCCGAGTTTCGCCTCTCTCGTCACGAGCAGCAGAAGCGCGGCGTCTTCGTTCACGGCGTTGACGATGACATACCCCTTCGGCGAGCGCACGTAGACCTGCTCCATGTCCTCCCGCATGAGATCTTCGGAGATGCGCTCGGCGACGCCGAGCAGCGAGGCGGCCATGCCGCCGATCAGCTCCTCGTCCACCTCGGCCGGCAGAACGCTCGAGACGATGAAGCCATCCATCGTCACCACCGCAGCGCCGATGATGTCGGTCGACACCATGCGGATGTGCCGCAGCGCGGCCGAGATGCGCTCGGTCCGGGACGCGGGATCGGGGTCGTATTGGGAGGCAAACGTTCGGTCTTCGGTTCGGGTGCTCACGATGTCATCTCCTCAGCTTTTCGCGCATGCGGCGCACGTTGGTGGCGAGCACTCGGCTCGACGGGTCGATGCGGGCGGCCATCTCCCATGCTTCGAGCGCGGACCGCGGGTCTCCGCGTCGCCGGTACATCAGACCGCGCTCGAACAGCTCTCGAGCCTGCGGGCTCATCTGCGGCTCGCTCATGTGGGTGGGTTCGAATCGGCCGGTCCGCTGGAGGTCCCACACCGTTGAAGTCCGGCGGGCCGGCCTCGGACGCTCGTACAGGGTGAAGACCGAGAGGCCGGGGTCGTGAATGGACCGCTCGTCCGGATCCAGAGGGTCTAGCCCAGGATGTCCTTGGTTCGTAAGTCCTTGGTTCATGGGTCCTTGGTTTATGGGTCCTTGGTTCGGAACGCCTCGGTCCGTCCCGCGGTCCGGCGGGGGCGCGGTCCTCCCCGGCACCGCGAACAGGTCCGGCGCTGGTCGGGCCCGGGGGCGGTCCTCCTCGTGCCGCCAGCCCGCGAGCTCGGCCGCCGCGACCGCCTCCGGCGACCGGGGGTCGAGCCGGTTGAGCAGCGACCGAACTTGCCCCCCGAGCGTGGCTGCGTCCGGACGTCTCCGGGGATCCGGGTCGAGCGCGAGGTCGATGAGCCCGTCGAGCTCGGGCGGGAGGTCGGGGCGAAAGTTGGTCGCGGAGGGGCGCCGGCCCGCTCGCACCTCGGCCCTCAGGGCGCGCTCGGTGGTGCCCGAATAGGGGCGGTGCCCGGTCAGCACCTCGAAGAGCGTCACTCCGGCGGCGTAGACGTCGCGGGTCGCGTCGGGCGGCGCGCCCTCGAACACCTCCGGCGCCATGTAGTGCAGCTTGCCCTGCAGGGCAGACGGTCCGCCGCCGAGGTCCGAGCTGGCCACCCCGAGGTCGAGCAGGCGGACGTGCCCGTCGGCGCCGAGCAGGAGGTTCTCCGGGCTTATGTCCCGGTGGACGAGCCCTGCCCCCTCCGTGCCCTCGCCGGGGAAGTCGTGCAGAAACGCGAGCCCGTCGAACACGCCGGAGAAGACGGCGAGGGTCATCGGCAGGGGGAGCGGCCGGCTCCGGAGCAACTCGCGGAGGTTCTTCCCCTCGACGAACGCCATCTCGATGAAGTGCCGGTCGCCGATCACCCCGACGTCGTGGACCGGAACGAGGTTTGGGTGGCGTAGGCGCATCCCGAGCATCGCCTCCCGGAGGAACATACGGGTGCAGTCTGGCTTGCGGGCGACGTGGGGGAGCATCGTCTTCAGGGCCACCGGGGCCGGCTCTGCCCCGTGTCTGGCTCGCCACAGCGAGGCCATGCCCCCCTCCGCGATCCGGGTCTCGACGACGTAAGGGCCGAACGCCTCTCCGGGACGGGGCTCGAGACCGGACAACCTCACGCGCGGAGCCTCCGCCGTTCGTCGAGGCTCGTGCACGCGTGGAGCAAGGCGACCGGGGCGGCGATGCCTTCCCCCTCCGGCCCGTCCGGCCCGGTGGGCTCGAACCGAAACCGACCCGACTCCCACTCGAGCAGCCGCTCGAGCGCGGCGATGAGAGGCCCCTCCTCGCGGCTTGGGCCGGCCAGCCCGGGCGCCCCGGCGGCGACGAGGCGTCCGCTCCGCAGATCGATGAACGCGCCGCCCTCCTCGGAGTCGAGCACGAGCCGCCCGGTCGCTCGGCCATGACCGAGCAGGTTCAGCAGGTCCCCGAGCGCGACCGCCGCGAGCTCACCGGCGAGCGCCGCCGACTCGGACGCCGGTCTCGGGGCGAGAAGGCGACGCAGCTCCGGATCGGCTCGGACGGAAGGTCGAGCGGTCGCGAGCGCGAGGCGGGCCTCCTCCATTCGACCCGACCGGGCGAGCGCGAGCAGGTGGTTGCACGCGGCCACTCCGGACCGGGGCTCGCGGCGGGCGATGTCGGCGAAGCCATCGGTGGCCGCGTCCCGGTCTCCCATGTCCCAACGGGCCAGAGCGTGCTCGTGAGCGACCGCTGCGGACCATGGGCCCCGGTAGCCGGTCAGCCGGCGGACGGCGTCCTCGGGGCGCCCGGCGGCGCGGTCGAACGCCGCCGCGGCGAGGCGGTGCTCGTGGGCATCTTCCTGGGCCGAGGGCGTCGGCGCGAGCAGCCCGGCTGCCTCGTCGAGGAAGTCGAGGTCCACGAGCAGCGCGCAGGTCTCGACCCTCAGGCGCTCGGCTCGGCTCGGCTCGGCTCGGGCGGCGGTCCGAACGGCGGCGAGGCCGGCGGCCACGTCGCCCCGAAGCAGCTCAGCCACCGCGAGCACCCGGCTCGGTTCGAAACCGGCCGCCCCGGCCCGCATCGCCTCCACCGCGTGGGCCCTCGCCCGCTCGAGCGTGGGATCGCCCGGCGCCGGGAGCCGCCTGACCGCGCTCGCGAGCAGCCACACCGCAAGATCGAGTCGGGTGTCGCGTTCGAAATACGCGGCATCCGGTCCGAGCCGGCTGGCGACCGCGTCGGCCCGGACGAGCAACCACCCGCAGCCGGGCCGGTGGACCCGGCGAAATCGATCGGCCATGGACACGGAACCTAACGCCTCGTCTTCCAGAGCGAGCGGATCCCGGACGGCCGAGGGGCGGCCGGAGCGTCGTCGGTCTCCGCCGTCAGCTCCGGCCGGAGGGCACCGAGCGTCTCGTCCCACAACCGGTGCCGGGCCCGCAGCGAGCCGAGCGCGGCCTGCTCCGCTTCCGCCGCTTTCGTCGGGTGGCCACCGATCAGCAGGTCCAGCAGGCGGGACGCCATCGGTCCATGCTCCCCGCCGTCCACCTCGATGTGCCGCTCGAGGTAGGCGTCGAGCGTCCGGCAGGGGAGACCCTGGGCCCTCAGCCCCTTCACGAGGGTGATGAACATGCTCGGAATCAGCGCTTCCCGGCCGTGGAAGAAGGCCGAGGCTCGGACGTGCACCGGGCCCGAGGCGAAGCGCAGGGTCGTGGTCGCGAACTCCCGGGCCTCCCTGGGCAGACCGGCCTCCCGCAGCGCGACCGTCCAGTGGCTGCCGGCGCGGATCTCCTGGATGAGCCGCTCGATGGGGCGCCGATCGGCGCCGATCTCCGACATCGCGTCCAGGTACCACTCGAAGTGACTGGCGTAAAGGCCAGGTGCGATCTCGTCGGTCTCTTCGCCGAGCACGACCTCGTTGATGAGCCGGGCCGCCTCGCGGTTCAGGGGCGGCGTCCACGGCCAGGTCACCGTGGTCAGCTCGGACTGAAGGCCCTTCAGCAGGGACATGAAGTCCCACACGCAGACGACGTGGCGCTGCATGAAGAACTGGAGGTCTTCGACGGTCGTCAGGGCCGCGTACAGCGGGTGCTGCCCGAGGCTGATTCGGAGGTTCTCGATGTCAGGAGGGGGGAGGTTTTCGGCAGGGGAACCGGTTTGCATGCTTCCCAAAGTCGCCGAGGCCCGGGGAGGAAGTAAAGCCCCCCTGCGGCTCATACCCTGCGCCAAGCGCGCTCACCCGGGGCGTTCTCCCATGATTTGGGGGCGTACAGCCGGTTTCGAGCCCTGTTCGTCGTCGCGTGGACCGGCGGTCGGTTGGGAGACCCGGCTTTCACATTGCGCTCAAATATGGTCGGCCATGAGATCAGCGACCAGCCGACTGAACCGAGCCGGATCGGGGAGGGGCCCGCCCTCGGCCAGGATCGCCTGTCCGAACAGCAGGTGGGCGTAGTCGGCGAGGCGGGGATCGTCCGGATTTTCGGCGTGGACGGCCTGAAGCCGGTCCACGAGCCGATGCTTCGGGTTGAGCTCGAGGATGCGCTTCACCTTCGGGACGTCCCGACCGAGCTGCGCCATCAGCTTCTCGAGCTGTGGGGACATGTCGCCTGAATCCCCCACGAGGCACACCGCGGAATGGGTGAGCCGGGCCGAGAGGCGGACCTCCTTCACGTCGTCCTGAAGGGACTCACGCAACTTCTGCAGGAGCCCCGAGACCTCCTTCTGCTTGGCTTCCCGCTCCGCTTGATCTGCTTGCGTCTCCTGGCCGAGGTCGGCATCCCCGTGGCCGATCGACGCCAGCTTCTTGCCCTCGAACTCGGGCTCACGCTCGAGCCATAGTTCGTCGATGTTGTCGGTGAAGAACAGAACTTCGTATCCCTTCGCCTCGTAGGCCTCGAGGTGGGGGGAGCGTCGTCCGGCCTCGACGCTCGGGCACACGAGATAATGGATCGAGGTCTGGCCTTCCTTCATCCGGCCCACGTATTCGGCCAGGCTCGTGCTGTCCGAGGCGGTCGATGAAGCGAGCATCAGGCCGAGCAGGCGCTCGCGGTCCTTGTCCTCGCCCTGAAGGAGCCCCTCCTTGAGAACCGGTCCGAAGTTCGCGAAGACCTTCGTGTAGTCCTCCCGAGCCTCGTCCCGAAGGCGGGTCAACTCATCCAGGATCTTCTTCACCACCTGCTTGCGGATGGCTCGGATCTGCCTGCTCTGCTGCAGGATCTCCCTCGAGACGTTCAGATCGAGGTCCTGCGCGTCCACCACGCCCTTCACGAAGCGGAGCCATCCCGGGGCGAGCTCGCGGCACTCGTCCATGACGAAGACGCGGCGGACGTACAGCTGGATCCCGCGCTTCATCTCCGGATGGTAGAGGTCGAAGGGAGGCTTGGACGGGATGTACAGCAGGCCCTTGGCCTCGAAGGTCCCCTCGATGCGGAGGTCCACGTGGGTCACCGGGCCCACCCAGTCGTGGGCGAGGTGCTTGTAGAACTGCTGGTGCTCTTCTTTCGTGACCTCGTTCTTCGAGCGGGCCCAAATCGCGGACATCGAGTTGAGCCGCTCGTCCTTCGTGACGAGGTTCGTTCCGCCGTCTCCGCCCTCGCTCCGGGTGACCGGAAGATAGATGGGATAGCTCACGAAGTCGCTGTACTTCTTCACCACCCGGCGCAGGACGTGCTCTTCGCAGAAGTCTTCGAGCCCGTCGTCGGGGTCGTTCGGCTTCAGCTTCAAGGTGATGGAGGTGCCGGGCTCGGCCCGGCTCGCCTCGGACAGCTCGTAGCCCCCGTCCCCGGTCGATCGCCACTGCGTCGCGGCCTCTGTCCCCGCCCGCCGGGTCACGACGGTCACCTCGTCGGCGACCATGAAGCTCGAATAGAACCCGACGCCGAACTGCCCGATGAGGTCGGGCGAGCCCTCGGTCGCCGCCTCCCGCAGCCGCCGGGTGAACTCCTTCGTCCCCGATCGGGCGATGGTGCCAAGGTTCTGGATGACCTCCTCGCGGGTCATGCCAATCCCGTTGTCGTGCAGGGTCAGAGTCCGGGCGGCGCGGTCTGGCTCGAGCCGAATCGAGAGCTCCTCGTCGGTTCGCACGCCCTCATCGGTGAGCCCCTCGAATCGGCGCCGGTCGAGCGCGTCGGAGGCGTTCGAGATGAGCTCCCGAAGGAAAACCTCTCGGTTCGAGTAGAGGCTGTGAACCATCAGGTCGAGCAGCTGCCGCACCTCGGCCTGAAACTCGTGCCGCGCGGTGGTCTCCGTCGTCATGGGCGGCGGTTTGGCAACGACGCGCAGGTCGTCAAGGAGCTGGGGACATTACGCAATGATTGCGGGGGAGCGGCGAGCTCGTCCGCGACGGCGCTTCCCGGCGCGCAGGGCGCCGGTGTTTCGTGTAGAGCGCCCGCCGTGGCCGAGCAGGGACCCCTGTCGTTCGTTTGCATGTACTGCGCCGCTCTGCCGGTGCGTTCATCTCGGTCGCGAGCAGCGCCGGCGCGCCCGAGCCACGGCATCTTCGATCGATGTCTGGTCCACGTGGAGGCGACGTTGGTCGCCTTCGAGGCGGTCAGTGCAGCAGCAGGTGGACCCGCTCCGAGAGCCCCTTTGGCAGCCGGCGCCGCACCGCGTCCTCGATGAAGCTCGGCGGGTAGCGCTTCGAGAAGTGGGTGAGCAAGATCGCCTCGTTCTCGAACAGGTCGGCCCGCTCGGCGAGGTCGTCGAGATGGACGTGGCCGCCGGCGCGGGCCCACTCCCGCTCCGGACCGTCCCCAACGAAGGTGCACTCGAGCAGCAGCAGGCGGGCGGTACGAACCAGCGCCTCGCGCTCCACCACCTCAGCCGAGGTGTCCCCGGCGAAGCAGATCTCCGGCACTTCGATCGGGTCGTGCACCGCCTCTCCGCGGGCGACCGCGGCCGCGATCGCCGGTCCGTCGAGGCCCCGGTACTCCGGTCGGAGCCGCCGGCGCCGCTGGATCAAGCAATAGCCGAGGGTCTCGACTCGGTGGCACGCGCGAAACGCGACCGCGGATCGATCTGAGCCCAGCGGGACCCGGTCCCCGGGCGACAGGCCCACGAGCTCGCAGCGCTCGGCGTCCGCGTCGAGGCCGCTCCAGACCGCGAGCAGCTGGGCCAGCCGGTCCCGCACTCCAGCGGGACAGAAGATCCTCGGCGGGGGGAGGCGCCGCATCGCCCGCATCGACACGAAGTACGGGAGCCCCGCGGCGTGGTCGATGTGGGCGTGGCTCAACAGCAGCGTGCGCCGGGCCACCGCGCCCTCCGGGCACCGCCCGATGTCGAGGTTCACGTCGAAGGAGGCGATTTGAAAGCACGTCTCGATCCCTCCCACCGAGTGGGCGTCGAGCACGTGTCCGGCCAGGTCGATGCGCACGGGCGGGGAGCCTCCACTGCGCGATCGTCCTCGGTCACGAAGAGACCGGCCGCGACTCGAGGCCGAGACGGACAGATGCGTGTCCGAGGCGGAGGACGGGGTAAAGAGAGCTGTGCTCCCTTCCGTGCCAGCCCAGCTCGAGGCGCGGCTGTCGGGGTATGCGCGGGTCCTCGCCGACCGTGAGCTCGACCGGCTGCTTCCCCGCTGGACGGACGTCCCCGGTGCGGCCGGGCGGTGCCGCCGGGCGGCGGTTGGGCCCCAGCTCGACGCTGCGCTCACCGCGCTGTTCGTCCGGACGCCGGCCGGGCGAGGAGGTCAGGACGCCTTGCGCCGCCGGCTGCGCCTCGCGCAGGTCGACGCCGAGCTCGACCCACGGGCGGACGTCCCCGATACGCTGCCGGTGCTCGTCGAGGTGCTGCGGAGGCTGCTCGAAGGGGTGGGCAGGGGGGCCGGCGGCGCCGCGGTCGCCGCGCTCGGGTGGGCGGCGCTCATTGCCCGAGCGGCCGAGCACGGGCGGCCGGCGACGGTGGGAGCGCGGTCGGCGGCGCCCTTGCTGCTCTCGGCGGTGGCCGAAGCGGCGCGGGCGGGTCGGTCGGGCGGCGCTGGTCTCGACCCGATCTTCGCGCTGTTGCCGAGCCCGGTCGCTTTGGGGCTTCACCCCGAAGAGCTCGCTCGGCGCCCGGTCAACGCCTACCGGACCGTGCCCGCCGCGGTCGGCCTGGCCCGGCGGATCCTCGTCCCTCCGCTGTCCGGCGTTCCGCTTCGGCGGGTGGCGGGCGCGATCGCCGAGCGCCTCGAGGCCGACCCCGAGGTCTCGGGCCAGCTCGCCCGCGCCGCCCGAATCGAGCGGATCCGGGAGGCGGCGCTGGCCGCGCTCGCGACCGAACCGGACCCCGAGCCGCTCGCCCCGCTCGCGATCGATCCGCGCGCGCTCGCGTCCGCGGTGGGGGTGGAGGGACGACGGGGCGGGTGGGTGTCGGCGCTCCGCGGCCGGCCCGGGCGGGCGAGCGCGGCGCTGCTCGGCCAGCTCGAGGGGCAAGACCGGCCCGGGGACGCCGGACCGCGGGCCCGATGGGCGGCAGCGGGCGCCGTGGCCGCGGTGCTCGACGCGCAGCTCGCCGCGGTCGCGGCGGATCGCTTCGCTGGAGCCGCGTTCGGGGATGATCCCGAGCGGTGGCGGCGAGGTGGACTCGTGCGGCTCGAAGCCGGCGAAGGGCCGGCGCTCTGGCCGACGGCCGACGTCCAGGGGGCGGTGGCGGTGCTCGAGCTCGAGGTCGCGTCGCTCGATGGCGCAGCCGGGCGGCTCCTGTGGCGGCGGATCGTCGGCGATTTGCTCGACCCGGCGCTCGCCGACGGTCAGGCCCGGGCCTCGCCGGGATGGCTCGAGGTCCTCAGCCGCGGCGCCGGGCTCGAGGCCCGCGGCCACCCGGCGGCGGTCTTGGCCGTCGCCGCGAGCTGGGGCCGCCGGGTCACGGCCGCTGGGGCGAACGCCGGCGTGGGCGTCGCCGCCGAGGACGGGCAGGAGGAGGGGCTCGGCCGAGCCCGGGCGGTGGTCCGGGCCCGGACGGTGGGACGCCGGGGCATCGGCGCCGGTCAGGACGTGCTCGACCGGCTCGAGGAGGCGGGCGGCGGCTTCATCGAGCTCGACCGCCTGCACGTCGATGGAGAGGCGCCGATCGCCGTGGTTCGGGATTCGGACCTCCTGTGGCTTCGGCTCCCTTGAAGTCAGCGGACCGAGGCGAGCGCGGCGCGGACGCGGGCCAGGGTGTGGGACCACGGGCGAGCGGGATCATCGACCGCGACCGCCACCAAGCTCCGGTCGATCTTCGGCAGGAGCGAGGTCAGCACCGCCCGGGGGCCGATCTCGACCACCACGGCGACGCCCGCGGCCTTCAGCACGGCCACTTGGGCCACGAGATCCACCGGTCGCAGGAGCTGATCGACGATCGCGTCGGCGAGCCGCGAGGGCTCCGATTCGAAGCGCCCGGTCACGCTGGAGAGAAACGGGAGGCGCGGGGGCCGAAGCCCCCGGAGCGCGCCCCTCAGCCGGTCGGCCACCGGGGCCATCGCCGGGCTGTGAAAGGGAGCCGGCACCGCCAGCCGACGAACGCGGATCCCAAGCTCTTCGGCCCGGTCCGCCACCGCCTCGAGCGCCGGGAGCGAGCCGGAGGCGACCACCTGCGTCGGCCCGTTGACGTTGGCGACGGTGGCGCCGTCCACCATGAGCGTTCGGGCCGTCGAAAGCGTGGTCTCGAGGGCGATCATGCCGCCCCGGACCCGCTCGGACCGGATCGCGGCCGAGCGGGCGACGGTGGCGTGGAGCGCCTCCCCGACCGTCCACACCCCAGCCGCGACCATCGCCGCGTAGTCGCCGTAGCTGTGGCCGGTGACCACGTCGGGCGTGAGGGCCTCGGCCTCGAGCGCGGCGTGCGCGGCGAGGTCCGCGGCGAGCACGAGCGCCTGCACGGACAGGGGGTCGCGGGCGGGCAACTCTCGGCCGCCGAGCCATCGGTCGATGGCCGTCGCGGTGGGCCCTCGGCCGAACATCGCGCCGACCATCGCCGCGGTGGAGGCGGCGGATTCGGATCCGGCGAGCACCGCCGCCAGCATCGAGCGCCGCTGCGAACCGAGCCCGGGATACGCGAACGCGACCCGGCCGCCCGGCTGCCGGACGAAGATGCCGCGGCGATGGCGTCTCTCGCTCGCCTCGGGGGACAGGCCAAACCGCCGCAGGTAGGCGAGATTCGAGCTCTTCTGCTCGAGATCGGCGGCGGCGACCACCACCGGCGCGCCGTCGTGCTCGACCTGGAGGACGTCCACCGTCCCCACGGTGACCCGGGCCGGGCTGGGGGTAAAGCTCGGCTATCGACCGGTCGGGAGTGGCAGCGAGATCCGAACGATGGTAGACATCCGACCCCGCCGGATGCGGCCTCGCGCCGCGGCGGCACCCCTGGTCGATACGGTCCAGGGGCGGGAGGAGAGCGAAATGGCCACGGTTGGGCGGCAGGACGAACACGACGAACAGCCCCTCACTGCCGAGGAGCGAGACACATTCAAGGCTCGCCTCATACAGGAGCGGGACGAGGTCGCGGCTCGAATCCGAGAACGGGCGAGCACGGCCCGGGTCGAAGACCACCCGGTGGAGGAGATGGACCAGGCGAGTCGGGCCACCGAGGAAGCCTTCAACATGCGGCTCCTCGACAAAGAGGTGAAGCTCCTTCGGGAGATCGACGCCGCGATCGCCAAGTTCGCGACCGGTGAATTCGGGATCTGCGAAGGGACCGGGGAGCCGATCGAGCGGAGACGGCTCAGCGCCCGGCCTTGGACTCGGTACTCGTTTCAGTACAAAGAGCAGCTCGAGCGAGAGAAGAAGGGCCGCAGCAGTCGTTGATGGCCCGAGCTGGGCTCGCTGGGGCCCCGGCGCCGCTTTGGGGCGGGGCGCGCCTTCGGTCGCGGGCCACCGCCTAAACGGAAGCCGGTTCGCCGGTCGTGGAGTACCCTTCGATCATGTCGGTGCTGACCGAGCTCGTGGAGCTGCTGCGACTCGAGCGACTCGAAGTGAACCTGTTTCGAGGCCAGAGCCAAAATCTCGGGTGGGGGCGGGTGTTTGGCGGGCAGGTGCTCGGGCAGGCGCTGTCGGCGGCGGTCCAGACCGTCCCCGAGGACCGCTCGGTCCACAGCCTGCACGCCTACTTTCTGCGCCCCGGCGACGTCGCCCTCCCGATCATCTACGACGTGGACCGCATTCGGGACGGATCCTCGTTCACCACCCGGCGGGTGGTGGCGGTCCAGAAGGGCCGCCCGATCCTGAACCTCGCCGCCTCGTTTCAGGTGGAGGAGCCCGGCTACGAGTACCAGGTCGAGATGCCCGACGTGCCCCCGCCCGAGGCCCTCGAATCCGATGCCGACCACGCCCTGCGCATCGCCGACCGCATCCCCCCTGCGTTTCGCCAGATCGCGCTCGCCGAGCGGCCGATCGAGACCCGCCCGGTCGAGCCCTACGACCCGTTTGCTCCGAAGGAGAGTCCGCCCCGGCGCTGCATCTGGTACCGGGCGCGGGGTTCGCTCCCCGATGAACCAGCGCTGCATCGCTACCTCTTGGCCTACGCCTCGGACTTCCACTTCCTCGGCACCTCGCTGCAGGTCCACGGGACCAGCTGGCTGAGCCCGAACATGCAGGTCGCGAGCCTCGACCACGCGATGTGGTTTCACCGAGACCTGCGCCTCGACGATTGGCTCCTGTACGTCATCGAGAGCCCGAGCACCGGAGGTGCCCGCGGGCTCGTTCGCGGTGAGTTCTTCTCCCGGGATGGTCGGCTGGTGGCCTCCACCATGCAGGAGGGGCTGATTCGCCGCCGGAGCCCGGCATGACCGAAGCCCATGGGCGGACGAGCCTGACCGCGGATGGGGTCCGGCTCGACCTCGCCGTCCTGGAGCCGATCCGCCCCGCAACTGGGGTTGCCCTGCTGGTTCACGGGTTCTCACAGAACCGCGCCGCGTTTCTCCGAGGCCGGCTCCCGGAGGCGCTCGTCGCCCGAGGCCTCACGGTCGTCGTCGGGGAGCTTCGTGGGCACGGCCGGTCGGAGCGGCCGAGCCGGTGGACGGTCGAGGACCACCTCCGCCTCGATCTGCCGTGCCTCGCCGCCGCGGCCGCCGAGCTCGGCCCGGGGCCGCCTCACCTCATCGCGCACTCGATGGGGGGGATGCTCGGCTACGCCTCGCTCGCTGGGCCGCTCTCGTGGTCGTCGTTGATCGCGCTCGGTGCCCCGCTGTCGCTGCACAGCTCGCCTCGGGCTTGGCTCGCCGCTCGACTGCTGGGCTGGTTGTCGCAGCGGTCCGGCGATCGGCGGCTGCCCGCGCCGCTGTTCGCTCCCCGCTTGCTCCCGGTGGACCGTCTGCTGTCTGCCCTCGCTGGTCCGCTGAGCGAACGTCGGGCCCGGTGGCTGCTCGCGGCGCTGCAGCGCGCGATCGACCTCGCGAACCCGCTCGAGGCCGACCCTTCGGCCCTCCGCGCGGTGCTCAGGGCCAGCGACCCGGAGCCTATGGCCGTGCTCGAGGCGCTGGTCCCGCTCGCGCTCGGACCGGCCCGCTTCGCCGGGGTGGACCTCGAGCACGCGGTGCGGCGCGCCACCATCCCGGTGATCGCGGTGGTCGGAGGCCGGGATCTCTTCGCGCCGCCGTCGAGCGTCGCCGGGTTGACCAGCCCCGGGCACGCCGGACCTCGGAGGGTGGCGGTGCTCCCGGACGCCTCCCACGTCGACCTGCCGCTCGGGCCTCGGGCTGCGCACGTCATCCCCAAGCTGCTGCCCGAGATCCGCGGTTGACAGGCCGGTCGTGCGGCGCTACCCCACCGTTCGCCCGCGGAAGTGGCGGAACTGGTAGACGCGCAGGATTCAGGTTTCTGTGGGCTTACGCTCGTGGAGGTTCAAGTCCTCTCTTCCGCAGCAACCCCGGTCTCGTTTTCGCGAGACCGGGGTTTTTTTTCGTCGATACTGGTCGGGTGCCCGGTCATCCCCGAAAGATCGGTCGGTTTGTCCTCGTCCACCCCCGCCCCGCCTCGGGCATGCTGAAGGCCTGGGTGGCCGTGGCCCCCGGGGAGCCGGAGCCGGTGCTGCTCGAGCACCTTCACCCTGATCTCGCAGAGCACCCGACCGCGCTCGGGCGGTTTCGCCGGCGCGCGATGTTGGCCGGCCGGCTTCAGCACCCGAACGTCCTGAAGACGCTCGGTCACGAGGAGGCGGACGGCCAGCTCGTCGTGCTGTCCGAGCTGTGCTTCGGGGTGGGGCTGCACCGGGTCATCGAGCGGGCCCAGGGAGGGGTCCCGGTCCCGATCTTCGCTTCGGTGGCCCGCCGCCTGCTTCGGGCGCTCGTGCACGCGCACGAGGCGAAAGACGCGAGCGGCAAGCCCCTGGGCCTCATCCACCGCCACCTCGCCGCTCCGAGCGTGCAGATGGGATTTGCCGGAGAGGTGAAGCTCGGGGACTTCACCCTCGCCCTGGCCGATGTCGGATCGTTTCGCACCGCGGCGGGCATGGCGGTCGGGACGGTGGGGGCGATGTCCCCCGAACAGGTCCGCGGCCAGAGCCTCGACCCCCGCAGCGACCTCTACGCCGTCTCCACCCTGTTGTACGAGCTGCTCACGGGGGTGCCGCTGGTGCCGGCGGGGCCGCGCATCGAGATGCTGCGGGCGGTCGCGGAGGCGCCGGCGCCGCCCATCGATCGCCCCGATTTGCCTCCGGAGGTGGCCGAGGCGGTCGCCCGAGGCCTAGAGAAGGCGCCCGATCACCGGTTCTCGAGCGCGCGCTCCTACCTCGGCGCGTTGGAGGCGGCGCTCGGCCCTCCGGACGGAAACGAGCGCGACACCCTGTCCGCGTTCGTGCGCTCGCTTCTGCCCGACGAGGAGCAGTCAGCTCTCGATGAGCTGGGGAAGCTTCGAGCGGCGATGGCGACCCTGCCTTCGGCCCGAGCGCCGAGCGCGCGGTCGAGGCCTCCGACCGCTCCGCGCCTCGACGACGAGCCGGAGGCGCCCGAGCCGTCGGTGATGACGATGCCCGGGGTGGCGGCGGCGCCGGATCCCGCCCGTCTCCCGGTCGTATCCTACGCCCTCGCCGCGCCGCCCCCGGCCCCGGAGCCTCCGGCGCCGAGAACCGGGGTCGCGGTGAAGGTCGCGGCGCTCGCAGCCGCGCTCGCGGTCGCCGGGGGGCTGGTCGCTCTGTCTTTTCGCCCCGATGCCCCGATGGTGGGGGCCGCGCCCCGCGCCCGGACGGAATCGGTGAGGGCGGCCCCGCGGGCCGAGCCGGCGAGAGTCAGCGTGGAGGGTCGACAGGAGGCGCCTCGGGCCCGCGCTGACGACCGGCCACAGAGGCCTCCGGTCGCTCTCCCGAGCCGGTCGCGGCCGCCCGACGAAGGCCGTCTCCCGCCGGTTCCACCCCCGGCCCCATCGCCGAGCCCGCCCATGGCCCCATCGCCGACCGAACCCTCGTCGGCTCCTCCCCCGAGCTTGCCTCCCCAGGCCGTCGAGCTGCGGGCGGAGCTGACGCGGCTGCGGGTCGAACCGGACCCGCGGCGGTTCTACGCCGCCCACGCCCGGCTGACCGCGCTGGCCGCGGACCTCGAGCCGGCCGCCCATCGGCGGGCCCGGGCGCTGCTCGACGCCGCAGAGAGAGCCCAGGATCTGGACAACTTGGTCGGGGCCTTCGACGTCGTGTTCCGCTGAGCTCAGCGAACCAGGACCAGCCACGCCAAGGAGGCGGCGACGGCGAGCAGCGCCGCGACCGCGAGCCACGGTCGCCGGCGACCCAGCGCCGCCAACTGCGCCGCGTCGAGATCCAGACCCTCATCCCTCCGGGGGGGCAGGGGCGGAATTCTGAGCACGTCGGCCGGCGCCGGGACGGCGGCGAAGCCGGGGGGCGACACCGATCCGGAGCTGCTCCACACGAGCGGCTCCCCTTCCTCGGGGCCGCCGTGATCGATGACCGGGGTGGTGAGCGCCTCGTCGAGGACGAGCTTGCGGTCGGCCACCCACGCTCGCACCAGGGTCGCCCCTTCGGCCGGGTCGAGCCCGCAAGCCCGGGCGGCCTGCCCGAGCTCGGCGGCGAGCGCGAGCGCGTCCGCCGGCCGGTCGGCCGGGGAGCAGGCCAGGCCGCGAAGGATCACGTCGATCACCGGCGCCGGCAGCTTCGAGGCGAGCTCGGAGGGGATCTCGGGGGGATCGAAGTCGGTGCGGAGCAGCTCCTTCATGCCGTGCAGCGGCGGCCAGGGGTGGCGCCCGCAGAACAGCTCGAACAACACCACCGACGCCGAGAAGACGTCGGCTCGGGCGTCGATGTATTCGGCTCGTCGGTGCTCCGGCGCCATGTAGCGGCCGGTCCCGATCACCTGCCCGGGCAGGGTGAGGGCAGGCCCGGCCACATCTTTTGCGATCCCGAAGTCGATGATCACGGGCTCGCCTTGCAGGTCGAGGATGACGTTGGCTGGCGTCACGTCTCGGTGGAGCATCGGGCGCAGGCGGCCGTCGTCGCCCATCACCCGGTGCATCGTGGAGAGGCCCCCGGCGAGCCCGGCCCCGACGTGCAGGGCCGCGGCGGCCGGCAACCGGGCCCCCTCGGCGAAGGCCTTCTCGAGCAGCCGATGGAGGCTGTGGCCCCGGGCTTGGTCCATCACGATGTAGTGGCAGTCGCCCACCCTCCCGAACTCGCGGAACCGAGCGAGGTTTCGATGGGCCAGCCGGGAAGCGACCTGCGCTTCGAGCACGAAGCGGCGCAGGAACTGGGCCGAGCCGGCGTGGTCGGGGCGGATCCGCTTGAGCACGAGCGGGCTCGGATCGCCACTTCGCCGGGCCAGGAAGGCCTCCGCCATGCCCCCCCGCCCGAGCAGCCGCTCGAGGACGAAAGGTCCGAACCGAGCGCTCACCGCAGGAACCTACTCTTCGCTGGCGCCACCGCGAAGTCCGTAGAGCACTGAACGGCGTGGGTCGATGGCCCAGGCGCCTTGCGAAGCGGTTCGGCGCTCTCGGCGGCGGCCGTCACCGCATCGAGAGGGTGATGACCTGCTCCGGCGACTGTAGGCCGGTGTGCGCATAGACATCGCAACCGATCTGAATGGGCTGGGCGGACTCGTCGAGGGCGACGACCACCACCTGCATCTCGCTGAGCTCGGCACCGGTGAGCTCGATCCGGCGCGCCTCTCCGCGCACCCAGCGGGCGGATTCCACCGCGGGCAGCGCGAGCGCGTCGGAGGGCTCGAGCGAGCGACACGGTGGGACCTCCCCCGGCTCGAAGATCCGGAACTCGACGACGGCCGCGGTGACGGCGAGCCCGATGAGCTCGATCTCCAGCGCGCGAAGCAGCAAGGCCGGCTCTGCGCATGCAGCGAGGGCGGCGAGGGCGAGCGACCGGATCACGGCCACAGGATAGCAGCAACTCCTGGCGCTTGCCTGGGCTGCACGCCCGGTCTATTGCAGTGCAACAATGAAGCTCTCCGATGCCAGAATCATCGTCACCGGCGCCGCCCAGGGCATGGGCCGCCACTTCGCCCTCCGGCTCGCCGAGCACGGGGCCCACATCGCCGCCGGCGACGTGAACGAGACCGGGCTCGCCGAGCTGGTGGAGGCGGCGGCGCCGCTCGCTGGCAAGATCCACGCCCGCCGGCTCGACGTCTCCGACCCGCGCGACTGCGAGTCCTTCGTCGAGTTCGCCCACGGGGCGATGGGCGGGCTCAACGGTCTCGTCAACAACGCTGGCATCCTCCGAGACGGGCTGCTCGTGAAGAAGGACCGGACCACCGGGCAGGTCGTCAAGTTGAGCGAGGCAGCCTGGCAGGCGGTCATCGACGTCAACCTCACCGGCGCGACGTACATGGTTCGCGACACGGTGGCGAAGATGGTCGAAACCGAGACCGGCGGCGTGATCGTCAACATGTCCTCGATCGCCAGGCATGGAAACCGTGGGCAGTCCAACTATTCGGCGGCGAAGGCGGCGCTCGCCGCCAACACCCGGACCTGGTCGCTCGAGTTCCAGAAGTTTGGCATTCGCGTCGGCGCGGTCGCACCGGGGATGATCGAGACCCCGATGACCGCCGGAATGAACCAAAAGGCGCTCGACCACTGGGTCACGCAGATCCCGGTGGGGCGGATCGGGGTGCCGGAAGACATCTTCGTCGCGATCAAGTTCGTCATCGAGTGCGAATACTTCAACGGGCGCACCATCGACGTGGACGGCGGTCTATCGTTCTGACTTTGGTCGAATCTCATCGCTCCGGTCCAATCTCATCGCACCGCTTGGATTCAGCGCTCCTTTGGGCTCAGGGCTCCTTCGGGTTCAGCGGTACGGGTCCGCGTGGGCCGGGTTCTCCAAGAAGGCTTGGTCGGTCAGGCTCGTCAAAAACGCGATCATCGCCTCGCGCTCCTCGGGGAGCATTCGAAACCCAGTCACGAAGCCCGATTTCAGGAAACTTCGGCGGCCGTCCCCCGCGTCCGGTCCGTCTTCGATGAGGCGGCCGCCCCGCGCGTAGTGGTCGATCGCCGCCTCGAGGGTGGCAACCGAGCCATCGTGCATGTAGGGCGCGCTCACGGCCACGTTTCTGAGGGATGGAGCCCGAAACCGGCCCATGTCCGCGAGCTGCCCGGAGATCTCCATGAGCCCCCGGTCCCGCTCCGGGTACGCGCCCCTCCCGTCCACGTTGTACAGGCCGATGTTGTGAAACGCGGTGGCGGAGAAGCTCGAGTTGGCGTGCACGCTCGCTTCGGAGAAGTTGAAGCCGCCGTGGCAATGAAAGCACTCGAAGCGCTCGCTGAAGAACAGCTCGAGCCCGAGCAGAGCGGACTCGGACAGCGCGGCCCGGTCTGAGGCCAAAAAGCGGTCGTACGGTGACCCGCCGGACAGGAGGCTCCGCTGAAACGCGGCGAGCGCCTCGACGACGCGCCGAAGCGTGAACGGCTCTGGGTCGTCGGGCCAAGCGGAAGAGAACCCGTCCCGGTACCGGGCTTCGGCCTCGAGCCGCGGGCCGATCTCAGCTTCGGACAGACCCAGCTCGAGCGGGTGGGTTTGCAGCAACGGTCCCATCGCGTGGTCCTCGAGCCGCGTGAGCCCCGGGTTGGCCCAGGTGAGGGAAGAGTTGTAGGCCACGTTGGCGAGCCCGGGCGCGTTTCGACGGGTCGACTCGCCGGTCGCGCCTTCTGAGCGGGGCCGGCCGTCGGCGAAGGCCCGGGCCGGCTCGTGGCAGCCGGCGCAGGCGAGGCTGCGGTTTCCGGACAGGAGCGGGTCGAAGAACAGGAGCCGGCCGAGCGCGACCTTCTCCTCGGTCATCGGGTTGTCCTCGGGTACCGGAGGCTCGGGAAACCCTGGAGGGAGCTGCCACTGCCACGGGGTGGGCAGGGCCGGCTCTGGGCCGCATCCAGCCTCCGCCAAGAAGGAAACGAGGCCGAGCGCGCAGAGGCCGGCCGAGCCCATCCTTTGGGGCCGATTCACTCGGGGCCGATTCCCGGGGGGTGGAATCATCGAAGCCGAGACTTGGCCGAGCGGTGCCCACCGCGCAAGCACGGGTCGGCGCTCCGGGCTTTGGGATCTTGCCGTTGTGTGCTCTTTTGCCCCGGTGCGGTTCGGGAGGGAGACGGCGGGGGCGAGCATCGGCCTCGCCGTGGCGCTGTCTGCGTCGCTCGCGGCGGCCCACGGAGGCACCGAAGCCTCCGCGTTCCTGCTCGACCCGGACCGCCCCGGCGTGGTGGCGGACTCCGAGTTTCGGTTTCGGTGGTTCGACGCCAGCGACCTCGGCATCGCCACCGCCAGCACCACCCACAGCTTCTATTATAGTCAGCGCTTTCCCGCGCCGTGGCCGATCTTCCGGGTTCCGGACGACCTCGAGGGCACCCCGATCCTCGAGGACTGGCCGGAGCGGGACCCCACCAACGCGCACACCTGGGATACCTCCGAGGTCCCGGCGGGCGCCTACTGGCTGTGGTCGATCGCCGACGACCCGGACCTCGAGATCCCCGCAGCAACCATCGTGTTTTCCCCGTACCCGCTCATCGTGGCCCGCCCGGGCGACCCGCTCCACCCGTTCGTCGTCCTGAAGAATCCGGACAGCCCGGCCGAGTTCGCGGAGGGCGACCGCTACCGCGTCCGCTACACCGCCTTCGACCCGGACGGCAGCGGCCGGGTGACAATCGACCGCGCGCTCGAAGGGACGCAGGACTTTGCCCTCGTCGCCGAAGGGCTCGAGGCGGCGCTCGACGGCGGTCTCGACCTCGACACCTCCGACTGGCCGGTGGGGAACTGGGTGATTCGGGCTCGCATCGAGGACGACCGAGGCCTCCAGTTTTCGACGTTCGCTCGGTTCACGCTGCTCGTGGCCCGGCGCGCTCCGCCGAGCCCAGCCGACGCCGGGCGCCCCCAAGACGCTGGGCGGCCCCAAGACGCCGGCGTTCTCGACGCTGGCTTCGTGGACCGCGGCCCCGGGGAGTCTTCGGGCTGTTCGACCAGCGGCAACGGTTTGTTTCTGTCATGGATTTTTCTTTTCTTCATCGCCGGGCGCCAGCGCCCGGTCCAACCTGGTACGAGATGTAGCCCATGCTCACGTCGTTGAATGCCTTCTGGATGCCGCGAGCTTCGCTCGCCCTTTTGTTTGCCCTCGGCTGCTCGGACGGCTCCGACGGGGACGACCTGCCCACGCCGCCCCCGGTGCTCGTCGATCCGGATCCTGACCCCGACCCCGATCCGGAACCGGAGTGCCAACGCAGCAGCGACTGCACCGGGTCGCTTCCGTACTGCGACCGCAACCAGGCGGTCGCGGTCTGCGCGGCGCCGCCCCTCGGGGGCGCCATCGGCTGGGAGGACGGCGCCATGGACAGCGTGCAGTTCGAGGTCATTCACGAGTCGCTGCGGGCGGGGCAGGCCACCGACATCGAGTTCTCGAACCACCGGACCAACGAGCTGTGGGTGCTCCACCGAGAGCCAGAGTCCGACCTCCCGTGCACCCGCCGGCTGACCCAGGGCTGCGGCGCGCTCTTCGGGAGCACGACCACCATCTTCGACCCGGGCACCCCGGAGCAGCGGGAGTCGTGGATCCAGGACTTCAACGCTTGGCACTTCATGCGGCGCCCGCCGGCGCTCGCGTTCGGTGAAGAGGGTTTCTTCGCGACGTGCGCCGAGGCCCGCACTGCCAACTGGCTCGACGACGCCGCCGATTACGTCGGACCCAGCCTGTGGACCTCCGACCCGGCGATCTACCGGAACTGGCCCATGGCCGAGCGGGACCCGGAGTGGAACGGAACCCACATGGACATGCTCCACTCGACCGCGTACTGCACCGGAATCGCCCACGACCGGGGCAACGCCTACTGGGTCGTGAACGGCCAGATGGGGACCTTCGATTGGTACGATTTCGTCGAGGACCACGGGCCCGGGCACTGGGACCACTCCGACGGCATCATCCATCGCTACGGGCAGGCGGGCTCCATCACCCGGGTCCCGAACGTGCCTGGCCACGCCGCCTTTCACGACGGCCGCCTGTACGTCGCCGATGCCGGAGGGGCCCGAATCGTCGTGTTCGATCCCACCGAAGCGACCCGAGCCGGTCCGCTGTCCAACGCCCAGGAGCCGCTCGCCGACAGCGCCACGTTCGTGGGCGGGGTCCTGACCGAGCTCGTGCCTCCCGGCCAGCTGGTCCGCCCGAGCGGACTCGAGATCCACGACGGGATCATCTACGTCTCCGACGCGGAGACCAGCCGCCTTTGGGCCTTCGACATGGAGGGCCAGGCCCTGCGCAGCCTGGACACCGGCCTGCCTCCGGGCAGCCTCGGCGGGATCGCGCTCAGCCCCAGCGGCGAGCTGTATTTCGTCAACGTCCCCCGCTCGGCCGTCGTCCGGGTCGTCCCGAACTGAGCGCACCGGCTCACGGCGTCTTGATCGGGAGCCGAGGCGCCGGCCCCTCGGCCTTCAAGAAGCGGTCTCGAAACAGGTAGCCCTGCACCAGCGAGACCCCGAGGTCCCGCGCCCGGTCGAGGTGCTCCGGGGTCTCGACCCCTTCGAGCACCGACTCGATGCCGCGGCGGTCGGCGAAGCGGAGCAGACCGCGGAGGAGCGGTTCGTACGCGGGGTCGCTCAAGCGACGAAACCACCCCCCGTCCAGCTTCAGCACGTCGATCCGCTCGAGCAGGTCGAAGGAGAAGAGGTTCTTCTCTCCGCCCACGTCATCGAGCGCGAGCCGGACCCCCGCCGCCCCGAGCCGCGTCACCAAGCCGGTGATCGCTTCCAGATTGGTGGCCGTCGTCCGCTCGAGCACCTCGACCACCAGGCGGTCGTGCCCGGTCAAGGCTTCGGCCCAGTGGTCCACTTGCCACGGCTGCTCGCAGACGTGCGGGTCGAGGTTCACGTAGAGGTCCACCCCCCCGGGTCGGTTCTCGATCTGAAACGCCTTGCTCCGGGCCTCGACCAGAAAGAACAGCGTCCGGTCGCCCCGCAGCGCGTTGAACACTTCCGATGGGGGCACGCTCGTGCCGTCGAGGATGAACCGGGACAGCGCCTCGTAGCCCGCGATCTCTCCGTCCGACACCCGCACGAGCGGCTGGTATTCGCACGAGAATCGGTGGGTCTCCACATGGCGCAGGATCGCCGCCTCGAGCCTCTCGCCGCCCATGCCTCTCCTTACCAGCCCCGGCCCCGATCGTCGTCCCGTCGATGGGGTCGATGTGCTACTTTCCCCGACGTGCTCCGTCCGCTCGTGCTCGGGATCGCCGGGGGGACCGGGTCCGGAAAGACGACGGTGGCCCGGGCCATCGCCGACGCGCTCCGGCCTCGCGTGGCCCACATCGACCACGACAGCTACTACCAAGATCAATCCCACCTGCCGCTCGAGGCTCGGCTCGAGGTCAACTACGACCACCCCGACGCCCTCGACAACGACCTGTTCGCCCACCACGTCGAGGCCCTGCGCCGCAGCCAGCCGGTGGACAAGCCCCGCTACGACTTCAAGAGCCACCGCCGGCTCGACGAGAGCGACCGGGTCGAGCCGGCACCGGTGGTGATCGTCGAGGGCATTCTCATCCTCGCCGTCCCGAGGCTGCGGGCGCTGCTCGACATCAAGGTCTTCGTGGACACCGCCGACGACGTCCGGCTCATGCGCCGCATCCAGCGGGACATCGAGGAGCGCGGCAGAAACTTCTCCGACATTCGCGAGCAGTACTTCGGGACCGTGCGACCGATGCACCTCGCGTTCGTCGAGCCGTCGAAGCAGCACGCAGACGTCATCATCCCGGAGGGGGGAGAGAACCGGATCGCCATCGATGTGGTCACCGGCCACGTCCGCGACCATCTGCGCCGCTGAGCGGCCGGGTCCTCCCCAAAGGGCAGAATCGGGCTCGGTGTCGAGCCCCGCGGCGACGAGCTCGAGAGAAACGATCCGGGGGCGTTGGTCGATGTCGTTCGGTGCTCTAGAGCACCGAACGGGTCAAAGCGGCGCCTCCAGGCGAAGGATCCTGTGTTCTTGGACGTCCGGCGGCGGACCGAGGCTACTCCCCGTAACCGACGGAGCCGCCCCTCGAGGGTCGCCGCAGGCGACCGGACGGCCAGGGACGCAGGAAACGATCCGGGGGCGTTGGCCCAACCCGATCGGTGCTCTAGGGTCCGGCGCCATGTCGAGCCGACCGAAGTCGAGCCGAGAGGGCCGAGCCGAGCCTCGCCGGGCCCCGCGAGGCCGAGCCCAAAGACGCCGACCCGCCGGGGGAGCCCACCGATGCGGGTGATCGACGCGGCGATCCTCGGCGTCGTCGAGGGCATAACCGAGTATCTGCCGGTGAGCAGCACCGGCCATCTCATCCTCACCGCTTGGTTGCTCGGGCTCGACACCGACCCGGAGACCAAAAAGGCGGTCGATGCCTTCAACGTCATCATCCAAGGGGGAGCGATCCTCGCCGTGCTCGGCCTGTACCGACAGCGGGTCGGCTCGATGCTCCTCGGGCTCGTCGGCCGGGACCGGGATGGGCGTCGGCTGCTCGGTCGGATCTTCGTCGCGTTCCTCCCCGCCGCCGTGCTCGGGCCGGTCCTCGATGACCGAATCGAGGCCCTCCTGTTTTCGCCGGTACCGGTGCTCGGGGCGCTCGCGGCGGGCGGCGTGGTCCTCATCGCCACCGGCCCCTGGCTCAGGCGCATCCGGGAGCAGGACGAGGGGCCTCCTCTCGACCCGTCGCTCGATCGGCGCTCGCTCGAGTCCTTGACCGTAGGCCGGGCCGCGCTCGTGGGCGCGTTTCAGGTGGTGGCGATGTGGCCGGGGACCAGCCGCTCGATGATGACGATCCTCGGGGGCCTCGCCACCGGTCTTCGGCCGAAGGACGCGGCCGAATTCAGCTTCCTGCTCGGCCTCCCCACCCTCGGCGGGGCCTGCGTGTTCAAGGCCGTGAAAGCGACCTTGCGCCATGACGGGGGCGCCGCCGGGTTCTTGGCCGACCTCGGCGGGGTGCTCCCGGTCGCGGTGGGGCTCCTGGTCAGCACCCTGACCGCGGCGGTCGCGGTGCGGTGGCTGGTTGGCTACCTCACCCGCCGGGGGTTGGCCCTGTTCGGCTGGTGGCGGCTGATTCTGTCGGCGGCGCTCGGGTTTGGGATCGCCCAAGGCCTCATCGAGCTCAACCCTTGAGCGGGTTCACAGCGCGCTCTTGAGCCCCGGAGCGGGTCGAAACACGACGGTCTTCGAAGCCGGGATCGGGACCGGTTCGTTGGTTTTCGGGTTTCGGCCCACCCTTGGGGCCCGCTTCTTCAGCTGAAAGGTGCCAAAGCCTGGGTAGGCGAAGCGCTGCTTTCGCTTCACCGCTTTGCCGATGTGGCCGAACAATTCGTCGAGCAGCTCTCCGAGGGCTTTTTTGGACAAGTCCTTTCCCGCGCCCTTTTGGAGCTTGTCGATGAGCTCGGCCTTGGTCATGGGATTCGGTCTACCGAAAAAGCCGGCATAAGCAACCCTCACCCTTCGCTTGGGTCGAGGTAGACCCCAATCTCGCCCCCATAGGTCCGCAAGAACGTCTTCTCTCCTTCCCGACCGACCACCCAGTCGGGTTGCACCGTCACCTTCCCGAGGCCCCCGGGCACGTCCACGCACAGCTTCGGGACCATCAGCCCGCTGACGTGGCCGCGCAGGCCGTCGAGGATCTGGATCCCGACGTCGAGCGGGGTCCGAAAATGCTCGATGCCGACGGCCAGGTCGCACTGGTGGAGGTAGTAGGGCACCGCCCGCATCGCCACCAAGAGCCGGTTCAGCTCGGCGATGGTCTCGAGCCGGTCGTTGACGCCCCGGAGCAGGACCGACTGGTTCCACACCGGAATCCCTCGGGACAGGAGAAGATCCACGGCCCGGCCGGCCGCGACCGTGCACTCCCGGGGATGGTTGAAGTGGGTCATCACATACACCGGGTGGTAGCGGGCCAGGATGTCGGCGAGCGGCTCCGTCACCCGCATCGGGCACGTCACCGGCATCCGAGTGGCGATGCGAAGGATGTCCACGTGGGGCGCCGTTCGCAGCTCCCGGAGCACGAAGTCGAGCTGGGAGTCGGCGAGCATCAGGGCGTCGCCGCCCGAGACGATGACCTCCCTGATCTCCCGATGCTCGCGGATGTAGGAGAACGCCTCGGCGAGCAGCGCCCTCGGAGCCTGCCGCTCGACCCGGCCGACGATGCGCCGGCGGGTGCAGAACCGGCAGTAGACCGGGCACCGGTCGGTGGCCAGCAGCAGGACCCGGTCGGGGTAGCGGTGGATGAGGTTCGGCACGACCTCCCGCTCCTCCTCGCCGAGCGGGTCCGCTCGCTCCCCCGGCCGCAGCCTCGCTTCGTCGGCGGTCGGCACCATCTGCCGCCTCATGGGGCAGGCCGGGTCCCCGCGGTCCGCGAGCAGGGCGTAGTACGGGGACAGGGCGAACCGGAACAAGCCCCTGGTGGCCACGAGACCTTCTCGCTCGTCCGGGGTGAGATCCATCAGACGTCCGAGCGCCTCCGCGTCGGCGATGCGGTGGCGGATCTGCCACCCCCAGTCGTCGAACTCGGCGTCCGGGACCGCTTCCCAGGGGGTTCCCCGGCGGTCGGGGTCGGGCAGCAGCCCCGGGTGCAGTCGCGCCATGGGCCCGTGCCTATCGCCGGCGTCGGGGGGGAGTCGAGCCTCAGTCGGAGGGGAGCAAGGCCGAAGGCCGCCCGGTGGACAGGACCCACAGCTGGTGCACGGCGCGGGTCGCGGCGATGTGCAGCAAGTGCCTCGCCTCTTTGGTCTCGGGATAGGTGTTGTCGTTCACCTCCACGAGCACGACATAGTCGTACTCGAGCCCTTTCACCTGGGCGACGTCCACGACGTCGATTCCGGGGCTGAAGCTGAACTCCTTGCCGTGAACCCGGCGCACCGCCGGGACCTCGGACCGGCGAAGGCCCTCGTAGTAGAGGTCGCACTGCGCCGAGAAGCGGCCGATCACGGCCACGTTCGCCCGCTTCTCCCTCATGAGCAGGGTCCGCAGCTGCGCGGACAAGAACGCCACCGCCTCGCCGGTCCCGCCGAACTCGAACTGCTCCACCGGAGCGCCGTCGCGCGGGACCTCGGGCGGGTCGGGGTCGGCGAGCGGCCCGAGCACGTGCCGAGCGAACGCCACCACCGGCTTGGTGGACCGGTAGCTGACCCGGAGCTGGTCGATCTTCACCCCCTCCACCCCGAGGTCGCCGAGCATCTGGTCCCAGCTGTCGAAGCCGTTGTCGAAGATGAGCTTCTGCGCGGTGTCTCCGGCCAGGGTCATGCACTCCCGCTTGGTGAGCGCGCCTCGGAGCACGGCGATGTCGGTGGCGCACAGGTCCTGGGCCTCATCGACCACGATGTGCTCGTACGTGACCGAGCGCTGGCTGCCGGCGATGGGCAGGCCGCCGTATTCGAGCTGAACGAGCCGCAGCAGCAGGGCGTCGTCGTGGGCGTCGAGCCGGCCTTGGGGGCCGTCCTCGTCGAGCCGGCGGCCGTCGATCCCGACGCTGCGGTCCTCCTCGTCCGCTTCCGCGTCCTCTTCCGGCTCCGGATCGGCGGGGCGGTCGTCGACTTGATCCGAGACCCACTTCACGAGGTCCGCGATGTCGCCGGGGTCGAGCCGGTCGCCCCGCTCCTCTGCGACTCTCGCGATGAGCTCGCCGTCGGTCAGGATGTCCGCCCAGGTGGCGAGGATGTCGTCGGCCCCCGACCGGGCTCGGCGAAGCACCCCGAGCAGGGCCACCCGAAGCCGCCCGTCCACCCCGGCCCGCTCGGCCGCGCCCGACTCGAGCCAGCGCGCCATCTCCCGGACCCGGGGCAGGGCGGCCATCCGCTCGAGCCCCCGCCACTTCTCGAGCACCGCCCGGCGCACCTCGCTCCGGTCGGGCAGGTGCCTCGACAGGGAGTCCGTGGTGAGCTCGGACTTCTCCTTCACCCCCCGCTCGAGCGCGGCGAGCACCACCGGGTGCTTCTTGAGCCGCGCCACCGACGCCGGCACCTCCTCGACCCGGGCTTGCTTCAGCTCGGGGAGGACCTTCTTTCGGGTCTTCTCGAGGAACCCATCGAGCGTGAGGACCTCGGTGCCAGCCACGCCGAGCGACGGCAGCACCCGGGAGATGTACTCGGTGAGCGGCTCGCTCTTGACCACGACCGCCATCCGCTTCGGCTGAAAGATATGGGGGTTGTCGTAGTGCAGATAGGCGGCGCGGTGCAGGGCGACGGTGGTCTTGCCCGACCCAGCGCCGCCCTGGAGGATGACGATCCCGCTGTCGGGGGACGTGATGAGCTCGAACTGCTTCGGGTCGATGAGCGCGGTGATCTCCTTGAGGTGCTTGTCCTCGGCGAGGCCCTCGTCGTCGGAGACGCCGAGCCGCCCCCGCTCGAAGCTTGGAAGGGGGAGGTGGGCGGCCGGTGGCCGAGCCGCCACCCCGGCCCCGCCGGCCAGCGTGGGGACGCTGTCCCCGCCGAGCGCCGTCCAGGCGCCGCGGCGCCGTACGAGGGCGCCCCCGGTCCAGCTGACTCGGCGCAGCTCGCCGCCCACGATGTGCACCGTGCGCCGGGCCACGACCTTGCCCTGCACCGTCCGCCCCCCGAACTCCTCCTCGTATTCGTCCCCTTCGTCGTAGCAATAGTAGATGCGGGAGATGGGGGCGTGGCGCCAATCGACGATGCTCACCGGGCTCCCCGCCTTGACGAAGCCTCGGTTGCCGATGAGCACGTCCCTGATCTTTCGGCCGTCGTCGAGCTTCAGGTGACCGAAATAGGGACTCGACCCGTCCACCGGCAGGTCCCGTCCCTTGCCGTTGGCGGCGCCAAGGGCCTGCATCCGGTACATCTCCGCCACGAGCGGCGCGACGTCCTCGAGCCGCGCGTCCGCGATCTGGTCCCGGAGGGCGACCAGATCCTGGTCGTACTCGGCCTCGTTGGCCCGGTCGAGCTGGTCCTTCGCGAGCTGGATCAGCACCGCGCGGAGCAAGCCCCGCTCCTCCTCGAGGATTCGGCCCTCCTCGGTCGCAGGGTCGAGGCCGTCGGCCGCCTCGGGACCGCTTCCCTCCACCGGGCCCGCGGCCCCGGCCGAGCGCAGGTCCCGGTCGTCACCAGACTTCGAACTCACGGGGTCGCCTCGTTTCGCAGAGCGGCGAGAGCCATCAATCGAGCCTTCGCCCTGGCTCGCTCCGGTTCCGACATGCGGGCTCGAAAACTCTCGCTCACCCGGAACGGGTCGAGCACGCGCCCGCCTCGCTCGAGCTGGTAGTGAAGGTGCGGAGCGAAGCTGTGGCCGGTGTTGCCCACCGCGCCGAGCCTCTGGCCCCGCCCGACCTTCCGGCCGGGACGGATCTGCGGATCCACCTCCGACAAGTGGAGGTACGAGGCCTCGATCCCGGTCGAACGCTGGACCACCCGCACCGAGAGCCCGTTTCGCCGAACCCCCCAGTTCACCTTGGTCACCTCACCGTCGAAGGTCGCGAGCACCGGAGTGCCCACCGGGGCCTTGAAGTCCACCCCTCGGTGGCCCCGGCCGTCGCCGACCAGGGCGCTGATCTGCTCGTAGGCTTTCACCGGCGGGTGGCGGAGCCGAAGCGGCACTTCCGCCCCCTCCTCCGGGTCCACCCACCGCGGGAACGGGGCTCCCTCCTCGTGGTGGAGCACCGCCTGCCGCCGGCCGGTCTTGGCTCCGTCGAACCACACCGCCCACAACGCCGGTTCGGACCCTTCCAGGGTCGTGTAGGCCACCGCCAAGCGGTCCCCTCGCTGAAGGTCCCGGGTCGGGTCGAGCCACCAGACCAGCACCCGTCCCACCACCGCCGCCAGCGCCGCCGGGTCTTCGGCGCCTGCCGTCGCGAGCGCCGCCTCCACGTTCCTCGTCACCGTCGCCTCGAGCACGCGGGGAGCGCCCGGATCGAGCGGGGCCGCTGGCTCCGATCGGCCGGACCCAGCTCTTTGGGGCGGCCGCTCCACGGTCGATACCGTCATGGCCAGGGCCGGACCGGAGACCCTGGACCGCGCCACCGCCTCGACCGGCTTCGGCTCGTTTTCGACGACCGGCGCTTCGAGCGGGACGGCCGGATGGAGCTCGGCCGACGCTCCGTCGTTGCAAGCGAGCGCGGTGAAGATAAGCCCCGCAGCCTCGAATCCTCGCGTCCCCCGCACGAGGACGGGACCCTGCCCGCGCCCTTCATCGAGGACAACCCGAATCCGCCGCCCGACCGCACGAGCCCGTCTTGTCCGCCCCGGCCCGGCGCCGTACCGTCCGTCGATGCCCGAGCAGGGGCCCGGCGGCGCGCCGACCACCGCCTACGACCACGGCGCTTGGTACGACGCGGAGTACCGAATGATACGGGCCGACCTGCCCCTCTACCGCGCGATCGCGAGGGAAGCGACGGGTCCGGTGCTCGAGCTGGCGGCCGGGACCGGCCGGCTCAGCTTCCCGATGGCGGAGGAGGGCGCGATGGTGCTCGGCATCGACCGGTCGCCGGCGATGCTCGCCGAAGCGAACCGAAAGCTGACCGCGCGGCCCGAGCTCGGCCGGCGCCTGTCCTTCGCGCTCGGCGACATGCGGTCGCTCGACCTCGGCGCCCGCTTCGATCGCATCGTGCTCGGCTTCAACGGGCTCATGCACCTCGTGGACGACGACGACCTGCTCGCCACCCTGGACGGGGTTCGGCGCCACCTCGCCCGGGGCGGGCGCTTTCACCTCGATCTGTTCACACCGTTTCCGCAGCTCCCCGACCGGGATCCGGACGGCCGCTACGATCCTCTTCCGATGGTGGACCCGGAGACGAAGGAGCGGTGGATCGTCACCGAGAGCAACCGCTACGACCCCCGTCAGCAGGTCAATTGCATGCGCTTTCACTACCGGAGGGCCGGCCCGGGAGGGGCGCCGGTCGGTCCGGAGCGGACGATCGAGATCCCGCTGCGGGTGTGGTTTCCACGCGAGCTCGACGCGTTCTTTCGGTGGTCGGGCCTCGCCATCGACCGCGAGTACGAGGACCTCTCGCGCAGCCGTCCCTACTCGGGCCACGGCGGGCTTCGGTACCTCGAGGTGGTCGCGTCGGGCCGGGGCTCGCCGCTCTCGGAAAACGAAGGTTCCGATCGGAGGCGCGATGTGCCAAGCCGAGCACCCGAGCCTCGGGGCCGCCGAGCGGGACCTCCCCCGAGCGGCGCCGCGCCCGGGGGCGAGGTGGGGATGTCGCGCAAGCGCAAGAAGTTCATTTTCATCACCGGCGGGGTCGTGTCCTCCCTTGGAAAGGGGCTGTGCAGCGCCTCGATCGGGGCGTTGCTCGAGGCGCGGGGGCTGCGGATCTCCATGCTGAAGCTCGACCCCTACATCAACGTCGATCCGGGGACCATGAGCCCGTTTCAGCACGGGGAGGTGTTCGTCACCGACGACGGGGCGGAGACGGACCTCGACCTCGGGCACTACGAGCGGTTCACGAACGTCGAGCTCAGCCAGGCCAACAACTTCACGACCGGACAGATCTATCACCGGGTCATCACGAAGGAGCGGCGGGGTGAGTACCTGGGCAAGACGGTGCAAGTCATCCCGCACATCACCGACGAGATCAAGGGGACGATCTGGGACGCCGTGGAGGACGCGGACCTGGCGCTCGTCGAGATCGGCGGCACGGTCGGGGACATCGAATCCCTCCCGTTCCTCGAGGCGATCCGGCAGATGCGCCGGGACGCCGGGCCTGAGAACGTCCTGTTCCTGCACATCACCCTGGTACCGTTTCTGCGGTCCGCCGGGGAGGTGAAGACGAAACCAACCCAGCACTCGGTGGGCGAACTCCGCCGCATCGGCATCCAGCCCGACATTCTCATCTGCCGCAGCGAGCAGGAGATCGACCCCGAGATCCGAAGGAAGATCTCCTTGTTTTGCGACGTGGACAACGACTCGGTCGTGAGCGCGCCCGACGTCGCCTGCATCTATTCGCTGCCGCTTCACCTCGCTCGGCAAGGGGTGGACGAGCGCATCGCCGAGCTCCTCAACATCTGGACCCGCCGAGCGGGCCTCGACCGCTGGGAGCACGTCGTTCAGCGCATCACGAACCCAACCCACGAGGTGACGATCGGGATCGTGGGCAAGTACACCCAGCTCATCGAGAGCTACAAGTCCTTGCACGAGGCGCTGATCCACGGCGGCATCCCCCACGACACCCGAGTCGAGCTGCGGTACGTCGAATCCACCGATCTGTCCTCGCCGGAGCGGTCGCTCGCTGGGCTCGACGGGATCCTCGTGCCCGGCGGCTTCGGGGAGCGGGGCATCGAGGGCATGATCACCGCGGTGCGGCACGCCAGGGAGGCCGCGCTGCCCTTTTTCGGGATCTGCCTCGGGATGCAGATGGCGGTCATCGAATTCGCGCGGAACGTCTGCGGGCTCGCCGGCGCGAACTCCCGCGAATTCGACGAGGCCACGCCGCACCCGGTCATTCACTTGATGGAGACGCAGCGGGGGGTCACCGACAAAGGGGCGACCATGCGGCTCGGGGCGTATCCGTGCGCGATCGACGAGGGCTCGCTCGCGGCTCGCTGCTACCGGTCCGAGCTGGTCAGCGAGCGCCACCGCCACCGCTTCGAGGTCAACGAAGCGTACCGGGCGCAGCTCGAAGAAAACGGGATGCGTTGTTCGGGGAACTCTCCCGATGGGCGGTTGTGCGAGATCATCGAGATCCCCGCCCACCCTTGGTTCCTCGGTTGCCAGTTCCACCCCGAATTCAAGAGCAAGCCGTTTCTGCCTCACCCCTTGTTCGCGGGCTTCATCGGCGCCGCGGTGGCCCGGCGCCGGTCCCGAAACGGCGAGCCGGCGCCGCGCCTCGCCGAAGAGGCTGGGGCCGAGACCTGAGCGCCGCCGCTCTTCCGAGATCTGCGGGCATCCGCCGCTCTTCGGTTCACTCGGTTCCCCCGTCCGCTCCCGTCTGCTAAGGCCCGCCCATGGGCCTTCCCCTCGAACCCGCGGAGCTGGTCGCCCGCGCCCGCCGGGTGCGCGCGCTGGTGCTGGACGTGGACGGCGTGCTGACGGACGGGCGGGTGACGTACCTGCCTGGGGGCGACGAGGGCCGCACCTTTCACGTGCGGGACGGGTACGGCATTCGCCTGGTCCAAGCGGCGCAGGTGGCGGTCGCGGTCCTGTCCGGGCGAGACAGCGAGCAGGTTCGGCGCTGGGCGGCCGAGCTCGGCCTCGATCACCTGTCGCTCGGGGTGGAGGACAAGGTCGCCGCGTTCGACCGCCTCTGCGACGGGCTCGGCGTCACCTCCGATGAGGTCGCGTATGTGGGCGACGACCTGCCGGACCGCGAGCTGCTCGCGCGATCTGCCCTCGGGTTCGCCGTGGCCGACGCCCCGGCGGAGGTGCGGCAGGCCGCGCACGTGGTTCTGCGATGCGGCGGCGGCCAAGGCGCGGTTCGAGAGGCGTGCGAGCGGATCCTCAAGGCGAAAGATGTCTGGTTCCCGTGAGGCCCGCCCCCGGTCTCGGCTCGGCCGCCTGCTCCGTCGATGGCTCGGTCTGACCGCCGAGACGAGGGTCACGATCGAGGCCCCAGGGGTGGACGTCGTTGTCACCGGAGAGCCGAGAAAGGTGCGAAAGCTGCTCGCGGTGCTGACCCGCGCGCTCGAGGCCGACGAAGCGGCCCCCGCCCCGCGGCCGAGGGTGCCCGCCAGCAAGCTGGTGCTGCCCACCGACCTCGACGAGATGGACTCCCCCTACGCGTTCCCGGTTGGCGCGGTCGCCGCCGACTCGAGCGGCCCCGAGGACCGGGCTCGAGAGCTCGCGGGTCTCGAGCCGGAGCCGGAGGGTGAACGCACCGCGATCAGCCCAATGCCGGAGGGATCTGCTCCCGGTCCGACCCGTGGTCGTTCCTGATCGCCGGCGTCCTCGCGAGCCCTGCGGAGGACTCCGGGAGCGGTCTTCAGCTCCGGGGGCCCACCGTTCATTCGGGGGGGGAGGCCACCCTCAGCTCGGCCCCCGCGACCGGCGCGTCCGATTCGACCGCCAGCAGTCGGACCCGGCCGGTCGCGGCCAGCTTGCCATCGTCGCCGCGGATCTCCACCTCCCACACCTGGGTCCGGCGGCCGCGGGTGAGTGGACGCGCCCGCGCCCGCAGCGTGCCTTCCCGAACCGCACGGAGGAAGCTGGTGCTGTTCTCCAGCCCTACGATGCCCGGGCTCTCGGATCGGGCGTGCACGAGCGCGGCCGTGCTCGCGAGGGTCTCCACGATCGCTGCGTACACTCCGCCATGGACCAGCCCATGGGGCTGGTGAAGCGCCGGGGTGACCGGCACTTCGGCTTCGAGCGCGTCGGGCTCGGCCCGAGTGAAGGTCAGACCGATCAGCGCGTTCAGGCCGCCCCGGTGCTGGTTCAACTGCTCGAGCAGGTCGGATTGCGCAACATCGTTCACCCGACCGGCATACCGGGGCGCCCGCTCCTCCGCGAGCGCGAACCCACCTCGTTCGGTCGTTCGGTCGTTCGGTCGTTCGGTTCGTTCGGTTCGGTTCGGTTCGGTTCGTTCGATTGGCTCCGTTGCTTCGGCTGGCCCGGCGCTCGCATGGAAGGGCGATGATGAGCGGTTCGTCGAGAGGAGCGCGATCTTGCGCCGGCCCGGGCAGTCGGTATGGTGCGACGGTGCGGATCGCCGCCGGGTTGGCCTCGATCCTCGGGGCCTTGGGTTTCACATTTGCGGTCGACGCTCACGCGGGCCCCGGGAACCAGCGGCTGGCGGTCGTGATCGACGAATCGCTCGGCGGGGCGAGACGGGGGGCCAGCGACCTCGAAGGCGCCCTCATGGAGGGGCTGACCGGCCACCCCGGCCTCGTCTTCGTCGATGCGTCTCGGGCGGAGGCGGTCCGAGCCGCCGCGAAGGGGGGCTCGCTGCTCTCCGCGAATTGGGCCGCGCTCGTGGAGGCGGCGGACGCGGACATGCTCCTGCTCGGCGAGGTCGAGCTGGTGGAAGCGGACGCCGGTCTCCTGGCCGGAGTGGCTTCGGTGGAGGCGACAGCCCGGCTTCGGCTTGTCGCCGCCGACTCCGCCCAGGTGCTCGGCGCGCTTCGGGCCCGAGCGGTCGGCGCCCACTACGCCTCTCGTTTCGCCGCTGCCAAAGCGGTCGAGGCGCTGGCGCGCGACCTTCTGCCCAAGATGAAGCCGCTGCTCGACCGCTCCCCCGCTCGGCTCCGGCTCACGGTCGAGCTCTCGGCGCCGGTGGACGGAGCCGCGGTCACCGCTCTCGGCCGGTGTCTCGAGGACACCATCGGTGAGGCCCAGGTCGTGTTCCACGGCGCCGACCGCCTCGAGCTCGAGGTGAACGGCGCAGCGGAGCCGATGGCGGAGACGCTCGTACCTGGGCACCGGTGCGGGGTCGAGGTGCACGCACGCTCCGCCCGCGCCCTTCGTGCTCGGTACCGCGCGCCGGACCGAATTCCCCTCCGCTGGAAGGCCTTTCGGCCCCAGCGAAGCGTCTCGAGCCACCAGCGGTGGCTGGCCGAGGAGCTGCCTCGGGTCGTCTACGGGGAGCTGCTCGCCGAGGCGGTCTTCGAGCCGGCTCGGAAGGAAGCAGGGACGAAGAGCGGCGTGACGCTGACCGGGAGCTTCGCAAAAGCCGGCCGGTCCGTTCGGATCTCGGCCCAGCTCGAACTGGACGGCAAAGCGGTGCTCGTCGAGCAGGCCGCTTGTCCATCGGCCGAGGTCTCCCGGTGCGCTCTAGAGCTCGGCCAAACCCTCGCCCAAAGGGCCCATCCCGCGCTCCGAGCGCACCGCGGTCGGCTCGGGCGGGCGATCGATCCGGCGCCGGATCGAACCGGCCCGGTTCGCATCGACCAGGTCGTCGCCGGTCCGATCTATTCGGCGCAGCTGGCCAGCTACGAAAACCGGGCTCCGGTGGGCCGGGTTCGCGTCACCCACTCGGGCGACCGGCCGGCCTTGGGGGTGGTGGTGGCGGCGAAGCTCGATGGGCTGGCCGAGCGCCTCTCGCTGTCCGAGCCGGTGGACCTCGCCCCCGGCCAGACCGCCGATCTGCCGGTCAGCTTGTGGCTCGACCGAGCCCAGATCGGCGCCCTCGTGGCGCCGAGGACGTTTCCGCTCGAGGTCGAGCTCCGGTTCGAGCACGACGGGTTCACCCAGGTCGTCCGGCGGCGCTCCTCGGCGCTCGTGTACGCAAAAAACGCGCTTCGGTGGTCCGAGTCCCCGAACAGCGCGGTCGCCTTCGTCGATTCGAAGGCGCAGGGCCTCGCCGCGTGGGTTCGGGAGGCGCGGTCGGCGGCAGCCGATTCCGATCATCCGCTGGCCGAGCCGGCGGCGCTCTTCGCGGCGATGTCCACGCTCCGCTACGCAAAGGACGCGGCCAACCCGTTCGACCCGGAAGGGGTCGATGACGTTCGTTTCCCAGCGGAGACCCTCGTGGACGGGGAGGGGGACTGCGACGACCTCGCCGTTCTGTACGCCTCGCTGCTCGAGGCTTCCGGCGTCCCAGCGCTCTTGCTGCTGACGCCGGGCCACGTGCTCGTTGCCGCTGGCACCGGGCTCTCGCCCACGTCGGCGTCCCGGCTCGACCTCGACCCGGACGCGACCTTGGTCCACGGCGGGCAGCTGTTCGTCCCGGTCGAGACCACCGCGGTGGGGAAGCCTTTCGACGAAGCGTGGAAGCGGGCGGCCCGTTCGATCGCCAAGCTCCGCCGCGCCGGCGGAGAACCCGCCGTGATCTCGGTCCGAGAGCATTGGCCGGCCCATCCGCCGGCTGGGCTCTGCTCCGCGGTCGCCCCGGCGCCGGCTTCCCTGGACGGCTCCGAGCTGGCCGCGCGGCTGGCGGAGCTCGAGGCGGCTCGGGTTTCGGCGCTATCGGAGCGTTTGGAACGCTTGAGCGCCGAGAAGACCAGTGCCGCCCTGAACGAGGCCGGGGTGCTGCTCGCGCTCGAGGATCGGCACGCGGAAGCCCGCCGGGCGCTCGAGGCGAGCATCGCCCAGGGCCCAAACCCCGCCGCCGAGAACAACCTCGGGAACCTGGAGCTCCTCGATGCCCGCCCTAGGAAGGCCCTCGCCCGGTACGAGCGTTCGCTGTCGATTCGTCCCGGCCGCATCGGGGTTCTCCTGAACGCGGTCCTCGCCGGATACCTCGTGGCCCTCGACGACGAGGGCGCGCAGGGCCGGTTCACCGAGCTCGTCGATCAGGCCCTCGAGCTCGACCCAGCCGGGCTCGAGGCGTTCCTCGCTCGCCTTCCGCACCCGTCCATGGCGCCCGCGGGTGAGGTCCCTTTGGCCGGCCTGGCCCTCGCCATCCAGAGCCGTCGGACCGGCGCCGCTCCTTCGGGGCCGCGGGCTGCTTCGGGGCTGACCGCCAGCGACGGCATGGAACGGCCGATCTCGGCCTTCGTGCACTGGGATCGAGAATGAGCGTGCAGCCGGCGATCGGCGACTGGGTCGGGCAGGTCCTCGAGGAGCGGTTCGTCATCCACCGGCTGCTCGCTTGCGGCGGCATGGGCGCGGTGTTCGTGGCCGACGACCTGCGACTCGGCCAGCCGGCGGCGGTCAAGGTGCTGGCGGTCAACGCCCCCGAATCGCAGCTCGAGGTGCTTCGGCTTCGGTTCGAGGCGGAAGCCCGCATTCTCGCTCGTCTTCGCGATCCCCGCATCCTGAGGCCGCTGAGCTGGGGGCGAACCGAGCGCGGCGACCTGTACATCGTGTCCGAGCTGCTCGAGGGGGTGCCGCTCGACGTCGAGCTCATCCAGCGGGGGGCGATGGCGCCTCAGCGAACCGCCCGCCTGCTCATCGACCTCTGCGCAGCGCTCGGCGAAGCCCACGCTGCCGGCGTCGTGCACCGGGACATCAAGCCGGGCAATGTCTTCTTGCAGCGGTCGCGTTCCGGGGACGAGGTCGCGCGCCTGCTCGATTTTGGCGTCGCGAAGCTGCTCGACGCCGGGTCGCTCGCTGCGGCCACCCAAGAAGGGATGGTGGTGGGGACGCCGAGCTTCATGGCCCCCGAGCAGGGACGGGGAGATCCGGTAGACGGACGGGCCGACCTCTATGCGCTCGGCGTGGTGGCCTATGCCTGCCTGACCGGTCGGGTGCCGTTCGAGGGCACGGCCGCCGAGGTCATGGTCGCCCACGCCGTCGCGCCCCCGCCGGCCTTCGCCGACCGGGCGCCGGGCGTCCGCATCGACCCGAAGCTCGAGCAGCTCGTGCGCTGGGCCCTCGAGAAGCGCCCCGACGACCGGCCCCCCACCGCGGCGGCGCTGCGGGCGGCGCTCGAGCAGTGGGCGGCGGCCGCGCTGGTGCGGGCGACGGCGGCGGTCACCGAGCCCGGCTCGCTCGAGCCGACGCCCGGGGTGGAACCTGAGGGAGAGGATCTCGCGGCTCCGCCAACCGCAGCTGACCCGCCCGGGACAAGGCAAGAGCGGCTCGCGGTGCCCAATCGCAGGGCGGTTTGGACAATCGCAGGAGCGGCGGTGGCGCTGCTCGGGGCGGCCTGGGGGGGTTACGGGCTCGTCTTGGATGCCGTCCAGGGACGGCTCGCATCCCGGCCCTCCGAGCTCGCTCCGGCCGCGCTTGCGTCCCCGGCCCCGACCGCGGCTCGCCCCCAATCCGGGCTCGACTCCGCCCGAGAGCTTCTGCCGGCAGCGCCAGGGAGGGACTCCGAGGGAACCTCCAGGCAGAGCGGGACGAGTGTCCCCCTCGGGGTCGAGCCCCCCCCGGCGCCTCCTCGGTCGAAGCCGCGCTCCAAGCGTGAGAGGACCAAGGAAGCTCGTCCCTCGGTGTCGGTGGTGCAGCGGTTTCGGCTCGGCCCCTCGAACGACGCCGGGGTTCTGGCCTTCGAGCTGGCGCTGGGCCACTGCGCGCGGCCCTTGGAGCCAGCGGAGCTCACCGTCACGGCGCTGTCCGATGGACGCACCCGAGCGGTCGCCCCGGGACAGGACGGATTGACGAGCTGCGTCGCGATGGAGACCGGTGGGGTGCAGTTGAATCCCGACGGCCCGGTGGGCACGGTGAAGTTGAAGCTTCGATGGAGCATCCCATGAACATCCCAAGACCAAGAACCCGCTTTCCGGTGGGCGCCGCGTCGGTGGCGCTCGGCCTCCTCTCGATCGGGGCGGCGGAGCCGGGCGAGCGACCACGGCTTGCCATCATCGACCTCGAAGCGGGCGGGGTGCCAGCGGAGCTGTCTCGAGCGATCACCGAGGTCGTCGCCAACCGGACCGACCGCACGGGTGTGTTCGAGACGGTCTCCCCCATGCAACTGTCGGCGGTCATCGCCCTCGACAAGGCCCGTTTTGCCACCGGTGGCTGTGCGGAGGAGGACTGCTTCGCCCGCCTGGCCCGCGCGGTGGACGCGAGGCACGCGATCGGGGGCCGAGTAGCTCGGGCCGGAGATCGTCTCCTCGTTCAGCTGGTGCTGGTGGACGTGCAGTCGGCCGGGGCGCTGCGGCGGGAAGAGCGCAGCGCCGGCGACGCGAGCGGGCTGCTCGACGCCGCTGGGGAAGCGACGGTGGCGCTCCTTCAGCCGCTCCTCTCCGAGCGCTCCGGCTTTCTGCGGGTGGACGCCAACGTGCCGGGCGCCCAGATCACGCTGAACGGGGAGCGGCTCGCCCAGCGCGCCGGCCAGGTGTTTCCGGTGGCGGCCGGGCCCCACGTGGTGAAGGCGTCCCTCGATGGATTCTATCCGACGGCGGTCGACGTCTCGGTTCGGCCCGAGCAAGTCACGGGGGTTCAGCTCACGCTCGTGCCCGCGCCCGAGACGGTGAAGGCCTACCAATCCCAGGCCAACCTCCTGCGCAGCTCGGCGTGGATCACCGGCGGCCTCGCGGTCGCGGCCGGGGTAGCGAGCGGCCTCTTCTACGACCAGGCCTCGCAGAATCGGGAGGCGGTGGACAGCTACAACCAGCTCACCGACATCGAGCGGGCCGGTCGGGCCGCGCCGGTGGGGGACCGAAACGACTTCGACACCAACCAGGGCCTCTACCTCAGCCTGCTCGGGACCGCGGTGGTGAGCGGTCTCGTGTCCGCCGGCCTCTTCTTGTTCGGCCCCGATCCGAGTCGTTTCGATGAGTTCGGAGATCTGTCCGCCCAGGGCAGCAACATCCGCGCAACGGCCGCTCCGCCGCTCCGATAACCTCGCCGCTCGAGTTGGGAAGGAATCCCAGAACTCGCGAACAGGAGTGTTCTCATGAACGGACAGCGCATCGGTCTCAACCAGCGAAACCAGTTCGACTTCCAGAACCTGGCCCAGGGCGGCCCGCAGGGCTTCGGTCTGCAGGGCGGCCAGGGGCTGAACGGTTCGGAAGGCCTCACCGGACCGGAGGCTTCGGGCCCCCAGGCCGAGCTCATGAAGAAGATCGAGGTCCTCCTCGAGAAGTTCCTCGAGGCCATGAAGGCCCAGCAGGACGCGTGCGCCGGCGGCGCGTGCGGGGGAGGCGCTCCCGCTGGCGGTGCCCCCGCCGGAGGCGCGGACAAGGCGGGCGGGGGATCCTCGGACCCGCTGTTTTCGCTCGAGGAGCTGCTCGAAGAGCTGCGCAAGCTCGCCAAGCAGAGCCCGGAGGCGGCCGAGCAGCTGCTGGGCCAGAACCCGGAGCTGGCCCAGATGCTGGGCGCCCAATTGGGCGGCGGTGCGGCCGGCGGGGGGATGAGCGGCGGCGGTCGATCCTTCTCCGGCGCTGCGGGCGGCGTCACCGTCTGAGCGGCCCCGTCGGGTGGGGGTCGCGCTGAAGGAGCGCGGCCCGGGCCCGTCGCCGGTAGGATCCGGCTCCGTCCCGGTCGAGCAGATCGAGGAGGAGCACACGGTATCGTCCGGCTCGAATCGCCCCATCCCTGGACATCTCGACGAACTCGACCTCGGACCAGATCGGTCTCAGGTCGGGCCAGCGGTGGCCCCATAGCTCCTCCGACCGCTCGGTCGCGGCCTTCAGGAGCGCCTCGGGCACCGGCTCTCGGCTCCGGCGAACCTCGGTGATGGCCCGCTCCAGCTCTGGGTCGGGCCTCGACCCCACCCGGTCCGCGATCTGGTCCACGGTGAGCACCTCGCCTCCCCACCACAAGCGAGTCGTCAGATCCCCCCGCAGGGCGAGGACCTCCGCGGGGTGGTTCACGAGGTCGGCGTGGACCAGCTTCGCGGCGGGACCGAGCGGCGCCCTGGGTATGGGGCGCCGGACGGACCGGGCCAGGCCGTCGGGGGCGACGACCGGGAGGTTCGAGAAGCGAGGCTCGGGCCCTGGCTCCGCAGCGACGAGCACCCGAGCGCGGCCCTCGTCGGTCTCGACCGCGGCCGTCACCCACGGGGGCTCGAGCGGGCCGAACGAGCGAACCGTGGCCGGCGATACGACGTGCTCTGCTTCGGCCCTGGTGTAGGAGGCGAGCCCCGACACCGAGGCGAGCCCGGGAACCGCCGACGGAAAGCGCCGGAGGGCATCGAGCAGGGGTTCTTTGGGGTGGCGGGCGAAGGTGCCATCGGCCCAGCGCACCCAGACCGCGTCAGCGAGCCACGCGCCGAGCGCGTCGGTGTCTCCTCGCAACCACGCGTCGATGAGCGCCCGGCCGGCCGCCTCGAGCTTCTGCCGTCTCGATCCAAGCGGCGTGCTCGCGGCCGCGGGCCGGCCCCCAGGGTCGAGCGAAGGCAGCGGCGGGATCGGCGGCAGGCCCCAAGCGGGAGCGACGGGCGGGGGCTTCACCCCGGGGGCGCCTCCCCACCGCTGCACCCCTCGACCTTGACATCTCGGCGTGGAGTGGTACACCCACACTGCGCAGCGCCACACTGCGCCGAAAGATCAAGGATCGAGTAGACATGTCCCAGTTCAGCGACTTCATCGAAAGCCACCAGATCACCACCGACCGCATCGCGGCCGAGTCCCGCGCGGCGGAGCGCCTCGACGCCGACGATCGGGCGAAATACGTCCAGCGGGCCGACGCTCGGCGCGAAAAGAAGAGCTACGCCGACCTCGGCGCCGAGAAGCCCGGAGGCCTCCGCCGAGGGGTGTCCGAGCGAACGCTCAAGCTCGCCCTCGAAGGCGCGCCCATCACCCGGGTGAACCGAAAGAAGATCGCGCGGGCTGTCAACGGGCTCCTCGCCGGCAAGGAAGAGGTCACGGTGCAGAAGCTCTTCGGCGACTCCGCCTCCCTGAACCTGCTGAAGAAGCGCAAGAAGCAGAAGAAGGAAGGGGAGGACTGAGCCGGATGGGGGTGGACCGGTACGGGCGGGATCGAAGCGAGGGGCGCCGGCGCACCGGCCGGAGCGACCGGGAGAGCAGCCCGGCGTACACGGCCTACAAGGCCAAACTCGACAAGATGTTCGTGCCTGGAGGGACCTCGCTTCCCCCGGAGCTCGCCGAAAAGCTCGGCCCTCCGTCCCCCGAGACGGTCGCTCGTCGGGCCGCCGCTGCGGCCCTGGCCGAAGCCCCGTCGGACGAGCGCTACCGGGATGCGCTCGCCCACGGCGCGGTCCCCGAAGACCCTCGCGCCCTCCTCGGCTTCATCGACCACCTGCACGAGTCGGAGCACCTTCGGGACGCGCTCGGCCGCCTGCTGCGCCTCGCGGAGACCGGCCGCAAGCCGAACCGCGCGCTCGCGCTGCAGCGGCTCGGGCAGCTCGAGCTTCGCGGTCTCGACGAGGACCTGGCGGAGCTCTCGCTCGACCTCCGCGGCGCGCTCGAGGGCTGAGCCGTGCTCCACCTCGACGCCACCCCTGTTCTTTCCCTGAGCGAAGAGGTGGCCGAGGCGCTGGCCGAGGACCGCCCGGTGGTGGCCCTCGAGACCACCCTTCTCGCCCATGGGCTGCCCCAGGACCGCCGGTCTCAGGTCGCGAGGGACCTCGACGCCGCGGTTCGAGCCGGGGGCGCGGTCCCAGCGGTGACGGCGGTCGTCGGGGGGCGCCTGCGGGCGGGCCTCGAGCCTTCGGAGCTCGAGTCGCTCATGACCGGCCCGTGCACCAAGGCGTCGATTCGCGACCTCTCGGTGGCGCTCGCCCTCGGCGGTACGTGGGCGACGACCGTCGCCTCGACGATGCTCATCGCCAGCCACGCCGGGATTCGCTGGTTTGCGACCGGCGGCATCGGGGGCGTGCATCGAGGCGACTTCAGCGACGAGTCGGCCGACCTCACCGCGCTCGCTCAGTACCCGGTCGGCGTGATCTGTTCGGGCGCGAAGCTCGTGCTCGACTTGCCGAGGACCATGGAGCGGCTCGAGACGCTCGGCGTCCCTGTCATCGGTCTCGGCACCGATGAGCTCCCAGCGTTCTACGTTCCGGGCAGCGGGCTCGCCGTCACCTGCCGCGTAGACGGTCCAGACGAGGTCGCCCGCATCGGTGTGGCTCGCTTCGACCGCCTCGGGCAGGGGGGGCTTCTCGTCGCGCAGAACCCTCCAGTCGGCCCCAATCCGCTTCAGCGGGAACAGATCGAGTCCTGGCTCGGTTCCGCCGTCGCGGAGGCGGCCCGCCGCCGTGTCACCGGGCGTGAGCTGACCCCGTTTCTCCTTCACGAGCTCGCTCGGTCGAGCAACAATGCTCTCGTTGATATCAATATCGCACTAATTCTTCGCAATGCAGCGACGGCAGCGAGCATCGCGGTGGCAGAGAAAAGGCTCCTCTCGACCCCTGATATGCTTGACGGCGCGCCTGCGCCGTCCGCATAAGTGCTAAATATTCCGCGTCTGCGGCGGTGACTTCCGCCTCCCGGCTGGGCCGGGCTGTCCACGCAGCGTCCCCACGAGACGAACATGAACCGAGCAGCAGAAGAACGTCCCGAGACCGAATCGCGTCCGCGCCCTTATGCCTGGCTGGTGGAGGTCGGCTCTGCCGCTGCCCCACTACGTCCGCCCCGGGTGTGTCCGCTCGAAGACGACGCGCCTGTCGTCCTGAGCCGCGCCGGTGCTCGCGGCACCGGAGGAGACGACCAGAAGACTTGGACGGTGGACGACCGCTGGATGTCGTCCCGGCACGCCATCCTCGAACCGACCGAAGAGGGTTGGCGGATATCCGATTTGGGATCGAACAATGGCACATTCGTTTGGGGCAAGCGGCGGTCCACCGCGCTGCTCGGCGATGGCGACCTGTTCGATGCCGGCAGCACGTTTTGGGTGTTCCGTTCCCAGCCTCTCACCATCCCCGTCCCGAAGGGTCCGGTCGGCACCGGTCCACTCGAGACGATCAACCCGCGGATGATGGTGCTGCACGACAAGCTCGCTCGCATCGCGAAGAGCCGGGTCCCGCTGGTCATCCGGGGCGAGACCGGTACGGGCAAGGAGGTGCTCGCCCGGGCCGCCCACTTCGCGTCCGGTCGCTCGGGTCGGCTGGTCGTCGCCGACATGGGCGCCATCGGGCCCATTCGCTACGCCGAGGAGCTGTTCGGAGAGGTCGACGGAGCCCGCGCCGGTCGGCTCCGCCTCGCCGAAGGCGGCACGGTGCTGCTCGATCACATCGGGGACATGTCGGCAGAGGCGCAGGCGGCGCTCGTCCGGGTGATCCAGGACGGCGAGGTGACCCCGGTCGGAGCCGACGAGCCGGTGGAGCTCGACCTCCGGTTCATCACGACCAGCCACGAGGACATCGAGGGCCTGCTCGAGGTCGGGGCGTTCCGGGAGGATCTGTGGGCGCGAATCCGCGGCGCCGAGCTGTCGGTGCCCCCGCTCCGGTCCCGCATCGACGACATCGGGCTGCTCATACACCGCTTCCTGGTCGCCCAGGGCCGCTCGCACCTGACCTTCGGGACCTCGGCCTACCGCGCCCTGCTGTCCTACCCGTGGCCGCACAACGTCCGTGAGCTGGAGCAAGCGCTCGAGTCGGCGGCCGCCTTGTGCGACGGCCAGAAGATCGAGCTCGCCGACCTGCCTGGAGACGTGCAGGCCCACAAGCCGCCCCGCGCCGTCGAGCAGCGCATCACCGACGACGGCCGGGAGAGGGAGCTGCTTCGACTGCTGGCGGCCCACCGCGGCAACGTCAGCGCCGTGGCTCGGTCGATGGGGTACTCACGGATGCAGGTCCACCGGTGGATGAAGCAGATGAAGGTTGACCCCACCGTCTTTCGGCCCTGAGCCGGCGACGGTGGACGGAGCGCCGGCCGTCAGGGCTCCTGCGGCCGGCGCACCCTCAGCACGGCCCCCTTGGGCCCTCGGTCCGCTGCCTTGACCCGGCCCTTCTGACGAAGAACGAGCGCGCGGGCGTGCTCGGGGCAGTCGAGCGGGTCCTCGTGCTGGCACGGGCGCTCGACATACAACTCGCAACGCTCGCAGCGCACCCGCGACTCGGCTCGGATCCCGGAGTCGGGGTGGATGACCCCGAGCTGGTCCGCGGCGCAGCGCCGACACAGCACCCGCTGGCCCGGACGGGGGACGAAGTGCAGCGTGTCCTCCGCCCCGCACGCGTCGCAGACGATCGGTCGGGCCACGCGGGTGCCGAACGGGCTCCGCACCTTTCGGGCCACCAAGGGGGCCGGCTTGCCGGGCGACGCGCCGTCCCCGGGCGGGGGTGGCGAGGGCCGACGGCTCCGGTCGGGCTGCTCCCCCCGTTTTTGGCCTGCGCCTCCGCCCCGAGCCTCGTTGCCAGCGCCTCTGGGTCCAGGCCGGTGCGGTGGTGCCATGACCAGCCACGGTACGCGACCGGTCGCGGAAACCAAGCGAGAACTTCGCAAAGGGCGGTCCGGATGTTGCGTGTACACAAGCGTTCAGCTACCGTCTCGGTATGCAGGAACTCACTGCTCGCCAGCGCCAGGTCCTCGACTTCATCAGCCAGCACATCGACCGGCACGGCTACCCGCCGACGATTCGGGAGATCGGGACCGAGATGGGCATCGGCTCGACCAACGGGGTGAACGACCACCTCAAGGCGCTGGAGCGAAAGGGCTTCCTTCAGCGTGAAGGCCTGAAGTCTCGGGCGTTGAGGCCGACGTCGCCCCCGCCTCGTCGCCGCCGCCGCGCTCCGTCTGGACCCACCGTGGTCCCTGCGCTCGTGCCGGAGACGGTGGACCTGGTCACCGTCCCGGTGCTCGGCCGGGTGGCCGCGGGCATGCCGATCCTCGCCGACGAGCACCACGAGACCACGGTTCAGGTCGACCGCTTCTTTCTCGGGGCGTCTCGAAACGAGCAGGTGTTCGCGCTGCGGGTTTCGGGGGAGTCGATGATCGACGCCGGGATCTTCGACGGCGACTACATCTTCGTGAAGAAGCAGCTCGAGGCCCGTCGGGGCGACATCGTGGTGGCCATGATCGACGGCGAGGCCACGGTGAAGCGCTATGAGCCGGACGGCGACGTGATCCGCTTCGTGGCCGAGAACCGGAACATGGCTCCGATCCTCGTCCGGAAATCCGAGTTTCGGAGCACGAGCCTGCTGGGGGTGGTCTGCGGGGTCTATCGCCGGGTCTGACCGAGACCACCTCCGGCTTTGGCGGTGTCGTGGGCCTCAGCGGACCCGGCGGGCCCGAGGTCCCATCCGAGGGCTCAGCGTCCGACCCGACTGCTCCGCTCGTCGGAGGCTCCGGATCACCGGGTCGCGCCACGACAGCCCGCTATCGACCGGGTCCGGGTCCAGGGTCGAGAAGGTGAAGCCGTCCCCGCCGCCGTACATGAAGTCGAGGATGGCCACCCGGTAGCGCCGCTCGGGGTCGATGGGCTCCCCGCGATCGTCGACCACGGTGACCACCTCTCGGCCTGCCTTACCCTGGCGGAAGGTCCAGGTGAACCCGGCGACCACCGGGTGGTCGATGGTCAGCTGGCTCGACAGCTGGGCCCCGGTCAGCTCGACCAGAAACACGTTGTTCTCGAACGGCATAACGCTGGTGATGTCACCGAGCGTCACTGGACCTTGGCCCAAGGGCTGGCGAATGGCCCCGTGGTTGAGCATGGCGGCGTCGATCTGGTCCACGAGCGCCGTCATCCACGCATCGACGATGAACTGCCCGAGCGGTGACTGCTCGAAGTCGCCGACCGGAAGGGGCTGACCGAGACGGCCCAAGGTCTCACCGGCGAGCGCGTCGGTGCGGCTCTTCGCGTCGGCCGCGATCTGCTCGAGCGCGAGCAGCGGGGGGTGGGGAGGCGCGTCCCTGTCTCCGCCCACCTCGACGACCCGCGCGTCCACCGCCTGCACCGCGCGGCTCTCCCGGTCGATCCGGAGGTCGAAGCGGGCGTAGCTCGCCCCGAACGGCCCTGGATTCACCACCGGGACCGGACCCACCCTCTCCGAGGAAGGGCGGTGGTCCTGCCCGACGACGACCAGGTGGATCGGCACCGACCCCGCGAGCGACTCCACCAGCTCGCGACCGACCGAAGGGACGTCGTGAAGCAGCACCACGATCACTTCCGCCCCGGCCGCGAGCATCTGGGGAATTTCCCGCCTCGCGGTCTCCTCGTAGTCGTCGAAGCGGAGCCCGCGGACGTGTCGGGCCAGCGTGGTCCGAGGGGTGTCCCGAAAGCTGAGACCCAGCACCCCGACCTTGACCCCGGCCCGCTCGACCACGGTCCACTGCTCGAGGAACGATGGCGAGCCCCCTCCCTCGACCTCGCGCACGTTGGCCGCGAGAAAGGGGAACGTCGCCTCCTTCGCTCGCTGCTCGAGGACCTCGAGACCGAAGTCGAACTCGTGGTTCGCGATGTTGGCCGCCGCCACCCCGAGCGCGTTGTAGGCCGCCACCACCGGCTCGCCCTTCAACATCGTGGACTCCACCGGTCCCGTCCACATGTCGCCGTTGTCGAGGATGATGCTCCGCTCCTCGGGTACGGCGGCCCGCATCGACGCGCCGATGTGGGCGATACCCCCATAGAAGCGCGGGCTGGAGCGGAGCTGCCGGGGGAGCAGCCAGCCGTGAAAATCGGAGAGGGCAAAAACCGACAGCTCAATCGGGCCCGGGTCTTCGGTCGGAGGGGGGGCAGGACGCTCCGAAGTGGCCCCAGCGCAGCCGATGAGCGCGAAGGCCAGGGCGAGGTCCGCGGCACGTCGGAGCATGGCCCCAGCGGAATAGTCTTTGCCCCGGTGCAGATCAACCGTACGGATCCGCCGTGGAGTACTACTTCCTCCGCTACGGAGACCTCGAGCTGCAGCGGCGCATGGTGAGCGACCGGTGGAGGACGGACGCCTTCGCGGCCGCCATCGCCGAGGTCGTGCGGCCCGGCGACGTCGTGCTCGATGTCGGCACCGGCACCGGGATCCTGGCCATGCTCGCCGCTCGAGCCGGGGCCCGCCAGGTCTACGGAGTGGACGCCTCCGAGGTGGCCCAGACCGCGGCCAACCTGGTCAAGTCGAACGACCTCGGGGACCGCGTCCGCATCTTCCGAGGGCCAGCGCAGGAGCTCGAGCTGCCGGAGAAGGTCGACGTCATCGTCAGCGAGTGGCTGGGCCACTTCGCGTTCGTCGAGAACATGCTCGACGACGTGCTCACCGCGCGGGACCGAAACCTCGTGCCTGGGGGGAGGATGATGCCGTCCCGGGTCGACCTCCGCTTCGCCCCCGCCGATGACCCGTACCTGTACTATCGGGACGGACCGGGGTATTGGCGTCGGCCGGTCCACGGGCTCGACCTCAGCGCGCTCGAGGCGCTCGAGCTGCGGCAGGGCCGGGCGACGCAGACCCGAGTAGACCCCAGCGCGCTGCTCGCCCCTGCGGGGCGGGTTCGGTCGGTCGAGATCGCCGCAGCCCACGCCGAGAGTCCGTTCGGCCGGGTGGACCTCGAGTTCGAGGTCGCGCGGGACGGCGTCCTCTCCGGATTCGTCGGGTGGTTCGACGCCCAGCTCTCGCCGTCGGTGTGGCTCTCCACCGGGCCGACGGAGCCGGAGACCCACTGGTCTCAGACGTGGTTTCCGTTCACGCCGCGCCCGGTGCGCGCGGGCGAGCGTCTCGAAGTCAGCCTCGATCTGAGCCGAGACGAGCACGAGCTGCGCTACCTCAACCTCGACATCCGGCTCGGCGACTCCGGCCAGCGGTACATCATCGAGTGAGGGGGTCGCCCGGCGCCTGAGCAGACCACCCGCGGTAGATGCGAGGGGGTTCGTGGCGAGCGAAGCCCGCGGGGCAGTCGTACGGCGCTCGGTAGAGGTCAGGGGCAGGTCTCGGAGCCGTCGGCGCCTACGGCGACGTCGGGCTTCGGCCCTGGGTCGAAAGCATCCGCTTCGCCCGGTGGGTACGCGAGCGCGAGGACGAAGATGCGCAGGCGGGGAAAGTTCTCCGCGTTCGAGAATACCCGGAGGTCCGCCGCATCCCAGCCCGCCGCCGGGGGCCGGTACCGAAAGCGGAGGAACGCGTCCTCGGCGCTGCGGATCGAGCAAGGTGCGGCCTCCGTGCACGGCGAGCCCTCCACCGAGCGAAGCTGCACGATGTCGAACGCGCTCCGGTCGTCGCGCTCCACCGCCGCCCCCTCGATCCGGAGGGGGTCTCTCCCCCGGTTCGTCAGCTGGAGGTCGTGAAACGTCGCGCTGCCCGCCTCCACCGGGTTGTAGGACAAGCAACGCACGTTGCTCTCGGGGACGATCTGCGGCCGGTCGAAGGCGATGAGATCGTCTTCGGCGCCGCCACAGGCGACGAGCGAGGCCAAGAGCACCAGGCAAACACGCATCTCAAAACCTCATCGAGGCGCCGCCGACCGCTGGGGCGCCGAAGGCATCGTAGCGTGCCGGGTCGTCGCCGGCGAGAAAGAGCACCAAGGCGGCGATCGCGGCCACTCCGCCGGTCACGGCCGCGGTCACGGCCAAGGTGTCGAAGGTCTCGATCGCGCTCGCTTCGTCGAGAGATCCGCTCTGAAGACCGAGCGGCGTGTGGCACCACCGGCCCCCGGCGGTGGCGGCGGCGCACGCCCCCGGATCTCGGGAGATCCAGCCCTGCCCGGCCAGGTCGTCGAACCGAGCATCGGCGATGAGCGCGAGCGCCGCCCCGGCCCCGAACAGGAGGGTCGAGGCGGCGACGCTCGCCCAGGCCGCTCCTCGGACGGTTTGGGCTCGGTGCTGGTAGTCGGCGACGAAGGCCTCGCTCGGGACGAGCGCGACCGGCGCGACCGTCGGTTGGCCAGCCTCGAGATCCACCGTGCGGGCCCAGGAGAGAAACCCCTGCTTGTCGACCTTGAGCTCGTGGGGCCCCATCGGAAGCTCGAGCCGGGAAGGCAAGGGCGTCACCCCGATCAGGCGACCGTCGACCCGAACTTCCGCCCCCAGCTCCCTGGCCTCGACGAGCAGGAAACCGGTTCGGTCGGAGAGCAGCGGCTGCACCAGGCGGCGCGTCGCCTGCTCCGTCGCGGACAAGAGCGCGCCGGCGTCGTCCGTCCTCGCCGTCTCCCGGCTGACCGCCTCCGCTCGGCCGATGTCGAGCAGCACGAGGCTGAGAGCGTAGGTGCCCGCGACCTTCGCCACCTCTCCGTATACGAGGTGGTCCACGCCGAGCGCCCCCCCGATCTCGGCCAGGCACGCCGCGTCCGACTCGCCGGTGCACTGTTGCCGGGTCTGCTCGAGCTGCAGGAGGCGCTTGATGTCCTCCCTCGTGATGACGCGAAACACCCGCAGCGCGGCCAGCGAGTTCGAAACCTGGGTCCCGAGCGCGGCTGCGGCGTCGGGGTCCACCCCTCGGGCCGAGAGGTCCATCACCGCCACCGCGAGGCGCTGGTCGGCCGCTGCCGCCGGGATCGCAGCCAGGAGCGCGGTCACGCCCCACGCCAGTCCCATCTGTCTCATTCCGAAGTGCCCAAGACCCGCGCCCGGACCGCGGTGAAGGTGAGCGCGAAGGAGTATCCGTCGGCCATGCGGGGCGACCGCGCGCAGCTCCCCGGGTTGCCTTCGTCCAGCGGGCTCACCTCGCGGCCGGGGCAAGACGGGATCGTCGAGCACGTCGAGCCTCGACCGGCGCCATCGCAGCAGCGATCCACGGTGCCATCGCCGTCGAGGTCATAGAGGCACTCTGGGCCGTCTCCGTCGAGGTCGAGGTCGGGCTGGCGGTTCAGGAGGTTCACCATGACATCGACGATGCTGGAGCCGGCGAAGCCGTCCGGACAGCGGGCGCTCTCGGTTTTGCAATACGGGTTGTCGACCGCGTAGAGCACGTTGATCGGCAGCGCCCCGCCGAGCAGACCATCGGTGATGCTGCTGAGGCCGGAATCGAGTCGCCCGCTCATGCGCACCTGCTCGAAGCGAATCACCGGGTGGGGCGGACTTCCAATGCTCAGCGTGAATTGGATGGGCACCGGGGTGAGCGAACGGAACCGACCCCGCTCGAGCTGGGTGGGAGAGCGAGCCCGAGCCTGCGGGGGAGGGCTGACGAGGCTCGGCCCGCTGACGAGAAACTCGCAGCAGCTGTCGCCGCCAGCGGGCACGCTGAAGTTGTTGGCCGGGTACGGGGGATTCTCGGCGTCCTTGGCTCCGTAGACCTTCACGGTGAACGACTCGTCGAAGCCGGTGTAGGGATCGTCGTCGAGACCGGCCAGCTCGAGCAGCAGCAGAGACTCCCCGCCGAGAAGGCCTTGGCGGATCTGCTCGTTGGCCTCCGTGGCCAGCGGAGCCAGGGCGTTGTCGATGCATCCGGCGGCGGTGCATCGCCCGTCGATGTCGAAGCCGCGGTCGGCGGGGGCGAGCGCGATCGTGTTGACGATGAAGGAGTACCCGCTTCCCGGAGGATCGTCCCATCCGTCGATCCGGCGCGGACCGCCGCCGCGAGGGGCCTCCGCCACCGTTCCTTCGAAGTCGAGGTTCACCGAGCCGCGGCACCGACCGCTGCCGGAGCAGAACAGGCCGAGCGGACGGCAAGCGCTCGGGTTGTCCCGGCAGGCTGGGGGCGTTCGGCAGTCCTGGTCCACGAAGCAGTCGCGCTCGCAGCGTCCGGACGCGCGATCGCAGTAGCCGGCGCCCAGGCAGTCGAAGTCGCCCTGGCACGCCCCCTGGCAGCCGGTGCCCGAAACGGAGGCGGCGAGCGCGGCAGCGAGGCCAGCGGAGAGCGACGTCGCGACCGCCGCGCGGCGCACATGGATCCCAGCCATCTTTGGCAGTGTAGCGGCGACCGGCCGCGGTCGCTACCCGGCAGCCGTCGCCGCTCTTTCCGTCCGCGAGGCCAAAGGCGCCTCGACCGAGTTCGACCGGTCGGACTCGCTTCCGCTCTCGGTGCGGGCTCGAGACCGCTCGCTTGTCCGGCTGGCCTGGCGGCGCTAGCATCCAGCGCCGTGCGCGCAGGCTTTCGCGGGACCATCGGGGCGGTGCCGGCCCGGCATCGGTCGCTCTGCAGGATGCGAATCCTCGGGGCGGCTTTGGCCGGGATGGGGCTCTTGGCGAGCCCGCCGGAGGCCGACGCTCGGGGGGGCACCGCGGAATGTCGGTCGAACCCATACCTCCCCCGAGCGCGGGACCAGCTCGACCGGCTCGAGTTCGAGCCCGCGGCCCGCACTCTGCAACGGGCGGTCGAGCACACCCGCAATTGTCGGCAGGACCTCGCCGACATCTACCGGCTGAAGGGCTACATCGACGCGATCAACGCCGAGCGCGAGCGCTGCCAGCGCGCCTTCGAGATCTTGCTCGCGCTCGACCCGAGCTACGACCTCCCTGCGGAGACCCCCCCGAAGGTCAGGAGCTGCTTCGACGACGCCCTCGGGGTGCCGGCGCCCCGTCGGAGGCTCTCGCTGGCGCACACGGCCCCTACCTCGGTGGCCCCGAACGCGCCGGTCGCGCTCGTGACCCAGGTCGACGACCCCTTGCGGATCGTGGACCAGGTGGAGGTCTACTTTCGACGGCAAGGGGTGGAGGTTTACACCGTCGTCACCTCTCGGTCGGACGACACCGTCACCACCGTGCTGCCCGCGCTGTCCTTGCCTGCCGATGCCGCCGGGTACGAGGTGGAATACTTCATCCGCGCCGTGGACCGATGGGAGGGGAGCTTGGCGGAATACGGGAGCCCTCGCGATCCGATCCGCTTCGCGGTGCAGCCGGGCTCGGTCGGGGAGTCGGTGATGAGCTCTTGGTGGTTCTGGGGCGGCCTCGGCGCGCTCGCGGTCGGCGCCACCGTCGTCGCCGCCGTTCTGGTCGGGCAGGGAGGGGACACGATCCCGCTGAGGTTTCGCGACGGGGGCGCGCTTTGACGGGGCCCGGGTTCCGCTCGGGGCCCCATCTCGGTTGGCTCGGGCTCACGGCGGGGGCGGTCGCCGCGTGCGGGCCGCCCGGCGCCGACCTCGAGCTCGTCTTCGCCGACGAGACCACCCGGAGCCTCGTGACCCAGCTCGTGGTCAGCAGCTTCGAGCCGCTGACCTTCGCCCCCGGAGAGCCGCCCCAGTTTCTCGCCTGCGACCGGGTGGGTGAGTTTTCGCCCACGAGCGCGGTCCGCACCGAGCTGCTCTCGAGTCGCCCCGGATTTGGTCAGGTTCTGCTCGACAGGGAGGTGCTCCCGTTCTCGGGCTCGGTGTCCGGTTCGGTGGATCTTCCCCGGCCTGCCGGCAGCGAAGCGAACCCATGGGGGGCGGTGGCGGTCGTCGTGGAGGCCAGGGGCGAGGTCGGCGCGCAGGACGGGGGCCCGGACCGAGTTGGGGTGCTCGCCACCGGTTGCCTCTGCATGCGCACCCAGGACGGGACCCACCCCGACCGCGCGCTCGACCAGCGGGTGCGGGAGACCTGTCCACGGCTCGACCCGGCGAGACCTACGCCGCCGGTCCGGCTCGGCCCGGTCCTTCCGGCGCCGTTTCGCCTCGAGCCGTGCGGAACCGATCGCCTGGTTGGGGCCCGAGGGGGGCGGGCGGAGGCATCGGTGTGTGTGCGGACGGCGGTGTGCGCGCCCGGTCGCGCTGCTCCCGACTGCTTTTCCTGCGAGGGCGGGTGCACGGAGCTGCAGGACCGGTCGCGGGTCCCGGTGCTGTTCGAGGCGATGGGCGCCCGAGTCCGGACGCCGGTCGTGTTGAGCACCCTCAGCGGCCGGGCCTCCACCGTGCTGGAGCTCGACGGTTGCGACGAGACCTTCGAGGTTTCGGTCCGCGCGCTCGGCCGCTCCGACTCCTCGGTGCGGCTCGCCGGACGGTGCGTTAAACCCCTCGCGCCGATGCGCTGCGGCGGGGATCTCCCCCTCCTCAGCCAGCAGGTGGAAGGGCTCGGCGCCGTTCCTGGCTCGCCGGGATTGGTGGCGGTGGTCGCGCGAGAGGGAGACTCGGGTGGCTGGCTCCGGCTCATCGAGGTCCCGAGCGGAAGGCTGGTCGCCGAGCACCGGTTCGAAGAAGGCGTTCCCCGGACCGTGCTCGGCTTCGAGCTCGAGCCTGGCCGAAGCGCGCTCGCGGTTGCGGTCGCCGTCCAGCGGTCCATGTCGGTGGCGGTGTTCGAATGGGACGGGGCGCGCCTCACTCCGCGCGCCGCGCTGGCCGGGACCTGCCCGAACTGGACCTGCGGCTCCCTCGAGCCGTGCGACGGTTCGTGCGTCAGCATGGACGAGGTATGCGGAGGACCGATCGTCCCGTGGTGCGTGCTCGACCGCGCCACCGAGGCCTGCCCGTCGCCGGCTGGGTGTGAGTGCGACATCAACGTCGGCTTCGGGGCTCGGCTGACCTTGCGCGCGGCCGACATCGATGGCGACGGGCGCGCCGATCTCACCGCGAGCAGCTCGAGCGATCTATCCGTGCTCTCGTGGCTGAGCTCCCGCGCCGACCCTGGCGAGATCTTCTCGGCCGCGGGCTGCCGGTGCGGGCGCTTCGGCAGCAACCCGCTCGGCTTCGACATCGGAGACATCGGCGGTCCCCCTGGGGGCCTCGACTTCGTCATCGGGGCCAGCCAGGGGAGCTTCGCCAGCTACGGTCGCCCCGAGCCGGGGGGAGCCATCCACAGCTGCGGGCCTCGGGGTCGGTTTGGGGACATCAGGGTCATCCAGGACATCAGAGTGGGACATTTTGGGTGCAACCCCCAGCTCGACCCGGGCTGCCTCGCCGACACGGCGATGATCGCCACCAGGCAGGGCGTGAACGCGGCGGACGAGATCCAGCCGGTGCGGGTGGTGTTCGGGCGGTCCGATCCGCTGTCGGACATCGAAGATCTCTTCGGCACCACCGGGACCCACACCCTGCTGCCCGGCTACGCCCTGCGGCTCGAGGTGGCGGACGTCAACGGCGACGGGCACGATGACCTGGTCGGCCTCGCCCCGCGTTCCTCGGTCTGGCTCGGGGGATCCTTTGGGGGGCTCGGGGTGGGCCAGGAGATTGAACTGTCGTCCTGCGAGGCGAGCCCAGAACCCACCGGGACCTGCCAGCCACTCAATGACTTGGCGATCTCGGATGTCGATGGGGACGGCCAACTCGACCTCGTGATCGTCTGCAACCCTTTCAGCGCGAATTCGAGTCTCCGATGGTTCGGCTCGGGGGGCTGAACCACGGGCGGTGGATATGGACTTGATGATGTGCAGAGGTGGGCCGGTAGCGCGGGGGGGTGCGGGGGCGAGCTTCGCTCTGTTGCTCGCCGCCCAAGCCGGGTGTGGCCCGTCCGAGGGCTCGGTCCTGCTTCGGTTCCCGAACCAGGTGGCGAGGACGTCGCTGGCGCGCCTTCAAGTCGAGGTCTTCGATACCGCCTCGGGGCTCGCGAGCGACCGGGATCGCCGCTGCGAGGATCTGCTCGGGACCGCCGCGGCCGGGGTCTCGACCCTCGGGGTCAGCCAGCGGGCCTTGTTTGCATGCGAGCCCGATGCGTCCGGCCGGTGCCCCGTCGGCTGGTTCGAGCGCATCTCACCTCTGACCATCGCCCGCGGTCGAAGCATGATCTATGTTCGAGGGTTCGCGGACCTGGATCCGGACGCGACCGCCTTCCTCGAGGGCTGCACGGCCCGCTTCGACGGGACCGGGGGCGGTGACGGGGCCGAAGACGTTGAGCTGCCCCTTTCGGTGGTGTTGCCGAGCAGCGCCCGCTTGGTCTTGGTGGGGAGCAACCGCAGGGTCGGAAGGCCCGGGGAGGCGGTGAGCACGGCGCTCACCGTCCGGGTCGAGGCCGACGAGCCTCGTTTCGGGAGGGTGACCTACCCGATCCCCGGGGTCGAGGTCCGGTTCGAGGCCACCGGCGGGGCGCAGATCGCCGGAACGGGGGTATCGGCCACGGTGGTGACCGGCCTCGACGGTGGGGCGTCGGTCGACGCCGAGATGCCGAGCCAGCCCGGCCGGTCGGTGGTGCTAGCGCAGGCCCAGGCGCTCGGCTCGGAGGACCCAGCGAGGGCAGAGGTCCGCTTCACGCTCAGCGCCGTGTCCCCTCCCCAGATGTCCGGGCGGTCGTTTCGGCTGGCCGACATCGGTCGCCCGGTGGGCCTCATCATGGCCCCCCTTCGGCCGGGCGCCCCCCTGAGCCTGGCCGTGCTCGGCTGCGACGGCGAAAACGAGGCCAGCTGCGCCCCCGGCGTGGCCGCGAGGCCCCCGTTCGGGCGAGCGAGGCTGGCGGTGCTCGACCAGCTGGACCCTCCGGTGAGGGTAGAAGACGTGCCGATCGATCTCGGCATCCTCCCCGCGGGGATCGCCGCGCGGGGACAGCAGCTCGTGATGGTCGCGAGCCGCCGGGAGGCTTGCCAGACGCGGGTGTGCGATGCTCCGGAGACCTGCCCGTGCTGGACCCAGCAATCGGGCACGCCTTGCCCGTGCGAAGGCTCGGAAATGCTCGTGCTCGAACGGGAGGCGGACCGGATCGCGGTCGTCGCCCGGCGGACCCTGACTGCGTCGAACGCGGTCGCCCTCACCGTGTACGACGAGGGCATCGCCATCGCCGGGCAAGGGAGGGCCCGAAACGAGCGACCCTGCTCGACGGTCAGCCAGTGCCTGCCGTCCGACCTGTCCGATCCAGACATCCTCATGAACCCGCAGAACTGGGGATGCCCGCCTGCGGAGGCCTGCCAGACGTCCGCGCTCGATGTGTCGGGGAGGGTTGGGGTCTGCGCTGCGCTCGACTCGATCGTCGACATCGTCGTCGAGCTGGGCGGGCAGTTCTACAACTCGAACAACTGCCAGACGCTCACGATCTCCTGCGGAATGACGCCCGCTTCCCGTAAGTGCGAATGCGGTGGGGCTGGCCCGGCCAACCTTCGGAACCTATGCAACGCGCGGGATAGGTGCGGCTGCAGTGTTCCCTCGCGCCTTCTGGTTGGTTCTTGGAACGGAACGGTGCGCCCGTTCTCGATCGCGTCCGGGCGCATGTCGGCGACCCTGGCAAACGATGGGTTCGTGGTGGGTTCCCAGGCCGGGCTCGAGCGGTACCCGTCCGGGTCGGGCCGACAGCAGGATCGCCCCTTGGTCAACCTGCCCGTCGAGCGGGTGTTGCTGAGCAACTTCGACCCAGGCGAAGAGCAGAGGCTCGGTGGGGCTCGAGTGGACGACACCGCATGGACCGCGCCCGGCGCGTGCACCCGCGGCGTCAACTACGAAGAGCAATGCCCCATCGCCGCCGAGCTCGTCGAGGCCCAGGGATGCTTCGGGCTGCTGCTCAGCGACGCGATCGGCGAGCTGTCCCCCCGACGCGGCGGCGCCCGGTGCCGGCGGACGGAGCTCCCCGCGCGGCCGATCGATCTGTGCGCGGGCGACTTCGACGGCGATGGGTCGGCCGACATCGCTCTCACCGCTCGGGACGAGGTCGGGGTTCGGTTGTACCTCGGGGATGGCCTTGGCGGGCTGCTCGAGCCGCCGGTCGAAGTCCCTCTGCCCCCCGGCGCCGGTCCGGGTTGGCTCGCGTGCGGGGACGTGGATGGCGACGGCCGGGACGAGATCGTGGTGGCCAGCCCCGACGGCACCATCAGCCTGCTTCGGAGCCTCCCGTGAAGAGACGGGCCCCACCCCCAGTGTCGATGTCCCGCCGGGCCGCTTTCGCGCTCACGGCCGCTGCTCCGCTCGGCTGGGTGGCGGCTTTTGCGCTCGGCCGATGGACGGTTTCGGCGCCAGCGGCGGCAACGGAAGCCTTATGGCCCAGCGACCGGGCGCAGCGATGCCAGCCGGAGCGGGTCGGCGCCGTGTCCACGTCGTCGCGTCCCGTTTTGGGCTCGATGAAGCCGGACGAGCTCGAATCGACGCTGGAAGTCCAGACGGCGACGAAGGCGTCCGTGGCGCCTCCTTCGTACGAGAAGACCTCGCCTCGCTCCGGGTACGGGGTGCAGGTCGCCGCCTTCGAGACCGAGGAGGAAGCGGAGGCGTTTCTCATCGCGCACCACGAAGCGCTCGAGTCGCTCGGGCCGCTGTTCGTCGTCTCTTCGTCGGTGGAGGGGGCGAAGTGGTTCCGGGTGAGAGTCGGGGTCTATCCCAGCGTCGCGGCGGCGCGCCGGGCCCGGGAGCGGCTTTTGGCCCCGCTCGACGAGGGGGCGATGGCGGTACGCCACCGATGAGAGTGCTCGTGCTCGGGGGCAGGAGCGAGCCATGGCCAGGGTTCGTGGTTGGGCTCGGGGCTTCGGTCGAGGAGACGGATGTCACCTCGATGCGGGCGGTGCGGTCGGTCGTTCAGGCCCAGCGGCCGGACGCGGTGGTGTTCGCCGGCTGGAGGGACGAGCTCGCCGCGGAGCGTTCGCCCAACGAGGCGTTTCGCCAGGTGGCGGAGGCGTCGATCGCCGTAGCGGCGGCTGCGCTCGAGTTCGGAGCGCGGGCGGTCCTGATCGGTCACCCGGCGGTGTTCGGGGGGAGGGGCGGTCCGTGGTGCGAGAGCGACGAGATCGCCCCTTCAAAGGCGCTCGGCGAGGCGTTTCGCCAGGCTGAGAAGTTCATCGTCCGGGCCGCCGGCGAGCGGGCGCTGGTCGTACGGGCGGGCCCGGTCTTCGATGCCCACGCTTCGTGGGATGACGCCCAGCCGGTGCACCAGCGGCTCTCGAGCCCGGTCGCCGCCGAACCGCTCGGAGCCGTGCTTCGCCGGCTGCTCGAAGCCGAGGTGCGGGGGATCGTGCACGTGGGGGGCCCCGCCATGGATGAGGCGAGGTTCTGGGAAGAGGCGGCCCAGCGTCTTCGGCGGCCGGCTCCGCCGACGCTCGAGCTCGAGCCCGGGGGCGATAGGTCACGGGCGCTCGTGTCGGTCCGCCTCGCGCAGCTGGGCATCGGCCCCCTGCCGTGCCCGCTCGACGGCATCGCCGGGGCTCCCCCGCCCGAGGACCGCGATGCCCCGCTCGACGAGCACCGCGTACCCGAGCCCGAGCAGGTCTGGCAGGGGCCGGGCGGGGGCCGGTGGGCGATCGGTCCGGGGGTGCACCGCTCGGTCCTCGACCCCGGGCAGGACCACCGCTTCGGTCCAGCGGACCGCGTCCTCGTGGTGCTGTCGGGAAAAGTCGTGGTCGAGTTCGGCCGGCGCTCCCCGCAGCTCGAAGAAGAGCCGCAGCTCGAAGAAGAGCAGGACCGCTTGCTGAAGTCCGGGCAGCGCATCGAGGTCGGCAGCGGCGTCCGAATGATCGCGGTCCAGCGGTCCGAACTGCTCGTGCTCGGGGACGGCCCGACGTGACCTGGGTCTTCGCTGCGCTCCTGGCCAGCGCGGCGTTCGACGTAGCGTGGGAGGCGCCCGAGGGCTGCCCGCCTGCATCCCAGCTGCGAGCGCGGATCGGGGAGCTCTCGGGCGATCTGCCCGGGCCGGTCCGGCTCGGCGGTGAGGTCGCCGTCGAGGGGCCCCCGTGGCGAGCCGACATCCGGCTGTGGTCTCGGACGGGGCGCACCGAACGGACCCTCACCGGGGAAGAGTGCTCGGCGCTCGCCGAGGCGGTGGCGGTCATCGTGGCGCTGGCGCTGGCTCAGGCTCCGCGGGTCCCCCTGGCTCCGAGCCCGAGGCTCACGACCGAGGACGAAGCCGCGCCGTGGCAATGGACGGTCGAGGTCGCGGCCGTGGGCGGAGTCGGTCAGCTCCCCGGCGGGCTCGCCGGCGGAGGGGCGGCGCGGGCCGCGGTCTCTCGAGCCGGGCTGCGCTTCGGCCTGGGACTGACCGGCTTTTTGCCCCGCGGACTGGGCGAGCCCGATGAGCTGATCTGGACCGGGCTGTGGACCGGCGAGCTGAGGGCGGGCTACCTCGCGGCCTCGCTCGGTTCGTTGGACCTCCACCCCGAGGTCCTGGTCGAGCTCGGGCGCTTCGAGGCCCGAGGGCTCGAAGGGCGGCTCGAGTCGGCCTCTTCGCGGTCGGCGCTCGCGCTCGCGGCCGGGCTGTCGCTCGCGCTGTCGGTCCCCATCGCCGACCCTCTGTGGCTCATCGTGCGACCGGAAGTGCTCGCGGCGCTGGCTCGGCCCGCGGTCGCGCTCGCCGGCGAAATGCCGCTGTTTCGGGTCGAGCCATGGTCCTTTCGGCTCGGCCTCGGCGTGGAGTTTCGGTTCCGTTGATCGAACCCGAGGTCCACTTTTCCCGACGGAGTCGGGAAGGCCCGGGCACCCACCGAGGACTGATGCCTACTCCGGGAGGGGAGCGCGACGACGCCGCCCCGGCTCGGCTGGACTTCGAGGCCCTGTATGAAGCGCACTTCCACTATGTATGGCGGTCTCTTCGCCGGCTCGGGGTGCCGGCTGGGCTGCTCGAGGACGCGACCCAGGACACGTTCCTGGTCGTGCATCGCCGACTCGACGACTTCGAGGGCCGCTCGTCGGTGCGGACGTGGCTGTTCGCGATCGCGATCCTCGTCGCTCGGTCCCATCGCCGTCGCCTGGCCAGGAAAGGCCGAACCGAGCCGCTCGTCGGGGAGGTCCCGAGCCCGCTGGCCGGGCCGGTCGAGCTGGTGGAGAAGCGGCGCGCGGCGGAGTTCCTCGATGAATTCCTGGCTACCCTCGACGACGACCGGCGGGCCGTCTTCGTGCTGGCGGAGCTCGAACAGATGACGGCCCCCGAGATCCAGGACGCCCTCGGCGTGAAGCTGAACACCGTCTACTCACGGCTCCGATCGGCGAGGCAGGCCTTCGAAGCGGCGGTGGCTCGCCACCAAGCCCGTGAACGGAGCCGAACATGACCCCGTTGTCCCTCGCCGCGCAGCGGTGCCTCGACGCCGCCATGGACGGGCATGGGCCGCCTCCGGGGGCCCGGGCGGCGGTCCGAGCCCGCCTGCTCGCCGGTGGCCCGGCGTCGTTGGTCGCGGAGGAGGTGGGCCGGTCGCTCGATGGGGCAGGATCCAGAGCTGGCCCCTCAGGCCCGGCATCGGGGGTGGTCGCGGCTCTGGCCGGGGCGCTGGTCGGGGCGGCGGTAGGGACATCGGTGGCAACGACGGTCCCGGCAACGCCGCCTCGCTTGGTCTCGCCGGCGCCGTGGGTCGCGCCCCGCTCGCCCACCTTCACGGAGCACCGGTTCGCAAAGCCCGACGTCGCGCCTCAAAAACCCCGTGGGGAGCGGGCCCCGGCCCATCCCGTCGGGCCGAAGCCCCTCTCGGAGCCAGGGCCGAAGATCGAACCCGCGCCCTCTCCGGCCCCAGAGGCCCAAAAGCCCTCCTCCAGCCTGGCCGAAGAGGCCCGGCTCCTGGCGAAGGCGAAGACCTCGCTTCGGGACGGTGACTTCGCGGGCGCGCTCGCGCTCGCCGATGCGCACGCCGAGCGTTTTCCCGAAGGCCTGCTCTTGGAAGAGCGGCGGGTGGCCCGAGCGACCGCGCTCTGCCGACTCGGCCGGCAGGAGGAGGGGCGGCTCGAGATCGAGCACATCCGCAAGAGCTCCCCCGGCTCGGTGGCGCTCGCCGCGCTCGCCGCGCAGTGCGGTCAGCACTCGGTGCGGTAGCGGACCCGAATCGAGGCGCCGGCCCGGGGGGCCCGATCCATCTCGAACCGGATGGCGGGGCCGTCCCGGTCGTACGACCAGATCGGCTCTGCCGTCACCTGGTCGGCCGACGGCACCGGGCGGCCATCCACCTCCACTTCGATGGTGTCGATGGCCCGGGGTCGCTGCGACAGGACGAAGCGGCGCTCGAAACCGAACCCGCGCCCACCGAACCGAAACAGGGCCTCGAAATCGTCCACAGCGCAGGCGGAGGACAGCACCCCGCCGGTCGCGGCTATGACGCTCGCGTAGCGGTGGGCCGGGCCGGCGAGCGGGCACGGCTCTGGCGGTGGACCGAGGATGCCGTTGACCACCCAATCCCCCGTCGCGGCGAGCGCGAGCCGAGCGGTCCAATCGGCCGGGCTGTCGCCGGACCGATCGTCGTCGAGCGCGGCGAAGATCACCACCATGGCGGCGTCGGGACGGACCCAGCCCCCGAGCGCGGCGCGGGCGGCGGCGAGCCCGGACGGGTGCGCACCACGGCTCCCCGCGCGGGCTTGGCGACCGAACTCGGCGATCGGGTCGGCCGTGCTCGGGTCGAGCACCGGTCCGCGGAGGCTCCCCCCGCGGCGGGCGTCGGTGGTGGTCACCGCGGCCCGCCAGTCCGCCCGGACCGCGCCGACATGGGAGGCGAACCGCCGAAAGCCGAGGGCGAGCGAGTCCTGAAGGAGCGCGAGCTCGCAATCCGGCCGAGCGCAGCCGTCCTGCACGACGAACAGCACGTCCAGGATCGGGCCCGCTCGCTGCACGAAGCGGTCCTCCCGCTCCGGGTCGAACGACCCCGTTCCGCGGAGCTCGACCTCGCGCGGACCGACGAAGGCGTCGGTGTCGAGGAGCAGCCGCGCGGTGACCGGTCCAAGCTGGTCCGGAGCGAAACGGAGCCGAAGCGTCGCCTCCGCGCCCGCTTCGATCACGAGCGGGAACGGGAAATGGGTGAGCGAGAACGGCCCGGCCGCCACCCGAGCGTCGGCCACGACGGAGCGGACCGCCCCCAACGGGCGGAGGCGAAGGGCCTCGGTCCGCTCGCAGCCCGGCCTCACCACGCCAAAATCGATGGCTCCCGGTTCCACCGCGAGGTCGCCGACGTCGATGGGCCCGGCCTCGAGCACTCCGAGGGCGCGGTGGGCCTCGCCGAAACGGTTCTGCGGGTCGAACTCGACCCGGACCCGGTACCGGCCGGGCGCGATCGCCTCGGGAACCTTGGCGTCGAGCGTCACCCCGTCGAGCACGCCCCGCGCCGGCACCACGCCGACCTCGGCGCCGCCGAACTCGACCGGGGCCCGACCGCCGAGCGGTCCGATGGGGATGAGGCTCGCGCGGGCGAGGGCGGGCCGGCTCGGTTCGTCCCCCAGATTCTCCACGACGAGCTCGAGCCGGAGCGCCTGTCCTCGCGGTGCAGCGCCAGGCAGCCCACGAAGCTCGGCCAGGGCCACGTTCGCCCGGCCCGACGGGTCTTCCCGGTCCTCCTCCTGAGGCTGCAGCGGCGGCCCCGGGGGCGGATCCTCGGTCGGGTCCGGCTCTTGCTCGGCCCGGGGCGGCGGCGGGGAAGGCGACTCGCCCACCACCAGGGTGGGCGACAGGTCGCCGCACCCGAAGCCCACGGCCACCAGCGCGAGAACCGCCGGCCGCGGACGAAAGCGGCGGCGACCTTCGCCGGGACCGTTCCGGCTCGCGGCCGGGCGGGCGAACCAGTAGACCTGCCGCGAGTGGACTACTTCTGCGTCGACGTCGAGACCTCCGGTCCGATCCCGGGTCTTCACAACCTGCTCTCCATCGGGGTCACCCACGTCCGCCGCCTCCAAGGACAGTACCAGCCTCTCGGCGACCTGTACGTCGAGCTTCAGCCCATCTTCCCCGAATTCGACGACGCGGCGATGCGGGTGAATGGGCTCGACGTGGCCCGGCTCGAGTCCGAGGGGCTCTCTCCGGAGCGAGGGCTCGCCCAGGTGATCGATTTCGTGGCCACCGAGCGGCGCTCGCTCGAGGTCCGCCCGGTCTTCGTGGCCCACAACGCCCCCTTCGATTGGATGTTCTTCACCTACTACGTGGGTCACGTTGGGCGGGAAAACCCCTTCGGATACTCCGCTCTGGATCTCAAGGCCCTGGCCATGGGGGCGCTTCACCTCGGTTGGGAAGAGACGTTGCTCAAGAACGTCGCCGCCCGGGTGGGGGCCGAGCACCCCGATCCGAGCCGCCTCCACCACGCCGGCGAGGACGCCCGGCAAACTGCGCGGGTGTTTTCTGCGATCATGAACCAGCGCGGGTAGGAGCCGGGGCGAAACGAGGCAGCGGAGATTCGCCAGGTTGTGACCAGCCTGCACCCCTGCTATTTCACGCCCGCCTCGGGACGCCGACCCCCAATCGGGGCTCCGGTGGAAGCCGGCGCAGGAGACACGATGAAGAAGGTCGGTATCGTGGGCTTGGGCAAGATGGGAATCTCCCACTTCGCCCTCCTCAACGCGCACCCCGACGTCGATTTGGTGGCCGCGGCAGACAGCAACGGCTTCCTCACCTCGGCGCTCAAGAAACATACGAAGACTCGGATGTTCAAGGACTACCGGGAGATGCTCGACAACACCGAGCTCGACGCGCTCCTGGTCGCCACGCCCACGAAGTTCCACTTCGAGATCACGAAGGATGCGCTCGAGCGCGGCCTGCACGTCTTCGTCGAGAAACCATTCACGCTCACCATCGATGAAGGCAAAGCCCTGGTCGATCTCGCGAGAGAAAAGGGAGCGGTCAATCAGGTTGGGTTTCACAACCATTTCGTGGGTACCTTCGCCGAGGTCCGGCGCCTGGTGAAGGCGGGGGCGATCGGCGAACCCTTCCACGTCGCCGGAGAAGCCTACGGGCAGGTGGTGACCAAACCCCAGACCGCCACCTGGCGGTCCAAGAAGTCGGAGGGCGGGGGCTGCCTGCACGACTACGCGTCGCACGTCGTGGACCTGATGAACTGGGTCGTCGGCCCGCCGGCTCGGGTGCTCGGGGCCCATCTCAGCTCCATCTTCTCCGAGGCGGTGGACGACGCGGTCTATGCCACCTTCGATTACGGCCACGGCCTGTCCGGACAGATCACCACGAACTGGTCCGACACGAGCTACCGGAAGATGACCACCCGCATCACTGTTTGCGGCAAGAAGGGCAAGATCGTCGCCGACCGCCAGGAGGTTCAGGTGTTCCTGAGCAAGGGCGCATCCTTCGAGAACTACGGGGAGGGCTGGACCATCCGGTACATCACCGACCTGCAGGCGCCGGTCTGGTTCTATCTGCGCGGTGAAGAGTATTCTTCCCAGATCGATACGTTCGTGCAGAACGTGAAGACGGGGAACACCGAGGGCGAAAACACCTTCGCGTCCGCCTACGCGACCGATGTCGTACTCGATCTCATCCAAAAGGCGAACGAGACCCGGAGCTGACCATGGATCGCATCCTGTTCGGAGACAACCAATTCTTCGGCGTGAACCACATGTCCGAGGAGAAGGCCCGGGCGCAAGCCATGAAGTTTCGCGACGTCGCGTCCATCATGCGCGTCCTCGACGTCGCCTACGACGAGGGCATCAAGACGTTCATGTGCACGACCCACGACCGGATCGGCGACATCGCCGACCTGGTGAAGGCCAACCCCTCCCGCTACCCCGACTTCAGCTTCTACCCGGGCATGCCCTACGCCCACAAGTATGCCAACGCGGTCGGGGAGCTCGGCATCATGGGCACCCTCAAGAAATTCGCTCCGGGGAACATCCTGGGCAGCCTGTTTCGGGGCGCGGTGGCCGGGATCACCCAAGACGTCCACGAGTTGATGAAGATGCTGGTGGACTCCGAGATGAAGCGGTTTCGGGGTACGAAGACGCCGGTGATCTTTCTTCAGAACGTGGTGACGGACCTGCTGCTCGGCTTCGGCATGAACGAGATCCTTCGGGCCTTTCACGACTACTGCGCGAGCAAATACGGGGCGGAGGCTGGCTTTTTTACCATGAACATGCCAAAGCTCGTGGACGTTCTGCACGAGCAGGGGATCGAGAACCCCATCATCTGCGCCAACATCAACAAGATCGGGTTTCGGATGTGCGGCGGCGTGGATGCGTATGTGGAGACGCTGGCCACCAAGCAGTTTCGGCCGGTTGCCATGTCGGTGTTCGCCTCGGGGGCCATCCCCCCGGCCGAGGCCATCGAGTGGGTGTGCGGGTTGCCGAAGCTCGAGGCCATCGTGTTCGGGGCGTCCTCGAGGCAGAACATCCAGTCCACCCGGGAGCTCATCGACAAGCACTGGCGGTTTTGAGGCCGGAGCTCAGCGCGGGCCAGCGAGCGCGGCGCCGAGCGCGAGACCCGCGAGCAGACCGAAGGCGAGCGCCGCCGCCCCGCGCCGCTTTGGCGGGGGGAATCGGACCCTCATGATGCGGCCCTCGTTCATGTCCACGAGCAGGACGCGCCTGATGCCGAACACCTCGGCGTACTCCCGCAGCTGACGGCGGGTGCCTTCGTGCCCAGGGTCGGCGCCGGCGCCGGTCTTCACCTCCACCAGCCACCGCCTCAACGCCCGGCGCGCGATGAAGTCCACCCGCACCTCCTTCTCGGTCCATGCGCCGTCCACCTGCACGCGCGCCTTTCCCCTCACTTGACGGGCGACGACGCGAAAGCCGGCGCCCTCGAGGAGGCTGGTCGCCTGCCGTTCCCCCGAGACCGCGCGCTGGGCTCGGCGGCGGCGGGCGCGTCGGTCGAGCCACCGAGCGGCCTGGCCGGCGATGATGGCCCCCACGACCGCCGCGGCGCTGGCGAGGAGGACGTCGTGGTTCATGAAGCGACCGAGCAAGCCGGTGCGCGCCGGATTTCGGTTCGACGCCGGACCGCTCGCGCCATCTTTGGCGCGCTGGCTCCGTATGGGGCGCGCCGACGACAGGCTTTCGACCCCCATGGGCTTGGCCTCGGTCCTGCAATGACTCCGCAGCGAGGGGCGGCCAGAGCTGCCCCCAGGGAGATCCATCCATGTCGAACCATCACGCTTTCCGCCTCTTCACCGCCCTCGGCGTCGCCGCTGCGCTCCTTTCTCCTCGGGCCGGCCACGCTGGCGGCGCCCGGTCGAGCGACCTCTCGCTCGATGCGCCCGGCGACCAGGCGACCGTCGTCCGCGTCCGCACCCCTGGCAAGTCGGCGGTGACCTTTCGGGCCCAATCGGAGGCGATCGCCGAGGGGATGGTCCTCGTCTTCGAAGTCACCTCGATCGGGCGGGCCGGGGCGGTCAAAAGGTGGCGCTGCGTCGCGGTGGACGACGTATCCGAGTGCTTGGGCCAGCCGGTGCGGGTCGCGTACCTCCCGAGCGACGACGCCATCGTGCTGCACGCCCAAGTCGCGCCCGGCTCGGACCCGGGCCCCGCGTTCGCGCTCCGTTGAACGCGACTCGGCTCGATACGACCCGAGCTCGTCCCGAACGAAAGCTCTGCACCTTCCGCTTCGGCCGCCGATGGTCTTTTCGTGGCCGTCGTTCGTCTCGCTGGAGCACCGGAACCCACACCGGCCGCCGCGCCGGTCGTGGCGAGCCCGGCGATGGTCCGGGTCTTCGCGAGCGTCGGTCGGATCGGCGCGTCCGGCGTTCCGGTGCTGCTTCGGGGGGAAACCGGGACGGGCAAGGAGGTCGTGGCCCGCGCGCTCCACGAGGCCAGCTCCCGGCGGGCCGGCCCCTTTCGCTGCGTCAATTGCGGCGGTTTGCCCGAGGGGCTCATCGAAGCCACGCTCTTCGGCCACGAACGAGGGGCCTTCACCGGCGCCAACGACCGAAAGGCGGGCGTGTTCGAGGCCGCCGCCGGCGGCACCGTGTTCCTCGATGAGATCGGTGAGATGTCACCGGGGGCCCAGGCCAGCATCCTCCGTGTGCTCGAGAGCAAAAAAGTGGTGCGGGTCGGAGGCGTCGAGGAGATCCCGGTGGACGCCCGCGTGGTCTCGGCGACCCACCGCGACCTCGAGTCGATGTGCGAGCGAGGCCTGTTCCGGTGGGACTTGTTCTATCGGCTCGACGTCGTGAGCCTGGCGCTGCCCCCGCTCAGGGAGCGCCCCGAAGACGTGGAGCCGCTCGCCGAGCGGTTCCTCTGCGAGGCGGCCGCGGCCCAGGGCCGCCCCCCGCCCTCGCTGTCGGGCGACGCGAAAGCGGCGATGCGCGCGCACAGCTGGCCAGGCAACGTCCGAGAGCTGAAGAACGCGATGGAGCGGGCGGTGGCGATCGGGACCAAGGACCTCGTTCGCGCCGAGGACCTCCCCCTGACCGTGCGCCGCCAGCCGGCCGGGCTCCGTACCCTCGAGCCACCGCCCCCTGCGGCCTTGGCCGTCGAGCCGTGCGAAGATGGGCCCACCGAGGACCTCGGCGAGCTGGACTATCGCTCGCAGCTTCGGGAGGCAGAGCGGCAGATTCTGCTTCGAGGGCTCGAGCGAGCCCGATGGAACCAGACCGAAGCCGCGCGTGTTTTGCGCATGCCGCTCAGGACCCTGGTCCACAAGATCACGGGACTCGATCTCCGGCCTCGGATCGAGGCCCAGAAGCGGCGGCGCCGCCGGTTCTGACCCCTGACGCGCGTCCGTGATCGGGGGTTTTTTCGCCGCATTTCGGGCGCTGAGGCTGCGATTCGGAGAACCCGAGTTGAGGCCGCGCGCGCCGATGGATAGGACACCTTTCATGATGGAGGGGACGGGAGGCACCCCGGGCGGCATCGACCTCGGCGGGTTTGCCCGGCACAACCTCGATTTCGTCGAGGCGCTCCATGGAGCGTGGCGCGACGACCCGGGCGCCGTCGACCCGGAGTGGGCGGCGTGGTTCTCCGCGCTCGAAGATGGGGACGGCGCTGGCGACCCGGGCGCGATCGTGCACGGCCCTTCGTTTCGGCCCCACAGCATCTTCGATCCGGGCGGCGCCTCCGCGGCCGGGGACGCGCCCTCCGCCGGGGAGGAGCTTCCCCGGTACGACGGCAGGACCGTGGCCGACCGGGCGGTTTTCCTCCGGGAGGTGACCGTCTTTCGAGACCTGTCCGAAGACGACCTCACGGCCGTCGCGGCCGCCGCCGAAGAGCTCGAGGTGCCGGATGGCGGGCTCCTCATGCGCCAGCTCGAGGTCGGGCGGGAGGTCTTCGTGGTCACCGAGGGCCGGATCCTCATCGAGCGGGACGGCCGACTGCTCGCCGAGCTCGGGCCGGGCGAGGTCATCGGCGAGATGTCGATCCTCGACGAGCAGCCCCGGTCGGCGAGCGCGCTGGCCCAAGGCGCGGCCCGGGTGCTCCGCATCGGGGCCAAGGAGCTGAAGCGCCTGTTTCGCGACCGCTCCGGGCTCGCCCTCGGCGTCGTTCAGACCCTGACCAAGCGGCTCCGGGACACCAACACCCGCCAGGACAAGGTGGACCAGCTCATCCGGGCGTACCGGGTCCGGGGCCACCTCCTCGCCGAGCTCGACCCGCTCGGCCGAACGAAACCGCCCTATCCGGAGCTCGACCCGGCCTACTATGGGTTCGGCGAGTCCGACCTCGACATCGTGTTCTCATCGACGACGATCCCCGGTCGTCACTCGATGACATTGAGGAACATCCTCGACCATCTCCGGGCTACCTATTGCCGATCGATCGGGGTGCAGTTCATGCACATCGACGACGTGCAGGTCAAGATGTGGCTCCAGGATAGGATGGAGAGCACGCGCAACGTCCGCTCTCTGTCCCACGAGGAGCAGCTTCGGATTCTCACCAAACTCACCGACGCCGAGATCTTCGAGCAGTTCATCCACAAGAAGTTCATCGGAGCCAAGCGATTCAGCCTCGAGGGGGCGGAGTCGCTCATCCCTCTGCTCGACCTCGCCGTGGAGACCGCGGGCGAACACGGCGTGAGGGAGGTGGTCATCGGGATGGCCCACCGAGGCCGCCTGAACGTGCTCGCGAACATCCTCGGGAAGCCAGCCCAGCAGATCTTTCGAGAGTTCGACGACCAGCACGGCGACCAGATGCTCGGGCGCGGCGACGTGAAGTACCACCTGGGGCACTCATCGGACCGCGTCACCGCGAACGGAAACCGGGTCCATCTTTCGCTCGCCTTCAACCCGAGCCACCTCGAGTTCGTGACGCCGGTGGTGACCGGCCGGGTCCGGGCCAAGCAGGACCGCCACGGCGACGCGGCCCGAACCACCGGGATGGGCATCGCCATTCACGGGGACGCGGCCTTCGCCGGACAGGGCGTCGTGCAGGAGACCCTGAACTTCTCCCGCCTCGACGGGTACAGGACGGGCGGGACCCTCCACATCATCACGAACAACCAGATCGGCTTCACCACCCTGCCCGAGCAGTCGAGGTCCACGCAGTACGCGACCGACGTCGCCAAGATGCTGCAAATCCCGATCATTCACGTCAACGGGGAGAGGCCCGAGGCGGTGGCCCAAGCGGTCGCGCTCGCCATGGAATTTCGTCGGACCTTCTCGAGCGACGTCATCATCGACATGTACTGCTACCGGCGGTACGGGCACAACGAAGGGGACGAGCCGGCCTTCACCCAGCCTGAAATGTACCGGGTGATTCGAGCCCGCCGCAGCGTCCGAGAGAGCTACGTCGAGAACCTCACCGGGCTCGGCGAGGTGACGACCGAGCAGGCCGAGGACATCGCGCTCGCCCGCCGCGACAAGCTCGAGAAGAGCCTCGACGAGGCGCGGAAGACCGAGATCGCGCCGGCGGCCTTCAACTCGGGGCAGGGGTATTGGCAGCAGTTTCGGGGCGGCCACGACGCCGACTGCCCCGAGGTCGAGACAAATGTCCCAAAAGAGCGGCTGCTCGAGCTGCTCGAGTCCATCGAGCGCCTCCCCGATGGGTTCACACCCCACCCAAGGTTCGCCCGGCTCGGAAAACAGCGAGAAGAGATGCGGCTGTCGGAGCGGCCCCTGGACTGGGCGGCCGGAGAAGCGCTCGCCTTCGCCTCTTTGGTCTCGGAGGGCCGCCGGGTTCGTCTCACCGGTCAGGACTCGGAGCGGGGGACGTTCAGCCACCGCCACGCCGTGCTGCACGACCACGAGACCGGGGCCCGGCACTCGGTCTTCGCCGAAGTGGCAGCAGAGGGCGATGGGGTCTTCGAGGTCCACAACTCCCCGCTGTCCGAGATCGGGCCGCTCGCGTTCGAGTACGGCTACAGCCTCGACTACCCGGAGGCGCTCGTCGTTTGGGAAGCCCAGTTCGGGGACTTCGTGAACGTGGCCCAGGTGATCATCGACCAGTTCATCACCAGCGGTGAGGACAAGTGGGGGCGGCTGACCGGGCTGGTGCTGCTGCTCCCCCACGGCTTCGAGGGCCAGGGCCCCGAGCACTCGAGCGCCCGGCTCGAGCGCTTTTTGGTGGCCGCCGCCGAGGACAACATCCAGGTGTGCAACCTGACGACCCCGGCGCAGCTCTTTCACGCGCTGCGCCGGCAGGTGCTCCGGCCGCTGCGAAAGCCGCTCGTCATCATGTCGCCAAAGAGCCTGCTTCGGCACCCGCGGGCGACCTCGACCATCGAGGAGCTCTCCGAGGGAGGGTTTCGGCGCATCATGCCCGATCGCTCCCCAGAGGTCCTGCCCGAGCGGGTGCGCCGGGTGCTGCTGACGTCCGGGAAGCTCTTCTATGAGCTCGAAGAGGAGCGAGAGCGGCTCGACGTCAAGGACGTCGCGCTGCTGCGAATGGAGCAGTACTACCCGCTTCACGACGACGAGCTCAAGCGGCTGCTCGACCCCTACCCCGAGGGCACGCCCGTGGTGTGGGTGCAGGAGGAGCCCCGCAACATGGGCGCTTGGGGCTTTTTGAACTTGCGGTACAATGGGTCGCTGTTCGGCCGGCACCGGTTCTCGGCGATCACGAGGCCGGCGTCGGCGAGCCCGGCCACCGGCTCTCCGTCGGCCCACAGGGTCGAGCAAGAGAAGATCCTCGCCAAAGCCTTCGCCCGCGAATAGGGACAGAGACGAGAAGGAACATGTCGACCGAACTCAAGGTGCCCTCTGCGGGCGAATCCATCACCGAGGTGACCATCGTCGAGTGGCTCAAGCCGGAAGGGGCCTGGGTCGACCGGGACGAGACCATCGCGGTGATCGAGACCGACAAGGCGAACGTCGAGGTCAACGCGCCGGTCGCGGGCATCGTGAGCAAGATCCTCAAGGGGGCCGGAGAGGAGGCGACGGTGGGCGAGGTCATCGGGCACCTCGACGCCCAGGACAAGCCCGCGGGCGCTCCGGAGCCGAAATCGGAGGCGGGAGCGGAGGCCACGGCGGAGCGGGCCGAGTCTCGACCTGGTTCAGGAGCGAAACCTGGGCCGAAGAGCGAGCCCGCGCCGAACGCCCACGCCCAAAACGGAGAGTCGGGGTCGGTCAGAGCCCCTCCCTCCGTGCGGCGGGCGCTGCGGCAAGGCCTGCTCCATCCGGATCAGGTTCGGGCCCCGGGGATCGAAGGCTTCTCGGCGCCAGCGAGGGCGGAGCCGACCGCGCCGGCGGCCAGGGAAGAGGAGCGGGTGAAGATGACCCGTCTTCGAAAGACCATCGCCGCCAGGCTGGTCGAGGCCCAGCAGAGCGCCGCGATCCTCACCACCTTCAACGAGGTGGACATGGGCGCGGTCATGGCGCTCCGAAAATCGCATCAGGACACGTTCGTGGCTCGGCATGGGGTGAAGCTCGGCTTCATGTCCTTCTTCGTGAAGGCCGTCATCGAGGCTCTGAAGGACATCCCCCAGCTCAACGCGGCCGTAGACGGCGATGAGATCGTCTACCGCAACTACTTCGACATCGGGGTCGCGGTCGGCGGAGGCCGCGGGCTGGTCGTTCCCGTCATCCGCAGCGCCGAGCGGCTGAACTTCGCCCAGATCGAGCAGACGATCGGAGACTTCGGCAAGCGGGCCAAAGACAACAAGCTGAAGCCCGAGGATCTCGAGGGGGGCACGTTCACGATCTCGAACGGCGGGGTCTACGGGAGCATGATGTCCACCCCGATCCTGAACCCTCCGCAGAGCGGCATCCTCGGTCTTCACGCGATCAAGGATCGGCCGGTGGTGAAGGACGGCCAACTCGGGGTCGCCCCGATGATGTTCCTCGCCCTCAGCTACGACCACCGCATCGTCGATGGCCGCGAAGCGGTCACGTTTTTGGTGCGGGTCAAGGACTGCATCGAGAACCCGACCCGCATCCTCCTCGAGGTCTGAGCTCCTGGCTGCTGCCGGGCCGGTCAGTCGGGGCGCTTCAGGGGGTCGAGGGACAGGACGTAGATCTTCCGCCACGAGCGGCGGAGGTCGTCTCCGAGGGCGCCGACCGCCGAGACGGCGAGCGACCAGCGGTCGCCGTCGGCGCTCACGGCCGGGCCGCGGTTGACGAGGGTGTTCGTCCGGAGGACCCGGCGCCGGGGTTTCGCCGTGGGCCGATCGGGCAAGCGCACGGCGACCAGAGGGTCGGCCGCCTCGGCGTGGTCGCGGACATAGATGAGGTGGCGGCCGTCGGGGGTGAAGGCGGGGCCGGATTCGGACAGGACCGCATCTTCCGCTACCCGCAAGGGCTTGGCGCCAGGTTCGAGCGACTGCACCCAGATCTGCTGCCGGCCGCCGCTCTTGTCCTCGGCGCCCTCCTCCCTGGGCGGCCTGAGGAACCAGGCCACCTTCTTGCCATCGGGGCTCAGAGCGGGGGCGCGGGCCACGCCGGGGACGTCGGTGAGCTGCTGCAGGACCGCGTCCCTTGGCGCGGCCGGGTCCACCAACCACAGGTCGCCCTGGCGGGGGCTCGGGTGGCGCTCGACGACGAGCCGGCCCCCGCCGGCCCACAGCGGCGCCGCCCACTCGGCGCCCGCGCCCCGCACCATCGCCTCGGGGCGGTTCTTTCCCCAGCCGCAGCTTCGCCCGAGCCGGCGGCAAGCGAGGCGGAACACGCCCCCGGCGCCGACGAACGCGATCTCGTCCCGATCCGGGTTCCAGGCCGGCTGCGCGGCCTCACCCGGAGCGCCGTCGATGGGATCCCCGGTCTGGGAGAACAGCCGATACCCTTGATCGACGTTGCATGTGTACACGAACGCGTCGGGCTGCGCGATCGGACCCCACGCGAGCTGCCGACAGGTTTGGCCTGGGTTCGCCCCGGGGGCGCCACCGGTGCCAACCTCGTCCCAGACGTCGGTGGCTTCGCCCCCCGGCTCCGGGGGTCGAAATCCGCTCGGGAGCAGGCGAACCTCCCGCTTCAGGTCCCACAGCACGTCCTGCTCCATCGAGCCGCCCCGCCACCGGTGGTAGGCCAGGTGGCGGCCGTTTCGGGACCAGCGGGGCTGCTCGCAGTGCCCGGGCCGGTCGTCGCTGACCTGGCGGGCGCCGGGCAGCTCCACCTCGCCGGCGACCAGAAGCCCGACGAGCGCGATCACGGCTCGGCCTCCCCGGCGAACGAGAGCCGCCAGCCCGGCTCGTGGGTGGCGACGGCGGCGGCGGCGCCGGCCCCAGCGGCGAGCAGCAGTCCCCCGAGCACCCACGGCCACGGGCCAAAGAAGAAGCCGGGGGCCTCGGGCGGGGCTGTGGCCAGCGTCGGCAGCGCCCGCTCCTCGCACCGCTCGAGAAAGGGGGACGGAGTCACCGGGAACGGCGGAGCCGGGGCGGCGGCCCGGGCGGCCGCGGCGAGCAGCGCGGGAGGCCCGAGGTTCTCGACCTCGACCACGACCGGGCGCTCCGAGGCGGGGCGCACCTCCACCCTGGTCGCTCCGAGTTGGTACACCCCCACCGGGAGCACCACCGGGGTCAGGGTCGTCCGGGCCAACCGGCCCCCCTCTCGCTCGATCACGGCTCGGGCCCGGTCCGGCTCGGGGCCGGACTCGTACTGGACGGAAAACGAGATCCGCCGCGCTTCTGCGTCCTCGAAGACGATGCGCCCCACCTGGGTCTCGAAGCGGTTCAGGAAGCGCTCGGCCCACGGCGGCATCTCCGCCACCGCGCCGGCCTCGTTGAGGGCGTAGACCCGGTCCACGGCGAGCCCGGCGGTGTCGAGGTCCCCTTGTTCGAACGTGACGAGCCCGTAGGCGAGCCACACTTCGGCTTGCTCGGCCCCCCGGCGGGTTCGGAGCGCCATCTCCAGTTCGCCCCGGGCGGCGGCCAGATCTCCGTTCTCCGCGTAGAGCGAGGCTTGCTTGACCGCGCGCTCGCCCTCGCACTCCGGGCGCAGCTCCTGGGCGGCGGCGATCGGGGAGAAGGTGAGAGCGAGGATGAGGATGCGCGCGCTCATGGGAGCCCGGCGGACGGAACTTCAAGCGGGGGGCGAGGGCAAGGGGCAGAGGGCGGAGCGTCGGCCCGGCCGGGGACGATTGGGGAAGCTCGGCCCCTCGCCCCCTCGCAGCCCGGGCCCTTGGCGGCCCATCGGCGGGGCCCTTTCTCACCCGTGTGCGCTCAGCGCGCGTCCGGCGGGCTCGTGGGCCTACGAGGAAAATTTGAGAGGTCGTTTGCTTCTCGCGGCCGAAACACTGCGCACCAAGCAACATGGCGGGCGTCCCTCACTCGCCCGCCGTCCGATGAGCGTGCGGGCATGACCTGGCGCGCACCCTGGAGAACCCCATGCGATTCTTTGCCGTGCTCCTGACCTCCTTCCTGGCGTCTTCGCTCTCCCTGAGCGCGCGGGCCGGCCTCGACAACGACGAACTCATGAAGCTGCGCGCAGAGTACGACAAGGTTGTCGTGGGCGGGAGCGGACATATCCACATGCACCAGGAGTCGGTGCTACGCACCCTCAGCGACTTCAGCAGCAAGGGCGAGATCCCGCGTCGCGACAAGATGTGGGATTTCGACAAGATCCAGCGAGTGGGCGCGGCCGCAACCGCAGCTCGCGGCCCCTGCACCGAGCGCTTCCTGAAAAACGCCGACCCCATCGCCGGGCGGTCCAAGGGCCATCATCTCTACGACCCAAATGTCACTTGCCGGCTCCTCGTAGACTACCACGACAAGGTCGGCCCGGCCTTCGTCGAAGCCTACGAGCTGCGCGAGGCTCAACGGACGCACGAGGCCTTCGTCCAACAAATCAAGGCCATCGCCGAGACCGGCCAGACCAACGAGAAGTCGCTGGCCCCGCTGCTGAGCCTGGACCGTTCCGCGGACCGCATCAGCTCCGAGGTCAAGACCACCTTCGACTATTTCAAGCAGCCCATGCCGAAGAGCCTCGCCGACGCCTTCGATACCATCGCTGCCCTCGGGTCCGAGGTGAACGCGGCCATCGCCAAGGCCCAGAAGGTCGACCGGTGGAAGCCGATGAAGAAGAAGGACCGCCACCCTGACGTCAAGGCTGGCCTCGACCGTGACCTGAAGGCCGAGCGCCCCGAACTCACGGTGGTCGGCTACTTCGTGGACGACAAGCAGGGCAACATCGAGCGCGACCGAAAAGGTCGCCCCGTCGCGCGCGGGCACTCGGGCTACGTGCTGGTGCGCACCAGCAAGAAGGCGAAGAGTTGCCGCATCTACCCGTTTCAGGCGACCGCCGAATACGACGGCAAGAAGTACCAGCGGCCCCGAATCCGGGGCGGCCTCGGCGGCGCGGTCACCAACGATCCCCTCATCGCCTTCGTCGTCTCCAAGTGTTGACCCCGGCTCGGTTTCCGGCCGTCCTGCTCCCGAGCCCTGTCCAGAGCCTGCTGTCGGTAGTCTGATGGACGATTCGGGAAGCTCGGAGCTTGCCGAATGGGGAGGGTGGACGATTTGGGAAGCTCGGAGCTTGTCGAGAGGGGGGTGGTGGACGATTTGGGAAGCTCGGAGCTTGGCGAGAGGCTGGTGGTGGACGATTTGGGAAGCTCGGAGCTTGGCGAGAGGCCGTTGGTGGACGATTTGGGAAGCTCGGAGGTCGCGCTCATGGGCCTGGGGGGAGCTCACTCTCGTGGACGTCGTTCGGACCCGCCTCGTGACCGGACCTAGAGCACCGATCGGGCTCTACCAACGCCCCAGGCTCGTTTCCTGCGTCCCT
>DAIQNR010000009.1:0-14923 GCA_036788295.1 Myxococcota bacterium
GCGGCGAGACCTGCACGCTCGGGACCATCTCCGCCGGCCGAGGCAGCACGCCCCGGTTCGACTTCGCGGTGGCCGCGGACGCCCCCGCCGGCGCCCTGACCGTTCAGGCAACCGCGAGCACCCCGAGCGACGACATCGACCCGAGCAACGACCGAGCCGAGCTCTCCATCAACGTGAGCGTGCCCCCGCCCCCCGACGCCGGGGTGGCCGACACGGGGGTCACCCCGATCCCAGCGGGCGACGGGGGCTGCAGCTCGGCCGGACGCGCCCCCTGGGAGCTGGTCCTGCTCGCCTTTGCTCTGTTCGCCTTCCACCGTCGAAGAGCCCGAGCGTTCGCGCTCAACGACTGACGGTCCGCAGGGCGGCTATCCATCCCGGCGGACCGGTTCACGGGCTCCTGGATCCCGAGCAGCGAAAGCGGGCTTCGAGCAGGCGACCTTGCCAGTACGGATGCAGCGTGCCCTCCAGCTCCCACGCAACTTCTCCTTCGAGCGGGATGAGGAAGCCGTCGCGGCGCTCGTGGTTCCAGAACCGTCCTTGCCAAGGGGTGGGCACGGGACCATCCGGGGTCTCGCGGGGACGGTCCTCAGTCCGAACGGACACCACGCGACCCTCTTCGAAGCGAAAGATCGCCTGCGCCACCACCGTCCCGTCCGTCACCACCGCCCGGACGGAGTTCGCGTCCACCGGCTCCCAGCGCATGTGGGCGCCGGGCAGCAGCGCCGTGGGATACCAGGCCGCCTCCGCCAGCCAGCGGAGCAGCTCGCCGCGGCTGAGCTCCGCCGTGTCCGGCGCCGACATGACCGACAGGAGGCCGAGCAGCCGGGCCTCGAGCACACCGCGGCCGCCGACATAGGCGTCGTGGACGAGCACGGGGAAGAGGGGGAAGAAGCGGATCTTCGCCGACCATACGAATCCGGGCCGAACTGCCGTGACCCACTGCTCGGAACGAAACCGCCGCCATTTCGCCTCGGTGCCCCCCAAGTTGAAGCGGCCCTCGTGGACGAACCGCGCCCGGAGAACCGAGGCCCGCGCCGGGGGCAGCGAGGCCCGCAAGAAGGACTGCACAACCTCGGGCAGCTCGTCGAGATCGGGCTCGAAGCCGAGCTCGAGCTCGGGTGGGTCCGAGGCGGGTAGGCGAGCTCTCAGCGCCTTGGTGCGCGCCGCCCACCGCCAGCGCCCGAGAGCTACGGCGGCTGCCCACGAGCCGGCGATGCCGAGCAGACCGAAGAGCCAAATGGATTGTTCCATAGGGATGTCTCGGCAACCCGGAGCCAACCGGAGCCGCATCCCGAACGGCACCGAAACGTAACGTCGGCAACCCGTCGGTTGGAAAGGCGTAGAGTCCACACGAATCGCTTGCGCTTCTTCTCCGCCACCAACAGGCGATAACCCGCCGACATCACCCGGTGCCGCCGCGCAATCGGAGGACAACTCCGCTCCGCCGGTCCTCGGCATGCGGCTTGCGGCGATGGGCCCCACCATGGCGGACCCGAGCACCCCGGGCGAGAGCCTCGCCCCTTCGTTCCGAGGTCCAATCGCCGCGGCGGCGGCGCTCGCCACCGGGGTCGCGATCGGCCTCGGGACGTTCACGTTCGGCTACGGCCAGGGCGCGTCGTACCTGAGCGACGACCCCGCCGCCTGCATCAACTGCCATGTCATGAACGACGTCTTCGACGCCTGGGTGAAGTCGAGCCACCACGGGGTCGCTGGGTGCAACGACTGCCACCTCTCCTACCACCCGATCGGAAAGTGGGTCACGAAGGCAGACAATGGGTTCTTTCATTCGCTCGCCTTCACCACCGGCGACTACCCGGACCCCATTCGCATCAAGCCGCGAAACCGCCGAGTGACCTTGGCTGCGTGCCTTCACTGCCATGAAGAGTTCACCCACGCCCTTCGGCCGGCCGAGCCGGGCGGGGATCCATCCGACTGTCTGAGCTGCCACTCGGACCCCGGCCACGCCGCCCGCTGAGCCAGGACGAAACCACGATGAACGCCGAATCCACCCCTCCCCGACGCCAACGACGCGCCTTCAGCCTCGCCGTCATCCTCGCCCTCTTGGTCGCGAGCGTGGTCACGACCTTCGTCGTCACCTACCTGCTCGTCACCATGTTCGAGCGAAAGCAGGAGGCGAGGGTTCCTTTCGCTCGCCTGACCGAAGTCACGGAGATCAGCACCCACTCCGGGCCGTGGGGGCTGAACTGGCCCCACCACTTCGAAGGCTGGAAGTCGACCGCCGGAGACCGCTTCTATGGCGACGCTTCCGCCATGCCCGAGAGCAAGCTCGAGCAGCAGCCGTGGCTTCGCCGGCTGTACGCCGGCTACGCGTTCAGCATCGACTATCGGGAGGCCCGCGGCCATGCCTACATGCTCTACGACCAGGGCGTGACCGAGCGCGTCCACCAGGCGAAGCAAGCCGGCGCCTGCCTGCACTGCCACGCCTCCACCACCGTGCTGTACCGAAAGGTTGGGCGCGAGGCGATGGGGCGACCGACGACAGACGCGGCGCTCGCGTCCGCCTTCGACATGGAGGCGGTCGTGCGGGGGTTCGAGGTCCTCTCCACGAAGCCGTACCAGGAAGTCTACGCGATGCTCAGGGAGATGCCCGACGGCACGGGCGGCGAGGTCCCCGTCTTTCCGGAGGCCCCGGAGGGGGGGTTTCGTGCGGAAGAGGACGCCCAGACCTCGAGCACCGGCTCCGCCCACCCGGTGGGATGCATCGACTGCCACGACCCAAAGAGCATGCAGATCCGGGTCACCCGCCCCGGCTTCGTGAAGGGCATCGCGGCGCTCGCTGCCGGCGACGGCGACGCGAGCCACCTCCCGAGCGTGCTGGCCTGGCGCCGCTCGGATCGAAAGAAGCCCTACGACCCGAACGAAGACGCGACCCGCCAAGAGATGCGCTCGTTCGTGTGCGGGCAATGCCACGTCGAATACTACTGCGCGACCCGCGACGTCCTCGAGTTTCCTTGGGGTGAAGGTCTCGCCGTCGAAGACCTCGAGCGGCACTGGGAGAAGAAGACCTTCTCAGATGGCACCCCGTTTTCCGACTACGACCACGGCGAGACCGGCGCGAAGCTCTTCAAGGCGCAGCACCCCGAGTTCGAGCTGTGGAGCCAAGGGGTGCACGCGAAGTCGGGGGTCAGCTGCGCCGATTGCCACATGCCGTACGAGCGAAAAGGCGCAATGAAAATCAGCAACCACGGGGTCAGCTCGCCGCTGAAGATGGGGGCGAGAGCCTGCCTGACCTGCCACGCGAGGGACAAAGAAGCGCTGTACGGCCGGGTGGCAGAGATCCAGAGGACGACGACGTTGCTCATGGAGCGGGCCGGGACCGCGATGACCGAAATGCTCGACGCGATCCTCGAAGCGAAGGCGGGCGGGGCCACCGAAGAGGCGCTCGCGGAGGTCTTCGAACTGCAGCGCAAATCGATGTGGCGGCTCGATTACATCAGCAGCGAGAACTCGAAGGGGTTTCACGCCCCGCAGGAAGCCGCGCGCATCCTCGGCGAATCCATCGACTACAGCCGCCAAGCCACGAACGCGGCCCTGCGCCTGAGGGCGCCGGACGCGCCGAGCACCGATTCCCTGAAAAAGACGCCAGTCAAGGGGGTCACGAAGGACCGTTGACCGCCAGAGACCCGCTCCTCTCTTGCCAGCATCTCGCCGCCGCTCCGCTCGACCGAGGGGTCGGCCCACCGCTCCGCTTGACCGAGGCGGCCCCGGGTGCGCACCTCGCCGCGATGGATGAAGAGCGCCTCCTCGCCCTGTTTCGCGAGGAGCCGGACCGGAGCTTCGCCCTGCCCGAGCTGATGGCGAAGGCGAAGCTCCCTGAGAAACGCGAAAAAGAGCTCAAGCGGGTCCTGAAGGGACTCACCCGCGACGGCGCGCTCGACCGGGAGCCGGGGCGGCGGTTTCGGCTGTCCCGCGCCGGGCGCACGCTCGAAGGCCGGGTGATCGTGGACCGCCGGGGAGCGCCGAACTTCATCGCGGACGGAGAGCCCAAGCACTCGTTTGGCATCCCGTTTCTGTCCGCAACGCCGTTCGAGGGCCCCCGCGGGGCGCCGCCCCCGCTCGACGAGGCGGTCAAGGCGCTCGCGCACGGAGACCGGGTGCGGGCCGAGGTCGTGCAGCGGGGGTCTCGGCCCCGGCCCTACGCCCGCCTGATCGAGCTCATCTCTCGCCCACAGCAGCGCCACATGGGCCTGTTTCGCGAGGTTCGTGGGGTCTACTTGGTCGAGCTCGACGAGCCGCCGAACCCGATGGCCGGCCAGCTCCACCGAATCCGCGAGGTGATCATCCCGCCGGGGGACATCCTCGGCGCCGAGGACGGCGCGGTGGTGGAGGTCCGCTTCGAGCGAGCCGATCCCTCCGGCCGCAGCGCCCCTGTCGGCCAGGTGGTGGCGGTGCTCGGCCGCGCCGGCGAGCGCGAGACCGAGATGGCGAAGCTGCTCATCGAGCACGGCCTCGACCGGTCGTTTCCGCCCGAGGTGATCGCGCAGGCCGAGTCCTATGGGGACGCCCCCACCGAAGACGACATGGCCGGCCGCCGCGACGTCCGCGACTTGCCGTTCATGACCATCGACGGCGAGACCGCGAAGGACTTCGACGACGCGGTCTGCGTTCTTCGGGACGGAAAGGAGCGCTACCGGCTGCTCGTGGCCATCGCCGACGTGTCCCACTACGTCCGGATCGGCACCCCGCTCGATGAAGAGGCGCTGCACCGGGGCACGAGCACCTACCTGACCGACCGCGCGATCCCGATGCTCCCCGAGCGGCTCTCGAACGGGCTGTGCTCGCTGAACCCGGAGGTGGACCGGCTGGTCATGCTCGCCGAGATGAGCATCGCCGCGAACGGCCGGGTGATGGACGCGCAGTTCTCGAGAGGCGTGATCCGATCGAAAGCCCGGTTGACGTACACGCAGGTCGCCGCGGCGCTCGAGGGCGAGCCCGACGAGGCGACCCAGTCCGTGCTGCCCACGTTGCTGCTGTTGTCGAGCGTCGCCGCGAAGCTGCTCGAGCGGCGGCTCCGCCGGGGTTCGCTCGACCTCGACCTCCCCGAGCCGGTCGTCGAATTCGACGCAGCCGGGGATCCGACGACCGCCACCCGCCGCCCGCGAAATGCGGCGCATCGCCTGATCGAAGACCTGATGATCGCCTGCAACGAGGCGGCGGCCCGGTACTTTCTCGAGCGGGACCTCGGGAGCCTGTTTCGCATCCACGAGCCCCCCGATCCGGACCGCATGGCGAACTTCGCCAAGCTCTGCCTCCACCTCGGGCTCGACGCGAAGGTGTCCGACCGCCCGTCCCCGGCCGAGGTCAGCCACCTGCTCGCCCGGCTGTCCGACCAGCCCCGCGGGGCCTCGCTGCACACGCTGCTGCTTCGGGCGCTGGCGGCGGCCCGCTACCACTCGGAGAACGAAGGCCACTTCGGCCTCGCGTCGGAAGCGTACTTGCACTTCACCTCTCCGATCCGCCGGTACCCGGACCTCGTGGTGCACCGGCTCATGAAGCAGGCGATCGACGGGGCCCGCCCCTGGTATTCGGCAGGGCGGCTGCGGGACCTCGGGGCGGAGTGCTCGGCCACCGAGAGAAAGGCGATGATCGCCGAGCGGGCCTCGATGGACCTCGACCGGGCGCTCGTGGCCCGCCGGTACCTGGGGGAGCGCCTGCCTGGCATCATCACCGGGGTCCAGGGTTTCGGGCTGTTCATCGCGACGCTCGAGCCGTTCCTCGAGGGCATGGCCCCGGTCCAGACCCTGCCCGAAGACTTCTACGAGGCCGACGAGTTCGGCTCGACCCTCATCGGCACCCGCCGAGGCCATCGCTTCGCCCTCGGCGACCCGGTCGAGGTGGAGGTCGTCAACGTGAACCTCAACCGGAGGCAGGTAGAATTGCGGCTGCTCGTCGATCACGCCGACGAGCAGCCCAGCCCGGCTGCGAACCGGCCGGCGCCAGCGGAACCAGGTAAGCGGCCGCTCGGCCAGCCTCCGGTCCGATCTCCGAGCCGGCTCGACCCTCGCGCGATCGCCCGCAAGCTCTCCGGCCGCCGGCGCCTGACCGAGGAGCGCACCGGCAGCCGGCGCCGGGGCCCCCGCGGCGGCCCCAAGAGCTGAAGCGCGGCGAGGCCGAGGCCGGGCTCAACCGACGCTCGACAGCGCGTCCGCGAGGTCGTTCCAGACCACCGGCTTGCGGAGAAATCCGCGGACGTCCAGTTCCGCGAACGCGTCCCGTACCCCGGGCATCACGTCCGCGCTGAGCACCCAGACCGGCGGCATGGGGCCGGACCGGCTTCGCATGGCGCGCACCACGCCCACGCCGTCCATGCCCGGCATGTGCACGTCCATGAGCACCAGGTCGAAATGGCCGTGCTCGAGGTGGGCGAGCGCGGTCGGACCGTCTTCGGCCTCGGTGACCCGGTGGCCGAGCGCCTCGAGCCCTTCCCCGATGACCAGCCGGTTGATCGGTTCGTCGTCCACGAGCAGCACCGACAGCGGCCGGCTGCTCGGCGCCGCCGACGCCGGGCGGGCCTCGCCCATCGCGCCCGGGGGCAGGACGACGGAGACCGTGAACGTAGCCCCCTCGCCCGGCGACGACGCCACCGAGATGTCCCCTCCGAGCGCCCAGGCGAGGCGGCGGCAGATGGTGAGCCCGAGCCCGGTGCCCCCGTAGCGCCGGGCGATGGAGCCGTCGGCCTGCACGAACGGCTCGAACAGGCGTTCCTGCTGGTCCGGGTGGATGCCTGGACCGGAGTCGGCCACGGCGAGCTCGAACCGGCCGTCCCCGTCCGCCCGCAGATGGACCCGGATGGCTCCCCGTTCGGTGAACTTCAGGGCGTTCCCCACGAGGTTTTGGACGATCTGGCGGATCCGGCCGGGGTCGCTTCGCACGAAGGTCTGGCCCGGACCGAGCTCGAGCTCGAGGCTGAGCCCCTTGTCTTCGGCGGCGGGGACGAAGAGCTCGGACGCCTCGCGGATCTCTTGTTCGAGGCAAAAATCGACCGCTTCGAGCCGAAGAGCCCCGGCTTCGATCTTCGAATGGTCGAGCACGTCGTCGAGCAGGCCGAGCAGGCTCCGGGCCGAGCGCTCGAGCACGCCGCTGTACCGCCGCTGGGTTGGGTCGAGATCGGTGCGCGCGAGCAGGTCGATCGTCCCGAGGATCCCGGTCATCGGGGTCCTCAGCTCGTGGCTCATGGTAGCGAGAAACGCCGATTTCGAGCGATTCGCCGCTTCGGCCGCCTGCCTGGCGGCGACGAGCGCCGCGTTCTCCTCGCGGAGATTGCGGCGCTCCACGTTGGCGAGCGCTTGCCCAGCGAGCAGCGCGAAGCGCCGGAGCAGCCGGACGTCCTCCCGGCTGAACGCTTGCCGCTCCAGCGCGGTCAGGACCACGATCCCGGCCCCCCGGTCCACCGGCAGGGGCGCGAGCAGCGCCGCGCCCACCTCCGACCGCACCGCCTCGGGCTGGGCCGCGAACTCGGGGACCCGGCTGGCGTCGGTCAGGGCGACGGTCTGCCCACCGAGCACCCGGGACAGCAGCGGCCCCGGCGACCACCTCGAGCCGAGGAAGCGGGCGTGGCTCGCAGCCACGCAAACGAGATCGCCCCCGGGTTCACCCTGAAGGAACAGGCCGTCCTGAAAATGGAGGACCCGGCGAAACGACCGCAGGGTGTCCCGAACCGGGGCGTCGGGGTCCGGTCCAGCGAGCAGCTCGGTGAGCCCATCGATGAGCACGGAGGTCTCCGCCTCCCGTCGCTCGGCCTGAAGGCGCCGCCGCTCCTCCGTGCGCAGCGCCTCTCGCAGCTCCTCGGAGACTGCGCCGGCGCTCACCGGCCTCGATCCTTCGGGAACACGATCACCGAGATCATGAGGTTTCCGTGCTGGCTCTGGTCCACCAGCCAGCCGACCTCGCCGAACGTGAACGCGCCGAGAAAAGGGACCCCGGGCAGAGCTGCCACAAGACCATCGATGACTTCTCCGAGCCGGTCGGCGATGGTGAGTCGGCACCCTCCGCAATAGATGACGAGCGCCCCCGCCACCTCGTTTGGCTCCACCTCGGCGAGCAGCAGCGCGTCGAGCGCTACCCGCCCCGCCCGAGAGATGAGGCTGTCGAGCGTCCCCGTCATCAGTTCGAGCGTCTCCGCCGCCTCGACGGTAGCGAACGTCGAGAGGGTCCCGTCGGCGTGGACCCGCTCGGGGTGGACCAGAAGGTAGGTTGGGATGCCGGAGCTCTCGCCCCGGATCCTGCCAAACGGCGCGAGCGTCGTGGCGGCGAGCACGTTTCGCTCCAAAAATGGGTCTTCGATGACTTGGGGAGCCCACCGGGCGTACCACACGGCCGCCGGTTCGCCGCCGAGCGCGACGAGGCGGCGGCCCTCCCGGGCGGTGACGAGGACCCGCGCGCCGGTCGGTTCGTATCCGCTTTGAAACGCGAACCCAGGGTCAACCGAAGGAAACAGAGCGACGACCACCGCCGCTTCGGTCAAGATCTCGTCCCCGGCGATCTCGAGCCACCCCCCGGCGACGTCGTCATCGGCGGTGCTCCCGCCGAGAACGGGCACCGACGCCCCGAACACGTCCTCGATGCCCCGCAGAACGTCCTCTTCCTGCCCAGGGGCCTGCACGAGCCACACCAGGGCCGGGACCTCGAAGCTGCGCTGGGCGTGCTCGAGCGCCGCTTCCGCCGCCGCCCTCGCCGCCTCTCGAGGGCGATCGCCGAGCGCGGCCGCACCAACCCCGTACGCCCCTTCCGGATCGACGATCGCGAACACCCCCGCCGGGTGCTCGCCAAGCGCGGACATGATCCCGCGGCAGGAGCTCCCCCCGGCGACCGCGGCAGATGGATACCGATCGCGCAGTCCGGCGAGCAGTTGGTCGTCGAGCAGGGGGGCCCGGCCGTGGACGAGCAGAAGGTTCGGTTTGTCCCCTTCGAGCGCCAACGCGAGCTGGTCGGCCAATCCCTCCGGAGGTCCACCCACGACGACGCAGCGCATGCTCCTCGCTTCGGCCAACCGAGCCTCCAGTGGAGTGGAGACCGGCAACAATCCGATGAGGCTCCTCTACGCCCAGGGCATCCGGCTCACACCGAGCATCGAGCGCATCGCTCGCTGGTTGTCCTGCACGGTCAGCACCCGGTCGAGCCCCGCGGCGAACGGTCTCGGGTCGAGGTCTAGGTCGGCGAGATGGCGGGGGGCGTAGCGGGGGCCCTCGCCGCCAGCGGGCGGCAGCCCTTCGAGGGGGTGACCGGTCCGCTCCGCGAGGAGCGCAAGGACCTGGGCGGCCGTCACCCGCTGCTCGGAGATGAGGTAGCGCGGCCGACGCCCGCGGGCCGCCACCGCCCAGACCGCATCGGCCAGATCGGCCCCGTGAACCGGGTGAAAACCGGTGTCGACCGGAACCGGGACCGGCTCCGAGGGCCGGTCGAGCGACCGCTCGATGAGGCGCTCGAGCCCGGAGCCAGCGTCGAGGTTGTCCGTGTACACGTCGGCGAAGCGCAGCACTCGGGCCTGCGGATGCTCGGCGGCGAGCACGAGCGCCTCGCCAGCGGCTTCGGCCAGCGCGGCGGCATCTTCGGGACGGCTCGGCTCGAGGATCAGCGGGCTGTCCTCATGGATCGTGCCGAATCGAGCCCGTGCCGGGGTGAGGTAGACAAACGCCGCCGCGTCCCCGACCGCCGATTCCAAGCGGGCGAGATCGGGCGGGCTCGACGCCACCCACACCACGAGGCCGGCGCCGTCCCCTGGTTCGGTGCGCTGGGCCACCGGGAGCCCCCGTCGAGCCAGCGAGGCGGCGACGAGGCGGGCGATCCCACCCGCGCCCACGACGGTGGCCGAAAGAAAAGCGGAGCTCGGGTCGGGGCGCTGCTGCATCCATCCTCCACGGGGCACCCCCTGCGGGGCGCGGGAGCACCCCCTGCGGGGCGCGGGAGCACCCCCTGCGGGGCGCGGGAGCACCCCCTACGGGACGCCATGCCGAGATCCATCGTCCACATCGGTTCGGTTTCGAGCGTCCCGAGGCGAGTCGGCCGCGCTCCGCGTCGCTCACGCCAGAGCCAAGACCGCCGATATCGGGGTCCATGCAGCTCGAGCCGACCCCGCTGTCCGGCCTGCACGTCGTTCGGCTCTCCCCCCGAATCGACGAGCGAGGCCACGCGACCCGGACCTTCGATCGGGGGGCGCTGGCCGAGCGGGGCCTGCCCGGGGGGATCGCCGAGACCACGGTGTCGTTTCATCGGGCCCTCGGGACGCTCCGCGCCCCCAACTGGCAACCGAACGAGGCCCGCGCCCTTCATGTCCTGCGGGGGAGCGTGTTCGTCGCGGTGGTGGACCTTCGGACCGGCTCGCCCACGCTCGGGCGATGGACGGGGCTCGGGCTCGACACCCTCCACCCGACGACGCTGTATGTTCCACCCGGTTGCGCAGCCGGCTACCTGACCTTGGCCGAAGACACGGAGCTGCAGGTGCATGCCTCGGTGCCCCACGACCGCACCCAGCGCCGTCGCCTCCGCTGGGACGACCCGTCGGTGGGGATCCACTGGCCGATCCACCCAAGGATGATGTCGAGGCGCGACGCGGATGCGGCGATGGCCGCTTGAGCGCCCGTCTCCTCAGAACCGGCCAGCCTCGTCGAACAAGCGGAACGCCTCCAGCAACACGCCTTGCGCTTCCGCTGCGAGCCCACCCAATCGGCCGTCCCGTCCTGGCGCGCCTCCCGACCGAAACTCGGCCCGCCCTTCCCGCAGCTCGAGCAGGCTGCTGAGGGTCTCGAGGCTGCTGTCGAAACAGAGCCGCTCGAGCACCGTCCGATCGGCGAGCCCCTCGTCGAGCATGAGCGCGATGAGCGTGCCAGCGCCCTCCCCGACCTCGAGGTCGGGCAGACCCTGGGGCAGCGGGACGAGGGCTTCGACCAGGCGAGCGGCGAAGCTCGGCCCGCCTTCGAGCCGGCCGGACAAGAGGCGCCCCTCGATGAGCTCGAGCTGGCCCCAGAGCGCCGGCGCTCGGACCTCGAGCAGCCCGGTGCGCCGGCCGAGTCCGAGGAATTCGATGATCTCTGGCACCGGGAAGCGAGCCAGATCAGCGACCAGAACCGGAGGGGCCCGGTCCCGGATGGCGACCGTGTCCTCGTCCTCTCCGGAGGGGGTGCGGGCCAGCTCGAGCACCGTTCGGCGGATGTCGGCGTCGTCCGGGGCGAGCGAGCGGGCCGCTTCGATCACCTCTCGGGCGTCGGCGATGCGGCCCTCCCGAAGCAGGAGCCTCCCCTTGTGGTGCAGCGCGTCCGCCCTCGCCGGGTCGAGCTCGTGGGCGAAGTCGAAGGCGGCGAGCGCCGACTCCACTCGACCCAGGTGCCGCAGGGCGAGCCCGAGCTCGACGTGGATTCGGGCCGAGGCCGGGTCGAGCCGAGCCGCGGCCTCGAACGCCTCCACCGCCCGCAAGAGCTCCCCCGACTCGCGAAGGGCGAGTCCTAGGTTCACGAAGCCGTCGGCCCGGCTCGGGCGGGCCCGAGCGACCGCCTCGAAGTGGGAGACCGCCTCGCGGGGCCGGCCCGCCGCGCACAGCGCCATGGCGAGCCCGTTTCGGTGCTCGAGCCGCGTTGGCGCGAGCACGAAGGCGCACCGCCACGCCTCGACCGCCTCCGCGGCCCGGCCCTGGCGCTCCGCGACCAAGCCGAGCAGAGCGTGGGCGCCCGGATCGGCGGGGCTCTGCTCGAGCGCCGACCGAAGGTGGGCCTCCGCCGCCCGCAGCCGCGCCAGCCGCCCCCCGCTGGACCCCGCGAGCGCCGCCCGGGCGTGCCACCGCGCGGCGAGCACGGCGAGCTCGGGATCGAGGCCGCACGCCTCGAGCCGCGCCTCCACCAAAGCGATCGCGTCGTCCACCGAGCCGAGCTCCGCTTCGAGCCGCGCCGCCCGGGCTACCGCCGCCGCCGGCGCCGTGCGGGGCCAATCGCTCCGGACGAGACCTCGGACCAACACCAGCGCCTCGGCCCCTCGACCGGAGGCGCTCAACTCGGCCGCCCGATCCAGGGCGGTGACCGTTTGCGGCTCCGGTGCCACGCCCCGTCGCTACCCGCGGCGGGGACAACGGGCAACCGGAGGCCGGGTCCGGTCGTCCGGTGTTTGGGGTCTGCGCGCCCGGGCCGCGTCTGGTAACATGAAGCGGTGGGGAGTCGGGACCTCGATGGCGACGAGCTGGACGATCTCATCGACGCCCGACTCGACGAGAGGCGACCGCTCGGAGCGCGCGCGACCTCGAAGTCGGCGCCGGTCGAGTTCGAGGGCGCGGACCGGCTCGCCGACGAGATTCTGTCCGACCGGCCATCGATGGCGGACGACGACCTGTCGCTGTCCGCCGTGCTCGAGGCGTTTCCGTCGTTCTCGCCCAAAGACGCCATGGTGGGCGCCCCGATGAACGACGAGCCGACGGAGCTGATGACGGCGATGGCGGTCGAGCTCCACGGGCCGGCCTCGCTCGGACCGAACTCTGCCGAGCGAAAACCCACGGTTCGTCGGTCCCGGCTCCCGAGCGAGGTCATTCGCCGGGCGGTCGTGAGCGCGGAGGCCCGGCGCCTCGAGGTCGCCCCTCGGGTCGAGGTGGACGAGCCGTCCCGACTGCCGCGCGGGCTCGCGCTCGCCGTGCTGGCGCTGACCCTGCTCGGGCTCGCCCTGGGCTATGCGCTCGGCTGAGCCTTGCCCCGAGGGTGCCGGAGGTTGCACAAGGGGCCGGTGACGGTCTCGCGAAAGCTGCGACCCTTCGGCACCACCATCTTCAGCGAGATGTCCCGGCTCGCAGCGGAACGAGGCGCGGTCAACCTGGGTCAGGGCTTTCCTGATTTCGAGGGTCCGGAGCCGATCCGAGAGGCGGCGGTCGCTGCGCTTCGGGCCGGGCACAACCAGTACGCCCGCTCCCAAGGCTTGCCCCAGCTCGTCGAGGCGATCGCGGCCGCACGGGAGGAGGACCACGGGCTCCGCTACGACCCGATGACCGAGGTCGCGGTGTTCTCCGGGGCCACCGAGGGCCTCATGTCGGCGATGCTCGGGCTGCTCGACCCCGGGGACGAGGTCGTGTTCTTCGAGCCGGTCTACGACAGCTACCCGGCCTGCGCGGCCATGGCCGGCGCCGTAGCCCGGTACCACACCCTGGAGTTCCCGGACTTCGCCGTGGACGAGGACCGCCTCCGGGCGCTCGTGACCGAAAAGACCAGGATGATCGTGGTGAACACCCCGCACAACCCGACCGGAAAGGTGTTCTCTGCCGACGAGCTCGAGCGGGTGGCGAAGGTCGCCCGCGAGCACGACCTCATCGTGCTGACGGACGAGGTCTACGAGCACCTCACCTACGACGGGCACCGGCACGTCGCGATGGCGAGCCTCCCCGGGATGCGGGAGCGGACGCTGTCGGTGTCGAGCGTGGGCAAGACCTGGTCGTTCACCGGGTGGAAGGTGGGGTGGGCCACCGGTCCCGCCTCGCTCGTGAAGGCCGCGCAGGCTGCCCACCAGTTCGTCACCTTCTCGACCGCCACCCCGCTTCAGCACGGCGCGGCCCACGCCCTCCGCCACTTTCGCGGGCCGTTCCTCGAGTCACTGCAGGCGGAATACCAGGCCCGCCGAGACCGGCTGCTCGAGGTGCTCGAGCGGGTGGGCTTCTCGGTGCGCCCGCCCGCCGGCGCCTACTTCGTGCTCGCCGATTTTCGGCCGCTGTTCGACGGGGACGACCTCGCGTTTGCCCACCACCTGCTCGAAGTCGCGAACGTCGCCGCCATCCCTCCGAGCGGATTCTATCCGGCCCGGCCGGAGGCCGGACGCCACCTGGTCCGCTTCGCGTTCTGCAAGCGCGCCGAGACCCTCGAAGCGGCCGCGGCCGGGCTCGAGCGCCTCGCGCCGAGGCGCCCGTGACCGACGCCCCTCTGCCGGTGGCGTTGATCGTCGGATTCCTCGGCTCGGGCAAGACCACCCTGGTCAACCATCTGCTGAGGGCCGCGCCCGAGCGCCGCATCGGGGTTCTGGTCAACGACTTCGGCGAGACCGCGATCGACGCCGACCTCGTCGTGTCGCAAGCCGAGGGCGTCATCGGGCTCGCGAACGGCTGCATCTGCTGCTCGCTGCGGGGGGAGCTCGGCCGGACGCTGATGGGCCTCGCCGAAGCTTCGGACCGGCCGGAGCACCTCCTGCTCGAGGCGAGCGGGGTGTCGGAGCCCCGCCCGATGCTCGAGGTCTTGCTCGAGCTCGAGCGCATGCAAGTCATCCGGCTCGACGCGGTGATCGCCGTGGAGCCGGTCGTCTCCGAGGCGGCCGATGCCAACTCGGCCGCGCTCGCCGAGCGGCAGCGACAGGCCGCGGACTTCCTCATCCTCACGAAAGCGGACCTCGCCTCGCCCACGCTCGCCGCCGCCCGGACGAGAGAGCTCACCGAGTCCGGGCGTCGGGTGCTCGTCGCATCGCAAGACAATCTGCCGCCGGATGTCCTGCTCGGCCTCGAGGGCTCGCCCGAACGGTGGGCCGAGCGCGACCTCTCCGTCCGGCTCGAAGGGCTCCCCGCCGGCGGCCCGGACGTGGCCCACGGCTACCGGACGTGGCGCTTCGTCACCGAGGTCCCGGTCCCGATCCGGCCGCTCGTGGCCTGCCTACGGGCGCTTCCCCCGGCGGTGCTGCGGGCGAAAGGCTTCTTGCACTTACTCGAGCGGCCGGGGGACCGCCTCCTCCTTCACTTGACCGGCTCGAGGGTACAGCTGCGCACGGTGGGCAGCTGGGGCGAGACCCCGCCGCGAAGCGAGCTCGTGTTCATCGGGAGGGACTCCGAGGTGAACCCCGATGCGCTCGCCGCCGAGCTCGAGACCGCCCTTCGCGGCGTCGCCGGCGCGCCCCCGCCTGACGTCCTCACCTGGCGCCGGGATTTCGACGAGCCCTGAGCCCCGCGGGACCGGAGCAACCC
>DAIQNR010000009.1:15023-17369 GCA_036788295.1 Myxococcota bacterium
CCGAATGGGTGACTGCGAGGCGCTGGGCCGGGGTACTTGGGGTAGCCTCATCGGGTGCCGATCGTTCGATTCGAAGGGCGTGAACTCGACGTCCTCTCCGGTTCCCACCTTCGCGACGTCCTGCTCGAGGCCGGCACGAGCCCGCACGGCGGCCGCTCGAAATGGCTCAATTGCCGTGGATTCGGCACCTGCGGGACCTGCGCGGTCGAGATTCAGGGCACGGTGGCCCCTCCGAGCGCCAGGGAGCGGGCGCGGCTCTCCTTTCCTCCCCACCGGCCCGAATCCGGGCTCCGCCTCGCCTGCCAGGTCCGGGTGGAGCACGATCTCACGGTGACCAAGCACCCCGGGTTCTGGGGAGAGCAGGTCGCGAAGTGAGCTGGGCGTTTTTCATCGACCGGGGCGGAACCTTCACCGACTGCATCGGGCTCGGCCCTGACGGACAGGTGAAGGTCACGAAGGTGCTGTCTTCGGACTTCGCGCCGGTGGAGGGGATCCGGCGGCTGCTCGGCCTCGGGCCGGACGATTCGGTGCCGCCGTGCACGGTGCGCATGGGCACCACGGTCGCGACCAACGCGCTGCTCGAGCGGCGGGGGGCGCCCACCGCCGTCGCGCTCACCCGGGGCTTCGCCGACGTGCTCCGAATCGGCACCCAGGCCAGGCCGGACATCTTCGCCCTCGAGATCGCGGACCCTCCGCCGCTCGCGTCGGCGGTGGTGCAAGTTGATCTGCGGCTCGACCGAAACGGCGAGCCGCTGGTGGCTCCGGCCGCCGATCTTCTGCCCTTCGACGAGGCGAAGCTGTGTACGGAGCTCCGCTCGCTCGTCGAGCGAGGCCTGCAGAGCCTCGCCGTCGTGATCCTCAACGGCCACCTCGACGGCGCAGCGGAGCTGCGGGTGGCGGCGATCGCTCGGCAAGCCGGCTTTCGCCACGTCGTGTGCTCCCACGAAGTGGCGCCGCGGCTCGGGCTCGTGGCCAGGGGGGACACCACCGTCGTGGACGCCTACCTGACCCCGCTGCTCGAAGCGTACCTGGCGGAGCTTCAGCGAGCGCTGCCCGGCAGCCGGATCCTCGTCATGCAGAGCAGCGGCGGCCTCGTGGCCGCCTCCCGGTTTCGAGGCCGAGACGCCGTGCTCTCCGGGCCGGCTGGGGGGGTCGTCGCCGCCCACCGGGTGGCAGAGTGGGAGGGCGGCGGACCGGCGATCGCCTTCGACATGGGGGGGACATCCACCGATGTGACCCGCATCGGCGCCCAGCCCGACCGGGTGCACGAGGCCGAGGTGGCCGGGGTCAGGCTGGTGGCGCCGATGATGGACATCCACACCGTCGCCGCCGGCGGCGGGTCCATCTGCCGGTTCGACGGGGTCCGGCTGACGGTGGGCCCGGACAGCGCCGGGGCGTCGCCGGGTCCGCTGTGCTACGGCGACCCCGCCGCGACCGAGATCACGCTGACCGACGCGAACCTCGTGCTCGGTCGCCTGCGGCCGGACCGCTTTCCATTTCCGCTCGACCGCGACCGCGCCCACGCCGCCTTGGCCACGCTCGCGGGGCGCGTCCCCGGGCGATCCACCGCCGAATCGGTGGCCGAGGGCTTCATCGAAGTGGCGGAGGAGGCGATGGCGGAGGCGATCCGTCACGTCACCGTGCGCCGGGGCCACGACGCCAGAGAGCACGCGCTCGTCGTGTTCGGGGGCGCCGGCGGCCAGCACGCCTCCGGGCTCGCCCGCCGGCTGGGCATGGCGCGGGTCCTGGTGCCCCCGTTCTCCGGGGTGCTCTCCGCCTACGGCATGGCGCTCGCCGACGTGCGGCACGACGGTTTCACCGACCTCGGCGCCCTCCCACTCGACGCGGGACTCCAGCGGCTCCGCCCGGTCTTTCGGCAGCTCGAGGCCGAGGGCCGGGAGGCCCTCCGTGATCAGGGCTTCGAGGACGCGGACCGCTTCGAGCGGCGCCTCGACCTCAGGTACCTCGGGACGGAGGCGAGCATCGAGCTTCCCTTCGACCCGAGCGAAACGCAGGAAGACCTGCGCAACCGTTTCGAAGCGGAGCACCAACGGCAGTGGGGGCACCGCCGAGTTGGGCACCCAGTGGAGCTGGTGGTCGCGCGGGTCGCAGCCGTCGCCCAGGCTCCGGCGCCTCCGTTCGAGTCCCCCAAACCATCGGAAGCGGAGCGGTCGCCGAAATCGACGCGGTCGCCAGAATCAGCGAAATCGACGGTATCGGAGGGATCGGAGGAAGGGGAGGGATCCACGGGATCGGTGGAATCCACGGGATCGGTGGAATCCACGGGATCGGCGGAATCCACGGGATCGGCGGAATCCACGGGATCGGCGGAATCCACGGGATCGG
>DAIQNR010000009.1:17469-42678 GCA_036788295.1 Myxococcota bacterium
GCGGAATCCACGGGATCGGCGGAATCCACGGGATCGGCGGAATCCACGGGATCGGCGGAATCCACGGGATCGGTGGAATCCACGGGAGCGCCGGAATCAGGTGGATCCCCTGGTTCGGCGGCGCCACCGACCCTGGCGCGCCCGAAGACCGCCCCGCTCTACCTCGGGGGAACGTGGCTCGAAGTGCCGGTGGTCGAGAGAGAGTCGCTTGGCTCCGAAAGTCTGCTCGAGGGCCCCGCGCTCGTGGTGGAGGCGACGGGCACGGTGGTGATCGAGCCTGGTTTTTCGGCCAGGAGTGGGCGCTCCCTGGCGCTCGAGCGCATCGCTGCCGATCCTGCCCCAGCCCAGCCCGGTCCGGCTTCGCTCGACGCCCCGGATCCCGTGTTGCTCGAGGTCTACAACCATCGGTTCATGGCGCTCGCCGAGCGCATGGGCCTCGTTCTGCGCCGCACGGCGACCTCGGTGAACATCCGGGAGCGGCTCGACTTCTCGTGCGCCGTCTTCGACGGCGCCGGCCGGCTGGTCGCCAACGCCCCCCACATCCCCGTCCACCTCGGAGCGATGGGCGAGTCGGTGGCCGCGCTGGTCGAGCAGCACCCGGACATGGAGCCGGGCGACGTCTTCGTGACCAACGACCCCGCCGCCGGTGGATCCCACCTGCCCGACATCACCGTGGTCACCCCCGTCTTCCGAGGAGGCGTTCGCCGCTTCTTCGTGGCCTGCCGGGGCCACCACGAGGACGTCGGAGGGATCACCCCGGGATCGATGCCGCCGTTTTCCCAATCGCTCGCCGAAGAGGGCGTGGTGCTGCGAGGTCTCCGGCTGGTTCAGGGCGGTCGTTTCCTCCGTGAGCCGGTGGAGGCGGCCTTTCGGGCTGGCCCGCACCCCGCTCGCCGCCCCGAGCAGAACCTCGGGGATCTCGCCGCGCAGGTCGCCGCCAACGCTGCCGGGGTCGGGCTGCTCGACGAGTGGGTCGCCGACAGAGGTCTGGACGAGATCGAGGCCTACATGGGCCACGTGCAGCGGGACGCCGCTCGACGGGTGGAGGACGCGATCGAGGGCCTTGGCGAGGGAGAGCACCGATTCGAGGACCAGCTCGACGACGGCACCGCGGTCGTCGCGACGCTCACCGTGCGAGGGCGTCGGTTGACCGTCGACTTCGGCGGGACCGGCCGGGCGATCCCCGGGAACCTGAACGCGCCCCGAGCGGTCACGGTGGCCGCCGTCCTCTACGTGCTGCGGGCTTTGGTGGGGGCCTCGATCCCGCTGAACGCCGGGTGCCTCGACCCGGTGGAATTGCGAATTCCCGCCGGATCTTTGCTCTCACCTCCGGCCGACGCCGCCGTGGCCGGAGGCAACGTGGAGACTTCGCAGCGGGTGGTCGATGTCTTGCTCGGCGCGGTGGGCCGGGCCGCGGCCAGCCAGGGCACCATGAACAACCTGAGCTTCGGCAACCCCACTTTCGGCTACTACGAGACGATCGGGGGCGGCGCCGGGGCCACCCCGTTTGCGCCGGGCCGAAGCGGGGTCCACACCCACATGACCAACACCCGCATCACCGACCCGGAAGTGCTCGAGGCCCGGTTTCCGGTCCGCGTGGTGCAATTCGGGCTTCGCCCCGACTCGGCAGGGGCCGGCCACCACCGGGGCGGCGACGGGGTGGTCCGCGAACTGGAGGTGCTCGAGGCCCTGCAAGTCAGCCTGCTGAGCGAGCGAAGGGAGCGAGCGCCCTTCGGTCTCGCCGGGGGAGAGCCAGGGCGAGCGGGACGAAACCAGCTCGGCGGAAAAGACGTGGGCGGGAAGGCCAGCGCGTCGCTCGCGCCTGGCCAGCGCATTCGCATCGAGACCCCGGGCGGCGGTGGGTTCGGACAGAAACGAGCCTGACCCACCCGGCGATGCGAATGTGGCGCGGCCCTAGGAACGCCGCAGCCCGGGCGAGCAGGCGACGGAAACCGCCGCCTGCCGAGACCCTGGGCCGCGCGCTCCGCTCAGTTTTGCCGACGACGACGGAGGAGGACCAGGGCCGCGAGCGGAACCAAGGCCAGCCACGGCCCGCCGCTCTGGCCCGGCTTCGCCCCGGCGCAGCCGTTGTCGAGCGGGAGCTGAGGCTCGGGCACGGGGTCGACGATGATCGCCAGCGGCTGAAAGTCCACGGAGCCGGTGCTGTCGGTCACCTGGGCGAGAAACGCAAAGGCCCCCGCCGCCGATGGCGTCCCCTCGAGCGTACCGTCGGTGCGAAGCGTGATGCCCGGGGGCAGCGCTCCGGTCCCCTCGACCACGGTGACCGTGAACGGCTCCGCACAGTTGACCGGCTGGATGCGCACCGCCCGCTCGTCGTCCCCTTGAACGTACGGAGCGTTCACCCGGCCCCGGGGCAAGGTCGCGGTCGCGATCGCACACTCGTCGCTGCCCTGCACCGTCAGCCGGAACAGCGCCGAATCCGAGATCCCGGTGCCGTCCTGGACCCGGAACGTGAGGTTGTAGGTACCCGCGGTCACCGGCGTCCCGCAGAGAGCGCCATCTTCGGAGAAGGTCATGCCTTCGGGGAGGTTCCCGGTCACCGCCCACGTGTATGGCTCCACCCCATTTTGCGCCGTGACCAGCACCCGCTGGTCGCCGACGCAGTAGGGCCGACCGACGATCGCGTCCGGCAGCGGCACCTGCTGGATCCGCACCGTGCCGCTGGGCGACAGCACGTTGAGCGCAACCTGCGTGGTCGCCGACCCACCCAGGTCGTCGGTCACCCGGACCGTGACCATGAAGCTCCCCGGGGTCAGTGGAGTGCCTTCGACCACGCCGTTCTCCGAGAACTCGAGCCCTGGGGGCAGGGCGCCGAGCGCGGACCATCGGTACGGAGGAACCCCGCCCACCGCGATGACCTGCGAGCGGTACGACCGTCCGACGACGGCCGCCCGCAGCGATGGGGTCGCCACCGCGAGCTGGACCGACGGCGATGTGATCCGCACGGAGAAGTCGCGGTCCGCAAAGGCCGTCCCCGAGGACGCCCGCAGGGTGAACGCGAACAACCCCTCCTCGGACGGGGTTCCGGAGATGATGCCGCCCGCGCCGTCGAGCGACAGCCCACCGGGCAGATCGCCGTCCGCGACGCCCCAAGTGATCGGCTCGGAGCCCCCCGCCGCGTACACACCCACCTGGTACGGGACGCCTAGGGTCCCGTTGTCGATCCGAGAGGTGATGAATCGGATCGCCGCCCCGAACACCGGGATCTGGGGTCCGGTGATGCGGTTGTTCGCTTTCGAGACCTCGGTGACCCGATCCTCGGGGTCGAGGATGAGACCCAGGAAGTAGGTACCCGGAGTCACACTCGGGGGGATATCGACGATGTCGATCCCGTAGTCGTCCTGGTTCGTCGCGAGCCCGGTCGTGAACGTCCCGATCGGGATGTCGGTGGGATCGATCGAAGCGTTCGACGACAGATAGTAGGTGTAGTCGAAGCTCGGCGCGTCCTCGACGCCGATGTTGGCGATGAGCCTCGTCACCGCCAGCTGCTCGCCGGCCGCACCCGCCGTCGCGGTCTCCACGATCTGTCCAGTGAGATCAGGGATCGGAAAGACCACCGACAGCGGAGTCGGGATGCGGCGAATGTTGTTCCGGTTGTTGACCTCGGGAACCGCGGAGAAGATGTCCACGACCACCCCCAGGTACAAGGACCGGGTGGAGGTGTAGGTCGGCACGGTCACCCGGTCGGTCAGCGTTCGCTGCCCTCCGGCGGGGAGCGACAACAGGGGAGACAAAAACACCTGCTGGTCCCTGAACACGTTGATGACGTCCGTCTCCGAGAGGAAGTAGGCGTAGCGAAAGCCGTTCGCAGGAGCGTCCGGGCCGTTCGAGAGTTCGAGCGTGACCTCCATCGGGCGACCGATGAACACAATCTCTGGCGCGGAAAGCGAGTCGGCGCTCAGGTCCGCGCCCTCGATCACGATCGTTCCTCCCGCTTGCCTCGCGTTGTTCGTGAAGACCGCCTCAGCTGGGTTGTTGTCCGGGTTGATGACCACGAACACCCGGTAGGTCCCGGGGGTGATCGCAGGGGTGGGGAAGGTGACGTCGAGGCTGCCGGTGGCGTTCGCGCCGTTGAAGAAGATGAGGCCCCGGTATCCTTCGATGTCCGTTCCGTCGAAGGTGTCGTCGTCCGAGAAGAACACCCCTACCGGGATGTTTCCGACGAAGCCGATGCCTTCGGAGCGGAAGGTGCCCTGGACCCGAATCGGCGTCCCCGCCTGCGCGGTGGTCAGCGCTTGGCGGCTCGCGGCGAGGGTTACGAAATCGAACGCGTTCACGATGTCGGTCGCCGACGCCTGGAGATTGTTCATCTCGTCCACTTCGGGGATGCGTGCGTTCGGGTCTACCTCGGCGATCACGCGGTAGCGGGCTCCGGGGAGGCTCGCCGGGAACGTGACCGAGCGGGTGTCTGGCAAGCTATCCTGCCCGGCGAAGGTCACCGTGTAGTTGCCGAGCACCACCGCGGTCGTGCGGTCGAGCGTCGGGCTGGTCGAAGCGTAGAGCCGGTAGGCCACCGAACCGCTGAACGGGACGGCCCGGTTCTCGATGGTGGTGGTGATGTCGACCGTGCCGCCGGGCAGCACCTGCGGCGGGACCACCACGGACGCGACCGTGAAGTCCGGCCCCGAGCCGAAGCGAGTGTCCCCGACGACGATGTTGTTGGCCCGGTTCGTCTCCGGGATCGTGTTGGCGGGGTCGATGATGCAGATGGGATAGTATTGACCGGGGGCGATGGCGCCGGCTCCCATCGCGGGAAGCGTGAAGGTGGCCTGTCCGGTCTCCCGGTTGGAACCACGAAACGCCATGGGCACGGTGCCGAGGACCGGGTCGGTCGCGTCGAACGCTTGGTCGACCGACGCCCGGAGCTGGATGTCCACCGACCCGACGTACGGCACCCCGTTGTTCACGAGGTCGAGCTCGAAGGTCAGCGGGTCTCCCGGGTTTGCGCCCCGGGGGTTCACGACCCGGCAGCCGTCTCCGGCCAGCTCGTACGCGGTCGCAAATCTCTGGTCTGCTACAGCAGTGTTGTCGTCCTCGTTGAACTCCGGATATTGGTCGTTCGCGTCGATCCTCGCGATCAGGAAGTAGTCTCCATTGGGTAGCGTCGCCGGAACCTCCCAGTTCACGAGCTGGTCCTGGCTTCCATTTGGAAGGTTCGCCACCGTGGCCGTCCCGATGCGAAAGTCGGTCGCGACATCGAGCGTATTGTTCGCCGACAGCCAAACGTCGATCAGCACGTTGGTCGCGGCGTTTTGGCCGATGTTGATGGCGGTCACCGTGCCCGTCCCGGTCGTCCCCGGGAAGCCGCCTCTTGGAAACGACCCCACCTCGATGGTGAGCTCGGGGTCGATTGGGGCCCGGATCGAAAACGCCCGGCCCGACACCGCGTTGTAGTCGGCGGCGGTGCAGTTGGCGGTGAGAGCGCAGGGTCGAAACGCGCCCTTTGGGTCGTTCGCCCGTCCGGTGAAGCCCATCGTCGCCGACCAAGCCGCGGCCCCGATCGTGCCTCCGTACCGGACCTCGAGCCGCCCATCCTCGAAGATCCAGACCTGCATCCGGGCCGTGCCGCCGTTCAGCCAGGGCGCCCACTCGACCACGCGGATCCGGTTCGGGGCGGTCCCGGTCTCTCCGGTCCTGCACGTTACCGCCGATAGGTCGTCCCACCACGGGGCGATGATGGGCCCGTCGACCTGGGTCGAGAGCACCGGGAGATTGTTCGGGAGCGACGAGAACTGCACCGGTAGAGGCCCGAGGCCGAGCCAGCCCTCCACCGAAGCGCCGTACACGGTGTGGTTCGTCCCGGCGTAGTTGAACGTGAACCCGATGGGTTGGTTCTTGGACAGAGTGCCCGAGAAGTTCGTGAAGATGGCCCGGATCCCGGTGATCCCCGGGATGTTGTCGAGCGCGACGAACGGCTCGGCGCGCTCGGCCGCCACCAGCACCGACCCCTGCGCCTGGGCGAGGACGGTAGAGGGCGCGAACAACGCGCTCGATACCAAAAGTGCAACAGTCGTCGGTTTCGTTCGCATCGGCGGTCTCCTCGGAGCGGTCGGCCCCGGCGTCACTTTCCCGGCACCGAGCGTTTTCGTCAGCCAGCGAGGGGAAAAAATCACTCGGGCGCGAGCGGCTCAAGATCGTAGTCCATGACGAGCGGAGCGTGGTCGCTGAACCGGCGGCGGCGGTAGATCGAGGCGGCCTTGACCTTGGCCCTCAGGTCAGGGCTCACGATCTGGTAGTCGAGCCGCCAACCGACGTCCTTCTCGTAGGCTCGCCCCCGGTTCGACCACCACGTGTACTGGCGGGGAGCCTGGTTCACGACCCGAAACGCGTCCACCCACCCGAGCTCGTCGAACACCCGGTCGAGCCAGGCCCGCTCCTCCGGGAGAAACCCCGAGTTTTTCTGGTTGCTGCGCCAGTTCTCGAGGTCGATGTTGCGGTGGGCGATGTTCCAGTCCCCGCAAAGGATGAACGACCTCCTCTCCTTTTGCAGCTCCGACAGATGGCCGTAGAGCCGGTCGAGGAACCGGTACTTCGCCGCTTGGCGCTCCTCACCGGACGATCCGGAGGGGATGTAGAGCGAGACGACGGACAGCGGCCCGAAGTCGGCCCTAAGGTACCGGCCCTCCTCGTCCCACCCCGGCCAACCGAGCGCGCTCACCACGCGGTCCGGTCGCTTTCGGGCGTAGATCGCGACCCCGCTGTAGCCCTTCTTCGCCGCGGGTTGGAACACGGCGTGGTAGCGGCGGGTGCTTCGAGCGGCGTCGGGGATTTGCTCCGGCAGGGCCCGGACCTCCTGAAGGCAGATGACGTCCGCGGCCTGGCGGCGCTGCCAGTAAAAGTAGCCCTTCTCGGCCGCGCTGCGGATCCCGTTGAGGTTGAGCGTGATGACCCGCATGCGGTCAGCGGCGGTTCCGGTACGCCCGAAGCACCCGGAGGGTGATCCACCCACCGACGACCGCGGCGACGAGCCCCACGAACAGGCTCCCCACCCACAGCTCCCCGCCGATTCGACCGAGCAGGGCCGCCGCCGCCGACCAGAACTGGGGGTCGAAGAGCCGCTCGAAGAAGCCGATGTCCCGGGAGGGATCGCCTTCGATGAGGCGCTCGATGGCGGCCCGGCTCGCGGGCGAGGTCTCGATGCGCCCGGTCAACAGGAAGGTCCCGACCCGCCAGTTGAAATAATAGATGGGGGCGGCGGTGAGCGGATTGGTCACCCAAATCGGGAGGATGCCGCTGACCTTGTTGGCGGGCAGGACCGCGACCACCGCCAGGTAGAGCACCATCTGGATCCCTATGGTGGGGGTGAAGGCGATGAAGAAGCCGATAGCCACCCCGAGCGCGATGCGTCCGGGCGTGTCGTCGAGATGCAGGACGTGGGTCGCGAAATACCCGGACCATCGCTGGAGCAGGCGACCGAGCCGACTCCGGATGGTGGTGGGGCGATGGGCTCCCGTATAGGGTTCCTCCCCGTGCGGGATTCGGGTTTCCACGGATCCCTGGCGTTCCGCGGGAGGTGTGACCGGCCCGTCGGGCCCAGGATCTCCCACCGGCGCCGCTTCCATGGCGAGCGGTGTACGACGAAGCCGGCGGGGCCAGCAATCGTTTCAGCGGGCTCTATGGGGTCGGAAGACTGCAGATCGCCGAACCCACCGCGCAGGCCACCTCCCTCAGCGCCGAGGAGGGCAGACCCCCAGGCCGAAGCGCGAGCGACGACTCTTGGGCGAATCGCTGACCGAGCCTCGCGCACGAGTCCGCGTCTCCCCGGCCGCAGGAGGGCAGGTCCTTCCCGCCCCAGGTGGACCCCAGCCGGACCCCGCGGGCGAGCGTCGCTCCGAGCTGCGCGCACGATTCCATGGCGCCGGCCCCGCACCGCTGTGCGTCGAGGTCGATCGGACGCCCCTCGGGAGCTGGGGACCGAAAAGAGCCGCCGGACGCGACCACGACCACCTCCACCGCGATGAGAGCCACGACCGCGCCGATCAGCGGCTGCACCCAGGCCTGCCGTCTGGGAGCGGGCGCTTCACCCGTCCGAGCGAGGGCGGCGGGCCGAGCGGACGGCGGGGCCGCGCGCGATGGGGCTCGGACCAGCGGTTCGGCCCGAAACACCCCCACCGGGGTCGCTTCCGGTCGACCTGTCCGATCCGACCACGGCGAAATGGGCCTCGGCGGCGGGGTCAGGTCCTCGACCGGCGGGGTCAGGTCCTCGACCGGCGGTTCGAACCGAATCTCGATCGGCGCGGTGGTCGGGGCCGTCTCTTCGACCATCGGGGGCGGAGCCGACCAGCTCGGTCCGGGCTCGTACGCGACCGCTTCGGGGCTCGCCACCACCGTTCGGGCGGAGCGATCCACCCCGAGCGCAGCCGCCGCCCGGTCGAACGCGGGAAACTCGACGCCCACCGACGATTTCAGCTCGGGGGCGACGTGCACCCCTTCGCGGTCGAGCCGTTCCACCAGCCGGCGGCGCGCGGCTTCGGCCGCCGCCCGCTCCCCTTCGCTGCCCGCCTTTCGCGCCAGCCGCTCGAGCCGCCTCAGCTTCTCGAGCACTTTTCGATTGGACTCGGTCACCGCCCCGCCGGCGCCCACTCTACGCGAGGGCGGTCCAGTCCGGAAACGGGGGCACCGTCCGGGAGGCACCGAAAACCGTGGGCCGGTCGGGGGACCCTCGGACGGGCGCCGCGACGACGCGGGTAGGCCGTTTCCTGGTCCCGGCGATGAGGTGGCGCGCTTCGCAGGTAGGGGCCGCTCCGGCTTGGCGGGCGAGCGGTGGGCCGGTACGGGTGGCCGGACCGGGAAACCATCATGTTCGCGTTCGACAACACCTACGTCCGAGACCTGACCGGCGCTTACGCGGCGGTCGCCCCCGAGACCCCGCCGGCGCCGCGGCTGGTCGCGCTCAACCGGCCGCTGGCCGAAGAGCTCGGGCTCGATCCGGACGCGCTCGAGCGCGAAGGTGCGGAACTCCTGTCCGGAGCCCGCCTCCCGAGCGGGGCCGAGCCGATCGCGCAGGCCTACGCCGGACACCAGTTCGGGGGGCTGTCGCCGCAGCTCGGCGATGGCCGGGCCCACCTGCTCGGCGAGATCGTGGACCGGCACGGCCGGCGGCGGGATCTGCAGCTGAAGGGCTCGGGCCGCACCCCGTTCTCCCGGCGGGGGGACGGCAAAGCGGCGCTCGGTCCGATGCTGAGGGAATACCTCATCGGCGAGGCGATGCACCACCTCGGCATCCCCACCACCCGGGCCCTCGCGGTGACCGCCACCGGAGAGGAAGTCTTGCGGGAGATGGCCCGTCCCGGCGCGGTGCTCGCCCGGATCGCCGCGAGCCACCTCCGGGTGGGTACCTTCGAGTTCTTCGCGCTGCGCGGCGACCGCGAGTCCCTACGCCGCCTGCTCGACTACACCATCGAGCGCCACTACCCAGGCGCGGACAGGACGGCGGTCGGATTGCTGACGGCCGTGCGGGATGCCCAGGCCGCGCTCGTCGCCGAGTGGATGGGGGTGGGATTCATCCATGGGGTGATGAACACCGACAACGTCGCCCTGTCGGGGGAGACCATCGACTACGGCCCGTGCGCCTTCATGGACAGCCACCATCCCGGTACGGTGTTCAGCTCCATCGACGGCCACGGCCGCTACGCCTACGGCAACCAGCCCGCGATCCTGGGCTGGAACCTCGCTCGTTTTGCCTCCGCCCTGCTCCCCGTCGTGCACGACGACCCGGAGGAGGCGGTGGCGATGGCCCAGCCGGTCATCGATGGGTACGAGGCGGTGTACCGGGCGGCTCAGCTCGCGGTGATGCGAAGAAAGCTCGGCCTCGGCTCGGTCCGAGCCGAGGACGAGACCCTCGTCGACGAGCTCCTGCGGCTGATGGCCGACGCCCGCCCCGATCATACCGGCGCGTTTCGCGGCCTCGCCGACGTCGCCCGCGGGGACCGCGATCGCTGGACCTCATGGTTCGATGACCGCGACCGGGCCGAGACGTGGGTTCGGCGGTGGCTCGAGCGGCTCGGCGAAGACGGCGCGCCTCCGGAGCGGGCCGAGGCCCTCGAGCGGGCAAATCCCGTGTACGTTGCCAGAAACCACCAGGTCGAGCGCGCGCTCGCCGCCGCCTCCGACGAAGGCGACTTCGGGCCGTTTCACGCGCTCGTCTCCGTTCTCACCGACCCGTTCACCCGCCGCCCCGGGCTAAAGGCCTACGAATCGCCGGCGCCGGCCTCGTTCACGGCCGACTATCGAACCTTCTGCGGGACCTGAGCCGCCTCGAGAGCAGAGCCACGGCGGCGACGAGCAGCGGGAAGCTCGCCCGCTCCTCATCGACGAGCGCGGCGCATCCTCCGGTCGCGTCGCCGCCCGAACCGTCCGGCTCCGGCGCTTCGGGCCGCTCCGGCTCCTCCGGTCGTTCGGGCTGCTCCGGCTCCTCCGGTTCTTCGGGCTCACCCAGGCACACCGCGTTCTCCGCCTCGTCGCCGACGCAGAGGGTGGGACGCAGCGAGGGACCGGACCGCCGGGTGTCCACCAGACCCACCCGCAGCGGCGCCCCCGCCGGCACGAGGAACCGCCGCGCTCCCTCGTCCGCCGGCCACCGGGCGACGGGCTCTCGTCCCATCGAGTCGAGCACGGCTACGAACAACCCTTCGAGCGGCGCCCCCGTGGCCTCGACCCACAGCTCCTGGCGAGGTCCGGGATCGACGTCGAAAGCCCGGAGCGTGGCTGGGAACATCCTCAGCCGACCGGTGTTGACCGGAGCCGCCACCGCGGTGGTCGTCAGCGGGGGGTAGCCGGCCGCCTCCCGGTAGGTCGGGGCCGCGACCGCCGCCCCGAGGGCGAGGTTGAACGACGAAAACTCGAGAAAGTCCCGATCGAAGCCGGGGCCCCCCGCGGCGCGAATGACGTGGTCCGCGCTGTCGAGCCAGCCTTCGTCGGCGGCGGCTCCATCGCGGCGCTCCCACAGCGCTCGCGTGATCTGTGGCCCGTACCGCTCCTCGAGGAACCGAAAATAGATCCCCACCCCGTACACGAACGAGTCGAAGCCGCCGCCGTCGGCATCGAGCGTTCGATCGCTCCTGGATAGATAAGCGCCGATGAACCCCTCGAAGTCATAGAGCCGGTCGTCGAACCACTCGGTGGCCCACACCGCCGTGCCCTCGGTGAGGCTCCCCCGCTCACCGGCAGCGTACGCGGCCTGCACGGCGTGAAACAGCTCGTGGCTGGCGAGGATCCGGTTGCCGACTTCGGTGCTGGGGTAGCCATATCCAGCGAAGTCGTTTTCGTGACGGATGTGCCCGGCGCAGCGGCGAACCGACCCCGGCTCGCACGCGTCGATCACGAACATGCCGGTGCCGCGGCGGTTCATGTCGATGAGGTAGACGTCGAAGAGGTCGTCGCCGCCGTCCCCGTTCGGTGCGCCGCCATCGGACAGCGGGCGCCGATAGCCTCCTGCTTCGTAGAAGGTCAGCGCTTCGTCGTAGGTGCGCGCGACTTGCTCGACGAAGAACGGGACCGCGGGCCCGGGGAGCGGGACGGCGTGGCGGCCGGAGCGGGTGAAGTGGATGCGAAACGCCCCGCCCGGGGACACCACCGACTCGATCATGTCCTCCGAGCCGTAGCTCGGCTCCGACGACCTCGGGTCATCGGGGCGGATCGGGAGGGCCGATGTGGCGAAGTCGAGCGGGACCGGCCCGCAGGCAGACAGCAGGACAGCGACGACGAGCGAGCGCACCAGAGGGGCCTACCTTGGAAAGCCGGCTCAGAGGAACGCCCAGCGGAGGCGAATGTTGCCCGAACCCACCGGGGGACCCTGGAGCCCGCCGGCCTGGCACTGCTCCTGGACCGCCGGATCGTAGTAGCTCAGCACCTCCAGCTTCACCCGTCGACCGTCCTCGAGCAGCACGACGAACACGTTCCCGGTCATCTGCACGCAGCCTGGGTAGCTCCAGAAGCTCGACAGCACCGTGGCCGGGGCGTTCGGGAGGCCGGACCCGTCGTTCACCAATTCGCAGCTCATCGGGGTGAAATAGGCCTCCGAAGAGAAGGTGAGCGCGTCGGCGGAGACGTCGTCGAAGCTCGTCCCCGGGGGCGTTCGGGCTCCCTCGACGCAGGACGGCCCCGACACCCCGCTGTTGAGGCGGACGACGTAGCGGCGAAAGGCGATGTGCCAAGACCTGTCTTCGAACGCCTGTTCGTCCGAGATCTCCACCTTCTCGAGGCCGGACTCGGTGAAGCGGGCGTACAGGAAGCTCTGCGGGATCATGAGGCCGCCGCCCCTCGCGTCCACGTAGGTCCGCTCGCCGGGGCTCGCGCCCTCTTCGGTCACCGTCCCTTCGGCCACGACGGCCCGAAACGACAGCTCGCCCACCGATTCGTCCTGGCACTCCGGCTCGACCGAATCGGGGCAGCGACCGGTGGCTCCGGTGTCGGCCGGACCGGCGTCGGCCAGGCCCAGGTCGGCCGGGCCGCCCAGATCGGCAGGGCCGGCGTCCCCCGGACCCATGTCCTCGTCGTCGGAGCACCCGGCGAGCACGGCCAGGCCCGAACACATTGCGAAGAGCGCGAATTTCATGGGCGCAAGCGTGTAATTTTTGAGAATGCGTGTCAACATCGGTTTTGGCCGCCGAAGCGGTCTCGATGTTTGGTGTAGCACCGACCCACGCGGCGCCGCGTGGGTCATCTCCCCGTGGTAGGAGGCCTCATGTGGTGGATGCTCTTGGGCACGGCGCTCGCGGCGCCCAACCCGCTTGCCGGTGCGCTCGACGGTGCGCTCGACGATGAAACCCACTTCGAACCGTCCCCGACGTGGTTTCGGGCCGCGGACGGACGGTGGTGGGGCGCGACCCCGGTCGGCTCGGACGACTCGGGGCTGATAGCGGTCTCGATCACGGCCCCTCATCCCGGTCGCCGTCTCGAAGCCGAACGCGACCGCGGTCCGGGGCGCGATCCGCTCGCGCCCCCCTCGTTCTTCGCCCGCATCGGCTCCGAGGTGATCGTGGGTCTCGGGCGCCCGGTGGATCCGGCGCCGCTCGGGATCGAGCCCCTCGAGCGGCTCGCGCCTGGCCTCTTTCGAACCCGCGCGTCCGATCCGGCCGAGCGAGCGCTCGAACTCGCCGCCCGGCTCTCGCTCGTCCCCGGGGTCTACAGCGCGGAGCCGGATCTCTGGCTCGAGGTCGAGCCCCGGGACTTCGCCGTGCCGCCCGACGACCCTCGCTACCCCGGGCAGTGGTACCTCGGGCGGGTGGACATCGAGGCGGCCTGGCGGCTGCACCCTGGCGATCCGTCCACGGTGGTCGCCATCGTCGACAACGGCTGCGACCTCGAGCACGAGGACCTCGCGTTCGACGGGCCGCCCGGCTACGACGCGGTCGACGACGACGACGATCCGAGCCACCCGGAGTCCGACGACAACAACCATGGCACCGCGTGCGCCGGGGTGGTGGCCGCTCGCGGCAACAACGGCCGGGGCATCGCCGGCGCTTGCCCCCAGTGCACCCTGCAGTGCGTGCGGCTGCTCCCGCCCCGCGGCTCGCCCGGCTTGCCTACGTCGGCCGCAGTCCGGGCCTTCGAGCACATCCGCACCACCTCGGTGGCAGTCGCTTCGAACAGCTGGGGCTACGTCGGTGACATCCCCGTCCCGGCCCCCGTGCGGGCGGCCCTCGAGCGGTTGATGGCGGAAGGCCGAGGCGGACGGGGCACCACCGTCGTCTTCGCCGCCGGCAACTCCCGGTCCGAGATCCCGAGCCACGCCATCGCTGCCGTGCCGGGCGTGCTGACCGTGTCCGCCACCAATCTATTCGACGAGCTCGTCTCCTTCTCGAGCTTCGGCCCCGCGGTGGATCTCGCCGCCCCCGGCGGCACGGTCACCACCGACATCTCCGGGCCCCGCGGCAGCGACCCGGGGGACTACACCAGCTCCTTTGGCGGCACCTCCGCTGCCTGCCCGCTCGTCGCCGGCGTCGCCGCACTGCTCGCGTCGGCCGACCCCGCCGCGACCCCGAGCGACATTCGCGCCGCGCTGGTAGAGAGCGCCCGACCAGCCCCGTTCGCCCGTCCTGATGAGCGGGGCCACGACCAAGACTACGGCTACGGGCTCGTGAACCCGGCCGGCGCCCTCTTGCGCCTCCGCCCCGACCTCGCGCCCGAGACCCCCGAGCCGCCGGAGCCGGAAGACCCGCAGGGCCCTCGAGGGCCACCGGAGCGACCTGAAGCCCCGGACTCGACCGCGCTCGATGGGGAGGGGGGCTGCCGCCACACCGGCGCCTCCGGCTCGGGGCTCGGCCTGGCCGCGGCGTGGTGGCTGTCCCGCCGGCGTCACCGGCCGCGACAGCTGTAGCGATTCGCTCCAAGCCAGGTGGCGTGAATCGCTACAGATACCGCGATGCGTCACCCTGTCACAGCGCCCCGCGACGTTGGCCCAGAGCCTGCATTGCCATCCTCTTGACAGGGGCCACACTGGCCCCGTCGCAGGGAGGCAAAGCATGGTCTACGCAGCACCGAAACTGAACGCGCGCTATCAGAACTTCATTGGCGGGGAGTGGGTGGAGCCCCGCCTCGGAAGATACTTCGAGAACCGGAGCCCGGTGAACGGGCAGGTGAGCTGCGAAGTCCCCCGGTCCACCGCCGAGGACATCGATCTGGCCCTCGACGCCGCCCACAAGGCGGCTCCGGCCTGGGGAAAGACCGCGCCGGCCAAGAGGGCCGACATCCTCAACAAGATCGCCGACCGGATGGAGGCGAACCTCGAGAAGCTGGCGGTCATCGAGACCTGGGACAACGGCAAGCCGGTGCGCGAGACCCTCGCCGCCGACATCCCGCTCGCCATCGACCACTTCCGGTACTTCGCCGGCTGCATTCGCGCGCAGGAGGGTTCGCTCTCCGAGATCGACGAGCACACCGTCGCCTACCACTACCCCGAGCCGCTCGGCGTGGTCGGCCAGATCATCCCCTGGAACTTCCCGATCCTCATGGCGGCCTGGAAGCTCGCCCCCGCGCTCGCCGCCGGCAACGCGGTGGTGCTGAAGCCGGCCGAGCAGACCCCCACCGGCATCCTCGAGTTGATGAACCTGGTCGGTGACCTCATCCCGGCCGGCGTGCTGAACGTGGTGAACGGGTTCGGCCTCGAGGCCGGAAAGCCGCTCGCGTCGAGCAAGCGCATCTCGAAGATCGCCTTCACCGGTGAGACCACGACCGGGCGGCTCATCATGCAGTACGCCTCCGAGAACCTCATCCCGGTGACGCTGGAGCTCGGCGGCAAGTCCCCGAACATCTTCTTCGGTGACGTGCTGGCCCAGGACGACGACTTCCGCCAGAAGTCCCTCGAAGGGTTCGCGATGTTCGCCCTGAACCAGGGCGAGGTCTGCACCTGCCCGTCGCGGGCGCTCATCGACCGGAAGATCTACGGCCAGTTCCTCGAGATGGCGACCGAGCGGGTCAAGAACATCAAGGCCGGCCACCCCCTCGACCCGACCACGATGATCGGCGCGCAGGCCTCGACCGAGCAGCTCGAGAAGATCATGTCGTACATCGAAATCGGCCGGAGCGAAGGCGCTCGGGTCGTGTGTGGCGGTGAGCGAGCCGAGCTCGGCGGGGACCTCGCCGGGGGCTACTACGTGCAGCCCACCATTCTCTCCGGGAAGAACGACATGCGCGTCTTCCAGGAGGAGATCTTCGGGCCGGTGGTGGCGGTGACCGATTTCGATGGTTTCGACAACGCCATGGAGATCGCGAACCACACCTTGTTCGGTCTGGGCGCCGGGGTTTGGACCCGCGACAGCAACACCGCCTACCGGGCCGGACGGGAGATCCACGCCGGCCGGGTGTGGACCAACTGCTACCACCTGTACCCGGCCCACGCCGCTTTCGGTGGGTACAAGCAGTCGGGCATCGGCCGCGAAAACCACAAGATGATGCTGTCGCACTACCAGCAGACCAAGAACCTGCTGGTCAGCTACGACCCGAAGCCGATGGGCTTCTTCTGAGAGGACCTCCTCGAGGCTTCTTCTGACCGTCCTCCCTGCAGAGGTGGGGGTGGGCGAGGGCCCCGGCGCTCGCCCGCCCCCACCTCTCTCTCGAAGAACCCCCTGCCTCCGGCCCGTGGTCGGTGGGCGCCGGCCCGCGGGCCGATGAAGGAACCGACATGCACAAGATCGCTCTTGGGATCGCGACGATCCTCGGCACCGCCACGCTCGCCCACGCCCATGGAGATACGGCCCCGCAGGCGGTCGAGACCGACGGCCTGCCCCAGCTCGGCGAGGACTGGCGCGCCGAGAACCCGTACCGAAATGCCCCGCCCGAGGTGTACGCCGCCGCCCTCAGGGTGGGATCCAAGGGCTACAACACCAACTGCGCTCGTTGCCACGGGCTCGAGGCCATCTCCGGTGGGCTCGCTCCCGACCTGAGAAACCTCGAGGCCAACGACTTCGGCGACGAGTGGTTCGCGAGCCGAATCCAAAACGGCGCCACCCAAAACGGGATCTACAAGATGCCCCCCTTCAAGGACATCATCAGCCAGGAGGCGGCCTGGGCCATCCGGCTGTACCTCGAGACCCGTCCGAAGCTCGATCAGCTCGCCGAAGTGAAAGCAGACGCGCTCGAGGTGGCCCAAAAGCTCGAGACGGAGAAAGACAAGGCCCAGTTCGCCTCCCACGCGAAGGCGCTGCGGGCGCTGTCCCAAAAAGTCAGCACCGTCTCCGGTGCGCCCAAGGCGGACACCCCGATGGATCGAGCGGCCGCGCTGATCGACGGGAGCGCGCCAAAACCCGACCGAGCCGTGGCCCTCCTCAAGGAAGAGCTCGGCAAGTAGCCCTTGGCTCCCGAGCGGAGCCCAACCATCGCGGCGGATGAAGCGCCGCTCGGACCCGAAGACCCGGTCCACCTGTCCATTGAACCCGAGGGAGGAATTGAATGATGCCAAAGACGCTGCCCCGAACCCCGCTGCTCGCCGGCGCATGGGCGATGCTGCTCGCCCATGCGGCCGCGGCCGGAGAGTCGAAGCCGGTGACCTGGGAGGACATCCGCATCGACCACAAGAACCCGAAGACCGTGCTCGGCTACGGGATGGGGACCAACGCCCAGCGCTACGTGGAGCTGTCGCAGATCGACACGAAGAACGTGAAGCACATGGTGCCGGCGTGGGCCTTCTCGTTCGGGGACGAGAAACAGCGGGGGCAAGAGACGCAGGCGCTCCTGCACGAAGGCGTCCTGTATGTCACCGGGTCCTACAGCCGGATGTGGGCGCTCGACGCGAAGACCGGAAAGCGCCTGTGGAAGTTCGAGGCCCGGCTCCCCGACGACATCCGCCCATGCTGCGACGTCGTGAACCGCGGCGCAGCCATCTATGGGGACAAGGTTTTCCTGGGGACGCTCGACGCCGCTGTCTACGCGCTCGACAAGGCGACGGGTAAGGTGATTTGGCGAAAGAAGTTCGGGGACCACAAGATCGGCTACACGATGACCGGCGCCCCGACCATCATCAAGGACCAGAAGACCGGGAAGATCCTGCTCATCCACGGGTCTTCCGGGGACGAGTTCGGGGTCATCGGCAAGCTGTTCGCCCGGGACCCGGACACCGGCGAGGAGCTGTGGATGCTCCCGCTGGTCGAAGGACACATGGGAAAGCGAGGCGGCAAGGACTCCATTTCCACCGGAGACCCGAAGGCGCCGTCATGGCCGCGCACCAAGGACGGTGAGCTCGTCGAAGCCTGGCATCACGGCGGGGGCGCCCCGTGGCAGAGCGCCGTCTTCGACGAGAAGACCAACACCATCATCATCGGCTCGGGCAACCCGGCCCCCTGGAACGGCTGGGCCCGCTGGCCCGGCGACTCGCTGTACACCTCCGGTCAGGCTTACGTAGACGCGACGACCGGCCAGTTGGTAGGTTTTTACCAGCACACCCCCAACGACGCCTGGGACTTCTCCGGCAACAACGAGATCATCCTCTTTCCCTTCAAGACGAAGGATGGAAAGACGGTCCGGGCCGGCGCCCACGCCGACCGAAACGGCTTCTTCTATGTGACCGACACCGACGCGCTCACGAAGCGAGGAGGCACCATCAACCGGCCGAAGGCGCTGCTCGCCGCCTATCCTTTCGTGGATGGGATCACCTGGGCCGAGCGCATCGACCTCGAGACCGGGCGCCCGGTCGAGGTCCCCGGACAGCGCCCCCCGCTGCCCGAGCCGGGCGAAAAGAAGGGCAAGACGGTCCGGGTCTCTCCCCCGTTCCTCGGCGGGAAGAACTGGAACCCGATGGCCTACAGCCCCGACACCGGCCTGTTCTACATCCCGGCCAACCACTGGGAAGAGGACTACTGGACCGAAGAGGTGGTCTACAAGGCGGGCTCCGCGTACCTGGGCCAGGGTTTCCGCATCAAGCGGTCCCATGACGACCATGTGGGGGTTCTGCGGGCGCTCGACCCGCAGACCGGAAAGATCGTCTGGGAGCACAAGGAGAGCCTGCCCTTGTGGGCCGGGGCGCTGACCACGAAGGGCGGCCTCGTGTTCACCGGGACCTCGGACGGCTTCTTCAAGGCCTTCGACGCGAAGAAGGGGACCGAGCTGTGGTCGTTTCAGACCGGCTCGGGCATCGTCTCCTGCCCGATCAGCTTCGAGCTCGACGGCAAGCAATACGTCGGCGTCGCCTCCGGCTACGGAGCGGCGGTCCCGCTGTGGGGCGGTGACATGGCCGCGCTCACCAACACCGTGAGCCAGGGCGGGTCCTACTGGATCTTCGAGGTCCCAACCCGCGAGCTCGCCGCCAAATGACATCGCTTCGGGACGGGGCGGCCCCACCGCCGCTCCGTCCCCCGACCCCTGGAGGCCCCATGCGCTCGCTCGTCCCCGCCCTCTTGCTGCTCGCCCTCTCTGCCCGTGCCCACGGCTTCGAGCTCATCGTCGACACCCCGGAGCCCAGGAAGGGGCCGCTCGTCCTCTCCGGCTGCACCCTCGGACCGAACGCGGTCTGCCCGAAGGTCAACCTCTCCCATGCCCGGCTCGCTGGTCTCGATCTGTCCGGCATCGACTTGACCGGAGCGAACCTCGACCGGGCGGACCTTCGGCGAGCGAAGCTCACCGGAGCGAAGCTCGACGGGGCGAGCCTGCGGGGGGCCCGATTGACCCGGGCGTTCCTCCACGGGGCGAGCGCGGCCGGCGCCGACTTCACCGGGGCCGACCTCGACTTCGTTCGCATGGCCGGCGCCGACTTCACCGGCGCGAACTTCACCGCGGCGTCGCTCGAGGCGGTGTGGGCGGGAAAGATCAAGATGGTGGGAGCGAACCTCGCCTCCGCAAACCTCCAGGAGGCGAAGCTCTACAACGCCGACTTCGCCGACGCCCGCCTCGAGAGCACCGTCATCAGGTTCACGATCTGGGAGGGCGTGCACATGGAGGGATGCGAGGGATGTCCGCGGGACTGGTGATGCTGCTGCTCGTCGCCGAACCCTGCGCCCCGAAGCTCGCCCGGTGCGCGGCGCTGCTCTCTGCGTCCGAGCGGCTGTCTTGCTTCGACGCGCTGGCCCAACCGGGCTTTGTCCACTCCGGGACGGGCGCGGCCGAGGTGCCGCTCGACGTGAAGGAGCCCCAGCTCCTTCACTACGAGAGCTCCGACGTGGTCCTCGTGCTCGAGATCATGCAGGCGCCCCAGAAGCTGATCCAGAACATCCACCTCGGCGGCCAGGGCGAGGGCTCGTTTCTCATCGACGCCCCCGGCCGATACTTCGTCCGGGTGCGGGCGAGCGGGTCCTGGCGGCTGTGGCTGGCTCCCCCTCCAAAACCATCCGGAGGTCCCCGATGAATCTGATCCTGCTCGCGGTGCTCGCCGGAGCCGCCCCCGAAGACCCACTGCGCTCCCCGCTTTGGCCATCGATGGTGGAGCGATTTCTCCCCGGAGCCGTCGTGTTCGACCCAAGGGTCGAGGTGATCGCGCCGGCCGCGGCCGAAGACCCGCTCGCGGTGCCGATCCGGGTCCGCGTCCGGGGTCTTGGGTCCGTCCGGAAGATCCGGGTGCTCGCGGACCTGAACCCTCTCCCGCTCGCGCTCGACCTCGAGCCGACGAAGGCCCACCCCGACATCGGATTTCGGCTCAAGGTCGAGCGCTCCACCCCGGTCCGGGCCGCGGTCCTCACCGAAGAGGGTTGGAGGGTTGGAGGGATCTGGCTCGCAGCCGCCGGAGGGGGCTGCTCGGCCCCGAGCGCGGCCAGCGCCGCTCCGCAGTGGTACGAGCGGCTCGGAGAGGTCTACGCCCGTCGCTGGCCCCAAAAGGACGGACAGCGGGTGAAGCTCCGGGTGATGCATCCCATGGACACCGGCCTCGCCCCCGGGGTTCCCGTGTTCCACATCGAGCACATCGAGCTGCGCGGTGAAGCGGGGGACCTCTGGGCCCGGATCCACCCCTACGAGCCGGTCGAAGAGAACCCGACCTTCACGTTGGATCTCACCGAGTCCGGCCCGTTTCGAGTCGAAGGGCGAGATCTTCAGGCCAACCGCTTCTCGGCCCGGGTGGGACCATGAGCCCGCTGCTTCTGCTCTTGCTCAGCCAGAGCTACGAGCTCGAGCCCCGGCCCATCGCGAGCGGGGTGTACGTGGTCGAGGGCAAGAACGAGGACTTCGACCGAGACAATGGGGGGGACATCGCCAACGTCGGCGTGCTCATCGGCCCTGCTGGCGTGGTGCTCATCGACGCGGGGCCGTCGCTTCGGTACGGGGAGGCCCTGCGCGCGTCCGTCGCTCGGCTCAGCGAGGCGCCGGTGGTCGCGATCCTGCTCACCCACGCCCACCCGGACCACTTTCTCGGGGCCGGCGCCTTTCCCGAGGCGCCGCTCTTTGCCCTGCCTGGGGCCGCCGCCCACCTCGCCGCTCACGGCGAGGCGCTGACCGAGAACATGTATCGGCTGCTCGGGGGATGGATGAGGGGGACATCGGTGCGGGCGGTCACGACCCCTCTGTCGCCTGGCCCAGCCGAGTTCGGCGGCCGAAAGCTCGACCTCCTGGCCCTCCGAGGCCACCACGGAGACGACCTCGCCGTCGTGGACCGCGAGAGCCAGACCCTGTTCGCCGGAGACCTCGTGTTCTTTGGCCGGGCCCCGACCACGCCGGACGCGGACCTCGGCCCATGGCTCACGTCGCTCGACGCGCTCGCGGAGCTTCGGGCGCGAATCGTCGTCCCTGGGCATGGCCCCGCCCACCCCGACGGGGCCGGGATCGACTCGACGCGGTCCTACCTGCGCTGGCTCGACCACGCGCTCGAAAAAGCGGCAGCCCACGGGCAGGGTCCGACCGAAATCTGGGACATGGAGCCACCGACCGGCCTCTCTGGGCTCGCGGTGGCAAGAGCCGAGCTCCGCCGATCGGTGATGCATCTGTACTCGGCGTACGAGGCGGCGAGCCTGCCGATGGTCTCGCCCGATGGCCAAAAGGACACATCGAATTGATCCGGCGCCGGTCCATCTCACTTCCGCGGGCGGCCGAAGGACGACGCCACCAGGGCATCGTAGGCAGCCTCGGCCAGCAGCGCCTCCTTTTCCCGCAGGTCGTCGGCGGCGGAAAGCGGGCTGGTCTCGGCCCGAAGGAGCGTGATCCGGTCCGCCCCTGGCTCGATGCCGTAGACGGCGGACACCGACACCGCGTGTTTGGGGGTGGTGAGGCTGAAGCAGGTGTTCACCAGCTTCTCCGCGACGAGCGGCCGCCCAGCGAAGATCCGGGCGAGCGCCACCGCCACCAAGTGGGCCTGGGCGTGCCCCGAGAACGCCGACTTCGGCATCGGATGGGCGTCGGCGGCGTCCCCGATGACATGGATCGCGGCGAAGCGGCGGGACTCGAAGGTCGCCGGGTGCACCGGGCACCAGCCGCTCGCGTCGGCGAGTCCCGCCGATTGGGCGAGCCCGCCCGCCCGCTGCGGAGGCAGAACGGACAGAATGTCGGCCCGGACCCTCTCCCCGCTCTCGGTCTCTACCTCGTCCCCCCGCACCTGAACCACGGCGCCGCCCTCCGACCGGGGCACCCAGGTCACCGCTTTGGGGTGGCGAACATCCCACTCGAGCCGAAACAGCGCCCGCTTGGTGAAGTCATCCTCGGCGTCGAGCACGAGCACCTTTCCGCGACGGCCAACGAGAGCGTGGGCCAAGAGGCTCGCCCGCTCGTAGGGCCCAGGCGGGCACCGGTACGGGAGCGCCGGCGGCGCGATGACCGCGACCGCGCCCTCGGGCGCCTCTCTCACCCGCCGAGCGAGCGCGAGCACGTCCTGGTCCCCCGTCCACGCCGGGAAGTTGCGGGCCGAGCTCTCGAGGCCTTGTACCCGGTCCGGACACAGCTCGATCCCAGGGGCCACCACCACCCGGTCGGCGACGAGGCTCCGGCCGGACGCGGTGCGAACCCTCCGCGCCACCGGGTCGAGCTCCACCACGTCGTCGAACAGCACCTCGACCCCGTCGGCGGCGACCGCCTGTGGCCCGGTCCGGATCCGCTCTGGCGACCAGATGCCGGCCGCCACCGCGTTCGTGAACGGTCCGGTGAAGAATCGGGGCCGGCGCTCGACGAGCGTGACCCGGGCCGAAGGCGCGAGCCAGCGAAGGGCTCGAGCGCAGGCCGCGCCGGCGAAGCCACCGCCGATGATGACCACGCGAGGTCCGAGTCGCCGGCAGCCGGCGGCGATCCCGACCGCCGCGCCGAGCAGCTCCCTCCGGCGAAGCCTCGTCATCGGCCCCACCGCCGGGACAGCGCCTCGAGCGCCCGCTCGAGCTCCGCGTCGGAGAGGGCAGGCAGCAACCGCGGCATCACCACCCCGCGAAAGCGGTGCCGGTCGAGCGCGGCGGCGAGCTCTTCCGGGCTCTTTCCGAGCAGCGCTGGCAGATGCTCCCCGGCGCCGGCCCCCTCGTGGCAGGCCACGCAGGCCCCAACCACCGCCGGCGGAGGGTTCACCCCCTCCCCTGGCGCAGGACATGCGGTGATGCAGTGCGTTGTCATCGCCAGCACCAGAAGCGCTCGAGAAAGAGACATGATCCGGTCTGGGTTCGTCGTTCCACGCCGCCCAGAGCCGGTCAAGAGGACCGTCCGCCGGTGATTCTCCGTCCCCCGAATGGGGCGATTGGGACGGTTTCGAGGGCGCCCCACAGGGTCGAATTCCCTCGTTTCTGACCCGGCGCGTCATGGGTTTGTGCTTCGGCTCGTCTTGTGGTCGATGCCGCTCGGTCCTACCTTGGCCCGCATGCAGCCGGTGCTCCTCAGCGGAACGTCCACCCGAGCCTGGCAGGACTTCTTCGAGGAGGGACGAACGGACCGGGCGCCTCCGCCCGTCCGGGAGCGATGGGCTCGGGTCCGCCGGCTCGGTTTGCCCCAGGGCGGCGCCGGCCCGGAGCGGGTGGTGACCGCCCGCGAGCTGCGCGAGCGGCACGAGGCCAATCGGGTGCTTCTCCAGGCGGCGGCGCCGTGCTTCGAGCAGAGCGCGCCGCTGTTCGCCGAGCACGACTATGTGCTGCTCTTGACCGACGCCGAGGGCCTCGTCCTGCTCCGGACGGCCGGGGGGCGGTTCAACGAAGTGGCTGACGAAGCGCGGCTCATCGAGGGCGCGGACTGGGCCGAGGGGCTTCGTGGGGTGAACGCGATCGGAACGGCGCTGGTGGAGAAGCGGCCGATCGGGGTGATCGGCGAGGCCCACTCCGCCAAGCCGAACCATCCGCTCGCGTGCTTCGCGAGCCCGGTCCGGGCCCCCGATGGCCGGGTCATCGGCACCGTGGACGCAACCTCGGGGGCGAGCGCCGCTTCTCGAATCATCACCCTCGCGGTGTGCGGGGTGGCACAGGACATCGAGGAGCGGCTTCGGGCGAACGACCAGGACGCGCTGCTCCGGGATCTGAAGCCGCTCATCGACCGGCTGCTCGAGCCGGCGCTGCTGCTCGGCCAGGGCGGCGTCGTCGCCTACCGAAACGCGTCGGCCCGAAAATGGGACGCCGGCGGCGACCTCGAGCGGCAGCTCGGGTCTCTGCCGAGCGGGCCTGGCATCTGCCGGCTCGAGACCGAGGGGGGCACCTGGGCGGTGCGGGTGGAGCCCCTCTCCACCGGGCACCGGCTCGTCCTTCCCGGCCGAACCCCAAAACCGAGGTCGATTTCGACGCCGAGCGCCCCGTCGCAGCTCGCCTTTTCCCCGATCGTGGGGGACGACCCGGTCCTGCTCGACGCCAAGCGGCGGGCGGCTCGCTTCGCCGCGTCCGACCTCCCCGTGCTGCTGCTCGCCGAAACCGGGACCGGCAAGGAGCTGATGGCGCGGGCGATTCACGACGCGAGCCCGCGGCGGGATCATCCGTACATCGCCCTGAACTGCGCCGCGCTGTCGCCCCAGCTCCTCGAGTCGGAGCTCTTCGGGTACGGCGATGGCGCGTTCACCGGCGCGAACCCCGGCGGCAAGACCGGGAAGCTCGCCGCCGCCGATGGCGGGACGCTGTTCCTGGACGAGATCGCGGAGATGCCGGCGGCGCTGCAAGCGCTCTTGCTTCGCGTGCTCGAAGACGGAACCTACTACCGGGTGGGGGAGGTCGAGCCGAGGCACGTCAAGCTTCGCCTCATTTGCGCCACCTGCCGAGACCTCCCGGCGATGGTCGCGAGCGGCAACTTTCGCAGCGACCTCTACTTTCGAATCCGCGGAGCTTGCCTGGGGCTGCCTCCGCTGCGGGAACGCTCGGACCTCAGGATCCTCGTTGACCATTTCATCGGCCACCTCGCGGCGGCGCAGGATCGCCCCGTTCCTCGGATCTCCCCCGAAACGCAGGCGGTCTTGCGAGCCCAGACTTGGCCGGGCAACGTCCGCGAGCTGCGCTCGGCGCTCGCCCACGCCCTCGCCCTCGCCGACGACGAGATCCGCCCCGAGCATCTCCCGGGCGAGCCGCCGGTCCCTTGCCACAGCTGCGTCAACTCGAGGGAGGACGCCGAAAAGCAGGCGCTGTTCGCCGCGCTCGATGCCTGTGGCGGCAACCTCAGCGATGCGGCCCGGCGGCTCCGGGTGGCCCGCAGCACCCTCTACCGAATGATGGACCGGCACGGCCTGCCCCGCCCCGGGCGCTGAGCAGAGCCCTTGGAACGCTCAGCGACCGAAGCCAGGGGGATCGCTGGCCGGGAAGCTCTCCCAAGACGCCTGCTCGACCCGCTGGTCGTCCCGCTGATCATCCTGCTGCTTGCGCTGGCGCGTCACCGCGCTGGTCAGCGCGATCAGCGCGACGC
>DAIQNR010000009.1:42778-54113 GCA_036788295.1 Myxococcota bacterium
TCCTGCTGCTTGCGCTGGCGCGTCACCGCGCTGGTCAGCGCGATCAGCGCGACGCCGTGGGCGAGCAGGTCGGCCCCGAGGATGAGCCCCAAGATCCAAAACGCGGTCAGAGGCAGCCCGGCGAAGATGATCACCGAGAGGAGCACGCTGAGCGCCCCGCTCACCCCCAGAAACATTCGGCCCGGATGGCCCTTGGCGCGCACCGCGATCGCGATGCGCATCGACCCAGACAGCAGGAAGGCGGCGCACACGAACACCGTCAGGGTGAGGAGGCCGGCCAGCGGGAACACGATGAGGATCGCGCCGGCAGCGAGGGCGAGCAGTCCGGATACGCCGGACACGATTCGGGTCTTCTTGCCCCACGGGCTCATCGTCGCCGCGTAGTACATTTCGACCGCGCCAGCGGCGATCAGGGCGGCAGCGACGAGCGTCTGGGCGGCCAAGGTCGAGACCCAGGGAAACGCGACGCACATCGCCCCCAGCACCACGAGAAAGACGCCGAACAGCTTGGCCCTCCTTGGATGCGCCTCGAGCGCACCCATGGTCTCTTCGGAAAGCGAGAAGACGGGCTGGGTCCTAGTTTCCATGCACCCACGCTGCCCGAGTGGAGGGCAGACCCCAATTCGGAAGCTCCTCTGCCTTTCGTCTCTAGGTGAATACCCTCATTCGGTTGGGCTGCGCCCCGCGGCACGATCCACGTCGGCGCGGGCCGCCTCTCGACGGGCCTCGGTCTCGTCCGGATCGGAGGCGCTCGCCCGCTCGTGGGCCTCGGCGAAGCTCATCGGGTTGCCGAGGATCGGCACGTCGTAGGTGCTCGCGCGGTCCCTGAGCGGCGTGTCTTCGTGGACCCGGAGGAGGACCTCCCCCTCGGGCAGAAACACGGTGGTCAGCCGCTCGCCGGGGCCGGCGATCACCGGCTCTGCGCTGACGACCTTGTAGGTGCCGGCCCTCGCCGCCAGGTCGAGCGACGCCGCGGTGCTGAGCAAATCGAAGGCGCCGGTGGCCGCGACCCGGCCGGCGCGGGTGCCGATGAGGACCGAGTCTTCGACGCGACCGTCCTCGATCACGACGTCGATGAGCACCGAGTTTCGGACCTCCACTCCGGGTCCGAGCCGGACCTCGCCGACGATCCGGTTGCCGGCCTCGTCCGCCGCTTCGGGCACGCCGGCCAGAGCGCGCACGATGCGGCCTTCGGCCGAAGGCGCGGCGAGCGACGCGTACAGCGCGAACATCTGCCGGTGCTGGCCGATGTCTCCCCAGTACTGGTCGCCAAAGTCCATCGCCTCGATGCGCACCCGGCGGCCGACCGCCGCTTCGTGCCGCTCCACTGCGCGGCGCAGCCGCCCGAGCACTCCGGGCAGCCGCTGCTCCATCGCGCGAACGGCTCCGCTCTCGTCGAGCGCCTCGGCCCACGCCCGAGCCCGGGCCTCGGGATCGGGCTCGGCAGCGATGACCAGCGCAGTGAACAGCTGGGGATCGAGATCGGGGCGCCGCCGCCGGTCTGCGAGCGGGTCGAGGACCTCGGAGGAGAACTCTTCGAGCAGCGCGTCGAGCAGGCCGGCCGACACGGCGATGGAGCCGAGATTGACCCCTCCCACCAGGGCGCCGCCCCGGCGCAAGAGCAGCCCGCGGTCGGCGAGCTTCTCCATCTCGGGCAGCGGGCGGCGGGGGATGAAGGCTCGGATGCGCCCCTCCTCGTCCACCCCTACCCAGTCCTTGTTCGCGGCCTCGTCGGCCGTCACCGGGCGCATCGACACGAAGCGGACCACGTCGGCGGCGCCGAGTCGGGGGTTCGTGCCCGATAGATCGAGCGTCGGCACCTGGACCTCGTCCCCCCATTTGACGACCATGCCCGAAAAGCCGCTGCGGCGAAGAAACGCCTCCACCGGCGAAAACGCGGTGAGCGCGAGCTCCGCCACCGACGGCACCCGGCCCCCCACCCGGGCGAAAGAGGAGAGCGCCGGTTTCTGGCCGCACTCCGCCTCGGTCAGCGGGGTCGAGCGGGTGCCCTCGCCAAATACGAACGCGACGAGCACGCCTTCGTTGGCCATGCGCCGGTCCCGGAGCCGATGCCAGGCGAGCAGCAGCCCGAAAGCCTGGTTGACGGGCAGGTCCTCGTGGAGCGCGACCACCTCCCGCGCCCGCAGGTCGGACGCCGCCCTGTCCAGCCGGCGCTGCCAAAACCTCCGGGCCGGCTCGGAGCCGCACACCGCCGCCACCAGCCCCGCCGGCTCACCGTGGTCGAGCAGCGACCGGCCGACCTCGATGTTCGCGAGCACCCGTCGCACGAAGCGCTCTTCGCCGGCGGCGGCCAGCATCGACCGCAAGATCCCGTCCGGCTCCCGGACCCCCTCGGCCGCGATCGCCGCTGCTCGGGCCTCGGAGTTGGCCACCGAATAGATGCGAAGCTGCGGGGCGTTGCCGGACGGGCGGACGTGGGCCACATCTTCCCCCTCAAAACCCATGCGCAGGCCATCGAGCCGATCGATCCACTCGAGCGGGCCAAAACCCCGCTCTGCGGTGAAGATCCGAAAGATGCGATCCCGAAGAGCTCGATCGTCCGCGGTGAGCGGCCGGCGAGCCCCGTCGGCTTCTTCCGCTTCTTTCGCCAGAAAGTCCAGCCGCCGGGCCTGGGGCGCGAAGGCATCCATCAGGGCCCGGCTGTCTTCGACCGGGACGTGATCGAGCATGTCGGCCCGTCCGAAGCGCGCGGGCAGCGCAGCGAAGACCTCGGTCAGGGGCTTTTCGGCTCGGCGCGCGGCAAAGAGCGCGGCCACCAGGGGCAAAACCGCGTCCCGGGTGGGGAGCGGCGCGAGCGGCCGGCCGCCCACCGAGAACGCCGACCCGGTGAGAAACCCGCCGTTGGCCTCCCATCCCACCCGGCGCTCCCCCTTCAGGTCGCCGAGCGCCGCGATGACCCACGGAGAGCCGATTCGGGTGCGCACGACGGGGATGCCGCGGGGGGCGAAGTGGCGGTCGATCGCGTCGTTGGCGCTCATCGCCACCGCGATGGCGTCGGCGCCGAGAGCGTCGGCCACCACCGCGCCGAGCAGGTCACCCCCGAAGAACCGTACCCGTCCGCGCTCGTCGAACCCGCACAACAGCGGCCGGTCGCTGTCGCCGTCGGTGGACAGGATCGCGTCGAGCGGGCCGTGGGCGCGGGCCTGCTCGGCGAGCGCCTGCAGCTCGGCGAGGCGCGCCTCTGAGATCGCCTCGGTGTCGATGGCCACGAACTGCTCGGAGCGACCCACCGGCAAGACTTCGGCCCCGAGCCCGCGCAGGATCTCGGCGAGCACGTCGCGCCCCACCGCCGAGTGCTCGTACAGCGCCACCCGGAGGCCAGCGAGCGTCTCTGGGGGAAAAGCGTCGAGGTAGCGGCGGACGTAGGCCTGCCTCGCCTCGTCGGTGGTCGGTGGACGAAGGGGGACTTGCCGAAACCTCCCGTCGTCGTCGAAGGCCGACCTCTTCGGGTCCTCGCCGTAGACTCGAGCCCGGACCCGAGCCACCGCAGCGAGGATCGGGCCCTCTTCGGCCTTCAGGACTTCGCCCCTCGGGGTGTGGAACTTCACCCCGTTTCGGTCGAATGGGATGTGGCTCCCGGTCACCATCACCGCCGGAACCGCTCGCTCGAGGCCGTACAATGCGAGCGCCGGGGTGGGAATGCGCCCGCAATCGATGGGATGCATGCCGGCGTCGCGGACCGCCTGCGCGACCGCCCCGAGGATGGCTTCGGTGCTCGGACGGAGGTCTCCGGCGAGCGCCACCGTCGTGCCTGGGCACGCGTCTCCTGCGTCTTCGAGGTAGGCGAGAAAGCCCCGGGTGTTCGTGTAGGCTTCGAGGTCGGTGATGTCCAAGACCAGGCCGCGCAGTCCGCTGGTGCCGAATTGGAGCTCGGCGGGGCGACGGCCGCGAAACCGGGGGGGGGCGGGCGAATCGGGGACGGTGGCCATGAACGCTTCTCCCTTCAGGTCGAGCTCGTAGACGGTCTTCGGGGCCACGAGCACCGCTTGGCCCGGCCCGATCTCGACGCGCTGGTCCCCAGCGGAGACGGTGGCCGAGCCTCGGGTCACGAGCACGGTCTCGGGCCCGGTGGCGGTGCGGACCGAACCCGACTCCATCCGGGTCAGATCAAAAGCGCGGGCGGGCTGAGGATACATGGAGCCCGCCTCGGTCTTCACCGGCCGGAGAACCGGCGGGCGCCGGGCGTCGAATCGCAGAGTCTCGAGCAAGGCCCCGGGGTCTACGTGCTTCGGCGTGAGCCCGGCCCGCAGGACGTTGTCCGAGCTGGCCATGATCTCGACGCCCGCGCCGCGCAAGTAGGCATGCGGAACCCCCGCGGACAGAAACAGCGCCTCCCCGGGCTCGAGCCGAACCCACTCGAGCAAGAAGACGAACAAGAGGCCGCGGTCGGGCGCGCCGCCGCCGAGGGCGCGGTGGGCCTCGAGCGCCCAATGCTCGGGCTGGTCCTCCGCAAACGGCCCCTCCCGCTCGAGCCGGGCGAGCATCGACGACAGCGCCGGTCCCGGGTCGGGGTGGCCAAACCACGCCTCGAGGATGGCCCGCAGACCAGCCTGCGGTGAGGGGAGCAGCGCGGCCAGCTCGGGGCAGCGGTGGAGCAAATCCTGCGTCGGGGGGCGAAATCCGCACAGCGCGTGAAAGGGGGTCAGCGCGACCAGGAGCTCCGGTTTCGGGTTCGGATCCCGGTAGCGGCGGTGCGGAGCATCCCGGGCCACGCCGGCCGCCTCCTCCGCGGCGAACCCTCGGCTGGCCTGGGACGCGTTCGGGTGGACCTGGATCGACAGCGGCTGGGCGGCGGCGAGCAGCTTCAGCAGGTACGGCAGCTCCGGTCGGCCCTCGCCGAGCCAGTGGCGCCGGTCGCGAGCGATGAGCTGATCGAGCGGCACCCCGCCGGCGTCGGCTGGGCCCACCGGATGGGCGCCGTACCAGGCCTCGGCCCACGGACCGCCGTCGCCAGCCGAGCCGAACAGCGCCGGAAAAAACTCGGGGTCGCCCCAGGCGTAGCGCTGGAGCCGAGGCTCGAGCAGAACCAGCCGGGGCCCGGTGCCGGCGAGCGAACTCACCCTCGCGGTATACACCGAAGGCCACCGAACGGCATGGGTCGCGGCTCGACTGGCGCCGCACGGGCAGCGGCGATACACCGGCGGGGTGGGGGTCGAGAGGGGACAACGACTGTGGACACCGAGCCCAGAGCGGGTGGCGAACAGCCGGATGCGCCGGTTCACCGGCTGGCTCGAACAGGAACGCGGGCTCGTCTTCTCGAGCTACGACGAGCTGTGGCGGTGGTCCTGCCGGGACATCGGGCCGTTCTGGACCGCGATCTGGGACCATTTCGGGGTGCGATCGACCACACCGCGCGGTCCTGCCCTCGCCGAGCGCTCGATGCCGGGGGCCCGGTGGTTTCCTGAAGCCCGCCTCAACTACGCGGAGCACGCGATCGGGGCGCTGCGCCCGGATCGGCCGGCGCTCGTTTCCCGATCGGAGCTGCGTCCGCTCGCCACGCTGACCGGGGCCGAGCTCGCCGAGCACGTCCGGGCCGTGGCCGCCGGGCTGGCCGCCGCCGGCGTCGGACCGGGCGATCGCGTCGTCGCCTACCTGCCGAACATCCCCGAGGCGGTGATCGCGTTTCTTGCGGCGGCGAGCCTCGGGGCGGTGTGGTCGAGCTGCTCCCCCGACTTCGGCACCCGGAGCGTGGTGGACCGCTTTCGGCAGATCGAGCCCAAAATCTTGTTCACCGTGGACGGCTACCGGTACGGCGGCCGGGACCTCGACCGCCGGCCGGCCGCGGCCGAGCTGCAAGCGGCCCTGCCGAGCCTCGAGCGATGCTTCGACGTCCCCTACCTGTTCGGGTCTGGGATCGGGGTGGGTCCGCACCGCCCGGGGACCCAGCCGTTCTCCGATTTGCTCGAGACTTCGGACCCCGCGCCGCTCCGCTTCGCTCAGGTGCCGTTCGACCATCCTTTGTGGGTGCTGTACTCTTCGGGCACGACCGGGCTCCCAAAGGCGCTGGTGCACGGCCACGGCGGCATCCTGCTCGAGCACAGCAAGACGCTCGCGCTCCACGGGGAGCTTGGAGAAGACGACCGGCTGTTCTGGTTCACCACGACCGGTTGGATGATGTGGAATTACATCGTGGGCGGACTTCTCCACGGGGCGGCGGTCGTACTGTACGACGGAAGCCCGGGACACCCCGATCTGTCGGTGCTGTGGCGCCTCGCCGAAGAAGCCGAGGTCACGTACTTCGGGACGAGCGCGTCCTACATCGGCGCGTGCCAGAAAGCCGGCTACCGGCCGAACCAGCACCATGACCTGCACCGGTTGTCGGGGCTGGGTTCGACCGGCTCGCCGCTGTCGGTGGACGGATTCGCCTGGGTCTACGACGCGGTCGGCAGCGACATCTGGCTCGGGTCGATCAGCGGCGGGACGGACGTCTGCACCGCGTTCGTGGGGTCCGCGCTGAGCCTCCCGGTCCACGCCGGCGAGATCCAGACTCGCTGCCTCGGGGTGGCGATGGAGGCCTGGGACGACGACGGAGAGCCGGTCGTCGGCGAGGTGGGCGAGCTCGTCGTGACCGAACCGATGCCGTCGATGCCGGTCCGGTTGTGGGGAGACGAGGGCCACGAGCGGTACCGAAGAAGTTATTTCGAGCCGTGGCCCGGGGTCTGGCGCCACGGAGACTTCGTCGAGCTCACCGAGCGGGGCGGTGTGGTCATCCATGGCCGCTCCGACGCGACCCTCAACCGGGGCGGGGTGCGCATCGGAACCGCCGAGATCTATCGGGTGGTAGAGGGCCTCCCCAGGGTGGCCGAGGCGCTCGTGGTGAACCTGAGCCGCGGCGACGAGCTCGAGATGGTCTTGTTCGTCGCCCTCGGCGAGGGGGCGCTCGATGAGAGCCTCGAGGCCGAGATCAAGAGCGCGCTTCGGACGGGGTGCTCGCCTCGCCACGTGCCCGACCGCATCGCCGCCGTGCCCGGCATCCCAAAGACCCTGAACGGAAAGAAGATGGAGGTCCCGGTGCGGCGGATCTTGTCCGGCGAGCCGCTCGAGAAGGCCGCGAGCCGCGACGGCTGCCAGAACCCAGAGGCGCTCGACGGGTTCGTCCGCCTCGCTCAGGCGTCCGGGTCGGCGTGAGTGACGCCCACCGTTCCGTCGGGTCGAACCTCGAACCACGCGAGCGGCGCCCCGGCCCACCGGTGGTCCTTGCTCGGGCTACCAGGCCGTTTGCGCTGGTGGCGCTCGCGAGCCACCGGGCCAGAGCCATGTCATCCACCGGACCCGACAGCTCGGTTTGAACATACGCGCACAGCTTGGTCGGGTACCGCCCGCCGCACCGGTGGATCTCGAAATGAACGGGAGCCTCGAGAGGCGACTCGAGGGGAAGCACGTCGCCCTCGGCGACGCCAAAGGCCCCCGCCAACAGGTCCACCGCCTGCGGTTCGCTGATCGGTTGATCGAGTAGGACTTCATAGATGCTGCGCTTCATCGCCATCTCTTTACCGGCCCGAGGCCGCTTCATACAGCGCACGAGCGGAAGACTCCGCGTCCGGCGTGATGCCCTGCCTCGCCATGATCTCTGCTGCCCGAGGCGTATCCCCGAACTTCTTCAGGGTTTGAAGAGCCTTGAATCCGCCGCGGTCGAGCTGGTGGAGCCCATCACCCATGATGGGGTACAGCCGGCCGTCGTGGGCGCCATAGATTCGGCCATTGACGTGCACTTCGCTACCGATGACCGCGCCGCGGCCCGCGCGGATGTCAGCGGCGTCCTGCGCCATGTCCACCCACGGCTCGGCCACCGTATTCGTGCCCTTGGACACGGAGCTCTCGCTCACCGAGTCGTAGCGGTGGCGCGATGCGTTCGGGGGCTGAAGCTGGTCGAGCGGGGTGCCGTTCAGCTTGGGGACGCCTCCGGGGCCGGAGACGCCGTCGGAGCCTCGAGGCCGGTCGGGACGGCCGCCGCGGCCCGCCCCCCACATCCCGGCGACAATCGGGCCGCCCCCACCGCCCGCAGGTGGCGGAGGAGGCGCGGTCCGGGGCAGCCGCGTCGCCACTTCCACCGAGCTGCGGGTCCGAGTGGGCTCGAGCAGCAGCGCCGCCCCGCCGGGCGCGCTGCGCACCGGGCCCCGGCTGGCCAAGACCCCGGAGGCCGGAGGTCGCCGGAAAGGGACGATGTTGTTGGCCGCGCGGGCTACGTCATCGCTCGCGGTTGCGACATGGCCCTTTCTCATCAGAGGACCGCTCACCAGCAGCCCGAGGTCGAAGACCCCCTCGCCGACCGCGCGGGGGTCGCCGCTCATGACTTTGCCGAGCCCGCTGACGTCGGCCGCGAGCTGCCCGAGACGGCCGGCCGCGGGGCCTGCCCGATCCTTCGCTCGCTCGAGCGCACCCCGCGTGGAGCCGGCGAGATCCCCGGTCTCGCTCGCCCCGGTCGCCGCCTCCGCGACCGCATCGCCCGCAGCCCCAGCGACGGTGAGGACATCGTCGGCTACCGATTTCGCAGCGAGCGCGGCTTCGCCGATAGCCTCGATGGTCCCTCGGGTCCTGGCGACCTGATTCGACACCGCCGTCCGCAGGCTCCCCTGCAGATCCCCGGTCTCGAGCGCCGCAGCCGCGGTGTCGAACACCACGTTCGTCGTCCAGGTCGTCGGCGACAGCTCGAGCGCCCCCTGCGCCAGCCGAGCTAGCCCCTGGCCGGTCTTCAGCGTCCCGGTGCCAAGACCGATGAGCCCCTCGTGCGCGCGCTCGAGCGGGCCCATTCGTTCGATCGACTCCGCCCGGGCCACGCGCTCGGCGATCTGCTCCCGGGCCGCCCCGTCGAGGTGGTCGATCCACAGCTTCGCTTGCTCGAGCCCTACCGATGGCTCGATCTCACCGGCCGCGAGCCTCGAACCCACCCGCTCGAGCTGCTGATCGACCGCTCTTTTCACGTCGGCCGGGGCCTCACTTACGAAGACCCGCTCCTGGGCGTCGGCTACGAAGCGTCCTACCTCGGTCCGAGTGGGCCCCGCCGCCCAGGTCTGAGCTCGGGGCAGCTCGGGTGCGCGCTCGGGACGGCGGACCGCGGGAGCCTCGAACCCATCGGCCAGCGGCGCCGCCCGCCGATGCGCGCGCGCCGGGGCGGGGGAGGCGACCGGCGGCTCGGGCGGCGGTGGTGCTTTGGTGCGTCGGGGAGACCGAGAACCCACGGAAGACGTCATGGCTGTCGAATTCAGCAAGACTCATGCCTTCCGTAGTCCCATTCATGGACGAGGGGATGGTCAGGTCCCCGCGGCTCCTTTCCCCGACACCTTGTCCGGTGCGCCATACAGGTTCGAAAGTTGCGCCGTGTGGCAACGCCTCCGCGACGAAGCGGGGGCCTCGTCTTCGCTTCGGCCACGAGCCGGGCCGGCATGACGCTTGCGTCAACGCTGGGCATGATGTTTCGGCAGCTCTTCGATCCGCAGTCCTCGACGTACACGTACCTGCTCGCCGACCCGGCGACGGCAGAGGCGGTGCTGATCGACCCGGTCCTCGAGCAGACAGCCCGAGACGTGGCCCTGCTCCGAGAGCTGGGTCTCAAGCTCCGCTGGACCCTCGAGACCCACGTGCACGCCGACCACGTGACTTCTTCCGGCGTGCTCAGGACCAGGCTCGGCAGCCGCAGCGTCATGTCGAAGCAGGCCGGCGTCGGCTGCGCCGACTTCCTGGTGGACGAAGGGGACGAGGTCCGGTTTGGGGCAGAGGTGCTCGAGGTTCGCGCGACCCCCGGCCACACCTCCTGCTCGGTGAGCTTCGTCCACCACGAGAGCCGCCGGGTGTTCACCGGCGACGCCCTGCTCATTCGCGGCTGCGGGCGCACCGACTTTCAGCAGGGCGACCCTCGGACTCTCTACCAATCCGTGCACGGGCGGCTCTTCTCGCTCGGCGACGACTACGAGATCTATCCTGCCCACGACTACAAGGGCCACACGATGAGCACCGTGGGCGAGGAGCGCACTCACAACCCTCGCCTCGGGGCGAGCAAGACGGAGCAGGAGTTCGTAGAGATCATGACCAACCTCGAGTTGCCCCGGCCGAAGCTCATCGACGTGGCCGTGCCGGCCAACCAGAACTGCGGTCTCGAGCGGCAGGACGCCGAGGCCTCGAGCTGGGCCCCGATCGCGCGCACGGCGGCTGGCATCCCGGAAGTCACCGTGGATTGGGTCGCCCAGAACGCGGCCGGCCGAGGCTTTCGCGTCGTGGACGTTCGGGAGCCGAGCGAGTGGGTGGGCGAGCTCGGCCACATCAGCGAGGCCGAGCTCGTGCCGCTCGCGACGGTCGGCGACGCGGCCGCAGCCTGGGAGCACAGTCAGCCTTTGGTCGTCGTGTGCCGGTCCGGAGGCCGATCCGGGAAGGCCGCGGTCCAGCTCGAGGGCCTCGGCTTCCAGCAGGTCGCGTCGATGGCCGGGGGCATGCTGGCGTGGAACGAGCGCCGGCTGCCGGTGGCTGGGAGCGATTCACGCCCGGCGTAGCGCCCGCTCGACCACCGCCGCGAGGTCCGGATCCACGGCGGCCCCCGCCGCTTTGGCCCGCTCGATGAGGGCTTGGGCATGACCGTAGCGCCCGGCCCGGGCGCTGAGCTCGGCCGACCTCGACAGCGCTTCTTCGTCGGTCGGGGCCAGCTCGAGCACCCTCGCGTAGACGGTGGCCGCCTCGTCGACGGTCTCGGGGCGGGCTCGGTCGTACAGCAGCCGAGCCAGAGCTCGGGCCGGGCCTGGATCTTCAGGGGAACGAACCACCCGAGCCCGGGCGAGCGCGATGTCCCGGTCGAGCTCCGGGTTCGTGCCCGCGGTGGACACCGGCAGGTGCGCCCCCGGCTGGCGCTCGTTCGCCGCATTTCGCCTCACCTTCGGCCCAAAACCCGCCGGCCCCCCCACCGCGAGCCGCTTCTGCGGGCCCTCCGTGGTCGAGCTCCCCGGGGGGGGCGCCACCGAACGCAGCGCCGGCGCCGCCCGGGGCGAAAACCCGGACACCACCACCGACGCGGAACCAGGGGGGCGCCGGGCTACGACGCGAGGCAAGACTCGGAGCCCCGATCGCTCCTCCTTTGCGACGGGGTGGGTCGAAGGGCCCAGCTCGGGCTCGGAAGCAGAAGGAGGACGACTCGGCCGCGGCGACAAGACCGGAGCCCGGGCCGCCTCCTCGAAAAAAGCGGCGAACACGCCCGTCGGCGGGGACGCCGAGCCGGCGACCGGCGCCCAATGCTCGACGGGCGGAGACTCGAGGTTCGCCCGCTCGAGCGAAGCGGGATCGAGCGAAGCGGGATCGAGCGAAGCAGGATCGAGCGAAGCGGGATCGAGCG
>DAIQNR010000009.1:54213-87896 GCA_036788295.1 Myxococcota bacterium
GGATCGAGCGAAGCGGGATCGAGCGGCGCTGGAGCCGGCGAGCGCAGCTCTGGTGGGGCCGCATCGGAGCCGGCCGCAATGAGCGACAGCTCGAGCAGCTGGGGGGTCGTGGGCGCACAGACCACCGCCGGAGCCCGCTCGGACTCGACCTCGGTGGTCTCCTCGTGGGCAAAGCCCGGATCGTCGTCGTCCTCGAGCTCGACCACCACCGAGGGAAGCAGCTCCTCCGAAGGGGGTTCTGGGGGCGGGGACGTCGCCAAGACCGGCGGAGCCGCCGGCGAGGGCAGCGCACCCGAAGCCACGAAGGACCGAAACGCCGCCCGCACTGCCGTATCGACCCCGAGCAGCGCCACGTCGAGCAAGGTGCGGCCGGAAGAACGGGCGGCGACGGCGATGACCTCACCCCGAAAGGACCACTCGGCGCCGCTCGTCGGGTGGGCCACCAGCACCTCGACCCGAGCGCCGATGTCCTGATCCATCGGCGACTCGAGCCGCAGCGCCGCCCGGTTGAGTTCCCCCCGGTAAAAGGTCCAGAGCCGGGCGAGGTCCCGAGGACGGACCAAAAAAGCGGGCGCCGGGGCGGCCGACTCGACAAACCGCAGCCACCGCCGCCGAGTCTCGGGATCGAGCATCACCAGGTCGAGCCCCGCCCCCGCCGAATGGTGGCAGGCCACCCTCGCCGACAGCCAAATCGGACCTTCTGGCAGCGTCAGCTCGAGCTCGACGTGCTCGCGCAGACTCCAGGGCCGGCCCGTCTCCACCAGCAGACCGTGGGCGCTCACGTCCTTGGTAGAGAGCCGCTCCCCGTGGTCCCGGCGCCGCACCGGAAGTCGGGCAGCAAGGCGGACCGAGCGCCGACGATCCATGGGACGACGGTGCCATGGACGCCGCCGAGGGAAAAGAAGAGAGGGCCGACGAGGTTCAGTTCCGGCGGCAGCGGTCGAGCAGCAGGTACTGCTCCTCGAAGAACAGGTCGCGGTGGGCCTCGACCCGGTCAAACTGCTCGCACCGGGCCACGAGGTCGGTGAAGAAGTCGAACATGTAGTCGGGCGCGACGCCTGGCTTCAAGAACTTGTGGGTGTCCCACACCACGAACATCGAGTAGCCCCGGTCCAGCCAGTGGTCGACGGTCCACTCCTCGTATTGGGCCGGCCAGTGAAACGGCCGGACCTCCTTGACGTCCTCGGGCCGCGTGAACTCGAGCCCGCCCAAGACCCACGGGTATTCTCGAACGTGGAGCCCTCCTTGGCTCGATACCGCCAGCTTGCGCAGATTTCGGGGAGGTACCTCCACGCCGTACTTTTGCCCGAGGCGCAGGTGACGCTCGTAGAGCTCGTCCTGAACGGCCCGGTTCTGAGCGAGCCGAATGCTCCCGATGTCCGGGATCATGATGCGGGTGTCGGGCGTCTCCCTCGCCTCGAGCAGCGCCGCCACTCGGTAACCCCCGGGGACCGCGATCGCCTGGCGGACCACCTCTGCCGTCCCCCCGACGCCCGCGATGAGCAGCGCCGCGGCCAGCGCCCGGCCCCACCCCCGGCCAGACAGGCCCCACCGGGCCGACGGATCGGACCTGGCCCCTGCATCGAGCAGCGCGTAGCCGGTGAGGAGCACGATCGACACCGTGAACGGCATGAACAGCCGCGCCGGTGGCCGATCGCCCACCACCCAGGCGAGCGAGAGCATCCCGGCGAGCAGCGGCGCGAGCAGCCATCGGACCGACGACCTCGGGGTGAGCGCCAGGGCCACCGGCGCGAGCAGCAAACCCACCGGGCTCAACCCTCTGGTCCATGAAGCGAGCATCGGGAGCGCGTGGTGCACGAGCGGTTCGAACCCTCCCTCCCTCACCGAGAGCTGGGATTGGATCACCTGGAAGGCCAAGAAGTCGGAAAAGCGCACGAGGATCGGGATGGAGAGGAGCGCCCACACGGCAACGGCGGTGAGCAGCGCCGCGCCGGCATCGCGAGCGACCGTCGGCCATGCTCGTCGGTCCCGAAAGAGCGCGCCGCAGACGATCCCAGCTCCGAGGCTCGCCGCCGGGAACACCCCGCTGTGCATGAATGCCACCCCGAGCCCCACGAAGAAGCCGAATCCAACCGCCCAGCGGCGCCGGCCCTCTTCCAGGTAGAGCAGGCCAAGGAGACTCGCCCCCGCGATGCCCAACGTGAGCCCGTTTTGGGGCTTGGCCCAGTGCGCGAACCAGACCGCGACCGGGGCGACGGCGGCGAGGGCACCGAGCGCGGCGGCGTGGCCCCGGTCCAGCCCGAGCCGCCGCCCGGCCCCATACGCGATCGGCGCCAGCAGCGCCGACACCGCCCCGTGAGCGAGCCGCGCGGCAACATAGAACGGCATCGGGTCCCGAAAATACATATCCTGAAAGTGCTCGCTCGTCCGCACGAACCCAAGCAGGCGCCCCAACCCATACAGGACAGCGACCGCGGCCGCCGATACATAGTTGGTCAACTGCGGATAGAATAAATCTTTCGGAAAGAGCTCGCCGCCGAGGATGCGGACCGCCTGCCCGAGGTACTCGTCGCTGCTCGTGCCTCCGTAGTTCACGCCAAGGGCGCGAAGCAGAAACGCGAACCCGAACAGCGCGAGCGGGTCGCGCCATCGGTGGACGGAGGGAGCGGCCCGAAACTCGATTTTCGACATGCCCGGGGGAAGGCCATCGCAGATGTCCGGTTCGAGAGCAACGGCGCCCAACTCGGGGCGCGACCGGACACAGACCGGCGCAAATTGGACCGCCCAGCATGGACGTCCGCGTCCGCCGCGAGACCGCCCGTCGCCACGGCCAGCGATGGATTGTCGCTTGCGTCGCCGATCGGAGGCCGTCACCGTTTGGAGCGTCCCGTGAAGACCCTCGCCTACTTGCTCTACGGGGGCCGACCCGAGTACCAGCTCGAGCTGGGCTACAGCGTCCTGTCGGCCCTACGTCGGATCGCGCCCGAGGACGAGATCCGGATCTGCCTCGTCGCCGACCGGTCGAGCGAGCGGCCAGACCTCCCCATCGAGCATCTGCCGCTCACCAACGCGGAGCTCGACGCATGGAGCGCGGATCGGACCTATTTTCACCGAATCAAGCCGCTCGCGCTCGCGAAGGTGCTCGACCATTTCGGCGGCCCGGTCGCGCTCGTGGACACGGACACCTTCTTCGTGGAGCCACCGGCGAAGCTGTTTCACCGGATCGGCCCCGGGCGGTCGGTGATGCACGAGCGAGAGAGCGACCTCGCCGACGCCACCGATTGGGCCCACCTCGCCAAGACCCTCCGCGGCGGCGGCTTCGAAGTGGCCGGGGTGCGATTCGACGGCGCATCCGCGATGTACAATTCCGGGGTCATCGGGATGCACCCGGCGGACCGCAGCGCCATCGAAGAGATGCTCGGGCTGCTCGACGCGCTCCACGCGAGGACCGGGATCTTCAACGTCGAGCAGCTCGCGGTCGGGGAGACGTTGGCCCGGCGCACCCAGCTATCCACGACAGAAGACGTGGTCCACCACTATTGGGGGTTCGAGCGCCCCTTCATCCACATGCGGATCCGCGCCCTGTTCTCCGATGGCCCCGGCTCTTTCGCTCGCCTCCTCGACCGGGCGGAGCTGCCGCCGGTGACCGGATTCCCGAGAAAGTCCCGGCGGGCCCAGGTGCTGGCCCGGCTCTTCGCGCTCGCCTCGGGCTGGAGCCCCGATCTTCGCTTCGCGTACCTCGCCTCGCTATCCGCGTTCGCTTCCAAGGACCACGGCGAGGCCGACGCCTGGGCCCGCGTCGCGGTCGATTCGGTGCGGGTGGCGGAGAACCAGGGCAAAGCCTCCCGGCGGGAGACCGCGAAGGCGTTTGCGCGGTTTGGCCCGGACCGGATCGATCGCATCCGATTTCTTCGCCCCGAGACCCGCGACGCCTGGCATCGGTGGTGGTCGGAGCCGCCCCGAGCCGCGTCATGATCGCCCTTCTTTTTGCCGTCGCCAGCTCGACCACCGCCCTCGCCCACGCGAAGGCGGCGCTCGCCGAAGGAGCGCCGGACGCGGCCCTGGCTGCCCTCGCCGCGACGCCAGAGCGGGCCACCTCCGATCCGCTGGTGCGGTGGCTGTCGGCCCGGGCCCACGCCTCGCTCGGGGATCGGGACGCGGCCCGGTCGGCGCTCGGGCCGTCTCCTGGGCCGCGGTGCCTGCCCGCTGACGAGGACCGGCCGCGCGAGGCCCACGCCGAGCTGCTCGCCGAGATCGACCCGGAAGCGGGCCGGGCCGCCCTGCTCGAGCTCGGCACGCCCAAGGCGCTCGACGCCGCGCTAACCCTCGGAGCCGACCCGAAGGTCGAGGCCCGGCTGCTGCTCGAGGCGGCGGGCAGCCCGGAGGCGAAGGCGCGGCTCGACCGGTACGGGCAAGCTGGGTTGCTTTCGCGGTTCGAGACGCCCGCCGCCCGGGTCGAGCTCGCCGAGGCGCTCTTGTCTGCCCACGACAACGAGCGAGCGGCGGCGTTCGCCGCCGCGGCCCGCAGCGCGCTCGCGAAAGACGCCCCCGAGCGGTGCCCGCTGTCTCTGGTCGTCGGGCACGCCGCCCGAAAGCGCCGCCGCTACGACGAGGCGCTCGCCGAGCTGCCCGCTGCTCGCGCCCTGTGCCTCGCCGGCGACGACCGGGGCCGGGCCGCGGCCGCGTTCCTGGTCGAAGCGCGCGTGCTCGCGATCCGGGGCCGGGGCGCCGCGCTCGACCGACTGCTCACCGAGTTCGAGGCCGCGTTCCCCGGCCACAGCTACGCGGACGACATCCAGCTTTGGGCAGCGGAGGCCCGCCGAGGGCCGGCGGCGATCGCGCGGCTCGAGCGCACCTTCGCGCTCGGCGGCGACCAGGCCCCGGAGGCGGCGTGGCGGCTCGCCGAAGCCGCGGGGCTGAGAAGCCAGGAGCCAAAAAAGGCGGCGCGGTGGCTCGCCCGGGTGCTCGAGCTCGAATCGGCCTCCATCGACGACCGGGAGCGCGCAGCGTTTTTCCTCGCCCGAATCGAAGCCGAGACCGCGACCACGACCGCGGTGGAGCGGCTGCGGGGCCTCGCCGCCCGGCCGAGCTTCTACGGGTTCCTCGCCCTCGGCGCGCTCGAAGCGATCGATCCGGCCGTCGCCCAATCGAGCTTCGCCGCGATCGAAACCGCGCTCGCGGCAAAGAGCCCTCGGTTCGGGGACGACGAGCGGATCCAGCGGGCGAGAGGATGGGCCGAAGCCGGGTTCTCGGACTGGGCCGAAGCCGAGCTGCTCCGCCTCGCCTGCGAAGCGCCCGGCGCCGTTTTCGAGGTCGCGGCCATCGCGGAGGCCCTGGCCTCAACCGGGGCCCACCCCGCCGCGCAGCGCCTGCTCCGCTGGCACCGAAGCCGGCCCCTGTCCGCTCCGCTGAACGAGACCACCGCCCCCCTGTGGCGGGTGGCCTACTCCCGCGCCTTCTCGAAGGAGGTCGCCGCCGCCGCCGCCGCCGAGCGGATCGATCCCCTGCTGCTCACCGCGCTCGCCAGGGAGGAATCCACCTTCGACCCGGACATCGTCTCCTGGGCTGGCGCCACCGGCCTCGCGCAGCTCATGGTGCCGACCGCGATCGGCGCCTACGCCACCGTATTCGGAGGAAAGCTCGACGAGGCCCGCCTCACCGAGCCGGCCCTGAACCTACGGCTCGGGGCCCGGGTGCTCCGCGAAGGCTTCGACCGATTCGGGGGCAACCCGGCGCTCGCGCTGTCCGCCTACAACGGCGGCCCCGGGCTCGCCCGCCGCCTCCTCCCGAGAGCAAGGACCCCGTTTTCGGACTGGGCCGAAGAAAACCCGGTCAAGGAGAACCGGGGCTACGTGAAGCGGGTGCTCGCCACCTGGTGGACCTACCAGCTCCTGGCCAAAGAGCGCCCCGACATTCCCCGGGCCATCGGCCCCGGCACCGCGCTGCACAGCCTGGGCCCCTGACCCGCATCCCCTTCGCTGGCCCCGCCGAACCGGGGCAGAACGCCGGCTCGGCTAGCCAGCCCGCCGCCGCGGTGCTACGCCGTCCCCGTGGCCCCGCCCGCCCCGGCCAACCTCGACCCCGCCACGGTCGCCGGCTTCGGTGACGAGTGGGCCCGGTTCGACCAAAGCGAGCTCTCCGACGACGAGCGCGCCTGCATCTTCGACGATTACTTTCGCATCTTCCCGTGGGCCACCCTCCCCGAAAACCCGAAGGGATTCGACCTTGGGTGCGGCAGCGGACGGTGGGCGGCGCTCGTCGCGCCGAGGGTAGAGACCCTCGTATGCGTCGATCCGGCGCCCGAGGCGCTCGCCGTGGCCAAACGCAACCTCGCCGGCCTCCCCGGGGTCCGCTTCGCTCAGGCCACCGCCACCACCCTCCCTCTCGACGACGAATCGCAGGACTTCGGCTACTCGCTCGGCGTGCTCCACCACGTCCCCGACACCGCGGCGGCGCTGTCGGCCTGCGTGCGCAAACTGAAGCGAGGGGCGCCGTTTCTGCTCTACCTGTACTACGCCTTCGATGACCGGCCGCCCTGGTTCCGGATGGTGTGGAAGCTGAGCGACGCGGGGCGCCGCGTCATCTGCCGTCTTCCGCCCGCGCCTCGGCAGTGGACGACCGACGCCATCGCGGCGTCGGTGTACTTCCCGCTCGCCAAAGCCTCCGCCCTGCTCGAAGCCCGTGGGATAGACGTATCGAACATCCCTCTTTCCTACTATCGCAAGGCCTCTTTCTATACGATGCGCACCGACGCCCGCGACCGCTTCGGCACCGCGCTCGAGCAGCGCTTCACCCGGGCCGAGATCGCGGAGATGATGGAGCGGGCTGGTCTCACCGAGCTTCAGTTCTCCCCGAGCGCACCGTATTGGGTGGCCGTGGGTCGCCGGGCATGAAGGTCCTCGTCCTCTCGAAATACGGTCCGCTCGCCGCGAGCCCCCGCCACCGCTTTCACGCCTACGTCGGCCCTCTCGCCGACCGCGGCATCCATTTTCACTTCGCCCCGCTGTTTGGCGACGCCTACGTGAGGCAGCTCGGCAAACCCACCGCAAACAGACTGCTCCTCGCCCTGAAGGCGTACCTCGGCCGCCTCAGGGACATCACCCGGGCCGGGCGGTACGACCTCTTGCTCATCCATTGCGAGCTGTTTCCGTACCTCCCCTCGTTCGCCGAAGCGCTGCTCGACCGAGGCGGCCACCCTTTTGTCCTCGATCTCGACGACGCGATCTTCCACCAGTACGACAGCCATCGCTTGGCCCCGGTGCGCTGGCTGCTCGGTGACAAGATCGCGTCGGTGATGCGGCGCGCCCGCGCGGTCATCGCCGGGAGCCCCTACATCGCCGACTACGCCCGGCGCCACAATCCACGGGTGGAAGTCATCCCCACCGTCGTCGACACCCGCCGCTACCGAGTGAAGGAGGGGTCCTCCGACCCGTTCACGGTGGGCTGGATCGGCTCCCCGTCCACGACCCCGCACCTCGAGCACGCGATCCCCGCCCTCCGCGAAGCGGCCCGCCGCGCTCCGCTGCGCCTCCTCACGATCGGCGCCGCCCCCCGGGACTGGCCCGGCCTCGACGTCGAGATGCGCCCGTGGAGCGAAGACCGGGAAGTGGACGACCTCCTCGAGTGCGACGTCGGCATCATGCCGCTCCCTGACGAGCCATGGGCCCGGGGCAAATGCGCCTTCAAGCTCATCCAGTACATGGCCTGCGGCCTGCCCACGATCGCGTCCCCGGTGGGCGCCAACACGTCGGTGGTCACCCCCGAGACGGGCCTGCTTGCCGACACCCACGCCGAATGGGTCGCCTCCATCGACCGCCTCAGGGCGAATCCCGACCTCCGACAAAAGCTCGGAGCCGCCGGCCGCCGCCGCGCTGACGCCAGCTTCAGCGTCTCGGTCCATGCCGAACGCATCGCGAGCCTCCTCTCTCGTGCAGCGTCTCCAAGCCCGCGCCGCAACCTCGATACCACTCCCTTCGAAAACGCCGTGCCTCTCCCACTTCCCCCGACCGCGGACACGAAAGGACAGGTCCCTTCCCATGAAGGACGGCTCCCCCTTTTCGACCGGAACCGGCCGAGTCCAGGACCGTAGAGGATGAGAATCGAGCGCAGGACGGTGGCAGCGGCCACCGACGGACCGAACGCCGCTGGCGTCCCTACACGGCGGAAATGCCCGTTGTGCGGGTCGCGACGGAGCGGACCGTCCGTACTGCCTGCGACTCGATTCAACGGCCGAAGGTTCACGTATGTCACGTGCGCTAGCTGCCAGGCGGTCTTCGTGGACCCCGCTCCGAGCCAAGACGACCTCGGCAAGATGTACGCGCCCGACTACCACGACGCCCACTATTTCCGCGGCGAGGAGAGCCGTGTGCACCTTTTCGAGCTCCTGGAGCATCGCGCGCCCACGCGGAGCCTCCTCGACTACGGCTGCGGGGATGGCCGCTTCGTCCGTTTCGCGACCCGGAGGGGCTGGCGGTGCGTCGGCGCCGAGTTCGATCACGGCCTCATCGAGCGATTGCGGGCGGCCGAGCCCGAGGCCGAACATCTCACGATCGCTGAACTCGAGGGACGGCGGGACGAGCGGTACGGCGTCATCCACCTCGCCGACGTGTTCGAACACCTGGTCGAGCCCATGCCGGTCATGCGAGACCTCGTGTCGCGGCTCGAGCCAGGAGGGCTCTTGTTCGTCGAGGGACCCATCGAGCGAAACGCGAGCCTCGGTCGCGTGGCCCTCGACGTATACTTCCGGTTCTTGAAGCGCGGCGAGGGCTGCCATGCGCCGCTCCACCTCCTCTTCACGAACCGCAGCAACCAGCGCCGCGCCCTCGAGAGCCTGGGGGTCCGGGACGTCCTTCGCTTCGAGGTCACCGATACCGGCTGGCCGATGCCGCGAGACCGCACGGAGATCCGCAGCCGGCTCGACCTCATCAAGTACGGCGTCGGCCGCGCATCCGTCGGGCTCTCTCGAGTCGTCCCCGGGTCCGGGAACCGGTTCCTGTTCATCGGCGTCGTGTGACGGCGGGCGAGAGCTCGGATCTGAAACGGCGCACGTCTCGAAGTCGAGCGCTCCTGGAGGTAACGTCCGGACTACCCGAAGTCTTTTTTTGCGTAACCGTTCCTTTCCGCGAAAACCTGGTTCACATTCGGCTCGTGTCGGCGCAGCCGCGGACGACGTGAACGGACACGCTGGACCAGGGCACCAACCTGACGCATCCTGCTGCGCGACGAGCTGACGGGGGCACCATGGTGACCGCCGCGAGCGCGCGCGCCTCGGCCGGCAATGCGGAGCGAGGTCGCGCGCCGGGTCCCGATGACCGGGCGATGGCGAGTACGGCCGAATAGATGGTTGAGAAAATGAGAACGACTTCGGAGAACGAGCCCATGCGAACCACGAAACAGCCCAGAACCATAACGGAAGGTCGACTCAGGCGGGGCGCCCTCCCCGGGCTCGGGATGCTCGCGGCCTTGGGTTGTGGGACCGAGGGACCGCCCGACTCGTCGAGCGCCTTCAGCGGCATTGCGCCCGCTGGGTCGGCAGTGACGTTCGTGTCCAACACGGTACCGGCGACGATGGCCCCGGGCGAGAGGGCGAACGTTCAGGTCACCACTCTCAACAGCGGCACCGTCGACTGGTCCAGCCTGACCGAATGGGGCCTCTTCCGGGGCAACACGAGCTTCGGGTGGTCGGTCGACTTCATCGAGGAGCTGGTCCCGCAGGGCAACTCGACGACCCACAACCTGGTCATCACGGCTCCCGCGTCGAGCGCGAACTTCGTCGCCGAGATGTACTCGTTCATCCCGGGCTCGAGTGGACCCGTTGCGGGCACACCGCTCACCGTCCCCGTCACGGTGGACCCGCTTCGAACTCGGCTGTGGGACTGTGAGTACGCTTCGGACACCATTCCCGACCCGATCATCGCCGGCGCGACCGCGGACGTGACCGTGACTGTTCGAAACACGGGCACGGAGACCTGGCCCGGCGGCAACCAGTTCTGCCTACATGCCCGTGACGACCTGGACGCCACCGCGCCCGACCGGCGCCGTTGGGGCAGCGCCATTTGCACGCTCTTGACGGCGAGCGTCGCTCCGGGCGCCACGGCGGCCGTGCCCGTGCGCATCACGGCGCCGACGACGCCCGGCACCTACCGCTTCATGAGGCAGATCCTCGATACGCGACCCGTCAACAGCGGAGGGGTCGGATTCTTCGACGTGACGGCGCTGTGCGTAGACGAGACGATCACTGTGTCTGCAGGTACGCTGCCCCTGGCTGCCAGCTTGGTCTCGGAGACGTTCCCAGCGGTTGTCGCGCCGGGTGATGTCGTCCCCGTGACGGTGACCATGAGGAACGACGGTACCGAGACCTGGACGACCGGCGGGCTCTATCTCCTCTACTCGAGGAACACGCCCGCGAGCCTGTGGAGTGCTACGGCGGTGACCGTACCGGCCACCACCGCGACCAACGAGACGGTTACGTTCGCATTCAACGTCCGAGTGCCGACCCAGACCGGCAGCAGCTCGTTTCAATATCAGATGCTGAAGGGTGACGGGACCGGCTACTTCGGGGACCTCGTGAACGAGCCGGTCACGATCAGCGGCGCGGCAACACCAGCGCTCAACTCGAGCGTGTCGGGGAGCAGCTTCCCAGCAGTGATCGCGCCGAACAGCGTGCAGTCGGTCAGCGTCACGTTCCAGAACGATGGCACGGAAACCTGGGCGCCCGGCAACTACTTCCTCGCGTCGACCAATACGCCCACCAGCCTCTGGCAGACGACGGGGGTCAACTTGCCCGGGAGCGTAGCTCCCGGGCAGCAGGTCACCTTCAACTTCACCGTGCGCGCTCCGAACCAGGCCGGCGCGTCGCAATTTCGATTCCGCCTGTTCCTCAATGGGGTCGGATTCTTCGGGGCCGAGTTGGTCGAGTCCGTGCTCCTCGATGGTTCCGTCGTGCCTCCCTACGGAGCTACGGTCGCGTCGCAAACGATCCCCGCCACGATGGTCGCGGGCTCGAGCCAGACCTTCACGATTCAGATGGCGAACGCCGGCACGAATGCCTGGCCCGCGAACTCGGACATCGAGCTCCGATCGGAAAACAGCCCCTTCGCGCTGTGGACCACTTCTCGGGTGCCGCTAACGACGATGACTTCCACGAACGGGACGGCCACGTTCACTTTCTCCGTGACCGCACCGTCAACACCGGGAACGTACTCGAGCCGGTTCCGAATGTATCAGCTCAACGGGGTCTTGTTCTTCGGCAGCGCCGCGTCCACGACCGGAATCACCGTGACCGCCGCGCCCGGATGCGGCGACGGTGTAGTAGGGCCCGGTGAGAACTGCGATGACGGCAACACGGTCCCTGGCGACGGATGCAGTGCCACCTGCCGGATCGAGAACCGCACCGTCGACCTCGCCTCGGCGTCCGCCGGACGGACCTTCGTCGGCGCGCAGGTCAACAAACAGCTCTCCGCGGTGACGCTGGAAGATCTCACCGGGGACGGTTTCGCCGACGTCATCATGAGCGACTTCAGCAACGTCGGGATCCTCGGCCAGGCCGGGCGCGTCTACGTCTACGCCGGAGCCTCCGATTTCTTCACCGGAGCCTCGTCTTCGGTCGACGCCGCGCCTCTGGTCACCATCAACGGGTTCGGCGCGGGGGACTTCTTTGGCGGCATCAACGGCGGCGCCATGGTCGCCGACGTCACCGGCGACGGGCTCGCCGACCTCGTAGTGGGGGCAGAGTTTGCGGGCGGCACTGGCAACGCGCGTCCTGGCTCCGGCCAAGTGCACGTCATCCCAGGGAGCGCAACGCTCTACGCGGGCGGGACCTTCACCCTCGCGGGCACCTCTACGATCACCCCCGCCATCCCGAACACCGTGATCACGGGGGAGGCGTCGGGCGACCGGCTCACGGTCATTGCCCTTGGCGACGTCACCAACGACGGAATCTCGGACATCATCCTGGGGTCCCGGTTCAGTGACAGCGCGAGGGGGGTGGTTTATGTGGTGGCCGGCTCGGCCGGTCTGACGACCACCTCGACCATCGACCTGGCCTCGGCGACCATCGCGGCCCGAATCGTGGGCGCCGCGACGGTCGGACGCTTCGGCCAGGCCGCAGCGGTCGGAGACCTCAATGGCGATGGGGTGAACGACCTGGTGGTGTCTGCGCCGAGCATCACGGCCAACGGCCGAAGCCGAGCGGGGGCGGCCTACGTGTTCTTCGGACCCATCTCCGGGAGCCTCAGCGCGAGCTCGGCCAACACGACCATCCTCGGCGAGGCCGCGAACGTGCTCTACGGCACGGACCTCGACATCGCGGATGTCGTCGGCACGCCCACCGCGGACCTGATCGTCGGCGCGCCGCAGGCGCGAGACGGCGGCCTCCAGATCGGCGAGGTCCACGTGTGGCAAGGACCGCTCGCCACCGGGACGATCGACAATGCTGTCCAGGGGTCGGCCGTGCTCGTGACGGGTACATTGCGGGACTACGTCGGCGGCTCTGTGTCCGTTGGCGACATGAACGGCGATGGCGTGCCCGACCTCCTGATCGGCGGCGGCCTCGCCGACGGCCCGTCCGACAGCCGAACGGATGCGGGAGAGGCGATCATTCTCCTTGGCGGTTCGACGTTGCCCGGTCGGGTCGGCTTTACCAGTTCAGCCCCGTTCCGAGTGATCGGGGAGAGTGCCCGGGACCTCCTCGGCTTCACGCGCTTCTCGACCGCGGTGGGCGACATCAACGGCGACGGGCGAGGGGACTGGTGCGTCGGGGCCTACCTCGGCGGAGACAGCGCGGGCACGAACGCAGGGCGGATCGACTGCTTCCAGAGCCCTTGGTGATGCCACCACGAGTTCCTTCAGCGCCGAGCCCGCAGGCAGGAGCCCACTCATCGTGAGGGTCGACTGGCGGGCGATCCGTCGCGGAATCGTTCTCAACCTGGTCGGCCGGATGGTCGCCGCACTGAGCGGCGGGATCTCTGCAATCCTGCTTGCGCGGGCCTATGGTCCGACGACCTTCGGAGTTTGGGCGACCGCCTCGGTGGCGGCCATGCTCGTCGGAACTTTGGTCGAGGGGGGCCTCGCGAACACCCTGCTCCGTCGCCGCGCGGTCGATCCGGACCGGCTCGCCGCCCATGTTGGCGCGGTGCTGAGAGCCCGGATCGGCCTCGCCGTGACCGGTGCCGCCCTCGCGGCTGCGCTCGGAGCGTGGGTCCTCCCTGGCTCGGAGGCGTTGACGGTCACAGCGATCCTCCTGCTAGCGAAGGTCATCGACGGGGTCGCGGCGACCTTCGTCACCGTGCATCACGCGAGAGAGGAGTTCGCATGGCCGAATGGGCTCGAGATCGGGCGCCGCGTCTTGTTCCTCTTGGGTGTCTTGACCCTCAGTGATCGGGGCGCCTCGCTGTCGGCCATAGCGTCCTGGCAGCTCATCCTGGCCGTCCTGGCGGCGATTCCCCTCGGGGTCCGCGTCGCCCTCCACGTCGGGATCCACGTTCGCGGCGCAACCTCGGTGATGACCACGGAGAGCTTCTGGTTCTGGTGGAATGGAGTCGTCTTCTGGATCAACGGGGAGGTCGACCAGCTGATGCTGACGGGTCTTCGAGGGCCCTTCGAAACCGGCCAGTATGCTGCAGCCGTGCGACTGACTGCGTTCCTCGGAGTGGTCGCCATCGCGATCAACCACGCGCTCATCGCTCGCCTGTTCGAGAGCCGCACCGCCGAGCGGCAGGCGCGACAGCGCCTCTTCCTCGCGACGACGGCGCTCCTGACCGCGTTCGGCGCCGTGGCCGCAATCGAGCTCCATGCATCGGGCCCTGCTCTGGTACAGCTGCTTTACGGGAGCGAGTACGAGACCGCCGGGCGCATCCTCCAGATCCTCTCCGTGTACCTGCTGTTCGATTTCGCCCGACAGGCGCCATCCTGGGCGCTCAGCGCGTGGGGGCGCCCCAGATACACGGGGCTCGTTTCGACCGGCGCGGCCGGGCTGAATGTCCTCCTCAATCTATGCCTCATCCCCCGCTTCGGGGCGGGCGGGGCAGCGATAGCAACCGTGCTCAGCACGGGGACCCTGACCCTCGTCGTCTTGCTCTCCGCCGGCCGAGAGTCGGGAGGCCGGCTGCTCGGCGTCGTCGGTCTCGCCCTCGTCCCTGCGCTAGGGCTCCTCGCAATTCACGGGGCGACCCCGGCGAGCGCGCCCTGGTATCTTCCGGCGATGGTCGGCGCCGGCTTCGGGCTCGGACTCGCTGGGTTGGCTGTGCGCTCGGAGAAGAGCCGGCGGTCCATCGCGGAGTTGCTCGGCCGAGGAGCGCCATGACGAAGGTCGTGCACGTGATCGACTCCCTGAGCCCCGGAGGCGCCGAGCGACAGCTCGCCCACCTGCAAGCGGGCCTCGCTCCGTGGTTCGACAACCACGTGCTCGTCCTATCGGGGCCTCGCAACCCCAACCTCGCAGAGACCATCGAGCGGTCTGCTGGCTTGACCCTCCTCGAGCACCCCCCTCGGCGGGCCGCCATCCCCAAGCTCGTCGAGCGGACGAAGACGGCGCTCGAGCGGCTTCGGCCGCAGCTCGTGCACTCGAGCCTCTTCTTGGCGAACCTCGTCACCGCGCCGGCCGCACGATGGCTGTCCGTGCCCGCCGTGTCCACCCTCTGCGTGACGGCGGGCGAGACGTATCGGTCGAGAGGGGTCCTCGATGGCGCGTACGTTCGCGCCCATACCGAGCTATGGGGGCTCGCCCTCCGAGCCGGCCATCAACACCACGTCGCGATCTCCGAGGCGGTGGCCGCGAGCGCGACCCGCGCCTACCGCATCCGGCGTGAAGACATGACGGTAATCCACCGGGCTGCCCTCCCCCACGACCCCATCAAAACGGAGATGGGCGCCGCGGCGGCACGCCGAGCGCTCGGTCTCGAGCTGCGCTTCCCGGTCATCCTCAACGCGGGTCGTCTTGTGGAGCAAAAAGGGCAGCGCTATCTCATCGCGGCGATGGCGGAGGTCGTGAGAGAGTTCCCGCGCGCGCTGCTGCTCGTCGCGGGCGACGGACCCCTCGAGGGCGAACTCGCAGCGCTCATTCGCGCAACAGGATTGGAAGGGCACGTGCAACTCCTCGGCTACCGGGACGACATCGAGTCGCTGATGCGGGTTTGCGACCTCTTCGCCTTTCCATCGCTGTTCGAGGGTCTGGGGTCCGCGCTCGTCGAAGCCACTGCCCACGGCTGCCCGGTGGTGGCGAGCGACGTGGGTCCCATTCCCGAGGTCGTGGCGCACGAGATCACGGGGCTTTTGGTCGAGCCGCGCTCCTCCTCGGCGCTCGCCCGCGCGATCGGATGTCTCGCCAGGGACCCCGAGCGCCTCGCGGCGATGAGAGCGGCCGCGCGGGCGCGGGGATGCTCGCTGTTCTCGACCTCGAAGATGGCCGAAAGCTTCCGCCGAGTGTTCGAGCGGACGCTCGAAGCCTCAGCCCGCCGCTGCTGAACCAGCGCCTCGACCGGCGCGAGGACTCCGGCCTCTCAGCCAGCACTCCAGCATAAGGAGAGCCCATATCTGATGGCCGTGGTCCCGACGCCCGGCACCGTGCGCTTCGAGAATCTGGCGGACAGGGCCGGGGTTCACCCACTCGTAGAGCAAGGCCGAGGGGGCGCCGAGGCAGTCTTCGACGAGGTCGCGAAGGGGGCCACGAAACCAGGCCCCGAGGGGGAGCCCGAAACCCATCTTCCTCCGCGCGAACACCCACGCTGGGAGGGCATCGGCGAAGGCCCGCCTCAGAATCCATTTCCTTCGGCCGAGATGGATCTTGTAGCTCGCTGGCAGTGCAAAGACATAACGCATTAGATCGACGTCGAGAAATGGACATCTCGCCTCCAGGGCGTGGGACATCGAGGCGCGGTCGAGCTTCACGTTCAGGTCGTCGAGGAGGTAGGTTCGTGCGTTGAGTCGGAGGGTGAGATTCAGAGGGTCGTCGTGGACTTCGTTCTCCATGGCGCACGCGTAGACTCCCCTCGGGTTGGGGAGGACTTCGACCCTGCAGAGCCGGCGCACATCCTCAGGCGGGAACACTGCAACCCATCGGTGGAGCCGCTCGGGAAGCGGAGGGCCGAGCCGACGGGCGAAGCGGACGGCCTGGGCGCGCAGGCCGTCCCCCGACCCGGGGAGGCAACCGGCAAGCCCCGCGGCGAGACGCCGAGCCGGCGCGGGCAGCCGCTCCGCATACGCGACCGACGCAAACCTCGCGTAGCCTCCGAACAGCTCGTCGCCGCCGTCACCCGTAAGCACCACGGTGGTGTGCTCCCTCGCGAGCTGACTGACGATCGAGGTTGGGATCGCGCTCGAATCACCGAACGGCTCATCCCAGCTCTCGATGATTCGAGGGAGCAACTCGAAGCTGCGAGGCTCGACGTACAACTCGGTGTGCCGCGTACCGAGCGCTCGTGACACAGCCCGCGCGTGCTGGGTCTCGTCGAACCGTGGGTCGCCCGAGAAACCGAGCGAGAAGGTGCGCACCGGTTCTCCCCGGGACAGCGCCACCATGGCCGCTACGACGACAGAGCTGTCGACACCGCCCGAAAGAAACGCCCCGAGCGGAACGTCAGCCACGATCCGGCGTTCGACGGCCCGCTCGACCCGCCGGCGCACCTCGGCCTGCGCTTCCACGAATGGCGGCGGGTGGGGGTCGGTCGTGGGATAGGACCAATAGACGCGCCGGCTGTCCTTCGCGCCCTCGAAGACGCGAAAAGTACCGGGATCGAGCTTCTCGACGTGGCGATGGAAGGTCCGGGGCGACGGTACATACCCGTGAGCGAGGTAGTCCGCAACGGCAGCCTCGTCGAGAGCGTCATCGACCTCCGGATCCACGAACAGCGCCTTCGGCTCGCTGGCGAATGCGAGGTGCGCGCCCTTCTCATAGACATAGAAGGGCTTCTGCCCGGTTCGGTCCCGGGCGAGCACCAGGCGCCGTCTCGGACCATCCCAGAGCGCGTAAGCGAACATCCCATTCAGCTCGGAAAGGCCGTCGAGCCCGCGCTCCTCGTAGAGGTGCACGATGACCTCGGTATCGCTCCGGCTTCGGAACACGTGCCCCGCGGCCTCGAGCCGATGGCGATGGGCTGTGAAGTCGTAGATCTCACCGTTGAAGGTGACCCACACCGTCCCATCTTCGTTCGACAGCGGCTGACGGGCGTCGTCGCTGAGGTCGATGATCCGCAGCCGCGTGTGGGCGAAGCCGACCGAGCCGAAGTTCTTCGTGCCTCGGCCGTCGGGGCCCCGGTGATGTAGCCGAGCGGCCATCCGCTCGAGGATCTCGTCCGATACGGGTTGGCCGTCACGGTGAAAGATGCCGGCAATGCCACACATGGGTGTAGATCCTGGTCAGGCTCGCGCGAGGGCGATCCCTGTGCCGAGCGCGAGGGGGTAAAGGCCGCTTTGAAGAGACCAGGAGGGAGGCGCGCCTCCGCGAAAAAAACGCCACGCCTTGGCGAGCCGCCGTTTGCGCATCTGCGGCCGGACTGCCGAGGATGTTGTCATTGGGCGATCCTTTCGAGATCGGCGTCTCCCTGCCGCGACTCGATCTCTCTTGGCCAGCCGAGATCGGCTCCCACGAGGCGCCTCGCACCGAGCGTCCGGTAGAGCGCGTCGTAGGCCTCCACCCCGCGCTCGAGCGAGAACCAACGCTCGGCCGTGGCCCGGCAGGCACCTACCGTCGTCCGGTCTTCGACGAGCGCGACCATTGCGCCGGCCGCGGCGTCGAGGGCTTCGCCGCAGAAGTCGTCGACGAGCACGCCGTTGTTTCCGCCCAGGAGGCGCGAGACATCGCCTACGCCATTGCCGATGACCGGGCGACCGCATGCGAGGATCTCCCCGAGCTTGGTCGGGGCGACCCCCTTCGTGGCCACACTCCCTCTATAGAAAAAGATTCCGCACTCGGCCGCGCGAATGGCGCCCGGAACGCGCTCTCGGGGAAGAGCGAAGTGAAGCAGCTCGCCACCGACTCCTGCACGGCCGAGCACCTCGCGGAAGGCCGTCGGCGTGTCCCTCGAAACGACCAAGAACCGCGCCCCTGGACGTCTTCGTCGCCAGACCAGATAGAACTCGGCCATCTCCTCCATCAAGTACCTCCCTCCCAAGGCCCCGAGGTAGATGAGGGCCGGCGCTCGCCCGAGCGCTGCGGCGACCTCCGCGTCAGGCGGGCCTCCAGGAGAGAATCGGTCGAGGTCCGCGCAGGTCGGGATGACCTGGATCGGCGGGATGTGCGCGCCGGGCCCGGGATCGACGCGCCGGAGGTGCTCGGCCATCGCGTTCGTCAGGACCGTCACCCCGTCCGCGTGGCGCAGCAACGCCCGCTCGAGACTCTTGACGGTGGTCGCGATCCGCCCCCCGGCTTTCCATGCTCCGGCCTCGACTCGCTCGTCGGGCCAGAGGCCGCGCATGTCGAAGAGGAGCGGCGTTCGGGTGAGCTTCGCGGGGCCAAGGGCGAGCAGGGCCGGGACGTAGGACCGCACGTGCACGAGGTCGGCACGCCGTGCGAGGGCGGTGATCGCGGTCGCCGCAGCGCCCTGAACCACGTCCCAGGCGGTCGCGGGGACGGTGGGACGACTGTGGTAACGAAGCCCGGTCCAACGGATCCGCGGGTGGATCTGCCGCCGGAAGGGGAGGGCCTGAGGCAGCTTCTCGAAAGAGATGAGATCGAACTCGTGCCCGCGGCCCGCAAGCCCTTCGAGGTACGGGATGACCTGGCTCTGACCAAGTGGGTCGGTCATGCCGTCGTAAGATACATAGACCACGCGCATCGGAACGTCTCAGCCGCGCTTCTTGGCGAGCAGCGTCAGGGCGCTCCCGAGCCCGGCCCGATCGAGGGCGCCATTGACGAGCCGCTTGGCCGCCCGGAGAGGCGCGCTCCGCTCGAGCCGATGGCGAAGCGCGGCCTCTTGCTCGTGAAGGCCTTTCACCTCTTCTTCGCTCGGAGCGACCGCCGCTCGCTCGGAGCTCGCCCGGGGCCTCCCCCCGAGCACCTTGTCGAGGAAAGAACTTGGAAGGGCGCGAAGGGCGCGGGCCGAGACGTGGTGGGCGGTCGTCTTTACGACCTCGAAGTGCTCCCCTACGAGCGCGCGAAGCGTCGAGGGGTCGAAATACCAAACGTGCTCCCCGTGAATGGGCTCCCAGGCCATCCCGAGGATCCGGCGGTCGAGCCCAGCAAAGTTGGGGGTGGTCAAATAGAGGAGCCCGCCCGGGTGGAGCAACTCGGACGCCCGAGCCACGAAGGCCGGGGGGCTCGGGACGTGCTCTATGAGCTCGAACATCGTGATCACGTCGAAGCGCTCGGAAGAAAGCTCGGGTGCGAAGAAGTCGAGCCTCTCTGCTGGCAAGCCGAAGCTCTGGCAGATGGCGATCGCTGACGCGGAGAGATCGATGCCACGGGCAATCCACCCGACAGAGGAGGCGGACTGCAGGAACTGACCCTGCCCACAGCCGACGTCGAGGAGCCGGCGCCCCGACGTCCTCGCCATCCACGCGGAAAGAAGTACGCGATACCGCTCGCTGGTCAGCGGGTCGTACAGCTCGTCGCGCGAGCGACCCACTCGCTTAGCGTAGTAATCATAGAGGTTCGCGTCGAAGTCTTCGGGGCGCTTGGCCAAGAAGGCGACGCCGCATGCCTCGCAGCGATGAACCCGAAGGACCGAGCGGGTGCGCTGCATCTCCCGCTTCGTACCGACGAGGGTCGAGCGATGGTGCCCGCAGAGGCCGCACGTCGCACGAGTGCCCCCGTCGGTGACCGGCGAAGCGGTGACCGTCATCGCGCGTGGACCCCGAGCCGGCCCGCTCGTTGAAGCCTCGCCGCGAGCAGATTCGCTTGCGGCGACCTCACGTCGAGAGCGGCGATGTAGCGGCCCATGTCCAACGGGCGAAGGCCCGTCGCCTCGATAGCGAACCAGCGATACGGACCCAGCGCGAGCCGCCCGAGAGCGTTCTTCATTCTTTCCAGACGCTCGCGGTCGAACCAAAACGGGCTCACTTCGACGACGACCGACGGCCAGTGTCGCTCGAGCGTCTCGCGCGCCCCTTCGAGGCACTCGGGCTCGAAGCCCTCGACATCGACCTTGATGAGGTCGAGCCGGTCGATCGGCAGTTCTGGGAACAGCTTGTCGAGCGAGCGGACCTCGATGTCCCGACCCTCGGCCCCAGTGTCCATGGAGCGAAGCGAGTATTTGCCAAGATCACCGTCGCCAGCGTCGGAGAGCCGCCCAGATCCATCCTCCCTCCCGAGCGCGACGCCCAGGATCCAGACGTTCTCGGCCTGGTTTACGCGGACGTGGTGCTCGATGAGACCGACGGCGTCCGGATTCGGCTCGACCGCCACGACCCGGCCGGCCGCGCCTGCGTGCGCTGCCATGCGGAGAGTGTAGAGCCCGATGTTGGCCCCGACGTCCATGATCTGATCACCAGGTTCTACCAGAGACTCGAGCACCTCGAGCACCGCGTCATGTAGCCCGAAGTAGTGGTGCCATTGAAAGTAGTTGCTCGGCCGTAGCTGGAGTCGAGCCCCAAACCGCGTCGCCTCCCGGACCTCGTGGGGCCCGTACGACTCGGGCTGCGGGGTGAGGAAGACGAGGCGACGCTGCAGGCGGGGGAGCGCGAAAAGGGCCGCGTAGCCCGCGACCAGCGCGCGCTCGAACGCGGGACGCTTGAGCAACGCGTAGAGCCGGGCCTTGAGCCGGTCCTTGGCCGTGGGCGGGATCCTCTCGCGAGTGGACATGTGTTCGGCGCCAGCAAGGGGCATGGGTTCGACCACCCTTTACAACTCAAAGCGAGGGCCGAGGGCAAGAGGGTACTTGCAAGGGGGGCGCTGAGGGGTCCGGCCTTCTGGTTCGACTCCCGCCGCTCCGGAACTCCGTCGCGCTCGGGCGTCAGGACTTGGCAGCGTCGCCGCGGGCGAAGATCGAGGCGACGTAGTTGAGGACGTCGGTGGCCGACTCCTCGTTGTAGCCGAAGTTTCGGATCATTCGCTGCTTCACGATGTCGATCTTCTTCTGCGTCTCTCGGTCCACCACGTTCGACACCAGCGAGCTGAGCTTGATCGAGTCCTTCTGATCTTCGAACAGCTTCGCCTCGAGCGCCTTGTGCAGTCTCTCGTTGGTCCGGTAGTCGAAGACGCGGCCCTCGATGGCCAGGGCGCCGATGTAGTTCATGATCTCTCGGCGGAAATCGTCTTTTCTCGACTCCGGGATGTCGATTTTCTCTTCGATGCTCCGCATGAGCCGCTCGTCCGGCTCCTCGTCCTGCCCGGTGTACTTGTTCTTCACCCGCTCCCGCTGGGTGTAGGCCTTCACGTTGTCGATGTAGTTGGCGCAGAGCTTCTGCACCGCCTCCTCATCGGCGGAGATCGCGCGCTGGACCTCGTTTTTCACGATGTCCTCGTACTCCTGCTTCACGTAGGCCATGCACTCCCGGTACTTCTTTCGGGCGTCGTCGCTGTTGATGAGCGAGTGGGTCTTGAGCCCAGCCTCGAGCTCGTTCATGAGCAAGAACGGGTTGAGGTGGCCCTCGCTCTTCTCCGACACCAGCGCGTTCGAGATCTTGTCCTGCACGTAGCGGGGCGAGATGCCCTCCATCCCTTCCCGCAGCGCCTCTTTCCGCAGCTCCTTCACGTTGTCCTCGGTGTACCCGGGGAGGCTCTTGCCGTTGTAGAGCTTCATCTTCTGAAGGAGCGAGAGGTTGTGCTTCTTCGGCTCCTCGAGCCGGGTGAGAATGGCCCACATCGCCGCGACCTCGAGGGTGTGGGGGGCGATGTGCCGCTTCAGCCGGCCGGAGCTGTAATCCTTCGTGTAGATCTTGGTCTCTTCGTCGAGCTTCGTGATGTACGGGATGTCGATCTTCACCGTTCGGTCGCGCAGCGCCTCCATGAACTCGTTGTTCAGGAGCTTCTTGTACTCCGCCTCGTTCGTGTGGCCGATGATCACCTCGTCGATGTCGGTCTGCGCGAACTTCTTCGGCTTGATCTTGTGTTCCTGCGACGCGGACAGGAGGTCGTAGAGGAACGCGACGTCGAGCTTCAGCACCTCGATGAACTCGATGATGCCCCGGTTGGCGATGTTGAACTCGCCGTCGAAGTTGAACGCCCTCGGATCGGAGTCGGACCCGAACTCGGCGATTTTTCGATAGTTGATGTCGCCCGACAGCTCGGTGCTGTCCTGGTTCTTCTCGTCCTTGGGCTGGAAGGTCCCGATGCCGACGCGATCCTTCTCGGACAGGAGCAGCCGCCGCACCGCAATGTGCTCCATGACCTTGCCGAAGTCACCGCGGTAGTGGCTCATCAGCTCTTTGAAGATGTATCGGGACGCCGGGTCGAGCTCGCCCTCGAGCATGATCGGGTAGCGGGCGTTTTTGTACAGCCCAAGCTCCTCGAACACCTTCGGACGCCAATCCTCGGGGATGAGCTTCAGCGGGTCCTCGTTCATCGGGCACTTGAACACGTTCTGCCCGGCGATGGAGGCGAGCGAGTCGGGCAGGCGCCACTCGAACGTGTACAGCGCGCCTTCCGCGGTGCGGCTGTAGCGCTCGAGGCCCCGCTTGAGCAGCCGGGCGATCGTGGACTTCGACGATCCAACCGGACCGTGGAGCAGGATCACGCGTTTTTCGGTGCCGTAGCCGTACGCGGCCGACTTCAGCACGTTGACGAGGCGCATCAACGGGATGTCGAGCCCGTAGACCGCGTCCTTCCCGCCGTTTTGCTCGTCGCGAAAGAACGGGTAGCGGATCAGCTTCTTCCGGCTGTCGATGTACTCCTCGCGCCCGTGCGACTCGATCATGTCGTACACCCGCTGGTAGGCGGTCCGAACGACGTTCGGGTTGTTGCGTACGATCTCGAGGTACTCGTCGAAAGAGCCCTCCCAGTGGAGCTCCCGGTACTCGGCCACGTCCTGCAGCTTGGCGATCTCGGCGACGGTGACGGCCATCTGGGCCGGGACCCTAGCGCAAGCCGGCGACCGGCGAAAGCGACGGTTGCCGCTCGGACCCCGTCGACGACCCCGATGCGCGCACCGAGGCCCGGACCTGGTGGGCCGCCGCGAACACGAGGACGATGACGACGACCTGGGCCCGGTGGCGAAACGCGGTCCCTTCGTTGCCGGAGACGAGCCCGTAGGCGGTGGTGAGGACCAGGACCATCGCCACCGGCAGGGCCACCCGGTTCGCCGCGGTGCCGAGGTCCCCAACGACCCGGCGCACCGCTTGCACGCAGAAGCCGAGGAAGAGGAGCGACTCGGGCAGGGCGAGCGCCTGCTGCCAGCTGCGGACGTTCCACGGAAACGGCGAAAACAAGAACTGGGCCACCCCGTACGGCAGGTAGGTCAGCGCGCCAAAGAGCGTTCTGGTGTCCCCGTCGGCCCCGTAGGCGCTGCCCCCGTAGGCGAGGCCCTCCCTCATCCGCTGCACCGCCTCGAGCTGCTCTTCGATCCCGCCCTCGATGAAGCTCACCTCGTCGCCGGTCAGCCGCACGAAGACGACGAGCCCAAACAGCCCGAGCAGCGCGTACGGGAGCTGGCGCAGCCGAACCACGAGCAGCGACACCCCGAGCGCCACGACGAGCAGCCCGAGCAGGTAGGGGCGAATGAGGTAGAGCATCCCCATCGAGCCGAAAACGAGCGCGAGCGACAGCGGCGCCACCCGCTCCCGAGCGTTGAGCCCGGCGACGAGGACCAACAGCACACCCGCGTGGGCCCACACGTCGCGGAGGTTCATCGAGCTCCAGAGGATGAGCGACGGATAGAAGAGCACCAGAACGAGGGTTCGAGTCCCGGCCGCCGGCCCGTACAGGCGCTCGGCCAGCCGCCCGGCGAGCACCGCCACGAGGACCCCCACCCCGGCGTTCACCATCGACATCGGGTACCGAGCGGTGTCGAACACGGCGTGGCAGACCGCGTTCAAGTAGGTGTAGAGCGCGAGGCGGTGGCTGTCGAGCTCGGGCGAGAGCAGCGCCGCGCCGGCCCAGGACTGCTGCAGCTGCTCCCCCCAATCGGACCAGGACTGCGCATCGGGCCCAAAGCTCATCCAAAGCGAGCTACCGTTGACGAGAAAGACCACCCCGAAGCGAAGCGCGAACCCGGCGGCGAGCAGGCTCGTTCTCCCGCGGAGAAAAGAGAACGGTGCCGCGTCCGGGCCGGCCACCGGGGACGAGCGCCCAGGCTGAGCGCCGGTTCGGGTCGCAAGCGCCAAAGCGGCGACCAGCAGCGCCGAGGAGACCCCGAGCGCCGCGAGCGCGCCGGCCACCAGGCCCACCGCCGCCACCGCCATGAGCGCGAGGCTGGCCCCGACGATCTCGCCCCGCTGGCTCGACATGGGGAAGCACGGTAGCGGCTTCGGGGCCTGTGGTCGTCCCCGACCGAAGGGCGAGGGGTCAATATTGGGCGAGGGTGCCAGAACGGCGGGCGGCGGCGAGGCAGCGGGCGAACCACAGGGCGCCGAGCGGGAGGCCGGCGGCGGCGATCGTGCCGAGGTAGGCGACGGCGGGGCCGAGCGAGGCCGGGTCGGCCCCGCCGAGCAGCGCGAGCCGCATCGCCTCGAGGCTGTGGGTCATCGGGAGGTAGGACGCGAGGGCCTGCACTTCGGCGGGGAGGATCTCCTTTGGGTAGATGACGCCGGACAAGAGCCAGGAGAGGCCGGCGAGGCCAGCGCTCAGGGGGTCGCCCTGCTGAAACCGCACAACGAAGCCAGCGGCAAAGAGCCCGAGCGCGAGCGTCACCCCCAAGGTCAAGGCGAGCACGAGCGCGGCGGCGGGCAGGCCCTCGGGGCGGACGTCGAGCCCGAACAGGAGCACGCCCACCCCCACGAAGCCGAGCGCTCGGGCGAGCGTGAACAACAGCGCGTACAGGCCGGAGCCGGCGACGATGAGGCCTACGGGGGCCCGCGTCGCGAGCATCGCCTCGAAGGTCCCCGTGAGCTGGGCCTCGCGAAGGCCGTTCGAAAACGCCCGAAGCGCGGCGTCGAGCAGGCTCGAGGTCGCGAGGCCCACGAGCGCGAAGCCGAAGTAGCCCCCGCCGTAGCGGTGCAGCGCCGGGATCCGGTGCTCGACCCCGTGCAGCATGAGCGCGAGAAAGAAGAACGTGAACGCTAGGGTGAGCACCCCGGTGACCTGCACGAACAGCTGCAGCCGGTAGCTGGCGGCGATCCTCAGGTCCCGCACGAGAAACGCCCACAGCACCGCCATCGCGCCCCCTTGTTGTCCTGCCCGGTCCCGCCGGTCACCCGCCTTGTGCCCGGCGCGCGCACGCCAGCCGGGCGCCGCGCCGGCCGGTGCTGGCCGCCCCACCTCGTTGCTTCATGGAGGCCAGGTCTCACCGCTTCGAGAGGAGCTGGGCCAGCGCGTGGTCTTCGGCGTCGGCCTCCCGCTCGAACGCGGCCTCGACCTCGACGCGAATGGACGGGAACGGACCCAGGGCGGCGACCTTTCCGTCCACGAGCAGGGCGGTTCGATCGCCGAGCGCGGCCGCTTCGGCGAGGTCGTGGGTGGCGTAGAGCACGGTCTTTCGGTGGCGCTCCACCAGGACCTCGCGCACCAGCCGGCGAAACCTCCGGGCCCGGCCCGGGTCGAGCGCCCGGGTCGCTTCGTCGAACAGGAGCACCGCCGGGTCCCGGAGCAGGCCTCGGGCGATGGCCGCCCGCTGCTTTTGGCCCTGGGACAAAGTTCCGAACGGCCGGCGGAGCAGGCCGACGAGACCGAGCGCCCCGGCCAGCTCGTCGATGCGGTGGTCCGCCCGGGGACCGAGCCCCTCGAGCGCGGCGAAGAACCGGAGGTTGTCCCGCACGTCGAGCCGAAGCCAGAAGCTGCGCTCGTCGGCGAGCGCGTACCCGGGGCGACCGGGCACGTCCACCTGCCCGGCGTCGGGCAGGACCAATCCGGCGAGGATGTCGAGCAGCGTGGTCTTACCGGCGCCGTTTGGGCCGACGAGCGCGAGCAGCTCCCCCGGCTCGACCGCGAGGTCGACCCCGTCGAGCGCGACGACGGGCAACCGGGGCCGCCAGGGGGTGAGCCAGGCCCGCCCCCGCCGCGGGGCGAAGAACCGCTTGGCCAGCCCCTGAACCCGAACCCCGCCGGTCGCCCCGCTCAGAACAGCAGGCCCCGGTAGCGATCGAGGTCCTCGAGCACGAGGCCGACCCCGTTGACCACGGCGAGCAGCGGGTCTTCGGCCACGATGGCTGGGATCCCGGTCTCCTCCCGGAGGACCTTGTCGAGGCCGAGGATGGCCGCGCCGCCGCCGACCAGCACGAGCCCCCGCTCGGCGAGGTCCGCCGACAGCTCGGGCGGCGTCTTCTCGAGCACCGACCGGGTCGCCTCCACCATGTCTTGCACGACGTCGGCGAGCGCCTCCCGGACGTCCTCCGCGTGGACCTGGATCGACCGCGGGACCCCGGAGATGAGGTCGCGGCCCCTGAGCTCCATCTCGACCTTCGGGCAACTCGGGTGCACGTTGCCGATCTTGACCTTCACCTGCTCCGCCGTCCGCTCCCCGATCAGGATGTTGTGACGGCGCCGCGCGTATTGGATGATCGCCTCGTCCATCTTGTCGCCAGCGACCTTCAGGGTCTCGTAGGTGACGAGGCCCCCGAGCGCGATCACCGCGATGTCGGTGGTGCCGCCCCCGATATCGACGATCATGGAGCCCCGGGCGTCGAGCACGGGCAGACCGGCGCCGACCGCCGCCGCCATCGGCTGCTCGATGAGGAACACCTGGCGCACGCCGGCCGCCATCGCCGCTTCCCGGACGGCCTTGGTCTCGACGTCGGTTATCCCGGCCGGGATGGAGATGACGAGGCGGGACCGGATGAAGTGGGTGCGGTGGTGGGCCTTGCGGATGAAGGCCTTGAGCATGGCCTCGGTCACGGCGAAGTCCGCGATCACGCCCTCCCGCATGGGGCGGATGGCCTCGATGTGGCCGGGCGTCTTGCCCAGCATCTGCTTGGCCTCGAGCCCGACGGCGACGACCTTTCGGTTCACCGACTTCGTGATGGCGACGACGGAGGGCTCGTTGAGCACGAGGCCCCTCCCGCGCATGTGCACGAGCGTGTTGGCGGTCCCGAGGTCGATCGCGATGTCCTGGCTGAACATCCCGAGCATGCGGTCGAGCACGAGGCGGGCCGTACCACCGAAACCGTGGGGAGGCGAGCCGCTCAGGAGGGCATCTCGAGGCCAGCGAGCACCTCGCGCACGGCATCGACGTTTTTGACGTGGGCGAGGCTCCCGATGAGGAAATCCTTCGTCGCGGCGTGGAGGCGGTCCACGTCTTCGCCGGTGAGCCCGAGGCCGGTCGCGTACTCGCGGATGAGCGTGTCCTCCTCCCTGGCGTAGGCGCCATCGGCGAACGCAAGCAGGATGAGGCTCTTCGTGAACAGCTTCGCTCGCTCCGGGGTGTCGAACAGGAGCTTGGCCCGCTCGATGTCGAGCCGGCCGGTGGCGACTTCCTCGAGCCGGGGGTCGCCGGCCCGGGCGCAGCTCTCGTAGAACTCGCGCACCAGCGCCATCTCGTTGTCGTGCACACCATCCACCCGCGCCACCGCGAGCAGCGCGTGGGTGAGCACCTTGACGTGCTCGAAGGTGAGGTCTTCCTCGACGAAGAAGTCGCTGATCATGGGCTGCGTCTAGCCAGCCGTCGGCCGCCGCGCAAGCGGCCTCAGCGCACCGGCGCTTCGATGCCGACGTCCACCCACAGCTGGACCGGCTGCGTCCCGGAGTCGGACGGGACCTCGACGGTGCGCGCCTCCCGAACCACGAAGCGAAAACGAGCCTCCCGGTCGCCTCGCCGAGCCAGGAACGCGTCGGCCGCCGCTCGGGGCAGCGAGACCTGTCCGAGGTCATCGACCACACACTCGAGGCGAAGGTCCTGCTCGTCCCCGGCGAGCACTTCGAGCCGGATCTGTCCGAACTGCGTCCCCACCGGGAGCCACTGAAGCTGGACGAGGCCGCGAAGCTCGACCGGGGTCCGCGGCGGGTACCCGGTGAGCCCGGTGACGAACGGCGGCATCGGCACCTCGGCCTCGATCGCGCCGAGCCGAGGCTGGGGCGCGGTCGGGGGCGCGGCGGCGATCCGAAAGGTCGACGGAAAACCGGTCTGCGTGACCTCGCCTGGAGGCCGCTCGATCGTCCGGCTGAGCCGACCCTCGGGGCTCGTCATGAGCCGGTGGATCGGGTCGCCGTTTTCGACCACGACCTCGACGCCCCCGGTCGAGAACGCCCGAACCGACCCGGACCGAAGCGTCTCTTCGGTCAGGGTGCACGCGATCCCGGGTCCGCTGAACCGCTCCTCGACCACGTCGAAGCGGGCGACCGAGCGGTCCTGGAGGAATCCGCGAATCGTGAAGTCGTTGGTGAAGATTCGGCTGCCCTCGAACACCTGGATGTGGGCCCGGGCGGGCAGCGCGAGCCCGACGCCGCCTCCGTCCGCGTCCGATGCTCCGGCGTCGGCGTCCGCGGTCGACACGTCCGGGCTGTCCATGGCGTCGGCGCCTCCGTCGGCATCGACCCCGTCCTCGGCATCCGCCCCCCCGTCGGCGTCGGCGCGGACCCCGAGGTCCCCGGGCGTCGGCCGACCGATTCCGCCGCCGCCGCGCTCGCACGTCCCGGCCACGCACACGAAGCCGGGCTCGCAGTCGGAAAGCCGGGCGCACTCCGGCTGTGAGCAGCCCGAAACCAGTTGGACGGCAAGCCAGCCGGCAAACAGCGACAGAGGACGGAGCATGGCCTTGGAGTACCCGCAGCTGCTCTGAAACGCAAAGCACCACGAACCGGAGGTGGCATGGGGCCTGACTTGTGCCGTAGCTGGGGGGTGCGCGAGACCGTCCGCATCCGGGACCCGATCCACGGCACGCAGCGGCTCTCTAGGGACGAGCTCGCCGTGGTGGATCACCGCGCGGTGCAGCGCCTCCGGGGCATCAAGCAGCTCGGACTGGCCGACCTGGCCTATCCGGGGGCGACCCACACCCGGTACGCGCACGCGCTCGGGGTCATGCACCTCGCGGGGCGCGTGTTCGACGCGGTCACGGTCGACCTCGACCTCTCCCGCGCCGATCGAGAGCGGCTGAGGACCGCGCTGCGCCTCGCTGCCTTGTTTCACGACCTCGGGCACGCCCCGCTCTCCCACAGCACGGAGTTCTTGATGCCCCCGGTGACCGACCTGTCCCTCGGGCCATGGCGGCCGGGGAAGGCGGGCCGCACGGCCACCCATGAGGACTACACCCTCGGGGTGGTCCTGCGCTCCGACCTGTCCGAGAGGATCGGGCAGCGCATGGCCGAGGTCCAGGTCGGACCCGAAGAGGTGGCCGGCTTGCTCACCGACCAGCCGCCGCCCGAGCACGCCGCGGCCTATGTGGTCGGCGGCCGGGACTACCGGCCGTTCCTGCGCCAGTGCGTGAGCTCGGAGCTCGACGTGGACCGGATGGACTACCTGCTGCGGGACTCCTACTTCGCAGGGGTCCCGTACGGCCGCTTCGACCTCGAGTGGCTGACCGAGAACCTCCGGATCGTCGAGCGACCGGGCCAGGACGGGAGCCCCCGGCGGCTGCACCTCGGGCTCGCCGCTCGGGCGAGCTTCGGGTTCGAAGACTACCTTCTCTCCCGGCTCCACATGTTCCTCGCCGTGTACCTGCACCACGTCCCGGTGGGCTACGAACTCATGCTCGAGGGGATCGCCGACGAAGGGGAGCTCCGTCTGCCCGCGGACATCGACGCCTACCTCGGGTGGGACGACATGCACTTCTTTCAACGCCTCAGGGCCTCGAGCGACCCGTGGGCCCGGAGGATCGTCGAGCGCCGAGGCTACCGGCGACTCATCGAGCACAAACGCCAGGACGAGGCTCCAGATCCTCTGGGGCTCGGTCGGATCCCTCTTCACGACCTGCAGGAGGCCCTGAGCGAGGCCGGGATCCAAAGCCGGCACCACGCGGTGAAGAGCCGGCTCTCGAAGTATTTTCACGCCGAGCAGCGAGCCGTGGACCCGGACCGGGTCCCGCACCTGCCCGGACTCGGTCCCACCCGAGAGGAAGCGCAGAGTCCGCCGCTGTTCGTGGTGGAGGACGACCGCGCCGTCCCGCTCGAGGAGCACGTCGCCCTGTACCGCCGCTACCGGAGCGAGGTGAGCCTCGAGCGGGTGTACGTCCCGCCCGAGCAGCTCGACGAGGCCCGGGCGCTGCTCGCCCGGCTCACTCGGGCGACGGAAAACCCGACTCGATGACCCGGACCTTTCCCGCCTTCCCAGTTTTCATGCGGACCTCGGGCGAACCGGGAGAGACCCCAGGGTCCGGGGGGACGGCCGGGGCCGGAGGAACCGCCGGGGTCGGAGGAACGGCCGGGGTCGGAGGAGCGCCGGGGGTCGGAGGAACGGCCGGGGTCGGTGGAACGCCGGGGGGCAACGCGCCGAACGGAAGGCCAGGCGGGACCAGCGTCGACATCCATGGACCGTCGAGCCAGCCCGGAGCCAGCGCGAGGCCGAGCCCGGGCAGCCCGAAACCAGCGAGGTCGAGGAACGGGACGCCGAGCCCCCACCCGGGGCCCCACCTCGGTTGTGCGATCTCTACGCCGGCGCACGGCTGGCGAGGGGTGCAAAACCGGCCGCTTTCGCCGTGGACGAACAGAGGTCCGCCGGCGAGCCCAACCTTCAGATATCCGCTCGGGTCCATCGACAGGGCTCGAGCCGGGGTCCCGAGGTCGAGCGCCCACCGGGCCGCGCCGCCCGCGAACGCCCGAAGGTGCCGGTCGGTCGCCACGTAGACCCTCTCGGCGTCGGCGGCGAGCTGCGCCGGCGGCCCGCCGAGCCCGACCGACCACCGCAATCCCCCCGACGGGTCGAGCACCTCGAGCTGGCCGCGATGGTCTACGCGAAGCAGCGAGCCACCATGGAGCTCCGAGGCCACGACGGTGGGACCCGCCGCCGCCGCCGCCATCGTGAGAGCGCACCACGCCATGCCCATGGCTCCATCGGGCCGTGCCGCTGACGCCGATGCAACCCCGAACCCGCCTCTGTTTCCTTTCGAAACAGCAACTGATTCGCGCGGGACCGCAACGCCAGCTCCGGTCCGAGCCGCATCCGCCCTGGTCTCTTGCGCCCGGCTCGCGTAGGGTCCGGCGGAGGTGGCGCCCACCGACTCCACCCCGAACGACTTCCCTCGGCCCTTCGGGAAGTACGTTCTCCTCGGCCGGCTCGGGGACGGGGGCATGGCGGAGGTCTTTCGCGCCGCCCTTCCCGGACCAGCCGGTTTCAGGAAGACGGTGGTGATCAAGCGGATCCTCCCCCACCTCGCCCGAAAGCGCCATTTCATCGAAATGTTCGTCGCCGAGGCGAACCTCGCCGCCGAGGTCCGGCACCGAAACGTGGTCCAGGTGTACGACCTCGGCCAGGTCGGCAACGAGGTGTTCATGGCGATGGAGTACGTGGAGGGGACCGACCTCCGCGTGCTGCTCGGCCAGGCCGCCAAGCGGGGGCTACGCATCCCGTCCTGGTTCTCGGTGCACGTCGTGTGCGAGGTGCTCGAGGCGCTGGCGTTCGCGTGGGCCCTCGAGGACGAGGCGGGCCGGCCTCGACGGATCGTGCACCGGGACGTCACCCCGTCGAACATCTTCGTGTCGAACCAAGGCGAGGTGAAGCTCGGGGACTTCGGGGTGGCGAAAGACGCCACGCAGGAGAGCCGGACCAGGGCCGGGCAGCTCAAGGGCAAGCTCGCCTACATGGCGCCAGAGCAGCTGTACTCGCGGCCCCCCGACCATCGGGTGGACGTCTTCGCCGCCGGCGTGGTGTTGTGGGAGGCGCTGGCCCAGCGCCGGCTGTTCGGCGGGCGGCCCGACATCGAGGTGATGAACGCGATCACCCAAGGTGAGCGCGCCCCGCCGTCCCGGCACGCCGGCGATGTGCCGGTAGAGCTCGACGACATCGTCCTGTCCGCCGTCGAACCGGATCTGGAGCGCCGAACCCAATCGGCGGTCGCGATGCAGCACGGCCTGCTCGAGGTCCTGGCGCTCATGCGGCCCATGGTCCGCAGCGCGGACGTGCGGCAGGTGGTGTCCGGGCTGCTGGGCCAGATCGACCCGCAAGAGGCCGGGCTCGAGCCCCTCCAAGCGGCGAGGGGCCGAATCGCGGCCCCCCGCACGTCGACCCAGGTCTCCTTCAATCCGAGCGAAGAGAGCGTGGAGGTCGATATCCCCTCTCCTTCCGCGTTCAGCCGCGGCACGTCCACGACCCGCGCCCGCCTCGACGTGCCGAAGAACCCGCTCGTGGACGACCTCGAGATGGCCCCGCTCGTGGCCTCGAAACCGACCCAGGCGGAGCTCCCTTGGGGCGGGAGCGGCCCGAGCGGGGTGGTGCTCGGGAGCCCGACCGACCGAGAGCGGAACCGAGCGGGCCTTCTGTCGCAAAGCGGCGTGTTCCAAGCCCCGACCGCAGACCCCGACGTGGACGCGCTGGTGCTCGATGCGGTCTCGATGGTGGAGGGACCGGCCCGGGGCTCGAACCTCGTCCCCAAGGAGCACCTCATCGCCGGCCTCGACCAGCGACGGCTGCTCGACAACAGCCGGCAGCTGAGGTCGGAGCGGTGGTCCTTCATCCTCGACCAGGAGGTGTACGACGGGGAGCACCCGTTTTGGATCCGGGACCACGAGGGGACCGAGATCGGGCCGTGCTCGCTGGAACAGACCCTCCAGATCCTCAAGGTGGAGTGCCAGACCGGGGTCTCCTCCTCGACCGAGCTCGGCGCGGAGCGGGGCCGGTGGTGCGCGGCCGAGGGGTTTCTTCAACTGTCCGGGATGGAGAGCCTGGCCGCCGACCCGCCCTCGTTCGGGAGCGCGAGAGGCTCGTGGGGAGGGAGCGCATCCGAGCATGGCATCGGCTCGGTGTTCGCCGCGCTCACCCGCGCCGGCGCCAACGGGCTGCTGCTGCTCGAGGTGGACCGAGGGGAGAGCTACCGGGTGGTCGAGGTCGCCGGTGGTCGCCCCACCTTCGTCCGAGCCCCCGGGGAGGCGATGCAGATCCCGCAGCTGCTGGCGGCGAAGCGGCTGGTTCATCCTCGGCAGCTCCCGGGACTGCTCCACCAGGTGCTGAGGACCCAGAGTCCACTCGGACGGGTTTTGGAGCGCACCGCCGGTCTCGACCTGGCGAAGTACGTCCCGATGCTGATGCGGGAGCGCCTCGCCGCGGCGTTCCTGGACGGATACACCCGCTTCGCGTTCGAGGCGCGGACCGTGCCCAGCTCCCTGGGGGCGTTCGCGCCGAGCCTGTTGGCCATGGTCGCTCAGCTCGCGTCCCGGGTGCCCGCGTCGCGGGTAGAGACCAGGGTGGGGCTGCTCTCGAACGCTCCGCTCGAGCCGGTTCGAGACTTCGATCAGATGCTGGACGCGATGGCCTTGAAGCAGGAAGAACGAAAGATGGCCGAGCGGATCGCCCAGGGGCGACGGATTGGGCGCATGCTCGACGGCGCGACGCCAAGCCAAGCCAGGGTCATCCGGACCCTCGCCTATGTCCTACTCGAGGCCGAGCTGCTCCGACCGGCCTGAAGGCGACGAAATCCCCGGGACCACTTGTTCGGCTCTCGCCGCCGCTCATCGTTTCGTGACCAGCGCTCGGTTCGAACGTCTCGGGCCGACAGCCTCGAGTGGATGGGGCCCTCCGGCCGACCACAGTTGATCGGCCCGAGTGGGCCGGCTCGAGCGGGGCCAGCCCAAACGGGACGGCTCAAACCGAACGGCCCCAGCGGGCCGACCCCAGCGG
>DAIQNR010000009.1:87996-111583 GCA_036788295.1 Myxococcota bacterium
CCCCAGCGGGCCGACCCCAGCGGGGCCGGCCCAAACGGGCCGGCCGAGGGTGACTTTCCGACTGACTCTTTCGCTGAATCTTCAGGAGGCGTGGCCAGCCCCTGAAGAGATGCGGCGGGGGAGACTCGAACTCCCACACCCGAAGGCGCCACCCCCTCAAGATGGTGCGTCTACCAATTCCGCCACCGCCGCATCGCTGACGTGGGCCGGGGTTATGTCCCGCACCTTCGGCCCCGTCAACCCTGTTTTCGATTCGCTCTCACTGCGCTCCGATTCCGGAGCTCACTCCTCGGTGGCCTCGCCCGGATCGGACGTTTCCGAAGCCGGAGCCGCCTCCGAAGCCGGGGCCGCCTCCGAAGCGGGAGCCGCCTCCGAAGCGGGAGCCGCCTCCGAAGCGGGAGCCGCCTCCGCCTCGGCCTCTTCAGGGGAGGGCGACCCTTCCGGACCGGGAGCCGCCTCCGCTGCCGGAGCCTCTTCGGGAGGCGAAGCCTCTTCCGAGGCCGGAGCCGTCTCTCCTCGCGTAGGTGCCGGCTCCCGAGGGGGGACCTCTTCCGAAGCGGGTTCTGTCTCCTCCGGGGCCGGCGTCGGCTTGGGGGACGAGGCCCCATCCGCGGGTTCCGCCTCGGAAGCAGGAGCGACCGGTGGAGACGACTGGGGAAGCGCCGGCAGCCCGCCTTCGGGAGCGCGAGAGGGCGCGCCCGCCGCCGGAATCGACCCGATCACGGAGCTCGTCCGTGAGGACAGGTACGACAGGGCGAGGCTCGTGCACATGAACACGATCGCGGCGCCGGTGGTCATCCTGGTCAGGAAGTTGCTCGCCCCGCGCGAGCCCATGACCGCTCCGCCGCCCCCGCCGCCGAACACCGCGCTCACCCCGCCCCCTTTTCCGCTCTGGAGGAGGATGATCGGGAGCATCGCCAGGCAGACGAGCACGTGGAGAATGTAGAGCGCTGTCTCCATGGGCGCCGCAGGGTGAAGCTAGGCCCCCGGCTTGTAAAGCCCGATTCAGCCGGCCGCGGCGCAGATCGCCGAGAACGCGACCGGATCGAGCGAAGCGCCGCCGATGAGGCCGCCGTCGATGTCCGGCTGCCGGAGCAGCTCGGCCGCGTTCTCCGCCTTCATCGAGCCACCGTACTGGATGCGGACGTCCCCGGCCGCCTCGTGGCGCTGAAGCAGCCGGCTGCGGAGCGCGGCGTGGACCTCCTGCGCCTGCTCGGGCGTCGCGGTGAGGCCGGTCCCGATCGCCCACACCGGCTCGTAGGCGAGCACCACATCGACGAAGCGGTCGGCCGGCACCCCGCCGATCGCGGCGTCGAGCTGCCGGGCGACGACCTCGAGGGTCGCCCCGCTCTTTCGCTCCTCGAGCGTCTCTCCGATGGCGACGATCACCCGAAGCCCCCCGTCGAGGACCGCGTCCACCTTCCTTCGCACCCCTTCGTCGGTCTCCCCGAACAGCTGGCGCCGCTCGCTGTGGCCGACGAGCACGTAGTCGCAGCCGACGTCCTTCAGCATCTCTACCGAGATCTCTCCGGTGAACGCCCCCCGGGCCTCGGCGTTCACGTTCTGGGCGCACAGCCGCAGCCGGGTGCCCTCGATCCGCCTCTTCACCGCGAACAGGGCGGTGAAGGCGGGCGCGATCCCGACCTCGACCCCGCCCAAGGCTTCGACCCGAGGCAGAAGACCGTCCACGAGGGCCATCGCCTCGCCGACCGTCCGGTGCATCTTCCAGTTTCCGCAGACGAAGGGCACGCGCATGAGCGCAGGTGTACCACGGCTCTGGCCGCGGCGGCGCTTGACCGGAGTGGCCGGCGGGGAGACTTCGGGCCCGTGGTGCCCGACCGCCCCCCGCTCGAGCTGGTGACCGACGTCGAGCCGATCCCCGCGCCTCCCCGCTTCTTGGCCCAGTGCGATCGGTTCGGGATCGCGCTCGAGCCGGAGGAAATCGAGCGCCTCGGTCGCTACCTGGGCCTGTTGCTCGTCAACGACGAGCGCCTGAACCTGACCGCGATCAAGGACCCGGAAGACGGCTTCTGCCGCCACCTGTTCGACGCCCTCACGCTGCTGTCGGCGCTCGACGAGCTCCCGGACGGGGCGAGCGTGGCCGACGTCGGCAGCGGCGGCGGCCTGCCCGCGCTGCCGCTCGCGGTGGTGAAACCGGCGCTCTCGTTCACGCTCGTGGAGGCGACGGCCAAGAAGGCCCACTTCCTGCGGGAGGCGGCCCGGACCCTCGGCCTCGAGCGGGTCACCGTGGTGGCGGAGCGGGCCGAGACGGTCGGCCGTGACCCGAGCCACCGGGACCGCCACGCCGCGGTGACCGCCCGCGCGGTTGGGCCGCTCCGGGTGCTGCTCGAGCTGACCTTGCCGCTCGTGGCGCCGGGAGGCTTCGCGGTGCTGGTGAAGGGCGAGAAGGCGGACGCCGAGCTGGCCGAGGCGAAAGAGGCGCTCCGGCTGCTCGGCGGGCGCTACGCCGGAACGCTCGACACCCCGACCGGCAAGCTGGTTCGGGTGGACAAAGTGGGCCCGACCCCCCGCCGCTACCCTCGCCGCCCTGGCGAGCCCAAAGCCCGGCCCCTCTGACCGTCAGCGCTTCTTCGCCATGAAGAGCACCAAGACGAATTCTTTGTCGTAGCCCCAGTTCCGTGGTCCCTCGAGCCTCCGGCTCGGCCCGCTTGGCCAGGGCGCGACCGTTTCGTGCTCCGGTCTAGAGAGGGGATGCTCGCTGCCCTGCGGCGACGGGTCTTCTTGCCGGTCGCCCAGGGCTATGGTTCCGTGCCCGCGGGTGGAAACGCCTGAGAGTCTGGGAAATTTCCCGGCTCGCCGAAGGAGAAGAGATGGCAGGAACGACGAACCACACGCGGCTTCTCGCTTGGATCGAGGACATGAAGGCCCTCTGCAAGCCAGAGTCGGTCTACATCTGCGACGGCAGCCAGGAGGAATACGACCGGCTGACCCAGCTGATGGTGGAGGGCGGCACCTTCACTCGGCTCAACCCGGCGAAGCGGGAGAACAGCTTCCTCGCCCGGTCGGATCCACGGGACGTGGCCCGGGTCGAAGGCCGAACCTTCATCTGCTCGCTGTCCAAGGGAGACGCCGGCCCCACCAACAACTGGATGTCCCCCCCCGAGATGCGCAAGCGCCTCGGCGGGCTGTTCGATGGCTGCATGCGCGGACGCACCATGTACGTCATCCCGTTCTCGATGGGGCCGCTCGGCAGCCACATCGCGCAGATCGGCGTCGAGATCAGCGACTCACCGTACGTGGCGGTGAACATGCGAATCATGACCCGCATGGGCCAGGGCGCGCTCGACGTGCTCGGCACGGAAGGCATGTATGTCCCTTGCCTGCACTCGGTGGGCAAGCCGCTCGCCCCCGGCGAGAAGGACGTTCCGTGGCCGTGCAACCCTGAGGACACGGTCATCGCCCACTTCCCGGAGACGAGGGAGATCTGGTCGTTCGGCTCCGGGTACGGCGGCAACGCCCTGCTCGGCAAGAAGTGCTTCGCCCTGCGCATCGCGAGCGTGATGGCCAGGGACGAGGGCTGGCTCGCCGAGCACATGCTCATCCTCGGGGTGGAGAACCCGCAAGGCGAGCGGACCTACGTGGCTGCCGCGTTCCCGTCGGCCTGCGGCAAGACCAACTTCGCGATGATGGAGCCGCCCGATGGCTTCAAGGGATGGAAGGTCTTCACCGTCGGCGACGACATCGCCTGGATCAAGCCGGGCAAGGACGGAAAGCTGTACGCGATCAACCCGGAGGCGGGGATCTTCGGGGTCGCGCCGGGCACCGGGATGAAGACCAACCCGGCCGCGATCAAGACCCTCCACGCGAACTGCATCTTCACCAACGTGGGCCTCACCGAGGACGGCGACGTGTGGTGGGAGGGCATGACCGAGTCGCCCCCGGCCCGCTGCACCGACTGGAAGGGCAACCCCTGGACCCCGGAGTCCACCACCCCGGCGGCCCACCCGAACGCCCGCTTCACCGCGCCTGCCTCGCAGATCCCGACGATCGATCCGAAGTGGGAGGACCCGAAGGGAGTCCCGATCGCCGCGTTCCTGTTCGGGGGCCGGATGTCGACGGACATGCCGCTCGTGTTTCAGGCCTTCAGCTGGAGCCACGGGGTGTACCTAGCCGCGACCATGGGCAGCGAAGCGACCGCGGCTGCCGTCGGGCAGGCGGCGATGCGCCGTGACCCGATGGCGATGCTCCCCTTCTGCGGCTACAACATGGCCGACTATTGGACCCATTGGCTGAACGTCGGGCGCCGGGTCCACAACCCACCCCGGATCTTCCGCGTGAACTGGTTTCGCAAGGACGAAAACGGAAAGTTCATGTGGCCCGGGTTCGGGGACAACATGCGGGTGCTGAAATGGGTGCTCGACCGGGTCCACGGCCGCGGCTTCGCGGTGGAGAGCCCTCTCGGCTGGATGCCCAGGCACGAGGACCTCTATTGGGAGGGGCTGACCTACGACAAGGACAAGTTCTACTCCCTGATGGGCGTGTCCCGAGAGGCCGGACAGGCCGAGGCTCGGGCCCACGAGGACCTGTTCGACAACTTCTTCGACCGCCTTCCGAAGGAGTTCATCTACGAGCGCGAGCTGTTCCGCTCCCGGCTCTGGCGTTCGCCGAGCCAGTGGGCGCTCGCCCACGAATAGAGCTGCCCCGACCGGCGGGCGTACCCACGGGGCGCCCGCCGCTTCACCTTCGACCGATTCGGTCCAGCCATCGGCCAGCGAGCGAAGAGATGTTGGGGTCCGGGTGCCGCTCGAGGGACTCGAAGCGGCGCCGGGCCTCCTCCACCCTCCCGAGCCGGTGCTCGATCGCGGCCAGGCGCAGGTCGGCCTCCGCTCTTCTCGGTCCTGCTGGCACGGCATGAAGGGCCTCGGCCGCCGCGGCGAGCTCCCCGGCCCGCTCGAGCGCCACCGCCTGCCAGTACCGGGCCTCCTCGGCGAGCTCGCCCTCCACCGCCGCGAAGGCCTCCGCCGCCCGCCGCGAACGGCCGGCGTCGAGCCAGCCCATGGCGGCGGCGAATTGGATCGCCCCCTCCTGCTCGGAGGCGACCGAACGCTCCGCCGGAGCTGGACGCTCGGGGGCACCGCTCTTCGAGGCCGACGGCCCCGGTTCCCCGAGAGCGCCGGGCTCGAGCGTCGGCGGCTCGACGGGCTCGGCCGGCGAGGCCCCCTCGGCGGGGGGGATTGGCCGGTCGTCCACGACCGACTCCTCCGCCCTCTTTGCGGCGGGGCGTCGCGGCGGAGCGGATGAACGACGCGGTTCACCGCGCGGGGATCGGGCGAGGATCGAGCTGCCGGAGGGGGGTGGGCTCATCGCCTCGGCCGAATCCGACCGTTCGCGCGGGACCTCTGGCGGAGCACCGCCGGGGCGGGACGAAGCTGCGTCTGGGCTCGGCGCCGGGGGCGAGAACCTCTCCCCAGCCTCGAGCCGGACCGGCGCTTCGCCGGCCCACCTCACCTCCACCACCCCCTCGGTCACGGCCACTTCGGCGAGGCGCCCCTCCTCGACCTCCACCGAAAACCGGGTCCCCACCACCCGGACCTCGGCGTCGTCGGTGAGGACCCGGAACCGCTGGCCGGGACCGAGCTTTCGCACGGCCAGCTCGATTCTGCCCCGCCGCAGCCGGACCTCCTCGGCCAGGACCTTCGTCCCGTCGGCGCGCAGGACGTGCTCGTAGACCGCGTCGGTCGACGCCTCCGTGAGGTTCGCGTGGCGCACCGGGCGGTCGCCGATGACCAGCGCGAGGGCCAATCCGGCGGCGACGGCGAGGCCTCCCCCCACGGCGAGGCGGTAGCGACGGACGGGCGCTCTTGCCGGGCCGGTGCGCACCGCCCGCAGCAGGGCCCGCTCCGCCCGGAGCAAATCGGCCGCGGTCTCGGGCGCGAGCGGGGTCTGGGCCAGCTCTCGCAAGGCGGCGAATTCGGACCAATGGGCCCGCGCCTCGGGGTCGAGCGAGTCCGGCGGCGGGCCCCCCTCCGCTTCGGAGAAGGCGCGGGAGACCGCATCGAAACCGGCCGCTCGCCGGCGAGCCCCAAAGAGCCAGGACCGGCTCGGGCCGGGGGAAAGCGGGAGGGCCTCGAGCCGATCACGGCGCTTGTTGGGACTCACGGGTTCTCCTTGTCATCGAGGACGGCCCGCAGACGCTGGCGGGCCTCGTGCAGTCGCCTCCACATCGTCCCCGGGGGCACGCCGAGGGCTCGCGCCGCGTCGGTGCCGCCGAGTTCATCCACCTCGCACAGGACGAAGGCCTCCCGAAGCCGGGCCGGCAGCCGCTCCACCGCGGCCCACAGCTGGGCCGAACGCTCCGCGCCGAGCACCAACCGCTCTGGCTCGGGAGGGGCGACCACGGGCTCGCGGCCGAGCGCGGCGCGCAGCAGCCGACGCCGCTGCTCCCCCCGCCGGCGGCTCCGCACCACGTTGGTCGCGATCCCGGACAGCCACGGTCGCACCGGAGATCCGGCCCGGAAGCTCCCGGCCCGCCGCCAGACCACGAGGAAGACCTCCTGCACGCAGTCATCGACGTCAGCGGCCGAGCCGAGCAGCCGAGCGACGAGGCGCCGCAGGCGGCTTCGGTGGCGCCGATGCAGCTCGGTCAGCGCTCCGTCGTCGCCTTGGGCCACGGCCAACAGCAGCGCTTCGTCGTCCACCGGTGGTGGCTCGGGGGCGAGCGCAGCGCGCGGGGGGCCGGCCGAAGCCCGGTCGCGTCCAGCTTCGCTGGTGCGGGCACCGGGGACGACGCCGAGCCGAGGCACGCTCATGGGGGCGCCCACGTGAGCCCGACCGACAGGTGGCCGGAGGTTCGGGGCCAGCCGTCCAGCCGATGGATGTCCGGCTCGGCGAGCCCTTCGGCCCAGCTCGGGACCGTCGCCTCGCCCCCCACCGGGGTCAGCTCGAGGCCCCCCGCCGCCTCGACGCCGAGCGATGGACCGAGCGCGACGTTGACCCGCAGGCCCACTTGCGTCCGGAGGGCGAGACCGGAGCTCCGGCTCCCGTCGGCCACCCACGGGCACTCCCCCCGAGCCGCGCACGATGGCGGGCTCGCCGAGCGTCGAGCGTCGAGCCAAGCGGCCCCCACGGCCACCTCTGGGGCCACCGAGACCGGGGGGATCGAGAGCGGCCAGCCCGCGATGAAGAGGAGGTCGGCGGCCCCGCGCTCGACGCCGCCAGAAGCCCACGGGGCCGGTCCGAGCCCTCGCAGCCCGAGACCGAGCCCGAGAGCTCCGGCCACCCAATCGACGCGGACCGATGCGCCGATCCCGCCGGCGAGCCCAGCCGCCACCGCCAGCGCCCACCGGGGGGAGGGCGTGGAGGTCGGCGGAGGCTCGAGCCCTTCGACCCCAGAACGAGCCCACGCATCGATGACCGCCCGGGCGGTCGATGGGGTCGGGACCAGCGCCGACCGGCCGTCGTCGGCGTCGAGCGCGATGCCGTCGGCGACCACGCTCGCGGTCACCCGAATCGGGCGACAGGTCGTGGAGGAGGCGCCGGGCGAAGCTTCGGCGCCACCAGGCTCGACGCGGCCGCCGATGCGCTCGGCGAGATCCGGGTCCCCGGCCAAGACGACCGCGTCGGCGCAAGCCGCAGTGGCCAAGGAGAAGAGCCCCGCCATCATGGCTCCGACTCCAGACATCGCCCCCCGGCTTCGGCCCGGGCCAGCACCGAACCGGTGCAGCCGAGCGGCCGGCAGCTCTGGTTGGCGGCGGCCACGAGCTCCGCGCAACCGGACGCGCATTCGTCCCGTTCCACCCGAATGAACTCGGCGCAGGCAGCGCGAACGCACGACAGGTACGCATCGAGCTCCTGGTCGCACGCGGACGGATCGGCGGCGCCGCGCTGGCAGGCGGCGAGCGACCGGGTCACCCCCGCGCATTCATCCGTCTCTCGGCGCATCCGGCAGGCTGCGACTCGGCGCGCCGCCATCTCGCATGCGGCCTCCCGCTCCTGCCGGCACCCGAGCAGCTCGCGGCGCCGAGCCTCGCACTCGGGGCCTTCGCCCGAGCACGACCGCACCGCCAGGGTGCCAGCAAAAAACGGAGGTCCGGGATCGCAGACCTGGCCGTCGCCCAGCCACAGCGGCAGAGCGGGCCCAGTCAGGGTCGCTTCGAACGGCTCCGATACGGGAAGGGGCACTTCGAGCCGCTCGCGGGCCGGCACGACCGAGAACAGCTGGCTTTCGACCCGGACCTCGAGGACAGCCCCCGACTCGACCGGCGCATCGAGGAGAAACTGGGCCACCCGCACGTCCGGCGGATCGCCGCACCCGAGGGGCAGGAGCAACGCGGTCCAGCGCACGTACTCCTTCTTGCCCGCACTTGGGGAAGCCTTCGAAAAATTCGCAAGCGGAGGCGAAGCCGACGGAAGACCGGTCGCGTCCGCGCGGGGACCGGGAGAATTGAGCGCGCACGGAGGCGAAGCCGACGGAAGACCGGTAGCGTCCGGGTCCGCCGGCGCGGGGACCGGAAGAAATCCGCCCCGACGACCTCAGCCGAGCGCCGCCACTCCGGGGAGGACCTTGCCTTCGATGAGCTCGAGGCTCGCGCCGCCTCCGGTGGAGACGTGGGTGACCCGATCGGCGAGCCCGCTCTTTTGAAGAGCTGACACCGAATCGCCTCCGCCGACGATGGTGACGGCGGAGGTGTCCGCGACGGCCTGCGCGACCGCAGACGTCCCGGCCGCGAACGCCGGCCACTCGAACACGCCCATAGGTCCGTTCCAGAACACCGTCTTCGCCCCGGCGATGACCTGCGCGAAGCGTTTTTGGGTTTGAGGACCGATGTCGAGCCCCATTTTTCCCTCGGGGATCACGGTCACGACCTCGGGGGTTGCGTTCGCGTCGAACCGATCGGCGACAACGTGGTCGGTGGGCAAGAGCAGCTCGACGCCTCGGGCCTTGGCCGCGGCGATCACCCGACCGGCGACCTCCTTGGCGTCGGATTCCACCCGGCTCGTCCCCGTGGGCTCGCCTTTGGCCGACATCAGGGTGTACGCCATGGCCCCCCCGATGAGCAGGCTCTGGCACCGCTCGACGAGCGAGAAGAGCACGCCGACCTTGTCCGAGACCTTCGCGCCTCCGACGATCGCGACGAACGGAGGGGCGGGCTGGCGGAGGATGCCTCCGAGGTGGTCGAGTTCCTTCTTCATCAGGTAGCCCGCCGCTTTCTCTCGGACGTGTCGGACCATGCCCTCGGTCGAGGCGTGGGCCCGGTGGGCGGCGCCGAAGGCGTCGTTGACGTAGACGTCCATCCCGTCGGCCAGAGCGCGGGCGAATCCGTCGTCGTTTTTCTCCTCCTCGGGGTGGAAGCGGAGGTTTTCGAGGAGCAGAACCCCACCGTCGCGGAGGTCGCGAAGGTTGTGCTTCACGCCGTCGCCTACGCAGTCGTCGGCGAAGGTCACCGGGACCGACAGCAGCTGGGTCAGCCGCTCGGCCACCGGCTCGAGCGAGAAGTCCATGTCCCTCTGACCTTTGGGGCGCCCGAGATGCGAAGCGAGCACCACCCGAGCCCCGGCAGCGAGCGCGTGCCGAATCGTAGGCAACGCCTCGCGAATGCGGGTGTCGTCGGAAACCTTCCGCTCCTTCGTCAAAGGGACGTTGAAGTCCACACGAATGAACGTCACCCGACCGGCGAGGTCGAGCTCGTCGATGCTCTTCGGCATGGCGGCCTCACTCTCAGTTCCGACTCGCCATGTAGCGAGCGAGGTCCACGCAGCGGACCGAATAGCCCCACTCGTTGTCGTACCATGCCACCACCTTGACCATCCTGGCCTCCATCACGTCGGTGAGATCGAGGTCTACGGTGGCGCTGTGGGGGTTGCCGTTGAAGTCGATCGACACCAGCGGGCGCGAAGTCACCCCGAGGATGCCCTTCAGCGGGCCGTTGGCGGCGTCGGACAGAGCGGCGTTCACCTGGTCCTTCGTCACCTCTCGGCCGACCACCGCGGTGAGGTCGACCATCGACACGTTCTTGGTCGGGACCCGAACCGCGAACCCGTTCAGCTTGCCCTTCAGGTTCGGCAGCACCAGGCCCACCGCCTTGGCGGCGCCGGTCGTCGTCGGGATCATCGACTCGAAGGCGGCGCGGGCCCGGCGGAGGTCGCTGTGGGGCAGGTCGAGGATCCGCTGGTCGTTGGTCACCGAGTGGATGGTCGTCATCAGCCCGTGGTGGATGCCGAACGACTCGTCGAGCACCTTCGCGATCGGCGCGAGGCAGTTGGTCGTGCAGGAGGCGTTGCTGACCACGACGTGCTTGGCCGGGTCGAAGTTCTCGTGGTTCACGCCCACGGCGAAGGTCGCGTCCACGTTGCCCTTGGCCGGGGCGGAGATGATCACCCGCTTCGCGCCGGCGCTCACATGGGCGCGAGCCTTGTCCCCATCGGTGAACAGGCCGGTGCACTCCATCACGATGTCGACCTTCGATTCGGTCCAGGGGAGCTTTCCTGGGTCCCGCTCGGCGGTGATGCGGATCGGCTTGCCGTTGACGACGATGCCCTCGGCGCTCGCCTCGACCGTCCCATCGAAAATACCGTGGACCGAGTCGTACTCGAGCAAATGGGCGAGGGTCGCGGCGTCGGTGAGGTCGTTGATGGCGACGACCTCGATGTCGTCTGCCCCGCGGCCGGCGATCGCCCGCAGAATGCACCTTCCGATGCGTCCAAACCCGTTGATTGCGATGCGCGTAGCCATGGACTTCCCTATCCTTTCCCGCTCGCGAAACGAGCGGTCCGCCGTCGAAGGGAACATGCCCTTCGGACCGCCATGGTCTCCCACCACGGCAGGCTGAGGTCAACCGCTCCCCCTTGGGCCTTCCCTTCCCGGCCCGCGAGCGCTAGACCCCCGTCCATGACCGTGGCCCGGGTGCCGCAGCCCTACAACGAGCCGGTTCGCACCTACGCCCCGAACAGCCCGGAGCGGGCCGCTCTCGAGTCCGAGCTCGCGCGGATGTCGGCGGAGCGGCCTTCGATCCCGCTCGTGATCGGCCGCGAGCGGATGACCGGAAACCTGGTGGACGTCGTGATGCCGCACGCTCACCGCGAAGTATTCGCGCGGGCCAGCACCGCGACCCCTGCCCAGGTGGACCGAGCGGTCGAGGCGGCGGAGGCGGCTCGACCCGGCTGGTCGGAGCTCCCGTTCGAGGCGAGGGCGGCGGTGCTGCTCCGAGCGGCCGACCTGCTGACGGGACCGCACCGGGCCCGGATCAACGCGGCGACGATGCTCGGGCAGTCCAAGACCGTGCACCAGGCCGAAATCGAGGCCGCCTGCGAGCACGCGGACTTCTTCCGGTACAACGTCGCCTTCGCCGACCAGATGCGCCGGGAGCAGCCGCTGTCGCCGCCCGGGGTGTGGAACCGGCAAGAGCTGCGGCCGCTCGACGGGTTCGTGTTCGCGATCTCTCCGTTCAACTTCACCGCCATCGCGGGGAACCTGCCCACCGCCCCGGCTCTGATGGGCAACACGGTGGTGTGGAAACCGGCGCCGCAGCAGATCTTCGCCGCCCACGTCACGATGGAGGTCCTTCAAGAGGCGGGCCTGCCCCCAGGGGTCATCAACCTCGTGTCCGGCGACCCGGCGATGATCGGGGCGCGGGTCCTCTCCGACCGCCGGCTCGGCGGGGTGCACTTCACCGGATCGACCGCGACCTTCCAGTCGATCTGGCGGACGATCGGCGAGCGAATCGGGACCTACCGGCAGTACCCGAGGATCGTCGGAGAGACCGGCGGAAAAGGGTTCGTGTTCGCCCATCCGTCCGCGGACGTGGACAACCTGCTCGTCGCGCTGGTGCGGGGCGCGTTCGAGTACCAGGGCCAAAAGTGCAGCGCCGCGACCCGGCTCTACGTCCCGGTCCCGATGTGGCAAGGGCTCAAACGCCGCCTGCTCCCGATGGTGGACGCGCTACCGATGGGGGATGTGCGCGACCTCCGGAACTTCATGGGGGCGGTGATCGACGGCCGAGCGTTCGAGAAGATCCGCGGCTACATCGAGCGGGGCGTCGCCGACCCGGACACCACCCTGCTCGCCGGCGGCGCCACCGACGACCGGGAGGGATGGTTCGTGCGTCCCACCGTCTTCGAGACCTTGAACCCTCACCAGCGCCTCATGACCGAAGAGATCTTCGGCCCGGTGCTGACCGTGTACCCCTACGCCGAGGCCGACCTCGAACGAACCGTGGCCCTGTGCGACGAAGCGAGCCCGTACGCGCTGACCGGCGCCATCTTCGCCGAGGACCGGTACGCCGCCGACATGCTGGTGCGTCGGCTGCGGGGCGCGGCCGGAAACTTCTACATCAACGACAAACCCACCGGCGCGGTGGTGGGCCAGCAGCCGTTCGGAGGCTCTCGCGGCTCGGGGACGAACGACAAGGCGGGCAGCGCGGCGAACCTGCTCCGCTGGACCAGCGTGCGGGTCATCAAGGAGGCCCTCGTGTATCCCAACGATTGGCGCTACCCCCACATGGAGGAGGGCTGAAGCCGAGCCCGCCGAGCGGGCTTCGCGTCGGGGGGAGACGCGAAGCCCCTTGGCTCTCTGCGAGCGTGCTCGCGTGCAGCTTCGCTTGCGGCCCGACCCCGGTCGAGGTGCTCGGATCTGCCCTGTCCGCGGTCGAGCGCGGCGACGAAGCGTCGCTGCGCCGGTGGGTTCACCCGGCGTACGTCGATGGACTCGGGGGCCGAGACGCACTGCTGCTCGATCTCGGCCGCATCCTCGAGGCGTACCCGAGCCGCGCCCTCCGGGTCACCGAGCCCGACCGAGAGCCTCCGGACTCGGCGCGGCTTTCGCTGTCGGTCCACCTCGACGTCGATCTGTCCGGCGGGGCACCGTCGGTGAGGGCCACCGGGGGTTTGCTCGTCGATTTCGTCCGGGACGGGGGCTTTCGCATCGACGGCGGCTTTCTGACCGACCTCAGGGACGGGCTCGCGCTCGCCTCCGTTCGCAGGGATGCGGTACGGACCGGCCGGATCGACCGGCTCGCCTCGACGCTGCATCCTTCGTACCGGCATGAACCCGGGGGGGGGATCGATGAGGCGCTCGCCGCGCTCGAGGCTGGGCTCGGCGACGCCGTGGCGAGGGTCGAGCCGGTGGCGCTTCGCTTCGAGCTGCGCCCGGACCTCGTCCACCTCGACGAGCACGTCCGGACCGGCAGAGACGACGAGATCCCGGAGCCGGCGACCTTCCGGCTGACGCTGCTCCGCACCGCCGGACGCCTCCGGGTGGCGGCGGGGCCGATCGCCCCGTGGCCAGCGGGGAAGTGATCACAACAGGCGGATGACCGGCTGCTCCCGCATCATGAACTTCTTCGAGCGCAGGTCGTAGACGGTCGCGCACAGCCAGCGGTCGGCGTTGACCCCAAACGCGATCTCGAGCCGGGGCCGACGGTCTCCGGGGGGGTGCGGAGGGCGGAGGTACCCGAGGGTAGGGTTCGACTCGTTGAGCGGAACGACCAGCGGCTCCTCCGGGCCGGGGCGCTCTTGGCCGTTTCGGGCCGCGCCGCCGAGCTTGTGCAGCTGGCCCTCGCGGTCCCACACGAAGCGGCGATCGCCGCCATGCCTCTGCCCCACCTCGCAAATGACGAGCTTGAAGATGGTCTCCGGGGTGCCGAGCGAGCACGTGGGTACGAGCGGACGCTTCCAGAAGTCCATCGAGGTGGGAAAGCGGGTCCCTTTGGGGACGATGACCGAGTATTGCTTCTCGTGGGTCTCGAGGTCGTGGGTGACGAACGCGTAGTCATGCACGATGTAATCGGACTGGGCCGAGACGTCCGCGGCGAAGGCGCACGCGCCGAACGCGACCGCCTCGAACGGCTGCCACGCCCGGACCGCATCCCGGCCAAAGCGGCGCTCGACCAGCGGATACACCCCGGGCAGCAGGGTGGACCCGCCCACCATGAGCACGTCCTCGATGTCCCGCGCCGAGAAACCCTCACGCTCCGCGTGGGCGAGGACCTCGTCGATGCAGCCGCCGACGACCTCGTACAACCCTCTCTCCTCGAGCAGCTTCTCGAGCCCCACCTTGGTGAACCGAAGCTCCGGAGATTCGCCACGGATGCGCTCCTCGAACCGGTGGAGCTCGTCGGGCGGCATCGGGAACAGGACCTGCTCGTCGTCGAAGAACAGACCTTCCTTGATGCGGCATGCCTCCTGCCTCATGAGCCGGCCCCACTGGGCGAGCGCCTCCCCCCCGCCGCCGCTCGGCACGGGGTAGCGCAGCCGGCGACACACCTCGTCGAGCAGCCAGTCGTCCACGGTCCGACCCCCGATCGGTCGACCCGCCTTTGCTACCACCCGGCAGCTCCCTTGCTCCATCTCCTTGGCGGTCAGCGACACCAGGGCGACGTCCAGCGTGCCTCCCCCGAAGTCCACCACCAGCGCCACCCGGCTCTGCTTGAGGGTCAGCCCGTAGCCGATCGCCGCCGCCACCGGCTCGTCCACGAAGCGGATCCGGCGCACCCCCACCTGGCGAAACGCCTCGAGCAGCTCGGCTCGGTAGGCCTCGTAGGCGTCCACCGGGGTCGTGACGACCAGGTCGCGGACGCGCTCCCCGGTCGTCTCCCGGATCTCGCGGAGCAGCTCGCGAACGTAGAGGCGCATCACGTCCCGAGCCGACAGCGGCTTTCGGCCGAGCCGGGCCACGGTCCTGAGCGGCGACTGGCCGAGCGCGCTCTTGAAGTCGGTCGCGTAGCTCGGGTTCGGTAGGTCCGCGTTCCGCTCGACCGCCCGCTGGCCGATGAAACCCTGCCGACCAAGGAAGAAGCGCTTGGCGAGCGGCCCCCACATGCCGGCTCGACTCCAGAAGTCGAGCGCCTCGAACGCCTCCACCGCGGTGGGCACGAGGGTGGGCGCCTCGAGGTGGTCCTCGCCGCCGGGGCGACGGCACACCGCCGGCAGCTCGACCATTCGAGGCCGCCCCTCTGCCCCGCTCCACCGGGCGACGCCGGTGTTCGTGCTGCCGAAGTCGATGGCCCACATCGTCGGTCAGCTCAGCCTTTCGAGAAAAGCGACCGCAGGGCGACCCGCGCGAGCGACGCCCCGGGGCGAAGCCCCTGCCGGCTGGCCTGCAGGCCGGCGAGCCGGGCCTCGAACGGCCCCAGCTCGAAGCAGGCCGACGCCGGGATCGAGACCAGCGGCGGCCCGGGCTCGTTCAGGGGACAGATGTCGCGGTATTCGGCGTCTTCGTCGTTCCATCGCAGCGGGAGCCCCTGCGTGCGGCATACATACGGGCGCTCCTCGTAGATCCGGCACGCCCCGGCCGGATCGAGGAACGCGCAGGCCCCTTCGGGCCCGGGCGCCTCGGTCGCGAGACGGTGGGAATGCCGAGCCAGGATGCGCTCGGCCTCGACTTCGAACACGGTGATCCCGTCCACGCAACACCCCGAGCAGCCCCGCCGGCACTGGAGCCGACCCCGATGCTGGCTTGCCACGGCCCCGCCGACCTCGTCCGCCTCCGCGTGGAGCGTCTCGATGGCTCCGAGGCCCGACCCTTTTGACACCGGTGGGACGATACACCGGCGTCGGTCCGCCTCGCCCATGGATTCTCGCCCCTGCGCGCGCACCGGGGAAGCCCGGTGGGCCCGAGCTCAGCCCGCGCTCGGCCTCGTGCCGCCGGGAACTTCGATGAACGAAGGCCGCGGCGCGACCTCGGCGCGCGTGCCGAGTTGATGTGCGGCGCCGGTCATGAGACCGACCGGCGGTGACGGACCGCGTGATCGTCGGGGTGCTGCTGCTCGTGATGTTCACGAGCGGGGCTGATTTGCTGGTGATGACCCCGATCCTCCCCGCGGTGGCCCAGGACTTGGGCGTGGGCGACGACCTCGCCGGGCTCTGGGTGACCGCCTACGCCGGAGCCACCGGCGTGTTCGCGCTCGCCTTTGGGCCGGTCTCGGACCGCTACGGCCGCCGCACCGTGCTCCGGGCCGGGATGGCGGTGCTGCTCGCCGGGACGCTCGCCTGCGCCGCAGCCGAGAGCTTTTTTTCCATGATCGGGGCCCGCTTCGTCGCTGGAGCCGGCGCCGGAATGCTGGTCACTTCGATCACGAGCTATGCAGGGGACCACTTCGCGGCCGACCGGCGGGCGGTGGTCATCGGTTGGGTGATGAGCGGCTTCTTCCTCGCTCTCATCGTGGCGGTGCCGCTCGGCGCGCTGCTCGCCGGGGCGTTCGGCTGGAGCCGAATGTTCCTCGTCCTCACCGGCTTCGCCGCGCTGGTGGGCATCGGCGTGTTCCTCTTGCCCCACCCCCGCGGGGAGCGACGCAGCCCGCGGCTGTCGATTCGCGGGGCCGTGCGCACCTACGCTGGTCTGATGCGCCGGCGCCGGGTGCTCGGGGTGCTCGCGATGTCGAGCAGCGTCGGGCTCGCGATGACCATGTACAGCGTCTACACCAGCCCATGGATGGCCTCGGCCTTCGGTCTCGGCACGGCGGAGCGGGGCCTCGTGTACGCCGCCGGCGGGCCCGCGGTCCTCCTCGGAGGGCCGCTCGCCGGGCGCCTCTCGAACCACTTTGGGCGGGTGAGCCTCGTCGTGGGCGGCTCGATCCTGATGGGGACGATGCAGCTGCTCATGCCCCTGACCCCGGAGCTCGGGGCGTGGATCGGGCAGTGGACCGCGGACGCTCCCCGGTTCGGGGCCGTACCTTGGCCGGTCGTCGCGCCGGTGGTGCTGGTGTTCTTCTTGACCATGGCCGCCGGCTCGGCTCGTAGCGGGCCGTACCAGACCCTCGCCCTCGAGGTGTCCCCAGACGAGCAGCGGGGGGCGGTCGCCGCGCTTCGCAACGGCTTCAACCAGCTCGGCTCTGGCCTCGGCGCCGCCATCGGCGGCTTTTTGTGGTCCCGGCTCGACGCGCCCTACCCCGCCGTGTGCTGGGGAGCCGCCGCCATCACGTTCGCCGGGGCGCTCGCCCTTCGTCGCTTCGTGGGCTCGGACCGACCAGCGAGGCCGGTCCGGCCCTCCGCGCGCAGACCGTGAACGCGCTCTGGGGTCGAAGGTCCGCGGCGACGACTCGGAGGGGGGCGATCGGTCAATCGACCGTCCACAGGTGGGCGAGCAGGGCCCCGTCCCGACGGTCGAAGGCGAGCAGGCTGGTCAGCATCTGCCCGGCGTACTCGGGCTCGTGGTTCAACCGAAACAGCGCCACCTCCGGCGGAGGCACCGGATGCCGCGCGGCGGTGAAGAAGCGCTCCCCCCGGTAGAAGACCACGTCCTCGATCGGCGCCGGCACGAGCAGCCACATCGCCGTCTGCTCTTCTTTCCCGAATTCGATGCGTTCGGCCAGGGCTCGGTCCGAATCCTGGGACCCGGCTCGCACCTCGATCTCACCGTCGGCCCTGATCTCCGCGTACGCCTTTTCCACATGCTCCCGGTACCAGGCCCGGGCCGCGGCGAGCACCGCCGCCTCCTGGCCGAGTCCGACCGGCGGCGCGGGGGCGACCCCGCTCTCGGGCCTTGGGCCCCACTGGGTCGCGACCTCCCGCGGCGAGCTCGGGATGGGGCGACGACCGGGCGAGCCTGGCTCGTGCCTCGGGGGCTCGAGGCGAGGAGAAGGAACGCGCACGGGTGGGTTGCATGAGGGGAACTGCGTCTTCATGGCCCCGGTCTTCGGCGCCTCATTCGAAAGATTGCTTGCACCGTTCGAAATGCGGAGGATTCCTTCTATGTGTTCGATATCATGAGGTATCGGGTTCTCATCCGCCGGCCGTGGATGCGCTGCTATGGCCGGTGCGACCCGCAGTCCTCTTCGCCGCTCGAGCCGGGCGCGCAGCCGAGACACCCGGTGGGCCGACGCCAGCTCCCCCTCCGCGAACCCGGTGTGGGAAGCATGAACGAGCGCCGCCTCCGGCTGTCGGAGCTGATGCTCGAGCAGCTTCGCGAGTTCGAGCCTCAGCCCGGAAGCCAAGGCCGGTGCTTCGACCTGGGCGAGCCCGGACTCGAGCGCCGCCCGCGCGCCGTCGAGGTCCCCCCGCCGCCGACGCACCCGCGCGAGCAGCTCGAACGCCTCCGCCGTCACCGCCGGCCGCCCGCCTCCCTCCGCCGCGGCCACGGCGAAGCGCTCGGCCCGATCGAGATCCGAGGTCCGAAACCCCACTTTCGCTCTCGCGAGCTGGTCTCGGGGGTCGTCCTCCCGATGCAGCTCCGCGTAGCGTTCGGCGAGGATGGCGAGGATGGCGGCGAGCGCGGCCACGTCGTGGGCGTTGTGCTCGAGCACCGGTTCGAGCCGGTCCTCCCCGCCGTCGCGCAAATAGGCCCAATAGAGGGCCGGGATCTCGGCCCCATCGATGTCGCGCTCCCGCCGAAAGCCGAGCACGCGCGCCTCCATGTCCACGAGCCGCACGGTGCGCAGGCGCGGCCGGTACACCCGGCGGGAGCAGTGCAGCAGGTCGAGGTGGGGGCGCTCGGGCAGGGGCGGGAGCCGGTTCATGACCAGGCGGGCCTCGAGCAGCGGCCGGTCGTAGCTCTTTCCGTTGTAGGTGACGAGGCAGCTCGACGCCTCGACCCGCTCCCGCAGGCGGGTGAGCAAGCTCGGCTCCTCGTCGAGCTCCTCGAGCAGCAGCTGCTCCACCACGAGCGCCCCGTCCTCGAACCAGGCGAGGCCGACCAAAAACGGGATCACGCCGGTGCCCCCGCCGAGGCCGGTCGTCTCGGTGTCGAGAAACAGAGCTCGTGAAAGATCGACCTCGGCGAACCGCGGATCGAGGGCGAGCCCGGCGACGCTCGCCCGGTCGGCGCCGAGGGCCCGGGCGAGCTCCACCCGGCCGTGGGCGTGGTCGGGGGGCAGGTGGGCCACGAACCGGCGAAGGGCGCCGGCCGCGGTCTCGAGCCGCTCCCCCGCGGACGCTCGTCGCGCCTCGGCTCGAGCCCGGGCCTGCTCGGCCTGCCTGGTCGCGACCTCGCCGATCCAGCGCCGAAGCCGCTCGAGCCGGGCCTGTTTGCTCTCCTCCCCGAGGGCCTCGGGAGGTGGGACCGCTTGCACCTCGGCCGACCTCGGCTCGGCCGGATCCCACGGACACTCGGCGTCGGCACCGCTGGCCGGCGGGAGCCCCCCGAGGTGCCGCGCGAGCTTGCGCCTCAGCACCCAGCCTCCGGCGACAACCCGAACTGGGACAGCAGGCGGCGCAGCAAGGGCCTGCGACCGGCGCCTTCACCCGCGACCGGGCCCACGCAGGATGGACATCCATCGGAGCACGGGCATCGATCGACGAGGCGGGCCGAGCGCAAGAGCAGCGCTCGGCGGTCCTCCCACAGCCGGGGAGCGAGGCCCACCCCTCCCGCGACCGCGTCGTACAAGTACAGGGTGGGTTCGAACCGGCGATCGCCGCCGCTTTGCTCGGGTCCGACCGCCGGCTCGTCCACGAACGCCGACCCGATGTCCCTCGGATCCATCATGAGCCCGACCGCCGCCACCCCCTCGAGCGCGCGCAGCCAGCCCCTGAGCGCGTCCATGACCGCCGCCCTGGGGGCCCCGGCAAGAAGGATCACCCGGTCCGGCACCGTGATCCAAAACGCCGTCGTTGGTTTCTCGAGCGGCGGAAGGTCCACTTCGCCGTACCCCACGTTCTCGTGGGTATGAAACCGGATCTTCTTGAAACCCACGACCTGCTCGACGATCAGCACCTCGCCGAGGCCAGCCCACAGCGGCCCCGAGGCCGCCGCCGGAGCGCCGTCGCCCGGCGCCGCGGGGCTCTCGAAGAACCCATCGAGGGGTTTGGCCTCCTCCTCCTCGAGCACGCTGACCCGGACGTGGGTCATCGCCGTGGTGTAGAAATCCGGGGCGACCCGCCGAACGTAGGCCTTGTGGTTCTTGTGGTCGAGCCGCTCCACTTGGAACTGCTGGCCATCGTGCTGGTAGATCGCCTGCTCGTGCAGCTGGGTGTGGGTCGAGCGATAGTCCATCTCCGCCAACACCCGCTCGCTTTCGACCTCGATGATGACGAAGTTGTCGTAGCTCGGCGCCCGAAGCGGGATCTCGGTGGCGGGGTGGGCCTGGGCCGACCAATGCCAGGTGACTTGGCCTCGGCCGGATACCCGGCGCACGATCCCGTGGGCCGAGAAGAACCCGAGCGCGTCCTCGAGCACGTCCGCGGGCACGTCGCCATAGGTGAGCCCCTGGGACCGAAACGGCAGCTCGAAGGCGGCGCACTTGAGGTGCGACAGGAGGATGTCTACGTTGTCCGGGTCGATCCGGGCCGCCTCGACCGGCGCAGAGAGGACGAGCTCCGGGGTGCGGGCAATGTATTGGTCGAGCGGGCTCGACGACGGCACCAAGACGGCCAGGCTGCTGCGACCGCGTCGCCCCCCCCGTCCGAACCGCTGGTGCAGGGCGGCCATGGTCCCCGGGTAGCCAGCGCACACGACCGCGTCGAGGGCGCCGATGTCGATCCCGAGCTCGAGCGCGTTGGTCGCCACGACGCAGCGCACGTCGCCGTCCCGGAGTCCCCGCTCGATGCGACGGCGGGTCTCGGGGAGGTAGCCCCCGCGGTAGGCCTTGATGCAGCCCGGCGCGAGCTCTTCGGGCGCGATCCGGTCCCGAAGGTACTTCAGCATCACCTCCACCGTGCTTCGGCTCTGACCGAACACGATGGCGCTCACCCCCGCCCGCAGCAGGTCCACGGTCAGGTCGACGGCGCACTTCACATAGCTGCGCCGCAGTCCGAGCTCCGCGTTCACGATCGGGGGATCGTAGACCAATAGATGCCGCTCGGCCCGAGGGGCGCCGCTGCCCCGCACCAAGGTCACCGTGCGGCCGGACAGGTGGCTGGCGTGCTCGGCCGGGTTCGCGATCGTGGCCGAAGCGAACACGAGCTGGGGACGCGCCCCGTGAAACGCAGCCACCCGCTCGAGCCGGCGCAGGACGTGGGCGAGGTGGGAGCCGAACGCGCCCCGGTACGCGTGCAGCTCGTCCACGACGACGTAGCGGAGGTTCGCGAAAAACCGGGCCCATCCGGCGTGGTGGGGGAGGATGCCGGCGTGCAACATGTCCGGGTTCGTCAGCACCACCCCGCTTCGCTCCTTGGCGACCCGGCGGGCGTCGCCGGGGGTATCTCCGTCGTAGGTCAGGGCCCCGTGGCCGAGCCCGGCTGCTCTCAGGAGCGCCGACAAGCTCTCTTCCTGGTCCCGGGCGAGGGCCTTCGTCGGAAAGAGATACAGCGCGCGCGCGTCCGGGGAGCGAGCCAGCGCGTCGAGGACCGGCAAGTGGTAACAGAGGCTCTTTCCGGACGCGGTCGGGGTCGCGACCACCAAGTCTTCGCCGAGGACGGAGCGCTCGAACGCCTCCTTTTGGTGGGCGTACAGCCGACGGATGCCTCGCGAAGCGAGCGCGGCCGCCACCTCGGGAGCGAGCCGCTCGGGAAGCGGAGCCCAGCGGGCCTCCTCCGCGGGCAGCCGCTCGTCGAGCGCGAGCCGGGGGGCGATGCGAGGGTCAGCCCGCCAAGCTTCGAGCAGCGCCTCGAGCCCTGATGGTTTCGCCCAGGGGGCCCGGGGGCGGCTCGGAAAAGGGAGCACGTCCCGGTCCACGTCGAGACTGTACGGCCGTTCACGGATCGACGCAAGCGAGCCCAACGAGGTGCGAGGACGACTCGGTGAAGGGCTCCCCCCGAAAGCCGCCGAACAGCTCGAAGCGGGCGAAACCAGCCTCCTCGAGCAGGGCCCGCAGCTGCTCCGCGAGCAGGTAGCGGTGCTCGATGTGCTGCTCGAGCGCCGCTCCCCCGTCGCTCGGCTCGCACCGGTAGCGCACGGTGAACGCCTGCTTGTCGGGGTGCCAGACCGACGACTCGAAGATGGCGAAGCCCTGGGTCCCGGTGTGGACCTCGACCACGAAATGCTCCCGATCGTCGCCGGGCTCCGGCTCGGCGTACCGGTGAAAACCGTCGGCCGCGTACGCGTCGAACACGAACCGCCCGCCGGACCCGAGCCGCGACCGCACCGACCGAAAGCACGCCCGGGCCTCGTCGTCGGAGCCCAGGCACCAAAGCACGCTGTAGGGGGCGAGGATCAGGTCCTGGCCAGGCAGGGGCGGGATCTGGCGCATGTCTCCTTCGAGGAGCCGGACCGCCTCCGGCAACGCCGCCCGGGCCCGAGCCAAGAGCTCGGGATCCTGTTCGATTCCGGTGAATTCGACGGTCGGCGAGGCCGCGTAGAGGGAGGACAGCACCCTCCCATAGCCGACGCCCAGCTCCAGCACCCGACCGGCGTCGCCGAGCGAGCGCCGGTAGAAGTCGAGGTCTCCGGGGGTGCCTCGGTGGACGAGCTCGTACAACTGCGCGTCGAGGGCCACGCCCCCGCATCTACCGGGGCAAAGGAAGAGTCAAGCCGGCTCAGGGGCAGACTTTGAAGGCCAGCTTGCGGGCATCTCGATGGACTTCGGAGCTGGCCCTCGTGATCAGGGTGGCCTCCCGAAACCCCTCGCACGCTTCGGCGTCGGCCCCGCGGCGAGCCGCCACCCGCGACGTCTCGACCCGCTGCTCCGCCACCCGCTCGAGCCGCTCGAGACCGGTCAGAACCCTCCGGTTGGTCGCGTCGAGCTTGAGCCCGGACTGCCACCGCTGAAAGGCCTCCCGGTAGCGTTCGGTCTCGAACATCTGCTCTCCTTGCTTCGCGAAGGCGTCGGACAGGTCCGCGGCGAGCTCGACGACGAGGTAGGACCGCTCGCCGGGGGGAAGAAAGCCCTGCTCGTGGCTCTCGAGATCGAGCAGGAGCGCCCACGCCTGAGACGGATCGTTGGAGACCTCCTTTTTGGCCCGTTGGAACCGGCGTTTGGCCTCCTCCATCTGCTTCGGGAGCTCGGCGCCAGCCGTCCGCTGCTGCCGCTTGGCGAGGGCCACCGCCCCGTCCACGTCGCCACGGAGGTACCGCTCGATCCACGGCGGTCTGGACCGGTCCGCCTCGGTTTTGGGCGGCTCGGTTCCGGGCGAGCTCCACGCCGCAAACGCCAGCTTGGCCTTTCGCATCTTTCGCTCGAGCGCGCGCAGACCGTCGAGGGCCTCCTGGTGGTCGGGCGAGAGCGAAAGGGCGAGCTTGTACTGCTCGTGGGCCCGTCGCCATCGAGACCTCCGGCGGGCATCGGAAGCCCCTCGGGCCAGCGCGTCGGTGATCGCCGAGGTCCGGAGCGTCTCCGCTCTGCTTTTGGCCTCCGCCGCCGATGGGCTCGACTTCGCGACCGCCGACAGCACCCGATAGGCCTCGGCCAGCTCGCCGGCCGCCACCAGCGCATCGGCGCGAGCCAGCGCCGCCACCGTCGCCTTCTCCTCATCGAGGCGGATGGAGAGCTGCCGGCCGACCGGGTGGATGGGGTCGAGGAAGAGAAGGCGCTCGAGCGCCGCTTCGGCGTCGTCGAGCCGGGCCGCTTCCTGCGCCGACTCCGCGTCGGCCAACGCCGCCGCCACCGCCCCGTCGTGGTCGAAATCGAGGTTCACCCGAGGAAGGGACCGGGGGAGCCCGTCCGGTCCGCGGGGGGTCCACGGCGCGGTCGCGGTCCGAGCCGAAGCGAAGGGGAGATGGTCGGGCACCGGCGCTGCACCGGGGCTCGGACCGGGGACCGCGGACCGGGGGCTCGGACCGGGGACCGCGGACCGGGGGCTCGGACCGGGGACCGCGGACCGG
>DAIQNR010000010.1:0-31999 GCA_036788295.1 Myxococcota bacterium
TTCTCGTGGCAGGAGTTCGCCTACAACCAGTTCTCCCCGTTCTTCTGGCGGAGCTGGGTGGTGTGGTCGTCCGCGTTCGCCGCGAAAGAAGAGACGGACTGAGGTCTCGATGCGAAAGGCTCTCGCCCTTTGGGTCGCGCTCGCGGCCCTTCACTGCAATGGCTCCGGAACGAGCGAGCGCTGCGATGGCGACGGGGACTGCGCCATCGCCGGGACCCGCTGCGACCTCAGCCAGAACCGCTGCGTCTGCGTGACCGACGACGCCTGCGCCGCCGACGCGTTCTGCAACGCGGCTGGCGTCTGCCAGCGCCGCGCCGGCTGCGCGGTGACGAGCGACTGCAGCGACGGGTTCTTCTGCGACATCGCGAGCGGCGCTTGCCTTCCCGGGGCCTCGGAGCCAGGCGTCGGCTCGGCCTGCGGGCTCCCGAGCCATTGTCCGTTTGGGACCTTGTGCACCGACGGCCGGTGCGAAGAGGGCTGCGTCGGCGATGGTGACTGTCCGCTCGGCCAGGTCTGCTTCGAGGGGTTCTGCAACACCGGACGCCCGGGGGAGACCATCTGCTCGAACAGCTCTTTCTGCCCGTTTGGGCAGAGTTGCGGGTCGGACAATCGATGCGGCCCCGACCGTCGCGGGCCGTACTGTCGAGGCTGCACCGTTCGCACCAGCATGAACCCGAACCCGTGCGACGACCCGCGGAACTTCTGCCTCGTCAACTCCCAGGAGTTCGGGGGCTTCACCAACATCTGCGGCGTGGACTGCTCCTTGGGCCAGTCCTGCCCGAGCGGCTACCAATGCAGCAACGTCATCGTGCTCACCCAGTCGGTGTGCGGCAGCACCGCCGAGTGCCGCTGCCGCGGGGGCGAGATTCGGTTCTCGGAGACGACCTGCTCCTTGCCCGCGCCTTGCACTCCCACGTTGCCCGACGGCAGGCCCGATCCGAGCGGCCAGAGGTGCGCGGTCGCCGGCCTCGCTGCCTGCAACGGCGGCGAGGCGGGCGGTCCGGCCCAGTGCGTGGTCCCACGAGGCGAGACGACCGGCAACTGCACTTGCCGCACCAGCGCCGACTGCGGCCAGGGCGGCACTTGCGTCGAGGGCCTGTGCTGCGGGGGCGATGTGCGAGACGACCCTGAGCTTCGCTGCGTGAGAGGCGAAGACCGCGTGACCGGCTTTTGCACCTGCGCCACCGACGCCGACTGCGGCCGAGATTCCTGCGATCCGAGCCGAGGCAGCTGCCGGATATCGGGCGTGCCGTGCACGCCGGGGGCTGGGGACTGCCCAGCGATCGCATGCGTCAACGGGGGCTGCCTCATCGGACAGAACTGCGCGCCCGAGCAGGGGCTCACATGCTCGGAACTGACCGGTCGTTGAGCCCCATCGACCGGGTGCGGGCGATCGAGGCCCTCCGATTTCGCACGATGCTTCGAGCGACGGTGGGCCTCGTCGGCTCCGTGATGGCCGTCGTGCTGAGCTTCTTCCTCGGGCACAGCCTCGGGCCGACGCCGGTGGTCGTCATCGAGGCGGCGGGCGCGGCCGGCGTCGGGGTCGTGCTCGCGGTGCTCGGGGCGAGGCCCATTGGCCGCTGGCGGTGGGACGCGAGCGCCGAGGCGCGGTGGTGGGTTTTCGAGGGGCCGCGCCGCCGCCGAGCGAGGTTGTTTGCGGAGCACGTCGAGATCGACGACGAAGTGGTGCTGCTCGACCGGGTGGATCGGGCCGAGCGGATCGAGGCGAAGCTCGTCTTGCGCTACCAGGATCCGGTGGCAGGCGGCCCGCTCCTCCGCGAGTTCGACGGTCCGAGCCGAACCCTGGACGCGCTCGCCGACGCCCTGCTCGGAGCTCGCGCCGCCCCCGAGATCGCGGTCGAGGGACCCGAACCGGCGCGATGAGTCCAGTCTCGGGGCGGTCAGGCGGGCAAGCCGAAATAGTGGTCGTGGACAAACGTCGCGACCACGAAGGTGAGGGCGATGGTGACCACCGCGCCGATCCCCGTGAGCGCGAACGCGATGCCAATGAGAGAGGGGAGGAGGCTCATCAAGACGAGCGGGACCGGGCGGGCCACCGCGAAGCGGCCGAGGCGCTGCAGGGTCTCGAGCCCGCCGCGGCCGTCCTGGTCTCGGGCGAGCGCGGTGAACGTGAGCGCCGCGAACAGGAGCGCCATCATCCCGGGCAGGATCAGCATGAACATCCCGGCGGCGACGGCGGCGGACAGAATGAAGCCGGCCACCACCGCCGGGCCGAGTCGCTCGAAGCCGCGCCAAATCACGTCGTCGAGGTCGGCGCGGCCTCCGTGGGCCAGCTTCGAGCAGGCGTCGGCGTACCCGACCCCGAGCGGGCCGGCGAGCAGAAACCCAGAGGCGAGGCTGCCGAGCAGGACCATCGCCCCGCCGAGGTACAGGACCAGCGCGTTTTTCGGCTGGATGAGCACCGAAGCGGCGCGCTTGAGCACGTTCGCGTAGTCGAGATCCGAGGATTCTCGCGTCATGACCTCCGCAGGCTAGCACGTCGCCGCCGCCGCCGAGGACCGGTTCAGCTCCCCGGCGCCGACGGCGGGGGGGCGGCGTCGGCGGGCCAGATCCGGAGATTGTCGTAGCGGACCCGGTTCAGCCAGTTCGACAGCGCGAGGCGGTCGTGGCCCGGTCCATCGAGCGGCTCCGGATCGGAGTAGTCGAGGTACGGCTGCCCGTCGATGAGCCACCGGATGTCGCCGCCCCTCTTCTCGATGCGCCACCGGTAGGTGCGCTCGCCCACGACTCCGGTGGGGCGGCGCTCCTTGCGGTCGCGTCCGTGCTCGTCGAGCCGAGCGATGCAGGAGATGGAGTTCGTCCATCCGCCGAGGATGAAGACGTAGCCGGACTGGTGTTTTCGCCCGTCGGTCATCAGCTCGATTTTCGCGTCCACGTCGCGGGTGTCGCTCGTGACGTCGACCTCGACCACGACGTCGGCGGGCAGGGCCACCTCGAGGAACAGAGGCTGGTTTTGGGCCCCGGTGGAGAACGCAGCCCCTTGATCGAGGGTCCAGTGGCCGCCGGTGGCTCGCCACATCTCTCCGAGCTCGGTCCGGTCGAAGTCATCGGCGAACGGGAGCTGGCCGAGGCTCTTCACGTCGCGCGGCGGAACCGAGCAGCCGGCGGCGAGCGCCGCGAGCAAAAGCAGGGTGCGGGTCGGCATGGGCGCGAGCAAAGACCGGCGGTGCGCCGCCATCAAGGGTCGGTGAACACGAGGCGGTTCCCGAACGGATCGGTGACCTGCAGGTCCCGGGTGCCCCAGGGCATGGTCTCTAGGCTCGGACGAGCAAACCCGTAGCTCTGGCTGGCGAGCTCGGCGGCGAAGCGGTCGAGGTCCTCGACCTCGATCCGCAGCGCCGATCCGGGCGTGCAGTCCCCATGATGCTCGGAGAGGTGAAGAACGCAGTCGTCTCGGGACACCTGCAGGTACAGCGGCAAGGACGGCTCGAAGCGGTGGGCCCAGTCTTCGCGAAACCCGAGGAACCCCTCATAGAACCGGCGAGCCATGGTCTCGTCGAAGATGCGGAGGATCGGCACCACCTTTCCGAGCTTCATGGACCGACGGTAGCGTCGATGCGTTCCCGTTTGGAACCGCCGGCTTCGTGGCGCCCTGTGCCCCTCGACGTCGCCGAAAGGTCGTCGTCGCCGACTTTTTCGACCGCGGAGCGCGCGGGACTGGCAACATGCGGCGCCGTGCCGAAGCTGGACCCTCAATTCTCCTTCGGCGAGGAGCTTTCTCACGCCATCACCCACGGGATCGGACTCGTGCTGTCGGTCGCCTTCACGGTGATCATGGTGCTGCGGGCGGCGAGCGCCGGGGACGCCGGCCATGTCGTCGGCGTGCTCATCTTTGGGCTCGCGATGATCAATCTGTACGCCGCGTCCACGATGTGCCACGCGCTCCCGGATGGCTGGCAGAGCCAGCGGGTGTTCGAGATGCTGGATTTCACCGGAATCTACGCGCTCATCGCGGGGACCTACACCCCGTTCATGCTCGGCCCGCTCCGGGGACCTTGGGGCTGGTCGATCCTCGCCGCGGTGTGGATTGCCGCCGTCGTGGGCATCGTGCTCGAATTGCTGAGCCGGCCCCGCAACGTGAGGCGCTCGCTCGTCATCTATCTCGGGATGGGATGGCTCGGTCTCTTGGCCGCCTTCCCGCTGACGGCGGTCTTGCCGACATCCGGCCTGCTGCTGCTCTTCGCCGGGGGCATCACCTACACCGTCGGCGTCGTCTTCTATCTATGGCGAGGGTTTCTGTACCACCACGCGGTCTGGCACGCTTTTGTGCTCGTCGGCACGGGGCTGCACGTCTTGGCCGCGTACCACTACGCCATCCCGTGACCGATCAGCCGGGGTCCGATGGGGCGCCTCGGGCCGGACCGCAGCCGGTCGCCGACAGGCGCCGGAGGCTCCCCGGTGAAAACCGCCACTCCGGCGTCGCGATGCCGTCCGTGGGGCCCGGCGCCCGAAACCACGCCCCTCCGTCCGGAGCGCGGAGCACGTGGGGGTCCTGGGCGGGCATGAAGCTCTGGGCGAGCAGCATCCACCGTCCGCCGTCGCCGGAGGCGACGTCGAGCACGAGCACGACGTGACCGGGCGAACCGCCCTGCACGAACGCGTCGCCCGGCTCCACTTCGGAGGTCGGCACCGGCGTCGCGTCGCGCTCGACCGAGCGGCTGCCCGCGTACAGAAAGACCAGGTCGAGCCAGCGGCGAAACGATCGTCGGTCGTCGCTCGGCGCTGCGGCGGGGACGAACCGCACCGACGCCCCCCGGACCTCGGGCCTCAGCCCAAGCTTGTGGCTCGCATAGGGCGCGGCGTGGCCGCTCGTGAACCGAAAACACGGGTCCTCTCCGAGCGCGCGCGCGTGCTCGGCCCACAGGCGGATCGCAAAGTCCGCGCATTGCTGCAGATCCCGCTCTCCGACGTCGATGTCGAGGACCGCGAGGTGGACGTCCTGCCTCGCCTTCGGCCGCCGGTCGAACAGCCGGACCACCCCCCGCCCCGGCTGAAGGGGAAGGGTGCGGGCCCAAACCCCGAAGTGGGTCTTTGGAAGGGGCAGGCGCTCGGTGTTCGGCGGAGGGGAGAACCGCTCCGCGACGGTGGGACCGTCCCCGTGGGGCCACGGATGAAGGGCGAGCAGGGCAGCGAGCAGCACATCGAGAGGATGGGTGAAGGCGGCGGCGCATTCCAGGCCGAGCGCGGCCCATCGACGATGGCGAGCGTCAAGGTTTCCGCGCCTGCTCGGGGGCGGATCCGTCCATGGGCTCTGGACCGCCACGCCGGATGCGCTATCAAGTCAAGCCTTGGCCCAGCCCGCGCAGCCCCCGACCCAGTTTGGGCCCTACCACCTCATCGAGCGGATCGCGCTCGGCGGCATGGCTGAGGTCTTTCTCGCCGTTCGTCCGGGCATGGAGGGCTTCGAGAAGGAGCTCGCGATCAAGCGCATTCGCCCCCACCTCTCCGGGGAGGAGGCGTTCGTGAAGATGTTCCTTCACGAGGCGCGGCTCGCGGCGCAGCTGCATCACCCGCACATCGTCCAAATCTACGACCTCGGGCAGATGGCCGGGTCCTACTACATCGCGATGGAGCACATCTTCGGGCGGGACATGTCCCGGGTGGTGCCGAAGGCCGAGCAGCTCGGGATTCGCTTCCCGCTCGAGTACGCCTTGTACATCGCAGCAGCGACGCTCGACGCGCTCGCGTACGCCCACGCGAAACGGGACGATGAAGGTCGCCCGATGAACATCGTGCACCGGGACGTGACCCCGGAGAACATCATGGTCAGCTGGACGGGCACGGTGAAGATCCTCGACTTCGGGATCGCCAAGGCGACGACCCAGACCGACCCGACCCGAGCCGGAGAGATCAAGGGCAAGCTGTCCTACATGTCGCCGGAGCAGGCGATGGGCAAGCAGCTCGACGCCCGGTCCGACGTCTTTGGGCTCGCGGTGGTGCTGTACGAGTGGCTCACCGGGTACAAGCTGTTCACCGGGGAGAACGAGCTCGCCGTCCTGAAGTCGATCGTCGAAGGCAAGATCTACCCCCCGTCGTACTTTCGGGAGGACATCCCGGAGGAGATCGAGCGCATCTTGATGCGGGCGCTCGAAAAGGATCGGGACCGTCGCCCCAGCACCGCCACCGAGATGCAATACGAGCTGCAGCAGTGGCTGAACGACGCCGAGTTCGTGCCCACGCCCACCCACCTCGCGAACTTCATGAAGCAGATCTTCGCCGACGAGCTCGAGGTGGAGAAAGCCCGGTTCGGCGCCGCCAAGCGGGCGCTCCCCCGGATTCCGCCCCCGCTGCCCGAGCCTCGGCTCGAGCTGGTCCACGAGCCGGCGCTCGAGCCAAGAACCGTGTCGCTGTCCCTCTCGGCCGAGCAATGGCGAGCGCTCGAAGTGGCGGCGGCGCGGGCCGACCTGACCGTCGAGCAGCTCATCGAGGCCCTCGTCGCCGGCCCCGCCCGATTTCTCTAGAAGGGCCGGGCTCAGCTCGCCGTCTGCTCCAGGTGGCCTCGAAACGCGAGCACCGCCTCGAAGGTGTCGTCTCGCCCGGCGTGGCTCGCGATGAGGTCGATGAAGAGCCCAGGCAGGACCTCGCTCGTTCGGACCTCCCGGTACCTGCCGTCCGGTCCAAGGACGTGGGCGGCGATCCCTGCCTTCGTCCAAAACCAGACCTCCCTCACGCCGAGCTTCCCGTAGAGCTCGAGCTTGTCGAGGCCGCCCGAGGTCAGCACCGCCTCGATGGCGAGGTCGGGAACGAGAGCACCCTTTTCGAATGCGTACGCTTCGCCCGGCTCGACGCCCTTTTCGACGGCGGGGTTCTTCAGCGTCGTCGAGCCCCAGGGGACGAAATAGATCCGGTGGTGAAAGAGATAGGCTTCGATGAGGCTCCCGAGCAGGGTCTTCTTCTCTTCGTGAAAGTGGGAGGGGCTCATGAGCTCGATCGTCCCGTGGGCCTACGCCATCCGGGGTACTGGGCTGCCTCCCCGAGCGGCGAGCATCGTCTCGTACTGCCACCAGCTCATTCCGTGCATGAGGATGCGCTGGTCGAGGCCGGATACGTCCACGAGCGCCGCCTGCACCATGCGGCGACGGTAGCGCAGCTCCGCGGAGGGAGCAGCTCTAGAACAGGGCGTCGTTCGCTTCGTCGAGGCTCTCGATCCACTCGGCGTACTGCCGCAGCTTTCCGGCGTTGGTTTTCGCCACCGGCTCGCTGCGGTCCTCGAGGGCGTCGGCCAGAAGGCGGACCTCGCACAGGTCCCGCTGGGCGAACGCGTCGAAGTTCGCGACCGGCATCCTCGACCAGCGGGTCAGCTCCGAGCGACGGGGCCGAAACTCCGGAGGGCACGGGATCTCGGTCACCTTCAGCGGCCCGGCGGCGGGGATGGGGGCAAAGCCGCCGCCCACCGAGGGGCCGCCTCGGCGGGCGGGGGAGAGCATCCGGCGGGCGACGACCCGCCGCCCGTAGAGCTTCTTCATCGGATCGAACACGACCCCCCGGCCGGACACGGAGTGGGTGATCTGCTCGCCGCCTGCGTAGACGACCACGTGGTTCGGGACGCCGGCGGCGTTGACGTAGAAGATGAGGTCCCCCGGTTCGAGCCCAGCCGAGAGCTTCCCCGGGTTCACCGGGAGGTCCACGCCGAGGTGGATCTGCTGCTTCGTGGTCCGGGGCAGCTCGACCCCGAACAGCTCCCGGTACATCTCGCGGAGGTAGGCCGAGCAGTCGATCCCGCTCCTGGTGGTGCCGCCCCACTGGTACGGGGTGCCGATCCAGCGGTTCGCGAACCTTCGGATCGCGGCCGCACGGTCACCGAGGCTCCCCGCGATCGACCGGACCACCGCGCCCCACGGCTCCGGGCCGGCCTCGGCGAGCGAGGGCCCCCAACCGACGAGCGGGACCCCGATGAGCCCAACGAGGGCGAAGGCGGCACTCCGGCGCACGCGCGGACCGTAGAGGCGGGCCCGGGGGACCGCAACCGACGCCAGGCGGCGCGTTGACCGGGTCTGCGCCATTTGCTACGTCCCGCCGGTAGACCGGACTCGAAATGCCAGATCTCACGCCCATTCGCTCCGCCCCTCTCCTTCGTCGGCCTCGGTCCTTGGCGACGCTCGTCCTGCTCGCCGCCGGGACGCTCGTACGCTGCGACTGCGAGGACGAGATCTCCTTCGAGGCCCGCGGGGTCTACGAACCGGAGGTCCTCGCGTTCGATGCGGTCAACGTCGCCGAGCAAAGGGTCGAAAGGATCACCGTCCGGAGCACGGGCAGCGCCGGCCTTCAGGTCGTGAGCGCCGAGGTCCTCGACTCCGACAAGTTCACGGTCGTGGTCGCCGACGACCTGCTCGAGGGCCTGGCCCCCGGCCAGACCAGCACCATCACCGTCACCTACCGGCCATGCCCGGCGGCGTGGTCCGGGAACCGGCCCACCGAGGGGTACGACCTGTCGACCTGCCCGGGGGCCTTCGACTCGGCCGAGCTCGTGATCACGGACACCACCGAGCAGCAGACCCGATCGATCCCGCTGTCCGGGCAGCCGGTGCAGCCCCCCAACTCCGCGCTGCGCTGCGTGGTGGGTCGCGGGCGATGCAACCAGCCGGACGCCCAGCGCTCGGACAACTGCGCGACGCTCGCGTTCGACGACGTCCGCGCTGGCGACGAGCCGTGCGACCTCTACGTCGAGGTCGTGAACGCGAACCGCACCGTGAACGCCAACGAGGTCCGAGTGGGGCCCCTGCGCATCGACACGGCGGCGATCTCGGTGGTGAACAGCGAAACCGGCGGCATGCAAGCGATCCCGGGGCCGAACGCCGGCTTCTCGCTCCTCGCCGAAGACGGCAGCCCGTTGCGCCTGCCGATCGAGATCCCGGTGGCCGATGGCGAGTCCGAGGGCAGCGCGCTGCTCCGGGTCCGCTTCGACGGGACGGTCGCGGGCAACTTCAGCGGTGCGCTCAGCGACATGCGCGGCCTGAGGATCGGCTCCAACGACCCGGACAACCCCACCCGCTACGTGACGGTTTTGGCGGCGGGCACCGCGCCCGAGATCCAGGTCATCGACCGCCGGTCGAACTCGTCCGGCCTCGTGGACTTCGGCCCGGTCGCCCAGGGACGCAGCGCGACCGCCACCATCGCCATCACCAACCAAGGGAACACCGAGCTCAACATCTCGCAGGCTGGCCTGCGCGGCGCCGGCAACCCGGAGTTTCAGTTCCAGACCGCCGACGGGAGGCCGCTCGCCGGACGCACCATCCAGCCGTTCGCGTCCGAGGAGGTCTTGGTCTACGTCAGGTACACGCCGGCCGACGACCTGCCCGACCGCGAGTTCTACGACATCGAGTCCGACGACCCGAACAACAACCCGTTCGTCGTCGAGATCCGAGGCGGGCCGCAGCCCGGCCTGTGCCCGCCGCCCTCGGTGGTGGAGTGGCCCATCGACGAGACCACCGGGCCGCGCACCCGGGTGCTGCAGCTCGCGAGCTGCGGTTCGGGCCGGCTGAACCTGCTCGGTCTGCGGGTCGAGAACGCGGACAATCCGTCGTCGCTGCAGGACTTCCGGGTTGACCTGCCCCAGTGCGCGACGCTCCCGTGCTCCTTGGACGTCTCGCTGTGCCCGGCCATCGACCCCGACTGCGAGATCGACGGTCAGCGGCCGGGGACGACGTTCGATATTCCCCTCATCTACGAGAACCAAGACCTCAGCCGGACCGACTTTGCGAACCTTGTCATCCGCACCAGCGATCCTCGGTTCGAAGAAGCGCTGGTCCTGCTTCGGGCGGAGGACAACCCTTGCTTTCCTCCGACGGTCTCGGTCGATGTCCAGACCATGAGCCCGTGCGCATCGAATCCGGTGCAGGTCCGGGTGGTCGGCGATCCCGGCGGCCCGATCGGGATGCCGGCGACCCTGACCGAATGCAGGTGGGAGACGCTGTTCGGGGGAGGTCCGAACGTCGTCTACAGCCCGAACGGGGACGCTGCAGCCTGCGTGAACACGTCGTTCACGCCGACGGAGGGCGGCAACATGATCATCCTCCTGAGCAAGGTCTGCAACGACTGCGGCGGATGCTTCCCGGCCGAAGGGGAGCTGGGCGGAGTCCGCGAGACCATCCCGATCGCCCCCGAGTGCAACTGACGCGCCTTCGATCCCTGGAAATCCCTCCTCTCGACGGCTCGAGTTGGCGGTCGGTGGACAACCGAGCGCCCGGCTGTTCCGGTGAATGAGATGCACCGTGCCGAGCAGATTCGCGACCACCTCCGTTTCGACGTGGCGCGGCTGGCTCGGGCGGCGGAGCGCCTGAAGACGGTGGATGCGCAGCTGCGCCGTCTCCGGGGAAAACTCGAGCAGCGGGCCTTCACCCTCGCCGAGGATGGCGTCAATCCAAGGGGCTCCGCCGGCCTCGACGCGGCCCCGATCCGCTCGGCCCAGGCCCAGGCCACCGCCGATCTGGCGCGGCGGGCCGCGCTCGGCGACGTGCTTCGCCACTCCGGGGCGCTCCCGCTGGTCGCGTCGATGGCGGTGTCGCGGTGGGTGGATGCCATTCGCGTCCTTCCCGGGGAGGGCAGCCGCAACCGGAGGATCGCGGCCGCCAAAGGGCACATCGACGCCGGCCGCATCGCCCACCGAATGCTCGCGACCCTGAGGAGCCGGTCCGGGGTGCGCTCCGGCTGCGGGCAGCTGGTCTGCGCCGTGGTGGTGGCCGAGCTGTCGCCCCCCGACCTCTGCTCGTTTTGCTCCGAACAGGTTGAAGAAGGGTGGGAGCGAGCGCTCGCGGCCCGAGACATTCACGACGAGGACTCCGCGCTCGGTGCGGCCTCCGCGGCGCTGCGCGAGGGCGCGCGCTTGCTCGAATCGATGGCGAGGCGGGCAGAGCTGGCCGTCGGCTCGCTGCTCGAGCAGGCCGAAGCGGTGGAGGCCCGGGTCGCGCGGGACCTCGGCGACGCTGGCCGGGACCAAACGACCTGAGCAGCGGATTGGGCGCCGAAGCGACCCTCGCTCCGGCTTGGCGATGAGGGATCGCTTCGTCCGTCCGGATCACGGCTTGCGCGGCTCGTCCCATCGGGTTCGCTTGCCATGTGGGATCCACCTCTTTAGCATCCGCGTCCATTCATGCGCCCCATCAAGGCCGCGCTCGAGTCCCGCACCGAGCGCATGTTCGAGTCGGACCTGTTCGAGTTCTTCTCACGGACCCCGTTTTGGGTGCCGCTCGTGTTGTTCCTCCCCATCATCGGAGGGACCGCGGTCTGGTCGGTCCAAGCGGCTGGGTTCGGTCCTGCGGCCGGAATGTTCGGCGTAGGCCTCGTGGTCTGGACGCTGCTCGAGTACTGGCTTCACCGGGTCGCATTCCACTACGAGGCGAAGTCGCGGTTCGGGAAGAAGCTGGTCTGGTACGCCCACGGCGTCCACCACGACTGGCCCAATGACAAGCTTCGCTTGGTGTTCCCGCCGGCGGTCTCGCTGCCGCTCGCCGTCCTGTTCTTTGGGCTCTTCACCGTCGCCTTCGGCCCTTCGCTGCGCTGGGGCGCGTTCTGCGGCCTGGTCACCGGGTACCTCGCCTACGACATGATCCACTACGCGACCCACTTCTACGCGTTCGATGGACGGGTCATGAGGTTCCTCCGCTCCTACCATATGGCCCACCACTTCAAGCACGAGCCGCTTCGGTTCGGGGTGTCGAACCCTCTGTGGGACTATGTGTTTGGGACCGCCCCGAAGGGCCGCGCCGCCGAGTGAGGGCCGCTCGATGAGCCCACCGGTCGTCCGGGTGCTTCCCGAGGCGGTCGCAAACCAAATCGCGGCCGGGGAGGTGGTCGAGCGCCCCGCCTCCGTCGTGAAGGAGCTCGTCGAAAACGCCCTCGACGCCGGGGCCTCTCGGGTGAAGATCGAGGTGCTCGGCGGCGGACTGCGCAGCATTCGGGTCGAGGATGACGGGCACGGGATGCCGGAGCCCGATGCGCGGCTTGCGCTGACCCGTCACGCCACGTCGAAGCTGAGGAGCGCCGAGGACCTCGAGTCGGTGGCGTCGCTCGGGTTTCGGGGGGAAGCGCTGCCCTCGATCGCCTCGGTGTGCCGGTTCGAGCTGAGGACCGCCGTTCGGGGGTCAGACGCCGGGACCCTGGTCCGGGTGGAGGGAGGCGGCCCGCTGGTGGTCGAACCCTGTCCGCCGGTTCCGGGGACGCAGGTGGAGGCGGCAGACCTGTTCTTCAACCTCCCGGCGAGGCGAAAGTTCCTCCGGCAGCCGCCGACCGAGCTCGGCCATGTCACCGAGGTGGTGACCCGGCTCGCGCTCGCCCACCCCGAGGTGGGGTTTCATTTGCTCGCGGAGGGCCGAAGCGCGCTGCAGGCCCCGGCGCTGCCGACGCCGGACACCGACCCTCGCCCCCGGCTCGGTCGGCTGCTGGGCAGAGCGGTCGCGGAAGGCCTCGTTCCGCTCGATGACGATGGCCTCGTCCGCTCGGTCGAGGTTCGCGGGTACTTCGGGGCGCCGCCGCTGTCGGATCGCGGTGTCAGAGGCCAGCACGTCTTCGTCAACGGTCGCTTCGTTCGGGATCGGACGGTGGCCTCCGCGATCACCGAGGCGTTTCAGGGCAGACTCCCTCGGGGCCGGGGGCCGGTGGTCCTTCTCCATGTCCGGCTCGACCCTCGGGACGTGGACGTGAACGTTCACCCCCAAAAGACGGAGGTGCGCTTCGCCCGCAGCGGGGAGGTCTTCCGAGCGGTGCAATCCGCCTTGCGTCGAGGCCTAAGCCGGATCGGGTCGGCCCCCACGCCTGAAGATCCGGCGGCTCGTCGGCGCCGGCTCCATCTGGCCGCCGACCCGGTCGAGTCGAGCCGGATCGGCCCGGCGTCCGCGGTGGCCGAACCGACGCTCGCGGTCTCGCCAACGCCGACGGGCGGGCTAGCCCCACCGACCGACGAAGCTCGGTCGGTCGGCGGCTCGTCCTCGCACGTGCGGCCCGCGCCTCGACCCGAGCCGTCGGTGGCCTTCGAGCCCGCGGTTCCGTACCGCGGTCACGGCGAGCGGCTGTTGTCCGCGTTCTCGTCCGCTCCGAAGCGGCTCGCCCGCTGGACCTCGCCCAAGGATCCACCACCGCCGGTGTCCACGGGCTCGCGGCCCGCCGCCGCGAGCTTGCCGCTGCCCGCGCCGACGTTGTCCGAGACCCGGCGGCTCGGCGTCGTCTTCGGCCGCTACCTTATGCTCGAAGCGGAGGGCGCCCTCTGGTTCGCCGACCTGGCCGGCATCTCGGCCCGCGTGGCCGCCGAACGAAGCGCGGTGGAGGGGGTAGGGCCGACGCAGCCCCTGCTGGTGCCCCTCGGCCTCGAGCTCGGGCCGGCGGCACGGGGGCTCGCCGAATCGGAACAGGCGGCGCTCGCGGCGGCCGGCCTCGAGCTCGGGCATCGGGAGGGGAGGGTGGTCCTGCTCGGGGCGCCGGCCCGGGCGGCGGGGCTCGACCTCGCTCGGGTGGTGGAGCTCGTCCTCGAGCGGCTCGAGGACGGCGTGCCGGCCGACGCGGCGGTGCTCGAGGCGGTGGCTCGAACCGATCGAGCGGGCGGCTTCGTGCCCACGGCCCCCGAGGAGGTGGACCGTCTGCTCGCCGCGCTCGAGCGATGCACGATACGGGACCGCGCCCCCGATGGCCGACCGCTCGTGGTGGCGCTGTCGCGGGACCGGATCGCGGCTTTGTTCGGCGGAACCGGGTGAGCCCGCCGGCGCTCGCAGCGGTGGTCGGGGCCACCGGCACGGGCAAGACCGCGCTCGCGGTGGAGCTCGCAGAGCGATTCGGTGGGGAGATCGTCTCCTGCGACTCGGCGCAGATCTACATTGGCCTCGACGTGGGCACGGCGAGCCCGAGCCCCGAGGAGAGGCGGCGAGCGCCGCACCACCTGATCGACGTCCTCGAACCGGTCGCCCAGTGGTCGGCGGCCGATTTTGCGGCCGCCGCCGACCGGAGCATCGCTGACATCCGGTCCCGGGGTCGCGTCCCGATCCTGGTCGGCGGCAATGGGCTGTGGTTTCGGGCTTTGGTGCGCGGGCTGTTCGAGGCGCCCGCCATCGATCCTGCGCTCCGGGCCGAAATCCGGGCCGATCTCGCCGGCCGAGGCCCCGAGGCGGTCCATGCCGAGCTCGCTTTGGTGGATCCGGTCGCCGCCGCCCGCATCCAGCCCCGGGACCCCCAGCGCATCGGCCGCGCTCTCGAGGTGTTCCGGCAGACCGGGACCCCGATCAGCGAGCTGCAGGCCCGCCACGGGTTCAAGAGCGAGCGGTACCGGGTGGCGGCGGTGGCCATCGATTGGCCCCGGGCGGCGCTGCGCGATCGGCTCGAGGTCCGGGTGCAGCAGATGTACCAGGGGGGCTTGCTCGAAGAGACGGAGCGCTGCCTCCGGTCCGGCGCTCCGGTTGACTGTCCTGGCCTGTCCACGATCGGGTATCGGGACGCGGTCCGGGTTCTTCGGGGGGAGCTGGGCCGGGCGGAAGCCGAGCGGGACACCGCAACGGCGACCCACCGCTACGCGAAGCGGCAGCGAAACTGGTTCGCGCACGAGCCCTCGGTTCGCTTTCTGGAGCCCGAGCGGGTCCTTTCCGCCGCGATCGACTGGTTGCGCCCGGCGCTGGACGGGGTGTAATCCGCCGCCGTGGAGCGCCGCTGCGAGTCCCTCCGGTCGCCAGCCGCGTCCGAATCGCCGCCTCCGAGGGCCGCTCCTTCCAGCGCTCGGTGCGCGACTTCGGTCCACCCTAGGGAGGTCGGGCCGTGACGGACGGAAACGGCCGGCTCGACGGCCGGGGTCCCACTCGGCACTCCGCGGCTCGAGACGACCGACTCCCCGGGCTCACCGACCCATCGCTCGTGCCCCCCGAGGTCGGACGCCTGCCTCCCCGGGGCCGAGCCACCCGCCCCGAGGAGCTGGCGGTGCGCCTAGGCGTGGAGGTGGAGCTCGTCGCTCGGCTCTGCGCCAACGAAAACCCGCTGGGGCCGTCGGGGGCGGCGACGAGCGCCGCTTCGGTGGCGCTTCTCGGCGCCCACCGCTACCCGGATCCGGACTATCCGGACTTGCGCCGGGCGATCGCTGCCCACCACCGGTTGAATGAGGAGCAAGTGGTCGTTGGCCACGGGTGCTCCGAGCTCATCGATTTGCTGGTTCGCACCTTCGTCGGTCCGGGGCAGACGGTCGTGAGCGGGTGGCCGAGCTATCCGGCGTACCGGCTCGCCGCGCAGGTCGCTGGTCGGGAGTTCCTCGCGGCCCCGCTTCGCCAGGGCCATCTCGACCTCCCCGGCATGGCGGCGCTCGTTGATGCCCGGACCAAGCTCGTGTTCGTGGCCAACCCGAACAACCCCACGGGCACCCACGTGAGCCGCCGCGCGCTGGCCACCTTTCTTCATCGCCTGCCCCCCGAGACGATCGTGGCGATCGACGAAGCCTACGCCGACTACGTGGATGCGCCCGACTATCCCCGAGCCATCGAGGATTTTCTCCCCGGACGGAGCCGTCTCGTCGTTCTGCGCACGTTCTCCAAGGTGTATGGCCTCGCCGGCTTGCGGGTGGGCTACGGTCTCATGGCGCCGGAGCTGGCCCGGCACCTCGAGCGAATTCGCCCGGTGTTCGCCCTCAGCGCCCCGGCGGCGGCAGCGGCCACGGCCGCGCTCGAGGACCAGGCCCACGTGGAGCGGTCCCGGCGCCTGGTGGCCAGAGAGCGCTCTTGCCTCTTCGAGGGCCTCGAGCGCCTTCGGCTGGATCCCCTGCCGTCGGTGGCGAACTTCGTGTGCGCCCGGGCCGCTCCGGCCGGGTTCGCTGCCGCGCTCGAGGAAGAGGGCGTGCTCGTCCGAGACCTCGAACCCTACGGTGTCCCGGGCGGGATTCGGGTCTCCGTGGGCCACTCGGAGGCGAACCGCCGGTTTCTCGCTGCGGCGGCCCGTGTGCTCGCGGCCGTCGAGTCGAGGCCTTGACCGGTTCGACCGCTTGTCGCCAGGCCGCCGCTTTTGCACCATGCGCCGGCGCCCGGGTCGTCCCGGCGCGGGGAGGCCCGGCTAGGCATGACTGAACCAAGCTCCAACCGACGCACCGGGCTCGCGGTGGCGCTCGTCCTCGGCCTCGCCGGGTTGGGTTTCGCCCTTTGGTGGTCGCTCGAGCCGCCGCCGGCCGAACCGCCGCCCGAGCTTCGGCCGGCACAGAAGCCCCCGGCGAGCGCCGACATGACCGAAGCGGAGCGCCGGGCCTACCTGGCGCAGTTCGTCCGGGTGGAGGAATTCGAGGTCGGGCCAGATCAGCCGAGCCCCGATGAGCCGCCGGTCCCCGGTCTGCTCGCCGTCACCGGTGAGGTCGTCAACCTCGGAGAACGCCGCATCGAGCGGGTGTTCCTCGCGGTGCATCCGGTGGACGAAGCGGGCGAGGTGCTCGCCGAGCTGCTCGAGGACGTCGCCCGGGGCCTGCCCGCCGGTGCGCGGCGCAGGTTCCGGTTCACGATCCCCGAGGACAGCTCCTCCGCGGGATTCGAATACGAGATCCGCTGATGCGACTCCGGGTTTGCGGTGGGCAGCCGGTATCGGGCGAGGCCACGGTCCCGCCCGACAAGTCGATCCTCCACCGGGCGCTTTTGCTCGCGGCGCTCGGAGAGGGTCCGGCCCGGATTCGGCCGCTGGGGCGCGGGGCCGACAACCGCTCGACGCGGACCGCGCTCGAAGCGCTCGGGGTGAAGATCGAGGCCGAGATGGATGCGGCGGTGGTGCACGGGGTGGGCGGTCCGTCGGGGTTTTTGGCCCCCGCAGGCCCCATCGACTGCGGAAACTCGGGGACGACGATGCGCCTGCTCGCCGGCGTCGTGGCCGCCGGCCGCGGCCTCGACATCGTGCTCGACGGGGACGCTTCGCTTCGGCGCCGCCCGATGGAGCGGCTCCTTCCGCTCGAGGCCATGGGGGCGACGCTCTCGGCCGAGCGCCCGGGGCCGCTGCTGGCGCCGCTCCGGGTTCGGGGGGCCGCGCTCAAGGGCGGGACCTTCGTGTTGCCGGTGGCGTCGGCGCAGGTGAAGTCGGCGCTCCTCTTGGCCGGCCTGTGGGCCGAAGGCCCGACGGTCGTGATCGAGCCCCGGACCTCCCGGGACCACACCGAGCGGGCCCTCCGCGCCCGGGGGATCGAGGTCGCCGAGACCACGCTCCCCGACGGGAGCCACCGGGTGGAGGTCGCGCCGCTCGACCGCGCGTATACGAACGTCGATGCCGAAGTGCCTCCGGATCCATCGGCGGCGGCGTTTTTGTGGGCGGCGGCGGTGGTGACCGGCGGCGCGGTGGCGGTCCGGGCCGGAGTCAACCCGACGCGGACCGGCGCGCTCGACGTTTTTCGTTCGCTCGGCGCGGGAATCGAGGTGGGCCCCACGGTGCTCGAACACGGGGAGCCGGTCGCGGTGGTGCGCGCGAAGAGCTCCGCCCTTCACGGCACGCGGGTGGATGGGGAGCTGTCGCTCCGCGCCCTCGACGAGCTGCCGGTGCTCGCTGGGGTCGGGTTGTTCGCAGAGGGCGAGACGGTCATCGCCGACGCCGCCGAGCTGAAGGTGAAGGAATCGGATCGCATCCTCGATCTGTGCCGGCTGCTCGCCGCCTTTGGCGGCGCGGTGGAGCCCCGGGCCGACGGGCTGATCGTGACCGGGGGCCAGCCCCTTCGGCCGGCCGAGGTCCACGCCGCCCAGGATCACCGGCTCGCGATGACCGCGGCGGTCATCGGGCTCGGCATCGTCGGACCGACCATCATCCACGGTGCCGAGGTCATCGACGTCTCGTTCCCGTGCTTCGTCCCCGAGCTCCAGCGGCTCGGAGCCGACATCGGGTGGGTCTAGAGCGGTGCCGGACGGATTTCCGAAGCAGTTCGGCCGCTACCGGCTCCTGCGAAAGCTCGCCCAGGGGGGCATGGCCGAGATCTTCCTGGCCCAGGACGACAAGGGACGAATCTGCGCCATCAAGCGGATCCTCCCCCACCTCGCCCAAGAAGAGAGCTTCATTCGGATGTTCATCGACGAGGCGCGAATCGTGTCGCACCTCGACCACCCGAACATCGCGGCGGTCTACGACCAGGGTAAAGAGCGCCAGTACTACTACATCGCCATGGAGTTCGTGCAGGGGCACTCCCTGCTCGCGCTGTCGGAGCGGGCCAAAGCGACCAAAATGGACCTGCCCCGGGGTCTGCTCGCTTTCGTCGTGGCCGAGCTGCTCGCCGGTCTCGGCTGCGCGCACGCGGCCCGCGACGCGCGGGGCCGCCACCTCGGCATCGTGCACCGCGACGTGACCCCCCAAAACGTGCTCATCGCCTACGACGGCGCGGTGAAGCTCGTGGACTTCGGAGTGGCCAAGGCCCGGTCGAGGCTCACCCAGACCGAAGCCGGCTTCACCAAGGGCAAGCTCGCGTACATGTCGCCCGAGCAAGCCCGCGGCGAGGAGCTCGATGGTCGGTCCGACCTGTTCTCCGTCGGGATCATCCTGCACGAGATCACCACCAACGCCCGGCTGTTCAACAAGGAGGGGCCGGGAGGGATCCTCGGAGCGATCGTCAACGATCCCATCCCACGGCCGAGCGCGCGGGCCCGCAACTATCCAAAGGAGCTCGAGCGCATCGTCATGCGCGCCCTCGAGAAAGACGTCGGGCGGCGCTACCAGACCGGTGAGGACATGCGGGACGACCTGCTCGGATTTGCCCGCCGCGAGCGCCCCACCCCGAGCCGGCAGCGGCTCGGCGAGCTGGTCTTCGACCTGTTCGGTCCGGCGGAGAGCCAATCCGTCCTCGATCGGGCCCGGGAGTTGGCCGAGCCCACGCCGGCCCAGGTCGCAGCCCTGCCCCAAAGCGTCGTGGCCGACGCGGCGTCGGTGGTCCAAGAGCCCTCGCGGAGGGAGGATCGGGACCCTCCAGCCGGCGACGAGACGCGCATGATGGAGGCGGGGCTCGTGGATCTCCGCGAGCGCCCGCGGAGCCGGGTGGTGCGGACCGACCCGGGGGTTCGGGTCGAATCCCCGGCGAGGACCCCTTCCGAGGTGGTCCCGATGCCGAAGGAGCCGTGGAGGGTTCGGCTGGGCCGGTTTCTTCGCGACCTGCTCGGGGAGCTGGCCCTCTCGACCCGGACCCACCCTGGTCGATGGCGTTTCGCCGCGGGGCTCGCCGTCACCGCCGTCGTCGTCCTCGGGGCGCTCGCGAGCGGGTGGGTGGCAGAGCTGGGCCGAAGCCTCGGTCGGTTCGTGGAAGACGCCAAGATGGCGAGCCGATCCGGCGAGCCCGGCCCCGTCGCCCCGAGCAAGCCCACCGGCCCGAGGCTCGAGATCGAGTCCGTCCCGCCGGGGGCGTCGATCGTGATCGATGGGCTCGGGGCGGGGAAGGTGACCCCCGATGCGCTCGACGATCTGCCGGTGGGACGACCGGTCCGGGTGCAGCTGGGGCTCGCCGGGCACCGCACGGTGGAGGAGGAGGTGCTGCTTCGGGCCGGTGAGCGTCGCACCCTTCGGCTCAGCCTCGAGCGGGAGGCGGGCGACCTCATGGTCACGAGCCAACCGCCGGGCGCCCGCATCCTCCTCAACGGGAAGGACAGCGGTCGCAAGAGCCCCCACCGCTTCGAGGGGCTCCCTTCGGACCCGGTCCGGGTCGAGGCCCGAGCCGCGGGGCACCGGCCGGTGGCGAAGGTGGCCGTCGTGCGGGACGGAGCGACCGAATCGATCCACCTCGAGCTCCCGGTGGACCCGGCGCAGATCCCGTCCGGGCGCATCGACATCGACAGCCAGCCTGTGGGGTGCGCCGCGTTCCTAGACGACGAGCGGGTGGGGACGACGCCGGTGCGCGGCGCCGAGGCCCGTCCTGGCCGGCATGTCGTCCGCGTCGAGTGCGAGCACCATGGCCCGGAGGTCCGCTCGGTCCTCGTTCAGCCGAGCGAGACCGCCGCGCTGCGCCTCGTGGCCGAGCCCGACGTCTTCGGGTACCTCACCGTGGAGGTCCTCCCCGCGCGAGGCAGCGTCATCGAGGTCAGCGGCTCTCGGGCCGAGCCCTCGATGCGAAACCGAAAGGTTGTCCCCGGCCGCCACGTCGTGACCGTCCGCAATCCGAAGCTGCGAGCGGAGAAGACCTTCGAGGTCCGTGTCCGCCCCAACGAGCGAATTCATCGGCAGGTCCGGCTCCCCTGAGCCCCCCTCGGTCGAGCCTCTCCTTCGCGGTCGGTGGCCGATTGGCGCCTTGCCCTCCCGCGCCCACACGCTCTACGTCCACTGGCCGTGGGCGTGATTGTGGCCATCGACGGGCCGGCAGGAGCGGGCAAGAGCAGTGTGGCTCGGGCGGTGGCGCGGGAGCTGGGCTATGGGCGGGTGGACACCGGCGCGCTCTACCGGGCGATCACGCTGGTCGCCGTCGAACAAGGGATTCGCAGCGCCGAGGGGCTGGCCGAGCTGGCGCAACGGATCGAGCTTCGGTTCGACGGCGACGCGACCTACATCGGCCAGCGCGACGTCAGCGAGAAGATCCGAGGGGCCGACGTGACCGCTGAGGTCAGCCGGGTCTCGGCCGTGCCCGAGGTCCGGTCGGCGCTGCTCGAACGCCAGCGCGAGCTGGGGCGGGCCCACCCGAAGGGTTCGGTGCTCGAGGGCCGAGACATCGGCACCGTCGTCTTCCCCGACGCCGAGGTGAAGGTGTTCTTGACCGCCTCCGAACAGGAGCGAGCCCGGCGGCGTCAGGCCGAGCTCGGTCCGACGACCAACCTGGATGAGGTACTGGCGGCCATCCAGCACCGGGACCGGCTCGACCAGAGTCGAGCCGTCGCCCCGCTTCGCCCCGCTGAAGGGGCGGTGTGGGTGGACACGACCGGAAAAGGCTTCGACGAGGTGGTGGGCGAGGTCGTCGCGGTCGTGCGGGGCTCGGTCGAAGGGTCACTCCGGCTTTCGGACGAATAGCTTGAAGGAACCGAAATCCGCCCGGCCTGCGGTGTAGAGCACCTTGAACAGCGTGGTGTAGGCTACGCTCTTGTCCGATACGATGGCGATTCGCCCCTCGAACTGCACGCCTCCGAACTCTTGCACCCGCCGGTAGTACGCCGAGCGCTCGCGAAGCGCGTCGTAGAGGGGCCCGATCAAGTACCCGCCGGGCCCGTCCGGGAAAGCCGAGTCCGGAATGCGCCCCCCCTCGAGGACGGCGACCCGGCGCTGGTCCACGATCAGCTCGGTCGGGGTCACCACGAGCTGAAGGGCCTCCTTGATGTCGAGCTGGGTCGTCGAGTGAGGCAGCACGAGGTTCGCGACGTTCACGTTCGTCGTGGACGTCGAGTAGCTCTTGATGAGGAAGATCAGGATGATCGTCATCATGTCGAGCATCGGGGTGATGTTGAGGCTGGTGATGTCCTCGGCGTGGTCCCGCTTTCGGCGCCCGGAGAGGCGCCGCTTCCGGGTCGCGTCGTACATGGCCTGCGACGTCGGCCCGCCGGTGAACTGGCTGGAGTGGGTCATCGGGTGTCCTGGCGAACGGTGACTCAGTTCGTGATCTGGGAGAAAGCGACCGCGGGGAAGAGCTTGCCGTCGCTGTCCTCTCGGGTCGCGTCCAGGGTCCGCACCACCACCTCGTACGGGATGTCGTCATCGGCGGCGAGGTAGATGGCTTCGGTCGCGGGGAACGCGTTCTTGATGCCGCGCATCTTGCGGGCGAGGCTCCGAAAGTCGTGGGCCCCGTCCTTCAGCGGGATCGAGGGCGGCCTCAGCGCGACCCCTTCCTGGGTGAGCTCCTCCTCCGAAGGCTCGGTGTCCCCGGGCAACACGCCGCCCACGGCCGCGATGTAGAACCCGTTGCGCGCGACGCCCACTGTGAGCCGATCCAGCTTCTTCTTCTCCGAATCCGGATCCTCGGGGGGCTGCGTCGCGACCCCGGCCTCGGCGTAGGTGGGCGCGGTGACATCGATCATGCCAAGCGAGACCGACGCGCTCTTGGCCACCAGCATGAAGATGATGAGGTTCATCATGATGTCGAGGTAGGGGACGATGTTGAGCTCCCCTTCCTCTTCCGCTCCGGTGTCGACGTGGATCCGACCCCGCTTCCGGCGCACGTAGCTCCGGTCATCCGGGGTGTACGACGCGGTCCCGCCGGCCCCGGCGAACCGGTTGCCCCTGTCCGTTCCGGTTGCCATGGCCGGAGGCTCAGCGCCCTTCGGGCAGCTCGGCCACCGCCCGGCGGGCCAGCCGGTTCTCGAGCCGGAGGCTGTAGAACTCGACCTCTTCCACGATCCGCTTGGCCTGCGAGCTGACGATCAGGTGGAAGAAGATGCAGAACACCGCGACGACGAGGCCGAACAAGGTGTTGTACATCGCCTCGGCGATGCCGTTGTTGAGGAGCACCGTCTTCTGCTCCGGCGGGATGTCCTTCGCTCCGAGGGCAGCGAACGAGTTGATGAGTCCGAGCACGGTCCCGGCCAGCCCGACCAGCACGGTGATGTTCGCGAGCGACCACAAAGCGGGCACTCGTTTCATCACCTCGGGCGTCACCGCCATGGTCTCCTCTTCGATCGCGTTGCCGATCTCGAGGACGCCTCGGTTCGCTTTGGTGAGCCCGGCCCGCAGCACCCGAGCGAGCGCCGCCCGGGGCGCGGCGTTGCAGAGCTTGACCGCCTTGTCGATGTTGTCGCTGGAGACCAGCTTCTCGACCTGCTGCATGAACCGCTCACCGTTGAGGTTGTACTTGAAGAACACCGCGATGATGCGGTCGATGACGATGGAAATGGCGACCATCAGGAAGATCGTGTTGATCGCCATCGGGACGCCGCCCTTTTCGAGGATGTGGCCGAGTTCTGCCATGGTTTGGTCCGATCCCGCTCCGAACCGGTCGAAGCGGGCGGACACTAGCCGCGCCCCGGGACCCTGTCAAACCGCGGCTCGGCAGTCCTACCGACGACGAGCGGCGCCGCAGACGATGCGGCGCGCGGATATCCTTTGACATCGCCAAACGGCACGCTCTACGTTCCCGCAGCCGACGAGCCGACCGTCTCCGGCCATCCCCGACCTGATTGGAGCGCTCGAGCAGCGCGCTCCGACGTGGCGGCGAGCGATCCCCGACGACCGAGCCCGCACCAACGGGCGAGGGCGAAGGTCCGTCGGTCCCGCCGGGACCGACCCCGCCGCCGTCGTGGCTCGGCGTCCGTCCGTGCCATCCGGCCGGGCGGCGCCGGCACGCGGGCCATAGGCGCGGAACGCGCCAACCCGGGGGCGGGGGGCGGTGGCCGTCGGGCAGAAGGTACTGATGTCCAAACCCACTCCAGTCAGCAGCGAAGAGATGTCCTTCGAAGACCTGTTCGAGCAGTCGATCGCCCAAGGCGACGCGCGCGAGGGCGAGGTCGTGGAGGGCGAGGTCGTCGAGATCCGAAAAGATCGGGTCATCGTCGATGTCGGCTTCAAGGCCGAGGGCGAAGTTCCGCTCTCCGAGTTTCCGGCGCGCGAGGGCCGTCCCCAGGTCTCGGTCGGCGACAAGGTCCGGGTCGTGGTCGAGAGCAAGCGCGAGAACGCCGACGGGCTCTATCCGCTCTCGAAGACGAAAGCGGACCGCATGCGGGTGTGGGACGACATCATCAAGGCCTTCGACGAGGAGGGGACCGTCGAGGGAGTGGTGAGCTCGAGAGTGAAGGGCGGCCTGCAGGTCGACATCGGCGTGAAGGCGTTCCTCCCCGGCTCCCAGGTCGACATTCGCCCGACCCGAAACCTCGACAAGCTCATCGGCGAGCGCTTCGAGTTCCGGGTCATCAAGTGCAACCGCCGGCGCTCGAACATCGTGCTGTCCCGGCGCCTCGTGCTCGAGAAAGAGCGGGAGGAGCAGAAGAAGAAGACGCTCGATCGGCTGCAGGAGGGCGCGATCCTCGACGGGCAGGTGAAGAACATCACCGAGTACGGCGCTTTCATCGACCTGGGCGGCATCGACGGTCTCCTGCACATCACCGACATGAGCTGGGGTCGGCTGACCCACCCCTCGGAGATGTTCAAGGTGGCCGACGACGTCCGGGTGAAGGTGCTGAAGTTCGACGCGGCGACGGAGCGAGTGAGCCTGGGGCTCAAGCAGATCCAGGACGATCCGTGGACGGAGGCGGACACCAAGTACACGGTCGGGACCAAGGTCCACGGTACGGTGGTGTCCCTGACCGACTACGGCGCGTTCATCGAGCTGGAGCCGGGCATCGAGGGCCTCGTCCACATCACCGAGATGTCGTGGACCAAGCGGGTCAAGCATCCGTCGAAGCTGTACGCGATCGGGGACGAGGTGACGGCGCTGGTGCTCGACATCGATATCTCCCAAAAGCGCATCTCCCTCGGTATCAAGCAGACCGAGCCGAACCCGTGGACGCTCCTCTCGAAGAACTATCCGGTGGGGACGGTGATCCGCGGTCCTGTCAAGAACATCACCGATTTCGGGTTGTTCGTGGGCGTCGAGGAGGGCATCGACGGTCTGGTTCACGTGTCGGACCTCACCTGGTCTGGTCGAATCTCCCATCCAGGAGAGATCTTCGAAGACGACCTGATGGTGGACGCGGTCGTCCTCAACATCGACGTCGAGCAGGAGCGGTTCAGCCTCGGCATCAAGCAGCTCTCCGACGACCCGTGGCGGGCGATGCCGGAGTGGCTCGAACCAGGGAGCGTGCTCGACGTGCGGGCCCTGAAGGTGAGCCGGGAGCAGGTGTTCGTCGAGATCGCGCCCGGAATCGAGGCCGTTCTCCCGTGGGATGAGTGGAGCGATGAGCACACGGACCTGACCACGGTGGTCCGTCCTGGGGACGACGTGCCAGGCGTGGTCGTGTACGACGTAGACCCCCGCTCGAAGGTCATCAGCGTCAGTCGGGCGCGCGCCCAATAACGCGCGCCCGAGGGCGTCCGCCGCGGCTGTCCCGGCCTCGGGTTGCCAGCCGAGCCCGATTGTGTCTTCCATGCGCCCCCGATGAACAAGCGGCTGGTCATAACGGAGAAACCCAGCGTCGCCCGCGACATCGTGGGGGCGCTCGGGGGCTTCTCGGAGCACGACGGCTACTGGGAGAGCGACGCTTTCCTCGTGACCTTTGCCGTCGGCCACTTGTTCGAGCTGTTGTCCCCGGAGGACATCGACCCGAAGTACAAGCGGTGGACTCTGGACACGCTCCCGATCTTGCCCGAGCGTTTCGAGCTGAAGGCGAAAGCGCAGACCAAGGAGCGGGTGGGCGTGCTTCGCCGCCTGCTGAAGAGGGAGGACGTCGGTGGCGTGGTGAACGCTTGCGACGCCGGCCGGGAAGGGGAGCTGATCTTCCGGGAGATCATGGAGTTCTTTCATGCCGGCCAGCCGATCGAGCGGCTGTGGCTGCAGTCGATGACCCGCGACGCCATCCGGAAGGGCTTCTCGTCGCTGATGGACGGCCGTCGGTTCGAAGGCTTGTCCGACGCGGCGCACTGCCGGAACTATTCGGATTGGCTCATCGGCATGAACGCGACCCGGGCGCTGACCCGGCGCCTGAAGTCGAAGACGGACAACCAAGCCTGGAGCGCGGGCAGGGTCCAGACCCCGACCCTCGCGATGATGGTGGACCGCGAGCTCGAGATCCTCGAGCACGTCCCGGCGCCGTACTGGCGGGTTCACGCCGAGTTCGAGCATGAATCGGGACGCTACCGGTCCACGTGGTTCGACCCCGCGTTCAAGTCGGACGGGGAAGAGGGCGAAGAGGGGGCCCGCGACGACCGGATCTTCGACGAAGCGAAGGCCCGAGCCATCCTCGCAAAGGTCGAGGGGCGGTCCGGGACAGCCCGAGAGACCCGAAAGCCGTCTTCGGAGGCCGCCCCGCCGCTGTTCGACCTCACGTCCCTGCAGCGGGAGGCCAACCGGCGGTTCGGTTGGTCGGCGCGGCGAACCCTGAACGCCGCGCAGCGGTGCTACGAGGCCCACAAAGTCCTCACCTATCCTCGTACCGACACGAAGGCGCTCCCGAGCGACTACCGGCCGGTGGTGGACGAGGTCGTGGAGCAGCTCACGACCGACGCCCGGTTCGCCTCCGCCTGCCGCACGCTGCAGGCGAAGGGCCGGCTCAACGAGGCCAAGATCTTCGACGACGCGAAGGTCACCGATCACTTCGCGATCGTGCCCACCGGGACTCTGGTGCCGCTGTCGGGGGACGACGAGCGGCTGTTCGACCTGGTGACCAGGAGGTTCTTGGCTGCCTTCTTCCCGCCGGCGGTCTGGTCTCGGGTCGAGCGGATCACCGAAGTCGAGGGGGAGTCGTTTCGGTCGAGGGCTCGGACCCTTCAGGTCCCGGGCTGGCGAGAGGTGCTCAAGGACGAGGGGACGGAGGCGGCGGAGCGCCTTCCCCCGCTCATCGACGGCCAGGACGTCGCGAGCGGGGTGTCGGTCCTCGCCGCGTCGAGCGAGGTCGAGGCGGACGAGACCAAGCCGCCCCCCCGCATCTCGGAGGCGCGTCTGTTGTCGCTGATGGAGAACGCCGGCCGGTACGTGGAGGACGACGAGGCGGCCGAGGCGATGCGCGACTCCGGGATCGGGACGCCGGCGACGCGGGCCGACATCATCGAGAACCTGATCACCAAGGGCTACGTGGCTCGGCTTGGTCGGGGTCTCAAGCCTTCGGTGAAGGGAATCCGGCTCATCGACATTCTCCGCCGCATCAAGGCGGAGCGCCTCGCGTCGCCGACCCTGACCGGGGAGATCGAGGCCCACCTGGCTCGGGTCGAAAAGGGCGGCTCCACCCGCGACTCGTTCATGGAGGGGATCTATGAATACGCTCGCGAGATCGTCGAGCTGACCAAGACCTTCGAGTTCGAGTCCCTGTATCCGAACCAAAATCCGGTGGGGATCTGTCCATGCGAGAAGAAGCGCCCGGTGTACGAGCGAGCGTGGTTCTACCGCTGCGAGGAGCCGGAAGGGGTCGACTGGCAGACCATCAAGGAGAAGAAGAAGAAGGGCGAGGCGGTCCCCGAGGATTGCGCGTTTCGGATTTGGAAGGACAAATCCGGTCGCTACCTCGACCGCAAGACGGTGACCGAGACCCTCGAACACGGCGCCTCCCGCACGCTCGACGGGTTTCTGCAGCGCGACGGCAAGACGTACAAGGGCGTGCTGTCGCTCACCCGCGAGGGTCTCGAGTTGAAGCGGCTCGAGGGGACGAGCGGCGGCGACGCGGAGAGCGAGACGCCGGAATACGAGGTCGATGAGACGCCGCTCGTCGCGTGCCCCGCCTGCCAGGATGGCCAGATCGTCGAGACCAGGGCGACCTTCATCTGCTCGACCGGGCTCTCGGCGCTGCGCGCGATCGGCAGGGACGACGCGACGCTCGCCGCTCTGCGCCCGAAGGAGATCCCGGAGGGGCAGGCCTATTGCTCGGCGCTGCTGCCTCGGACGATCTGCAAGCGCCCCATCACGAGGGAGGAGGCGCTCGCGTTCTTCCGGGACAAGAAGACCCCTGCTCTCGAGGAGTTCACGTCCAGGAAGGGCCGCCCGTTCTCGGCCCAGCTCTTCGTCAAGGAGGACACCTGGCGGCACGGTTTCGACTTCGGTGGTGACGCGGACAAGCCGAAGCGGGGCCGGGCAGCGGGTGCGGAAGGCGCCTCGAGCCCGGCATCGAAGAAGCGGGCTTCGAAAAAGAGCGCTACGGAGAAGAAGAGCCCAGCGAAGAAGACGCCGTCCAAAAAGGCATCTTCGGCCAAGAAAGTCTCCACGAAGAAGAACGCCGCGTCTTCGGAGAAGGCCGGCGCATCGAAGCAGGGCGGCTCGCCGAACGAGCAGGGGGCTTCGGCCGAGCGCAAACCGAAGAAGCCGGTGCTCCGCCGTCCGGCGCCATCAGGGCAGGATCCGGCCTGATGCGCACCGCGGTTGACCGAGCGAGGGACAATGGGTAACGCGGAAACCACCATGGTCGCACGGGTGCTGGTGACGCTGAAGACGGGCGTTCTCGACCCAGCCGGCCAGGCGATCGCCGACGCCCTGCAGCAGCTCGGCTTCAAGGAGGTGCGAGGCGTGCGGCTCGGAAAGGTCGTCGAGATCGAGATCGACGGCGACCTGATTGGGCCCGAAGCTTCCGCCCGGTCCCGCGTGGCCGAAATGGCTGAGCAGCTGCTGTCCAACCCGGTGATCGAGGACTTCGAGGTCGAGTTGGAGGGGAACGGCAAAGACCCATGACCGTCGCGGTGGTCACCTTCCCCGGGTCGAACTGCGACGCCGACGCGGTCCATGTCACGAAGGGAAGGCTCGGGTTTGCGACGGAACGGGTTTGGCACACCGCCTCGGACCTACCCCGGTCGTGCTCGCTCGTGGTGCTCCCGGGCGGCTTTGCCCACGGCGACGCCCTTCGGGCCGGCGCCATCGCTCGATTCTCCCCGGTCATGGCTGCTGTCCGCGATCACGCCGAACGGGGCGGCCTCGTGCTCGGCATCTGCAATGGCTTTCAGATCCTCCTCGAGGCCGGAATGCTTCCTGGCGCGATGCTCCAAAATGCGTCCCGGACCTTCGTGTCTCGGTGGGTGTCGTTGGTCGTCGAGAGTCCGGGCGGACCGTTCACGTCGGGATACGAGGCGGGCCAGAAGCTGCGGCTCCCGGTCGCGCACCACCAGGGACGCTACTTCGCCGACGACGAGACCGTGGCTCGCCTTCAGGCGAACAACCAAGTCGTGTTTCGCTACGGCGCGGGGGACAACCCGAACGGGTCCTGCGATGGGATCGCGGGGATCTGCAACGAACGAGGCAACGTCTTGGGCATGATGCCCCACCCGGAGAGGGCTTCGGAGTCGGTCCTCGGCTCGACCGACGGCCTCGCGCTCTTTCGCTCGGCGCTCGCTGCGGGAGGCGCTCGATGAGCCCGCCGGTCAACGAGGCGGCTGCCCGCGAGCATGGACTTCGTCCAGAAGAATGGCAGCGGCTCCTCCACGGACTCGGCCGGGTCCCCACCTGGGAAGAGCTGGGAATGGTTTCTGTGATGTGGAGCGAGCATTGCTCCTACAAGAGCTCCCGCCGACACCTGAAGAAGCTGCCGACCGAGGCTCCGTGGGTTTTGCAGGGGCCTGGTGAGAACGCAGGCGTGGTCGACGTCGGAGACGGGCTCGCTGCATGTTTCAAGATGGAATCCCACAACCATCCATCCTTCATCGAGCCCTTTCAGGGAGCGGCGACGGGCGTGGGTGGGATTCTTCGCGACGTATTCACGATGGGCGCTCGCCCGATCGCCAACCTGAACTCGCTGCGCTTCGGCCGGCCCGAGGCGCCGCGGATGCGGTTTCTGGTGGAGGGCGTGGTCGCGGGCATCGGCGCCTACGGCAACTGCATGGGCGTCCCCACCGTGGGCGGCGAGGTCGCCTTCGACCCGAGCTACGACGGAAACATCCTCGTCAACGCGATGACGGTGGGGCTGATGCGGAGCGACCGCATCTTTCGGAGCGCGGCGGCGGGCGTCGGGCACCCGGTGATGTATGTCGGAAGCAAGACCGGCCGGGATGGCATTCACGGGGCGACGATGGCCTCCGAAGAGTTCGGAGAGCAGAGCGCTTCGCAGCGACCGCGGGTGCAAGTGGGCGATCCGTTCACGGAGAAGTGTCTGCTCGAGGCGTGCCTCGAGTTGATGTCCGAGGACGCGATCGTGGCCATCCAGGACATGGGCGCAGCGGGGTTGACCAGCTCGAGCTGCGAGATGGCGAGCCGCGGGAACGCCGGCATCGATATCGATGTGGCCGAAGTGCCGCGAAGAGAGACGGGGATGTCCCCCTACGAGGTGCTCCTGTCCGAAAGCCAGGAGCGGATGCTCATGGTGGTTCGGCCGGGCACGGAGGCGCTGGTTCGCGGGATCTTCGACCGATGGGGGCTCGACTCGGCCGTGATCGGGCGGGTGACCGACACCGGCTGCGTCGTCGTCCGAGACGGGGACCGCGAGGTCGCCCGGCTGCCGGTCCAGGTCCTGGTGGACGAGGCGCCGGTGTACGACCGGCCGATGAAGCGCCCGCCGCTCGAGACGGCGTGGGTGCTGCCCGATTTGGCCTCATTCGAGGCGGTTTCTCTCGAGACCCGGTTGCTCTCGGTCCTGTCTCAGCCTACCGTCGCGTCAAAACGCTGGGTCTACGAGCAGTATGACTCCGGGGTCCGGTGTTCGACGGTGCTCGGACCGGGGGCGGCCGACGCGGCGGTGGTGCGACTGTCCGGAGCCGACCTCGACCCGGATGGGGACACCGTTCGGGGCCTGGCCCTGACCGTGGACATGAACAGCCGCTGGGTTCAGCTCGACCCGAGACGGGGCGCGATGCTGGGCGTCTTGGAGGCTGCTCGCAATTTGGCTTGCGTCGGCGCGGAGCCGAGAGGCCTGACCGATTGCCTCAACTTCGGAAACCCGGAGCGTCCCGAGGTGATGTGGACCCTCGTCGAGTCCATCGAGGGCTTGGCCGAGGCCTGCCGGGCCCTCGGGGTGCCGGTGGTCTCTGGCAACGTGAGCCTCTACAACGAGACCGATGGACGGTCGATCCTCCCGACCCCCACCGTGGGCATGGTTGGGGTCGTCGAAAATGTGCGGTGCTCCCCTGGCTCGGGGTTTCGGCGAGCGGGAGACCGGGTGTTCGTGCTCGGGAGCCCGGAGGGGCTGACGTTGGGGGGGAGCGAGCTGGTGTGGATGGAGCAGGGCGCCCACCTGGGCCGCCCGGCCGAACCGGACCTCGAGATGGCCCGAAGGGTGCATGCCGCTTGCGTTGCGGCGGTCCGTCAGGGCTGGGTGAGGAGCGCTCATGACGTCTCGGAGGGAGGGCTCGCGGTCTGCATCGCCGAGTCCTGCATTCTGGGTGGCATTGGAGCCGTGCTGAGATGGCCTTGGTCGGCCGAGCCGGAGCGTTTTTTCGGGGAAGGCCCCAGCGTCATCGTGCTGACGACGGACGCCCCCGAGAAGCTGAAAGAGGTCGCCACCGAGCATCGAGCCCCCCTGGTCGAGATCGGGGAGGTTGGCGGCGCGGTGCTCGATATCGACGGATACTTGAAGGTAGCAGTGTCCGACTTGGCCGCCTCCTGGGAAGGGGGCTTGCCTCGAGCCCTCGGTCTTTCGCGCGGGCGCTGAACGAATCGGCGGACCCTCGGCGGCTGATGCCGATCCGGGGGCCAAACTGGCGCTCGAGAGAATCTGGGCCCGAAGGAAGGGCGACGGGATGAACCAATGAAGAGCGCCAAGGGCGCGAGCGGAAAGCGGCCCACGCGGAGGGCGGCGAGACCCGGGGCCGAATCAGGCCCTGAGATGTCGGCCCCGGTGGATCGGTTCGAGGCGGGAAAGGAAACAAACATGGCGAGCAGGGCGCGGAAGGCGGCACCCCGCCCTTCGGCGGAGGTCGGAGGGCGCTCGGCGGGTCCAGACCGGGCAGCTGTGGTGGGTTCAGGAGTTGGGGGCCGCGCTGCGCCTCGAACCAAGGGGCCCAAGAGCGATAAGGATCGAGCCGCGCTCGACGATGTTCCCGTGGCGCCGGTGAAGCGCCCGACTCGTTCTTCTGCGCAGCGAGGGCGGAAGCTTGCGCCGAATACGGCCGAGCCGGCGTCCGCCCCGGTCGAGAGCCCGGGCGCGGCTTCAAAAGAGAAGGGTTCTGCGGCGGCGAAGAAGGCCCAGCCCAAGTTGGCGGCGTCGAAGCCGGCAGCGACGCGGAAGGTGGCGTCGAAGAAGGCCGCTGCCGAAGTCGCGCCGGAGGTGGCGAAGCCGGCGAAGCGGACGTCGGCCGCGAAGAAGGCCGCTGCCGAAGTCGCGCCCGAGGTGGCGGCGTCAAAGCCGGCGAAGCGGACGTCGGCCGCGAAGAAGGCCGCTGCCGAAGTCGCGCCGGAGGTGGCGAAGCGGACGTCGGCCGCGAAGAAGGCCGCTGCCGAAGTCGCGCCCGAGGTGGCGGCGTCGAAGCCGGCGAAGCGGACGTCGGCCGCGAAGAAGGCCGCCGCCGAAGTCGCGCCGGAGGCCGCGAAGCCGGCGAAGCGGACGTCGGCTGCCAAGAGGTCCGAGCCCGAAATCCAGCCCGCGGCGAAGCGGACGTCGGCCGCCAAGAGGTCCGAGCCCGAAAT
>DAIQNR010000010.1:32099-35107 GCA_036788295.1 Myxococcota bacterium
CCGAAGGCGTCGCCGAAGGGCAAGCGGCCGGCGGCGAAGAAGAGCGCGTCGCAGTCGGGCTCCACGCCCGAGCCGGCGCCGCAGGCCAAAGCGAGGCGACTCGAGCCGTCGCGGATCGGCGCCGCTTCGGAGCCGGGTCGAGCCCAGAAAGGCGAGACGGTTGTCGAAAGAGAGGATCGACGTATGAAGAGGAGCCCGACCACCACGGCTAGGCCGAAGCCGAGCCCCAAACCGGCGGTGCTTCGCCAAGGGACCCCCGACCGGCCCGGCGGCGCCAAACGGCGTCCGGGATCGGCTCCGCCGCCGGTGATCGCGCCGCTCGCCGCGGCGCCCACCGAGAGGATGAGCGTCGCCGCGCAGCAGCGAGCCCACGCCGAGGCGTTGTTCAGCCAGATCGCCCCCAAGTTGAGCGCTGCCTCCGTGGTCGAAGCCGAGGCGGCGCCGAGCCACCGGGGCGGCGCGCCCCAGTTCCACCAGTCGGAGTTCCAGATGCGGCTGTCCCGCCAGGATCAGCTGATGACGGCCGTGCGAAACGCTCGCCTGCCGAAGGACGCCAAGAAGGCGGCGCACGAGTTGCTCGAAGACTTCGGGCGGCTCCCCCCCGATCAGGCGCTGCTCGCCCGGGTCCTGACCTTCAAGGACGAGCGGTTGACCGAAGCCGCGCTCGACGAGCTGCTCGAACTCGACGGCAAAGGGAAGGTCCGCGCGAACCCGGAGCTGGTGGAGGTGGTCCGGGCGACCCGAACCAAGAGCCCCGGGGTGCGAGAGCTTCGGGATCTCTTGCTCGAAAAACTGGGCACTGCCCGCTGACGACGCCATGGCAGCGACGTTCGGGGATGTGCTCGCCGCGCTGCCCACGCCCTTCGACGAGCGGGGCGAGCTCGATCTCGATGGCCTCGATCACCTGCTGGGCTACCTCGTCGGTCGGGGACTGGGTGGTTTTGTCCTGCTCTCGGAGGTCGCGGAAGCGGCGCTGCTCGACGGGGCCGAGCAGTCCCGGCTGGTGGAGCGGGTCGCGGCGAAGCTCGACAAGGCAGCGCCGTTTTGGGTCGAAGCACGAGGGCCCTCCACCCGCGCCGCCATCGAGACCACGACCCATGCCGAGGCCCAGGGGGCAAAGGGCGTTCTGGTGTCGCTGCCGCGGCTGCCCGGCGTCGGATATGCGGACGTGTACCGTCATGTGGACCGCGTGGGTCGGGCAGCGAGCCTGCCGCTCCTTTTGTCCGTCCGGCCCGGGGACATGGTCTCGGCGCTGACTCCGGAGGAGAGGGCCACGCTCTCACAGCATCCGCGGCTCGCGGGGGTCTTCGTCGCCGAGAGCGCGGGGCCTTCCGCTCGGTCCTGGGCGCGGTGGTTCGAAGGGAGGGGAGGGATCTACGGCGCGTGCAGTTTCGAGCTGCTCGAGGCGGCGCGGCATGGAGTCAACGCCGCGATCTGCGGCCTCGCCGCCCTCGCTCCCGACCTGTCGGTCGCGATGGCCGAGGGCGTTCGGACCGGTGACCTCGAGCGGGTTCGGCGGCTCCAGCGGCGCTTGCGGCCGCTGCTCGGAGAGCTCGGGCCGCCTCGTCCGGCTGAGACCCAGGGCGGGGTCGAGCGCCTCGCGGAGAGGATCGCGCGAAGGCCGCTCGACGGAGCCAGGCTGCGGCCGATGGCGCCTCCGGGGCTCGTGAAGGAGGGGTTGCGGCTGCAAGGCCACCGGATCCGCTCGTTCGTCCGTCCGCCCCAGCCGCAGGTGACGGAGGAGGACCGAAATCGGCTCCGGACCTTGATGCGGACATGCGAGCTGCTCGCGTGACCGTGCGGCGGTGGGCGCTCCCGTTGGGGCTCGTCCTTGCGCAGTTCGGGCTCGGCCTGGTCGCGCGCGCGCGCGGGGCGCCGGTCCCGGTGTGGCTGCTGGTGGGCGGACCGCTCGGAACGCTGTTGCTGCTGTTCGTCCTCCGCTGGCTCGACCGGTCGCCTCATCGCCGGAGCCGGGAAGGAGACGCGCTGGTGTCGTGGTTTTTGGCGATGTGCTTCTGCGGACACACCTTGGCCCTGTCGGTCCACACGGCGGTCGTGGCGAGCCTGCATCCGTACGCCAGCGTCCTCGTCGGGGCGGGGCTCCTCGGCTTTTCCCCGTTGGTGGCGACGCTCCCGTTCGGATCCCCCTTCGGGTTCGTGACCGGCTCCACGCTCGGCAGCCCGGACCGATGGAGGCAGGTGCACCAAGACCTCGGTGTCGGCGCCGCGGTCGGGGCCGCCTCCTGCTTGCTCGGCGCGTTTCTCTTCGAGCGGTGGTGGGCCATTTCCGGCATGCTGCCGGTGCTGCTGGCGGCCGCTCTCGGTCTCGCTCGGCGTCCCCGTGTCGTGCCCGATCCGGCTGCGACCGAAGACCCAGAGGCCGCGCGCCTTGACCGGGACGGTCCGGATCGATACCCCCACCAGCGAGGATGACCTCATGATTCGCAGTTCTTTCAGCGCCCTGCTCGGGCTCTCCCTGCTCGGCTCGCTCCTCTTGCTCGAAGCCCCGGCGTTCGCGGCGGAGGGCGCGATCGGATACGTGAACCTCCAGCGAGCGATCGTGGAGGTGGAGGACGGCAAGAAAGCCAAGGCGACCCTCGAAGAGACCTTCAAGAAGAAGCAGGTCGCCTTGCGGGCCAAGGAAGAGGAGCTCGAGAAGATGAAGGAGCGCCTGCAGAGTTCCGGTCTGAACCAGGACGACCCTGCGGCGCGGGCCCAGATGCTCGACTTTCAGAAGAAGTTCCTCGCGCTGCGCGAGACCCTGATGAAGGAGCAGCAAGAGCTGAAGAAGCTCGAGGTCGAGGCGCTGTCGAAGATCACCGCGAAGCTCAGGAAGATCATCGAGGCCATCGGGAAGAAGGAGGGCTACCTGCTCATCATGGAGGCCCAGGAGAGCAGCCTCTTGTTCGCGAAGCCCCACCTCGACCTGACGAACGAGGTCATCCGCAAGTACAACGCGAAGCCTTCGAAGTGACCTTCGGCCTCGTGGTCTTCGGCCTGTTGACCGT
>DAIQNR010000010.1:35207-105287 GCA_036788295.1 Myxococcota bacterium
GCCTCCCGACGGTCGGCCTCGTGGCCGTCGCCTCCCGACGGTCGGCCTCGTGACCGTCGCCTCCCGACGGTCGGCCTGGGTTGCATCGCGAGGCTCATCGAGCGCGGACGTCGGGCGCCGAGCGTGCAGCCGCGGCGAGGACCGAGGCCGCGTTTTGGTCCCAGTCGAACAACCGGAGCGCGCGTCGCCTCGCTGCAGCCCCCATGCGCTGGGCCAGCACGGGCTCATCGAGGAGCCGAGCGAGCGCTTCGGCGAATTGCGCTTCGGCCGAAGGCCCGTCCGGGTCCACGAGCCAGCCGGTTTCGCCGTGCTCGACCACCGAGGGGACGCCCCCGCTCGCCCCACCCACGGCGGGTCGGCCGACGTAGGCGGCTTCGGCGTAGACCACCCCGAAACCCTCCATGGCTGGAGGGTGGTGGAGGGTCCGGCTGCCGAGCGCGAAGACGTCGCAGGCGACGAACGCGGCGGCGATCGTGTCCTCGTCGAGGGCCTCGGCCACGAAACGAACGTGCCGATCGAGCCCGAGCTCGGCCCTCCGAGCGGTCAAGGCGGCGAGCTCGGGCCCTCGACCGATGACGACGTACAGTGGGTCCCGTCCCCCGGCGACGAGGCGGGCTACGGCGCCGAGCAGGAGGTCGTGACCCTTGCGCCGGACCAGGTGGCCCACCGAGAGGATGACCGGACGATCGACCGGCCAGCCCAATCGGGCGCGGTGGTGGCTCGGCTCGGTGCAGAGCGCCTTCTCGAGCTTGGGCCGGTCCACTCCGTTGGGCACGACCAGGACCTTTGCCCTCGTTTCCGGCCCAAGGAGCCTCCGCGCGAGCTCCGCCGTCGCCTCGCTGACCGCGAAGGCGTGGTCTACCCGCTCGAGCAGCCGCCGCTTCGCCGAGCGGACGTGCAGCCCCTCCCCGTCGGCCATGGCGTCCACCCCGTGAATGGTCACGGCGAGCTTCGCTCCACCGGCGGCCATCGCCGGCAGGAGCGGCAGGTACTTGTGGTGAAGGAAGCTGAGCAGGACGAGCTCGAAGCGGTCCGAACGAACCCACCGGTGAAGCAGTGGAAAGGCGCGGCCAAGGTCGCGCGCCGCCCTCAGCGGGTTTTGTCGAAAACTCCGGGCGAGCGGCAGCCGGAGGACGGGGATGCCATCTCGGTGGTCGAGGCGCACCGGGCCCCGAGGGCAGAGGTCGAGCACCTGAACGCTCGCGCCCATCCGGGCCAGCGCTCGGGCCTGCTCGTGGGTGAAGGTGAGCCGAGCGGGGTCGTCCTCGCTCGGGTATCCGAGGCTGACGCTGAGCACCCGGGGCACCCGGGGAACATGCCCTGGGGCCGGGGCGAAGGTCGAGCTTGACCGCGAAAGACCCGCAGCGCCAGCAACCTCGGGTGCCGAGTGGGTTCCTTTGGTCGAAGCTGCGGCAGGGCCTCGGCCACACGAAGCTGTCTTCGCTGCTGTCGCTGGCCCGTCGAAGCCACGGCGCCGACCGGTACGCCGCTCTGGCCGCTCTCGCCCGCGCCGCTGCTCCCGGCTACCTCGGGGACGGCTGGGCGGCCGCGGAGGCGAGGGTGTTCAGCCAAAACGGCGAGGACGGCGTGCTCGCCGCCCTGTTCGGACGGATCGGGACGGGGACGCGCCGCTTCGTGGAGTTCGGCATCCAGGACGGCCGCGAGGGCAACGCGGTGCTGCTCGCCGACGTGGCCGGCTGGTCGGGGCTCTTTCTCGAGGCGGACCGGGGACCGTACGAGCGGCTCGAGCAAAAGTACCGCCACTCGGCCACGGTTCGGACCCGGCTGGCGCGGGTCGAACCGGAGAACTTCGACCGGCTGCTGGCCGAGGAGGGCTTCGACGGCGATCTCGACCTGCTGTCGATCGATGTCGATGGCGACGACTGGTGGATCTGGCGGGCCACGACGGCGCGCCCGCGGGTGGTGGTCATCGAGTACAACGCGGCGCTCGGTCTCGATGCTCGGGTCGCCCCTCGGCGATCTGCGGGCTGGGATGGGACGGACGGGTTTGGCGCTTCCCTCACCGCGCTCGAGGCGCTCGGCCGAAGGAAGGGCTACGGCCTCGTCCACTGCGATTTGGCCGGCGTGAACGCGTTTTTCGTGCGGCAGGACGTAGCTTCCGAGGCTGGCCTCCGGATCCGAAGCGCCGCCGAGGTCTACCGCCCCGCCAACTACGGTCTCGAAGGCCGGCGACACCCCCCGGGGCCGAGCCTCTCTTGGATCGAGGTCGGGCCCGACGGGGAGCCGGCGTTGCCTTGACTCACCGATAGGCCGGCTCCGGGCTCGTCGGGGGCGGCTTCAGCACGGCGAGCTGTCCGCAAGCGGCGAGGTCCTCTGCGCCCCGCGCCTTGCGGATCCGGGTGAAATGACCTCGGCTCCGCAGGCGGGCGGCGAAGGCCTCGACCCGCTCCGGCGGGCTCGGTCGCAGGCTGGGGCCCCACGGGTTCATCGGGAGCAGGTTGAACCGGACCTCCGCCGGAAAGCCTTCGAACAGCGCGAGCGCCGCGTCCGCGTCCTCTGGCCGGTCGTTCTGGTCGGCGATGAGGGTCATCTCGACGAACAGGGGCTCGTTTCGGTCCCGGTACAGGTCGCGGAAAGCGTCCCGCAGAGCCTCCACCGGCGCCTTCTGGGTGGGGATCAGGCGGCGCCGGACGGCGTCGTCGGCCGCGTGCAGCGACCAGGCGAGGCGCGCCTTGCAGCCGGCGAGCCTGGCGATGGAGGCGGGGCTCGGCCCCACGGTGGACACCGTGACGTGCCGCGGCCCGAATCCGTAGCCCCGGCCGTCGAGCAGCACGTCGAGGGCGGCGCGAACGGAGCGCCAGTTGTCGAGCGGCTCGCCCATCCCCATGAAGACGAGGTTTCGAAGCCGGGGGAGGCCAAGCTCCGCGGCGACGCGGAGGCCGTGGTGGACCTGGCCGAGGATCTGCTCGGTGCCGAGGTTTCGCTCGAGGCCCATCGTCCCCGTGCGGCAGAACACGCAGCCCCGCCGGCAGCCCACCTGGCTCGAGACGCACAGCGTGGTGCGGCTGACCTCGGGGATGAGCACCGCTTCGACCGCGTCGGCGGCGCCGTCTCGCTCCCACTCGAGCAGCAGCTTCGCGGTCCCGTCCGTCGACCGCTGCCGCGCCCGCTCTCGGAGCCGACTCGGCCGAACCGCCTCCCGAAGGCGTTCGCGAAGTCCTCGGGGGAGGGCCTGATCAGCGAACGGGTCCCGGCCTTCGGCCAGGCTCCGAAACACCATCCTTGCTCGGCCTGGGCCACCGAGCCGCAGGGCGAGCGATTCTGGGTCGAGACCGAGCAGAGGCGACCCGGCCTCGTTACGATCAAAGATGGTTCGATCCATGTCGGATTTCAGTTCGGTAACCGCCCAGGTCGTCTCCCGTCGAGGAAAACCCGGGGAAAGGGGCCAGGCCCCTCGAAACTGCAAAGGATTCGGAGGGGTGTGCATCGTTGGCACGCGGCCTGCTGAATCGCATCCTCGTGAGCGCGCAGACCCTGCCCATCCCCTCCTCGAACCCCCGCCGTCGCATTCTCGTGTATGACCCCACGGGTCGGGCCGAGGTCGCGCTCGGCGGCGCGTTTCGTGAGCGATATTTCGTTGACTTCACGCGCGATATCGAAGCGGCGCGTTTGCGCCTCGGCTCCCGGGCGCCCGATGTCGTCTTGACCGCGCTCCCGCCCGGCCTGCCGTTTTCGCTGCTCGAGGAGGCGAACCTCCGCCCGCACAGCCCGATTGTGATCGTCTTGGCCAACGCGGAAGACGCGGGGCGCATCGCCGAGGCCTTCGACCGCGGCGCGCGAGCCTACCTCCCTCTCCCGGTCGATCGCCGGCTCGCCACCCGGGTGATCGACCGCGAGCTCGAGCGGGACGAGCACGTCCGCGAGGTCGAGGAGCTCCGGTCGCAGATGCAGTGGGACGACGTCCATATCCCCGGGTCGAGCCTCGAAGACATCGAGAAGATCGCCATTCTCCGGTCCCTTCAGGCCACCGGCGGTAGCACCGGACGAGCCGCGCGCATGCTCGGCATCAGCGTCCGCAAGATTCAGTACCGACTGCGAGAGTGGCGCCAGTCGGCGCCCCATCTGCTCGCCGCCCGCTACCCTGGCGACACCGACCAGCCGCTCACCCACGACTCGTGGGCCGGCTCGGACGCGATGGACAGCTAGAAAAAGCGCACCCAGAAGGGCTCGAACCTCCAACCCCTGGATTCGAAGTCCAGTGCTCTTCCAATTGAGCTATGGATGCGTGAGGACCGTAGCTAGCAGAGCGGACCGGCTCGGTCATCCCCCGAATGGAGAGGTCAGCGCCTTTCTCATGTAGCGGTGATGGATCCCGGCGTCGAGGAACACCTCCCCGAACGCCTCGAAGCCCAAGGCCTCGTAGAAGCCGAGCACCGGGACCTGCGCCGACAGAGACAGGGAGGCCGCGCCGGAGTCTCGGGCGAACCGCTCCGCCGCTCCCATCAGGGCGGCGCCCACCCCGAACCCCCGAACCGGGGCGAGCACGGCGACTCGCTCGACCTTCCAGACCCCTTCGGCCTTGGCCCGAAGCCGGGCACACCCGACCGGGCGGCCGCCGGCACGAGCGAGCAGGTGGGCCGAGCGCCCGTCCTCGCCGTCCACCTCCAAGGCCTCGGGGACGCCCTGCTCCTCGATGAAGACATCTCTTCGAATCCCGAGCGCGAGCGGCAGGTCCGGAGGGTCGAGCGGGGCGACCGCCGGTTCGAGCCGAGCCACGGTCGTCTCCCATTGCCCGCATCCGTGCTCCGAGAACCCGAGCGACGACCAGAACGGGCCCGCTTCGGCCCCTGGCAGCACGCTGGCGTGCACGAAGCCGTCCCGCTGCGCGGCCCGAACGGCGCGCAGCACCAACCCAAGGCCAATCCCGCGACCACGAAAGGGGGGCAAAACAACCACCTGCGCGATGGTGACGTCGCCCGGCCCGGGGTGGTCCTGCCTGGCGTCGATGAGCCCCGCCGCCTCGGAACCGGCGACGGCGACCACGAGGATGCGCGACGCATCGGCTTCGGCTTCGAAGATCCGCTGCTCGACGGTCTCGAGGTGCGCCCTCGGTGGGACCAGCGCGGGTTTCGCTCCCTGAAGTCCCTTTTCGAGCGCAGCGCGCACCGGGTGGGGGAGGGGGGCCGGGAGGCGAACAAAGCTCAGCGAAGGATGCGCCATGGCTCGAAACCGGGCTCAGGGAGGGCCCGCAGCCGCCCGACCGCCCGAACGGGCGCGCCGAACGCGGGCGGGGCGCAAACCAGCGGGCCGCAAGCGCTCCCGGAGCAGCCTACGGTGGCCGTCCCGGTGCACGGTCCGGGGACGAGCAGAAGGCGGCCGTCGAGGCGGAGCGGAGCCCGGCACCGGTTGCAGCAGCTCGTCCCGTCGGGGCACGGTCCGCTCTGACACACCGACGCTCCCACGCTCGCCGTTCCCGCGATCTCCACCACCCGTCCGTCGAGCTCGAGCGCGCGCGCCTCCGCCTCGGCGGGGCTGAGGAAGAGCTCCGGCGGAGCGAGGCAGGGGTCCGAGGCGGCGTCGAGGCCCACTTCGGCGTCGAGCGACGCGTCGGCGCCGAAAGCGTCGGTCACGCCGCCGGCATCTTCGCCGGCCCCCCCGTCCACGGGCGCCACCACGCCGCCATCCCGGGGAAACGCTCCCTCGCCAACGAGGATCTCGACGTCGGGGCTCTCGGTGGGGGGCGCGGCGTCGCAACAGATGGCGAAGACCAAGAGGGGCGCGAACCGGCGCATCTCAGCGGGCCGGTTCGGTCACGGTCAGCCCGCTGCTGTTGACGAAGGTCGCGATCTGCGCTCTCGCGGCTTGGAGGATCGCAGGCTCGTCTCCGGACCGACACTGAAAGACATAGAAGTTGTCGCAAGTGGCGCGATGCTGGCTCACCCGCGGTGTCGGCAGCCCGATCCCTGAGACCAAAGCCTGGCGAGCGGCGGCCGAGACCACTTGCGTCACGCCGGGCTGACCCGAGCTGGAGTGGGCCAAGAGGATACCGGGGGCGGGCTGACCAACCCGGGTGTAGCGCTCGCGCAGCCCCGGGCCGAACGTCGAGACGTCGAACGGGGCGAACAGCCTCGAGACGCGCTGGAAGATGGTCCTTGCCTGGTCGGGCTGCACGCCTTCGGGGAGCTCCGAATCGTATCGCGCTCGCTGGGCGGTGGCGCTGCCGAGGACCAGCTCTTCGAGCCGGGCTCCGCCGGACGGAAACTGCAGGGTGACTGGCCGAACCCGGTTGTCCGCGAACGCCGCCGCCGCCGCCGCCGGGAGCGCGGTCGCGCCCTGGGCGACCAGGTGAACCCGCTGGCGGTCCAGCGTGATCATGTTGGCATCCCAGGCGGACTCCCGCTGCCGAACCGAGGCGACCACATGGAGGATCTCGAGCATCGCTGCGATCTGGGTGTCCCTCAGCTGCAGCGGGTCCCCGGGGAAGAATCCCACCCCGGAGTCGTCGGGGATCCCGTCGGGTGAGTTCTCGGCGAGCTCCGGGTTGCCGTTGTTCCTCCGGATGTCGACGAGCGACGCGACCTCGGCTTCGCTCCGGTTCTCCGTGCACTGTCCGTCGGCGCCGGGAGATCGGTCACCGTGGCACCGAAGCTCGATGGCGAGCGCGGAACCGCGAGGCCCCCCGCCCATCGCATCCGCGAGCGCCCGGGCGTCGAGACGGGACCGACCGAAGCCCACCACCTGGACCGCCACCGGATACAGGCCCCCATCGGGCGCGTTCCGAGGGATCGACAGCAGGAACGGGATCGCGACCGTCTCGGCGTTTCGGTCCCAATCGGCGCGCATGCGGAGGTCCTCGCCAAGGAGGCGGGGGGCCAGGATGCGTCCGCGAACGAAGCTGCCCACGTTGGGGTAGGCCTGGGCGGGCACCCCCGGACCAAAGATCTCGGCCGGGGGAATGCCTCGGCGGTCCACTTGAATCTCGTAGCGGTAGGTTCCGGCCGCGATCGCCGCGTCGTAGCGGGCCACCAGCCGGGGGAGCAAGTCGGCGCCGACGTCGGTGGTGAAGACGTGGACCGAGACGATGTCGCCGGCGCGGATGGGCGGCGTTGCCGACGCGAGCACGGCCAACGCGGGCCGAAGCTGGGTTCGCATCCGCTCGAGCCGCGCGGCACCGGCGTCGTCGAGGCCTTCGAAGGCCGAGGCCTCCACCGGCGCTGCTCCGACCAGCGCCGTGACCGCCGGGTGGGGTCCGAGCGGCCCGCCGTCGATGTCGCGGAGCGCTCGGGTGGCGACGACCACATGGGCCCGCCCGGGGTTCAGCCTCCGGGCCGGGAGCAGCGCTGCCCCTCCGGCGGACACCTGGGCTTCGAACGGCACCGTCCGCCACCCGGCCCCGGCAGTGGAGGTCCCGGTTTGTTCGAGGAGGACGAAGGGGACGAGGCCGGTCGCATCTCCCCCTTGCAGGGCGAAGCTGACCGTCGAGGACAGCGAGGCCACCTGCAGGTCGGACTCGAACGGGAGAAAGATCTCGGGATCGACCGGCGCTCGCTCCTCTCGGGCGACTCGGGCGTCCACCGCATCGACCGGGTCGGTTGGCAGGGGGCAGGCGGCCCGTTCGGTTCGCCCGTTTCCGTCGAAGAACAGGTCGGTCGGGCGGGGCACGCGACCCGAGCACGGGTCGGTGGCGTCGAACTCCACCGTCGCCGGCGGCGGCGGTTCGACGACCGGCGGTTCTTCCTCCTCCCCGCCGCAGCCGGCGAGGGCCACCACCGCGACGCAGACCGAGGTCCACGACGAGGCGCGCGAGAAAAAGGGGCGGAGAGGAGCATGGAGCGAGCGCATGGCGGCGACCGGGGCGGACGCCTTCGGCCCGCCTCCCAAAAGACATACCGCAGTTCGGCCGCCGTGGGTGGGGGGAAGTGGACCGATGGGCGAAGCGGCCAGCGACGCGGGCCCCACGCGGAGGCAGGGCGCGCTCGGAGCGCACCGGCACGCGCGCCGCGCCGTTCGCTGCTCTAGATGCGAACGCCGATGGAGAGGCCGGCGACGTGGGCGAAGCCGCCCTCGAAGGTGCCGCCGGTGGGGAGGTTGACGTTCCTGGCGCCGTCGATCTCTCGCTCCATCAGCCACAGGGCCATGTAGCCGAGGTCGGCCCGCACCGGGCCGAAGTCGTAGCCCATGCCGAACGAGCCGTAGAGCCGGTCGTTGTCGGTCAGGGTGAAGTCGGCCGTGGTCTGGGGCACCGGGCTGATGTCGTAGCCCCCGCCGACTCGGAGGGCCAGGTCACCGAGCCGGTACTCCACCCCGAGCCGGAACAGAGGCGAGTTCTCCCAGTTTCGGGGCGACGCCGACGACGGGCTCGGCCGCCCGGTGTCGAAGTTGAGCCGAAGCTCGTCGTAGCTCTCCCACAGCGTGAGCTGCGCCCCGAGCTCGATGGTGATCGGTCCCTGCTCCCAGCCCACCCCGAGCCCGAAGGTGTGGGGGATCGTGATGTCGCCGCTCCCCCGCTGGTCGGGGAAGTTCTCGCGCACCGAGAGCGGAGTGCCGTCGGGGAGGGTGAACTTGGCCTCGCCGTCGAACGACAGATCCACCGCCGACTTGAACACGAAGCCGAGCCGAAGGTGCTCGATGAGGTTCACATGCACCCCGGCGCTCGCCCCCACGCCGAACGCCGAGCCGGAGACCTCGACCAGCGATCCCTCTGCGAACAGGGGGGCCTGGGTGTCGGCCGCACCGAGCTCCCGGCGGAGCAGAAGGGTCGCTGGGACGAGCGACACTCCGACCGCAACCGAGACCATCTCGTTCAGCTTCAGAGCGACGGTCGGGGTGAAGTAGAACGTGCGCAGGGCGAGCTCCCGGATCTGGGTGCGGCCCACGAACTCATCCGGGTTCTCCCACTGGATGCCGCTGCCGTAGGGCAGATAGAAGCCGAGCCCGATGAACGCTTTGTCCGAGAGCTGGCGGGCGGCGTACACGTACGGGACCACGACCGGGTCGGTGACCAGGTTCTCGGTCCGGTTCGCGCCCGGGGTTGGGTTGGTACCGGGCAGGCCCGGTCCGACGTAGGTCCCGTGGGGGACGATGAGGCTCGTCCCCGCCTGAAACTCGGTCCCTTGGATCCGGGTCAGACCCGCCGGGTTGTGAAAGATTGCCGACGGATCCTTCACCGTGGCCACCACCGAGCTGGCCATGCCGGTGTTGAGGGCCGAGTGCTCGTTGATTTGAAACCCGGCGGCCCACGCCGGAGCGCCGAAGCCGAGGGTGACAGCGGCCACCGCGAGGCGGCAAAAACGGGATGACATCATCTGGGGCTCCTCCCTCAGTTCCCGCAGGGGTTCTGGCAGTTGATCATGCCGCCGAGCAGGCTCATGGGTAGCTGGTCAGCGACGGTCATGCCGGCCGAGTTGACGAAAGCGGCGGCCTGCTGCTGAGCGCCGAAGGTCGCGCACAAAGCTTCCTGCGGGCAGCGCCCGCACGAGGGCTGAAGCAGGAAGCCGTGGCAGCCGCCGCCGGTCTCGGCGCCGGGCCGCCCGGTGAAATCGTAGGTCTGAAACCGCCGGTCCCCGCCGGCGAGATCGAAGCCGTAGGCGTTCGCGAGTCGGAGGGTCGAGGGGTTGTGCACCACCGGGTCGGGGCGGCTCATCTGCAAGAGCAGGCGGTTGGTCCCGAGCGGTTCGGGCCGCATGGGAAGCTGCTGAATGACCCCGACCGAGTTGCCGTTCGGGTCCCCGGGCTCGGTCACCCACTGCGCGAGCAGGAGGAAGGTCCGAAACAAGGGGGTGTCCTGGCAGCCGAGGGCCGGGTTGAGCGGGTCCTCGAGCATGCAGACCCCCGCTTGGGCGAGGCCGAGCCACAGCGGAGCGCTGATGGTGGGGACCGTGTTCTGGAGGACGTCGATGATGTTGCCCCCAGCGACGTTCAGCACCGCCGCGTCGAGCTCGGCCGGGCTGACATAGGCGGCGAGGTTTCCACCCGCGATCCCTCCGAGCGACTGGCCCACATAGCCAACGCGGGTGCCGTCGAGGTCGCCGATGAGCGACATGGCCATGCCCGCGTCCTGGCGGAGCGTTCGGAGCAGGGCGAGCTGATCCACGGTCGCCTGGCGGAAGTTGTCCCTGACCCCGAAGATGTTGGGGCTGAGAAAGCCGGTCCCGGAGCTGTCCTGGCGACCGTCGCAGCCGCCCATGCACATCCCGTTGGCCGGATTGCAGGTGACCGCAGCCGGATCGATGTCGGTGCAGGGCACGCCGGTGTCGTTGTTGGCGATGTCGCTCGCCCGCGCGCCGTGAAACGGCATGTCCATCACGACGGTGGCCCATCCGGCGCGGGCGAAGGTCCCGGCGATGAAGAGGCCGCTCTCTTTGGCCTGACCGAGCCCGTGCTGGAACACCACGACCGGCCATCCGGCCGCCGGCGGGGTCCCCGCTGGGGTGATCACCCAGACCGGGACGTAGCTGACCCTCGGCATCATCACCGTCGGGGGCGTGAAGCTGCCGGCGGTGAAGGGGTTTCCTGCCGTAGCCTGGTAGGTTCGAAGGAGATGGAGCCGGGCGCGGCCGATCCCGGTCGCGAACAGCGCGATCTGGGCCGGGTCGGAGAGGCCCATGAGCGCGGCCACCGTCGCCGTCCCGACCACGTCCACCTCGGTGGGAAGGAGGCGAACCCCAGCGTTCGGAGGCAGCAGCTCGTATTGGGGCAGCGCCGCCTTCATCGCGTCGACGACGTCGGTGATGGACTGGGCTTTGTACGTGAAGGCCATCGCCAGTTCGGTCCGGGGGACCGGCGGAGTCAGCCCCTCGAGGGGGCGAAACGCCTCTTGCCACCTTGGGCGGGCGAGGCCGACCTCGAGCGCGGTGGCGGTGGCGATGACCTGCTCGGGCGGGGCGAGCGAGCCGGTCGAGGCCAGGGTCGAGCACTGAAGGAGCGGCTCGATGGCCGGGTTCACCTGCCCGTCGGCGATCAGGGGCTCAGGGCTTTTCAGGAAGTTGAACGTCTGCGAGGCGGCGATCGGCTGCCCGTCGGTGTCCCGCACTCGGGTCGTCACCCCCACGGCGTAGCGGGTGTTCGGCCGGAGCGGCCGGGTCGGAACCACGACGAGCTGCGGGGCCTCGTCGCCTCGAGCCGGCACGGCGAGCGCCGCGATCGGGGCCAAATCCCCAGTGGGCATTCCCATCGCGTCGAGCTCGGCCATCAGCACGTTGCCGGGAAGCGACTCGGGGTCGATGGGCTGGCTCACCTGCATGACGATCGGGGTCGTGAGCCCAAAGCCGTTCAGGGTGTTGGCGGCGGTCAGCACCGAAGCCAGCGTCCCAGTGAGGCCCTCCGTGGGGAAGTTCACCCTGAGGCCTCCGGGGACCTCCGCGGGGATGGTCAGCAGCTGGTCGTTGGGCAGCGGGAAGCGAACGTCGGTGGGGAAGCTGGTGCCCGCGGGGTCGAAGACGACCACGGACGGCTGGCGTCCCGGCGGATCGCCGGTCCTCCAGGTGTTGATCATCACCACCTCGCTGCGGTCCGCGATGAGACCCGAGCCGAGCAGGGCCGAGACCGAGCCGTTGACGAATTGGTACAGGCCAAACAGCGAGCGCCCACTCGAGGCGAAGGCTGCGTTCAACTGGGCCCGCTCTTCGGAGTTGAGCGAGTCCGCGGTCCGGCCCGGGAACAGGCCCGCCAGCACCGAGCCCTGGACGTTGGCCCGAAGCAAAGGGTCGAGGATCTGCCCGTCTTCGGCCACCGGGGCGGTCTCGTTGTTCAGCAGGTAGAACAGCGCGCTCGGCTCGATCTCCCGTGGTCCGCCGCCTTCTTGCCTGGGGCTGCCGCGAAGGGCGGTGGTCGCGACCGCGATGTAGCTGGTCCCTGGCTCGAGCGGCCCGTTCCGGGGTCTCAGGACCACGTTGGTGGCCTCAGGCCCCCACGCCGCGGTCACGTCGGCCGCGGTGAAGGTCCGGGGCGGCATCGTGTTGTTGCCGCCCTCTTGGCATGCAGCGGGCGGGAGCGGCCGAGGGGCCTGCTCGACCTCGACCTCGACCTCGGTCAGCCCCATCTCCCCTACCTGAAACAGCCTCAGGCCGGCGCCGACGGTGTCCATGACCAGCGGGGCGGAGAAGTTGAACGTGGGAAAGAGCGTGGTGGGCCAGCCGCCCTCGACGAACTGCAGGCACTGCGATTCGGTGGGCAGCTGGCACGGCGCTGGCCGGACCGCGTCCTTGTTGATCGTCCCGTCTGGGTTTTGGGCCAGCGCCGTCGGCGACGGTATGAGCCGCAGCTGCGGGATCGGGTTGGTCGGATCGAACTGCGCGACCACCACCGAATCGGACGGTGGCAACTCCACGAGCTCGCCGAGGTCGGGCGCGCACGCGCCGACCACGAGCAAAGCCATCCCTCCGCGGTACGCGGACCGGGGACGCAACTTCCACATGTCGAGACTCCTCCTCCTGCGTCGCCCTCCGGGCGGGGGCCCCCAGGACCCTCGTGCTCGAAGGCCCTCCCGACTGCGGGACGGACCGGTGCGGCGCGACGTAAGGGGTGGCACTAGCACGAGTGATGGAGCCTGGGTAGGCCCCCATCGGGAGGTGTCGGATAACCTCCGCTCGGATCAGCTCGGCCGGCCTGGATGCCAGCGAATCAGCCGAGCCCGGCCCGTGTACTTGCCCTGCCGCATCTCGAACGCGAGCGGAGGGCGGCCGGGCTGGTCGCCGAGCAGGACGTCGATCTCGATCGGCGAGGACGTCCCCAGCCGGGTGAAGGTGGTTCGGATCCGGTGCGCCGGCTTGGGACCGACCGGGGTCTCGACCGCCTCCTTGGCCATCACCTCGGCTTCGACCCGCCACAGCCGGCGGGTGGACAGGACGTCCTGGCAAGCGACGATCCCCGTCTCGAGCGGCAAGCTGCGGGCGATGTGGAGCAGAGAGAGGCCGTCGAGGAGGGCGTGCTCTCCGGCGAACACCTGCTGGCCCTCCCGTCCCAAGAACCGATACGCGGTCTCCACTTTCCGGCCGTCTTCGATGAAACGAACCCGCTCCCATCGCTCGTCTTCTCCGACGGTGCCCTCGACCTGCACTCCGATGGGGGTGAGGCTCGACGGGTCCACCATGGTCTGGTAGCGGCCCTGCACCGGTTTGACCGCGGAGACGAAGGCGTTGGTGCGGATCCGCCCGAACAGCGGGATCGCGGCGGTCCCGCCGTTTTTCTGCACGTCCCCGACCGACAGCTCGAGGCGACCCATGTAGGCCCCCTCGAGCGTCAGCTCGTACTCGAGGCGCTCCCCGGTCCGCAGCCCCGGCTTGGCGCCGAGGCCGGCGACGCCCAGGCAGGGCCCGGCGTGGGCGGCCCCCGCGAACAGGAGGATGGCGAGGACCGCCAGGGACTTGGACATGACCAGAAGACGTCCTAGCACGGGGGAGGAAGCCGTGGGCTCAATGGCAGACGGTGGGCGCGACATGGACGGTGGACGCCGGGCGGGGCCTGGCATTTCATCGGTCTGCCCGGCGTGCGCGCGCCCACACGGCATCGAAGGTGGTGAGGTCGAAGGTGAGCGTCGAGCGGCCAAACCGGCCAAACGGGAAACATGAGAGGCCGGCCGAGGCGCCGCCCCGTGGGGGGGGCGACGACCGTCCGGCCGAGGCCGGACCCGAGATCGCACCGGGCCGCGAAGGCGCCATCGCCAGCGCTGCGGTCCTGGTCGGGCTCGGCTTGGTGAAGCACGTCGCGGCTTGGGTGCCGCCGGCGGCCACCGTGCTCTACACCGCGGCCGTCGGCGCCCAGCTCTACTGGCCGCTGCGCCGGGTCGGCGGGGGAGGGGTGAGCTCGGACAGCCTCGGGCTCCATCGAAGGGGTCTGCTTCGGGAGCTCGCCGTGCTCTCGGTGGTGGCGGCGCTGACGGCGGGGCTCTATGGGATGGCCTACCACGGGCTCCAGGCCCAGGCCGGCCGGAGCTTCGCGTTCGCTTGGCCCCACCAGTTCGGGCGGCTCGCGCTCGACCACTTCGTCGTAGCGCTCGCCGAAGAGGTGTTCTTTCGGGGGTACCTCCAGGAGCGCCTCGAGCGGTGGCGTCCGTCCAAACGCCGGGTCCTCGGCGCGCCGTTCGGGACCGCTGTGGTGCTGACGAGCGTGGTCTTCGCCTTCGCCCATTTCGTCGGGGAGTACCAGCCGGCGCGGCTCCTGACGTTTTTTCCGAGCCTCGTGTTCGGGTGGCTGCGGGCCAGGGGAGACAGCCTCGTTGCCCCCATCGGGTACCACTGGTTTTGCAACCTCCTCGCGGCCACGCTGCACGCCAGTCACCGCTGAGACCCGATCAGCACCACCACGCACCCGGTCCGGTCCCGCCGATCGACCCCGATGCCGACGTGGGTCGCGGTCGGCTCGAGCAGCGCGGCGAGGTGGGCCGGGCTCGCCTCGAGGTTCGAGAGCGCCCGCTCGAGCGGCGCGGCGAGGGCCACGGCCTCCGCGACCGGTCCGAGGAAGCCTCCGGCCCGGGCTCGCTCCTGCGGACCGGGGCCTCCCGGCGTGCGGTGGGTGGCCCACCCGGCGCTGCACACCGCGGCCGCGTGGCCGGCCGCGGCCGCGTCCAGCTTCGGTTCCGGCTCGAGCGGCGCTCGATCGTGGCGCTCTCGCAGGCCGGCCAGCCACCGAGCGGGCGTCGTCGCCAGCGGTGGGGCGGCCCGGACCGGCACGGAAGATACGGAGTCGTCGTCGATCTTCAGCCGGGCGACCCAGGCGACCTCGGGCCCAAGACCGACGTCGGCGGTCAGCTGGACCGTCCATCGGCCGGCGGGGACGTTTTCGACCTCGAAGGAGAAGGCGCCATCCCGTTGGTCGACCGGGACCCGGCTCGGGGTGGCCGAGCACGGGCTCTCCTTTGGGCACGGCCCGAGCGCCCACGCCGACAGCCGCGCCGACGGAACGCTGACACCCCGGACCGTGAGGCGTCCGGGCGGTGACAGCGTCGGGGCGCCGACGTCAGCGAGCCGACGCCCGAACAAGGCGACCAGTCCGCGGGGGCCGTCGGCGAGACCAAAGTGGGTGAACCCGGCGCTTCGGTCGTAGCGGGGGCTCTCCTCGAGCAGAAGACGGATCCGCGCCGCTCGGCTGGCGCCGAGCGCGGAGAACGGCTTCAGCCGAGCGAGAGCGAGACCCTGCTGGGCGAGCAGTCGGTCCACGGCGTCCCGATTGGCGGTCTCGAAACGGCCGAGGACCGACGCGAGGTGCTGCTCGGCCGCGACGTCGAGGCCTCGGTCGGTGGACAGTCCGGTCAAATGGGCGACCTGTCCGCGGATCGACGCCGGCTCTTCGGCGCTGGCCGGGCGGCACGCGAGATACAGGGTCGCGAGGACCAAAAATGGGGCGTTCATGTCGGCAAAGCTAGACGCGACCGCTCTTGGGTCGCGTCCCTGCGCGCTCCTCGTGCGTTCGGCGCATCCGTGCGGGTTTTGGGGGCCAATTGGGTGGAACCCTGCTTGTTTTTGTGCGGGCGACCGAGAGAACATGAGACCGAAACTGTGTCTCCGACGTATCGACGGTTGTGGAGGTCAGGTCGAGTGGTCCCATCGCGTCGCCGGGGCGGCGCGGGCGGTCTGGCGTGGTGCCAAAAACACCACGGTGGCGGGTCAACTTGGCAGCCCCCCGCGGGGCAGCGGCCTTCGACGGAACAATCGATCGTGGTCCGGGGTTTGCTTCGGTTCGTCTCGGACCCCGGGCCCGACGGCCGAGTCCAGGAGAAGTACGATGTTTGGATTCAAGCGCACGTCCAGAATGGCAACGCGATCAGATTTCGAGGCGCTCACCCTCGAACACATGGACGCACTGTACGGAGCCGCGCTCCGGTTGACTCGGAGCGCGAAGGACGCCGAAGACCTAGTTCAGGACACGTTCCTGAAGGCGTTCCGATTTTTCGACAGCTTCGAGCCAGGGACGAACGTCAAGGCATGGCTGTTCAAGATCCAGACGAACACGTTCATCAACCGGTATCGCCGGCGGGTAAAGGAGCGAGAGGTCGCGGACACGCCAGCCGAGGAGGTGATGCTCGACCGATTCATCTCCTCCGACTTCGCGAGAGCGGCCCAGGACCCAGAGACGGACTTCTTCGACCATCTGCTCTCCGACGAGGTCATGGAAGCGCTCGATCAAGTACCGGTGGACTTTCGCATGGTGGTCCTGCTCGCCGACATACAAGGATTCTCCTACAAAGAGATCGCGGAGATCGTCGGCTGTCCCGTGGGCACGGTGATGTCCCGGCTCTTCCGAGGGCGCAGGATCCTGCAAAAGATGCTGTACGACTTCGCGATCGCCGAAGGCATCATCGTCCCTGAGACCGGGGAGAACGGCCGCCCCATCAGCCTCGAAGCGTACCGGGAACGCAAGAAGGCGGCGGGTGGGGAGTGAGCCCCCGCGCATCTTGCTTGCACCGAGGTGCCCGCTGTTCTCTCCTTAGGGAGCCGCCGCGGACTATCCGGGCCTGGCCCGGCGTTGTCATCGGCACTCCCCATGGACTGCCGCGACGTCCACCATCTGCTCGACTTGAGTCTCGACGATGAGCTCGGCGGGATCGAGCGTCGCGAACTTGCCGAGCACGTGAGCGTTTGCGCCGCCTGCCGTTCGCGCATGGTCCGGGCGGCGCGCGTCCACTCCTGCCTGCGTAGCCACCTGCAGAGCGTTCAGGAGCCGGCGCCAGAGGGACTGCGAAGGCAAATCGGACTCGCCCTTCGCGCCGATGTTCGAAGCACGGACCGAGGGAGCCGGGGAGCGCTCCTCCTCGTGGGCGTGGCTCTGCTCGTTCTCGAGGGCTGGTCGGTTCAACCGGCGGCCAACGGGTTGGACCTCGAACGCGCCGTGGCCCGGCACGCCGCCCGGCTCCCCCCCGAGGTGCGGCCCCGCGGTGATCCCGCCGAGGTCGAGCGCTTTCTTCGGGAGAACCTCGACCGAGCGGTGTCGCTGCCCTGGCCGGGCATGACGGCCCCGCTTCGGCTGGTCGGAGCCCGTCTCGACCACGTTGGGGACCGGCCGGCCGGGCTCCTCATGTACGACCACCGCGGGGCGCGCGTCTCCGTGCTGGTGCGGCCTGCGTTCGGGCGTAGCGAAGGCGCGGCGCCGAGGGCGCTGCTCGTGCGGCGCGACATGGACGGTCGCTCGGCGTGGTTCGGCGAGCATCGGGGCTACCGCGTCGCGGCGTGGCAGGACGATGGGCTCGACTACGCCGCGGTCGCCGACCTCGACCCGATCGAGCTCGAGGCGCTGGTCCGGGTTCGAAGCCGGCTCGCTCGGTTTGACAGCGGGGAGGGCGGGTCGTAGGTTCTCGCACCGCCATGTCGGGTAAGGCGCTCATCATTGACAAGGACCCGGCCTTTGCCGACCAACTCGGCGCGGCGCTCGCGGCGATGGGCCACTCCGTGGAGGTCTGCTCGACCGGGCGGGAGGGCATGGAACGGGCTCGCACCCTCCAGCCCGACGTCATCGTCCTCTGCGTGGAGCTGGCCGACACCTCGGGCTACTCGATCTGCGCGAAGATCAAGAAAGACGACGGCCTCAAGGCGATCCCGCTCGTCATCACGAGCGAGACGGCGACGCAGGAGACCTTCGACCACCACAAGAAGCTCCGGACGAGGGCGCAGCTGTACATGCAGAAGCCCTTCGAGCCTCGGGACCTGATCCGCGAGCTGGGCTCGCTGGGTGTTCCCCTCTCCGGGAGCTCGCGAGACATGCCGATCCTCGACGCCGACGAGCTCGACGAATTGGCCGCCGATACCTCCCATCACGACGCGCTGGGCGGGCCGACCTTCGAAGGCTCCTCGATCGACTCCGGGGCCGAGCTCGACGAGGTCTTGGCCTCTTTGTCCGATGGACCGGGCGAACTCGGGATCGACGGCGAGGTCGGCATGCAGGCCGGGTACGACGAGGATGATGTCCGCACCACGATCGGCGCCATGCCGAGCGGGCTCGATTGGACCCCGCTCGACGCTCAGCCCAAATCCGGTCTCATGGCCCTCGCCCCTCCGGACTTGGTGAAGCGATTGAAGGAGGCGGAGCGGGCCCGCGATGAAGCGCTCGCGGCGGAGCGCTCCACCCGAGCGCAGCTCGAGGCCTTGGCTTCGGGCGCGAGCCAGATCCCGGCGGCCAATCCTGCGACCCGCGAAGTCCTCGCCATCAAGAAGGACCTCAACACCAAAGAACGGGAGATCCTCGAGCTCCGCGACCGGTTGCAGGAGAAGGACCGGCTGCTGCTCGCCGCCCGAGAGCGGGAGGCCGAGCTCGAGGAGCGGGTCGTTCAGACCGAGGAATCGCGGTCTGCCGCCGACCGAGCCCGGGTCGAGGCGGAGAGCCGCATCGCTGGCGCCGAAGCCCGGGCCGAAGAGATCGAGCGCAGCTCGAGGGCGGCGATCGACAACCGCGACGGCCAGCTCGACGACGCCAGGCTGCAGATCGACGGCCTCGAGCAGGACCTCGACCGATCTCGCCAGCAGGCCGAGGGTCTGCGGGACGATGTTGCCGCCCGGGATGCGACCATCGAGGAGCTGCAGGGCGAGGTGTCGGAGCGAGACCTCGCCCTGGCTTCGAGGGATGCGCGCATCAGCGACCTCGAGGGCACGGTGCACCAGCGAGATGAGCAGGTCGCCGGTCTCGAAGCCGAGCTCGGCCGAGCGCGGGAGGAGATCCTCGGGTTGTCCGACCGGATCGCTGGGCTCGAGCGGGATCTCGAGGAGAGCCGGAGCGAGACCGACGCGCTGCGAAGCGCGCTCTCCGACACCGAAGATCGTCTCCGCCGGGCCATCGCCCGCATCCGCGACGATGAGGACGCCCGCTTGAAGGCGAGGCAAGCTCTGGAGATCACGCTCAACTTGCTCGGTGAGGCGGAGTACGCCGAAGACGAAGCCCCTCTGCCGACGCCGGAGCCGGTGGGCCTCGAGAACTGAGCGGTCCGCCAACGATCAAGGCTGCGGCGCGCAGACCGGGCTGGATCGCGCACCCGCGCTGCCTCGGCTCGGGCTCAGTTGCTGTGCGACTCGACGGTCCGGCCCAGCTCAGGGCCTGCGCCGAGACCATCTCGCCGGCCCTCGCCGCGCCGCTTTGCTCTCGTCGGCCCCGGCGGCCGGCGGTGCATCACGATCGACGACTCAGATTCGCGGCCTGGGTTCGAACCCCGATGGGGATGTTCTTCGACCGGGACAACGCCTTGATGTCGCGAGGGTTGAGGAGTGGGACCAGGCGCATCGCGATCGCGAGCGGGGTTTTGGGGTTGTTCACCAGGCCGAGCTTGACCGGATACAGCCGAACCCAGTTGGTCCTCTTGTCCTTCGCGATGTGGGTCACCACTTCTTGGTGGGTGACTTTCGAGTTCACGGCTTCGACCACCTCCGGCTCCTGCACCATCGGAGAGGTGATGGCGGCCAGAGCCACCAGCCGGTTCGAGTGGCGCATGAGGATCTTTCGAACCTGCTTGTTCCCCTTCGTCGCGTAGGCGATGAGGCCGGGAAGGGGCGCGCGGCGAAGCCGCTCCTCCAGGGGGAGATTCGGATCGTCGTCGTCTTCCCGTCCCTCCTCGCCGCCGGACAGCAGGGTGCCCTTCGCCTCGAGCGCTTGCCGCTCGGCGTCGCTCAGCAACCGCTCGTCGAGCAGGTGGCGTGGGATGTCGAAGTGGCTGGCGGCGGAGAGCCGTTCGTTGGCGCCGAGGCGAAGCAGCGCGTCTTCGAACTCGTGCAGTCCGTCGAGGACGACCCCGTTTCGCACGAGAAAATCGATGACCCGGTCCACCGTGGACTTGAGGGCGTGGGGGTTGTCGATGAGGCCACGGACGATCTCCGGGGTCTCGAGCAGTCGCGCTTGGTTGTTGGCGATGATCTCCGCCACCGGCTCGGAGCAGGCAGCGGCTACGACCGGGAAGACCTCGGTCGGGGTCGAGGGGTTGAGGAGGAGCTTCTCGATGTAGGCGTCGTGGGATGCATGAAGCTCGGCGAGGCGGCCCAGGACCGGCGGAGGGACGGCGGGGTCGGCGAGCACCGCATTGGCGATGCGGGGGTCGAGCCCGGTCAGGGACTGGGCCGCGTGCTCGGCGACCCTCGCGTCGGCGTCGAAGCTCAGGACGAACTGGGCGGTGACCAGGTCCCGGGGCGACATCGGGGCGAGCCCGCGCGCCGCCATCAAGCGGAGGTTGAGCGGCACCGATGGTTCGCAGTGGCGAGCCACGGCCTCCGATGTGGTCGCAAGCTCGGTCGGAAAGGCGGCGGCGGTGGTCATGGGTCAACTCGGATGGTCAGTCTTCGTCGGTGCTGACGAAGCCCGAATCCTCGACGATGCGCTGCTGAATGTGGGTCGGGACCGGCTCCATGTGGCTCGCGCACATCACGAAGGTTCCACGGCCCTGGGTCATCGATCGGAGCGATGCTTCGTAGGTCTGGAGGTCCGCGAGCGGCACCTGCGCCTTGATGGCGGCCAGTTTCCCCCTGGGCTCCGAGCCCACGATCCGGCCTCGGCGGCTCGAGAGGTCTCCCAACACGTCGCCCATGTGGTCTTCGGGAACCAGCACCTCGAGGGCCATGATCGGCTCGAGCAGCACCGGGTGAGCCGCAGCGGCCGCTGCCTTGAACCCCTTCGAGGCCGCGACCTGAAACGCCATGTCCGAAGAATCGACCGGGTGGTGCTTCCCGTCGGTCAGTCGAGCGCGCACGTCCACGACCGGATACCCGGCGAGCACGCCCCGAGCCATGGCCTTTTGAAGCCCCTTTTCGACCGAAGGGATGAACGCCCGCGGGACGGAGCCGCCCACGACCGCGTCTTCGAACACGAGGCCCGCCCCCCGCTCGGCCGGCTCGAAGTCGAGCTGCACCACCGCGAACTGGCCGTGTCCGCCCGACTGCTTCTTGTGCTTCCCCTCGACCCCTGAGACCGGGGCGGTGAGCGTCTCGAGGTAGGCGATACGGGGCAGGCTCAGGCTGCATTCGACCCCGAATTTCCGCTGCATCTTCTCGATCGACACCTCGAGATGCTGCTGGCCGGTCCCCGACAGGAGCACCTCGCCGGTCTGCTCGTCCCGGCCCAGGGTGAGGCCCGGGTCCTCCTCGATGAGCCGGGCGAGTCCGGCCACGATCTTGTCTTCCTGTTGCTTGTCCTTCGCGTGCACCGCCCTCGAGATGAGAGGAGGGTTCATCGAGCCGGTAGGGACGACGAATCCATCCGCGCTGAGGGTGTCTCCGGTGTGCACATCTTTTAGTTTCGCGACCGCGAAGATGTCCCCAGGGGGCGCGGAGTCCACCGGCGTCATCTTCTTTCCGAGCAAAGATTGCAGGGGCCCCAGCCGCTCCTTGGGGGCCCCCGGGCGCCCGGGGTTGTCGAGGGCGGTGTCCGAACGGGCCGTCCCCCCCAGGACCCGCATCACGCTGATCTTCCCCGCGTGCTGATCCACGATCGTCTTGAAGACGTGGCACGTCAGGGGTCCATCCGGGTCGGGCGCCAACGTCGCGTCGGCCCCGCTTCTCTTCCCCGGCTGCGGTCGCCGCTCGCCAGGGTGGGGCATGGCTCGGACGAGGGCGTCGAACAGGGTGGTGACCCCGTGGTTCAGGGTACCCGAGGCGAAGTAGACCGGGACGAGGGTTCCGGCGCGAACCGCCTTCGCGAGCCCAGTGTGGATGTCCTCTGCCGTGAGGGTCTCGTCGAAGAACCGCTCCATCAGGTCTTCGTCGGTGGCCGCGATGTCCTCGATGAGGTGGTCGCGGGCATGGCGGGCCTCGTCTTCGAGGTCGGCCGGGACCGGCGCCTCGCGCACCCGCCCCTCGTCCCCGGGTTCGAACAGCAGCGCCCGCCAGCCGACGAGGTCCACCAAGCCTCGAAAGCTGGCGCCCGAACCGATCGGGAACTGCACCAACGAGGCGTCGGCACACAGGTGCTCCTTGATGTCGGCGACGATGCGGTCCGCATCGGCGGTCTCGACGTCCATCTTCGCCACGACGAGCGCGCGGGTCAGCCCCATGTCCTTCGCCCATTGGAAGACCCGGTCGGTCATCGGCTCTACGCCGTCCTTGGCGGAGACCACGCACAGCGCCCCATCCGCGGCCGAGAGCACCGTCTTGGTGTCGAACAGGAAGTTTGCGTCCCCAGGCGTGTCGAGCAGGTTGATCTTGGTCTTCTTCCACTCGAACGAGGCGACGGAGGTGGCGGTGCTCATGACCCGCTTTTGCTCCTCCGGCTCGAAGTCGAGCGAGGAGGTGGCAGCGGCGGTGCTCCCGAGGCGCCCGGTGGCCTTGGCCGACCACAGCGCCGACTCCGCGATGGAGGTCTTCCCGGCGGCTTTGTGGCCAATGATGGCGATGTTGCGGATGTCGGGGGTCTCGAACACCTTCATTGAGGCTCCTGCGCCCGTTCGTGGGCCGACGGACGCTAGCCGCCGACCGACCCGAGATCAACCGCGGGGCTCTTGTCCTCCCGGCCGTGGTTGCGCTCGTAGATGAGCCTGAGGCCATCCAAGGTGAGGTTTTCATCCACTTCGTCGATGGTTCGGGCGTCTCTCGCGATCGAGGGGGCCAGCCCCCCGGTGGCCACGACGTGCACGGGATGCGCCGCCATCTCTGAACGGATGCGCTCCACCAGGCCGTCCACGAGCGAAGCGTAGCCGAAGTAGACCCCGGATTGGATCGACTCCACCGTGGTCCGGCCCACCACCCGCGCCGGGCGGGCGAGGTCCACCTTGGGGAGCTTCGCCGCGCGCGCGAACAGCGCCGCCATCGATATCTGGATTCCAGGCGCGATCGCGCCGCCCGCGTAGGTTCCATCGGCGAGCACGGCGTCGAAGGTCGTGGCGGTGCCGAAATCCACCACGATGCACGCGCCGCGGTGGCGGGCGTGGGCGGCGACCGCGTTGACGATTCTATCCGCGCCCACGTCCTTCGGGGGGTCGTACCGAACCGAGATGCCGGTCCGGATCCCGGGACCTACGACGAGCGGTTCGATGCCAAACAGCCTAAGACTGAGTCGCACCATGGTCGGAGTGAGCACGGGAACGACCGACGCGAGCGCAACCCCTTGCACGTCCGTGCACCGATACCCCTCCACTTCGAGGAGCTGGCGCACGAGCAGCCCGTACTCGTCTTCGGTGCGGCTGTGCACGGTCTCGAGGCGCCAGGCGTGCTTCAACTCGCTGCCCGCATAGAGCCCGAGGGTGAGGTTCGTGTTTCCGAGATCGAGCGCGAGCAGCATTAGTATCCCACCGCGTCCGGGTTCACCATCTCGCCGGCGCGGATCTTTCGCCGTTGCCGAGAGGAGCCCCGGGGGGCCTCCCCGGAACCTCGGGCCGAAAAACCGGTCAAGATCAGCTCGAGCTCGTCGGAAAAGAGGCTCCGAGCGCCGAGCAGGGTTTCGAACGTCAAGACGAACCCGCGCTCGCCGACGACGAAGACGGTCTCGAGGACCTCCCGACCAAGCTGCGCGTTGCCGCGGGCGCGATAGGTGAAGAGCGTCTGAACCGCCTCGGCTCCGGAGACGACTAGCTTTCGCCGGTCCCGCAGCTGGTACCCAGGGGCGCGGTCCCGGTTCTCTCGCTGCACGTGGGCGTCGAGGTGGGCGGCTCGGACGCCGGGCGGCAGGATCCGCAGCTCCACTTGCATCTCCGCGACGGCGCCGGTCTCCTCATGGGTTCGCACCAGGGCCACCCGACCGGAGTCCTCGTCGGCGTGCGCGGTCCAGCCGACGGGCAGGTCGAGCGAGAAGCGGCCGCTCGGATCGTGCCATGGACGGGGCTTTCGCCCCATCAGCTCCTCCCAGGGGTTCTTCGCCCAAGTCGGTGCGGCGAGAAGTCCCGCCGCGAGCGCCGCGATGAGCGCATGGGCTCGCATGCGGGCAGCGTAGTGCAGACGGCGCAGCGGCGCCACGCTTGCCCGCTTGGTCGGACGCTCGTCCGAGTGGGCGCTGGCCCATCGACCGATGGCCGCTTTCGGGTTCGACTCGCACACTCCGTCGGACCTGGCCATGGTGAGCCCCCCCACCGAGCGCCGCAGCGCACCGGACCGGATCGGCCCCTACGAGGTCGAGGCCGAGCTGCGTTCCATCCCCGGGGCTCGATTCTTGTCGGCGCGCGCCCTGGGGGGCGAGCCGGTCGTGCTGCAGGTGGTGTTCCTTCGCCCGGCGCGGGGGCGGAGCGCGGACCGGGAGGAGGAGGCTCTTCGGCTGGCGAGGGCGACCGCGCACCACATCGGGAGCGGCGCCTCGCTCGTTTCGAGCCACGGCAGCAGCGACCTCGTCGACGGTCGGCGGGCGCTGTTCTGGCAGCTTCGGGAGCAGGTCCCGCCCCCGGCGCCGCGGCCGATCGCGGCGGAACGCTGGTGCATGGAAGCGGAGGCGCTGCTCGGGCGGCTCCTGGCCCGACACCGGGCCGGCACCAGGGCGCCGCTGCTCACCGAGTTCGCCTTGTTCGAAGGGCGCGAGGGCCTCGACTGGTTCGGGGTGCCGGTGGCGACGTGTCCGGTGTGGGTGGGGCTCGGTGCGCCCCCACCGAGGGTGGCGCCAGGGGAACGGTCGCAGCCGACCGAGCAGGGGGACCTCTGGCGACTCGGCCGCGCGCTCGCTGGCGTCGGGGCTCGAGACGTCGGAGGTCCGCCGTGGGCCCGCTGGCTGGAGGGGCTCGAATACGGGCGCTTCGATCGGGCCGAAGACGCGCTCGACGCCTTGCCGTCCCGCGCGAAGCGGGCGCGTTCCCTCACCAGAGAAGCGGTCGCTACGGAGTCGGTGGAGCGATGCGGCGCGCTCGAGTCCGCCATCCCGCTCCTTCGCTCGATGAGCGTCGCCGAACAGGCGGCGGTGGATGCGCTCGCGATGTCCTGGTCGAACCCGTCCCTCGGCACCGGGGAGAGCCCCTGGAGCGACGTCGAGCCGATGCCCTCTGCCGCCCCCGAGCCGGACTCGGGGGTCTTCACCGCCCCGCACTCGGCCCTGGTCGCCTCCCCGGTGCGAGAGGCGCCCCCGAGCGCCTTCGACGGACGTCGCTGGGTCCCCGGGGTCCTCGCCGCCCTGGCCCTGTCCGGCGGTCTGGTGTTCGCGGCCAGGCGAGCCGGCGAGGCCTCGGGGCAGGACCGTCCAGCGTCGGTCGAGGCGGTCGTGCGGCTCGAGAGCGATCCGCCGGGGGCGAGGGTCCTCGCCGCCTCCGATGGTCGCGAGCTCGGTCGGGCTCCGGTCGAGCTGTGGGGGGCCCCGGCGGGGACGGCGAGGGTTCTCGTCGCCCTCGAGGGCTACGATCCGGTCGGTTTGACCTTGCCTGAGCGAGGCGCGGTCGCGGTCCGGCTCGAGCCGGTCGATGTCGGGGCCGGGTGCCGGGTCGAGCTCGAACTCGACGCCGCGGCCGAGTCGTGGCCGGGCGGCGAGCCGGTGGAGCGCTCGCTCCGGATCGTAGGAGGGGGCACGGTCGTCCGCGCGAAGCCGGGGAAGCTCAGGGGCGGGGCTGCTCTCGTCACCTGCGCCGGACCGCGCCGAGGCGGGCCGGTCCGCGTGGCCTTCGATGCTCCGCTCGCCGAGCGCCGGCTCCGGGTCGCCGGCCCGTCCGGAGCGCTTGTCTTCATCGACGGGCGGCCGGTGGGGGTGGCTCCGGTAGAGGTGCGGGCCCGAGGCGCTTTTGTGCTCGTCCGGGTCGAGCGCGACGGGGTTTCGGTCGAGCGCTGGGTCTCGCTCGAGCGGGACATCGAATTCGACCCCGACCTCGGGGGCGGTGGACCCCCTCGGGGATGAGCCGGGCCCGAGCGGGGGTCGCCTGGCTCTCGCTCGCGCTGCTCGGCGCGTGGACGGTGCGCTTTGGGCCGCTCGGTCCGGGGCTGCCCGGCGCGGCTGACCTCGCCTGGTTCAGCCGACCGCTTGGGGGCGGACAGCGGGGCTGGCTGGTCGCGGTGGCCGCGCTGGTGCTCGCGGGGGCGTGGCGGCGGCGGCCCGCGCGCTTGTCCGAGGCCTCGGGGCAGGTCGCGGCGGCGGTGGCGGTCGCGCTCGTCGGCTCCCTACTCGTCGAGGTCGGTCATCTGTTGCTGTTCGCGGCGGCGGCGGCGGCGGCGGCGGTCCTCGTGTCGCTGCAACTTCCCTTTCCGACCCGCCGAGCACCGGGCTCTTGGCTGCCTGCGGCCCTCTATGGGGCGGTGGCGGTCACGTTCGCGGTGTTTTCGCTGCACCGGCATCGGTCCTTCGGCAGCGGTTCCTGGGACCTCGGCTGCATGGCCCACAACTTCTACCGGGCGTCCCGCGGCCTCTCCACCGTCTCGACGGTGCTCGGTGACGTGGACTTTCTCGGCGACCACTTCATGCCCGGGATCTACCTGTTGGCCCCGCTGTTCTGGGTCGATGCCTCCGCGTCCATGGTGCTGCTCGTGCAGGCGGCGAGCCTCGCCGTGGTGGCCCCGGCTCTGTACGGGATCGCTCGCCGGCACGGGGCCGGTCCGGAGCCGGCGGCCGCCCTCGCGGTCGCGGTCGGTCTCGGCTTCGGCATGCAGTCCGCGGCGTATTTCGACGCCCACGAGATCACGGTCGGGTTCGGGTTCCTCGCCGCCGCCCTCTACGCGCTCGAGACCGGGCGTCTCGGGTGGGCGACCGCCTCGCTCGTCGTGTTCTCGCTGTTCAAGGAGAGCCTCGGCGCCTACGTCGCGTTCCTGGGGCTGTTCCTGCTCGTGACGGCGGGTCCGGATCCCAGGCGCCGCCGATTCGGGGCGGCGTGGCTCGTCTACGGCGCAGTGTGGTTCGTGGCCGTGAACCGGGTTCTGAAGCCGTGGTTTGCCGCCGGCGGTCGGATCACCTCCCACGAGACGTTCACCGACTTCGGTCCGACCTTGTTCACGGCGCTGCTCGGCATGCTCGCCGACCCGCTGCGGACCGCCGCGGTGACGCTCATCCCGGCCGAGAAGGGGCTGAGTCTCGGGGTGACGCTCATCGGGGCGGGGGGAGGGCTGGCGCTGGGCGCGCCGTCGGTGCTGCTCGCGGCGGCTCCGCTGGTCGCCGAGCGGTTTCTGTCCTCCAAAGAATCGATGTGGCAGATGGGCTACCACTACGCCGCCCCGCTGACGCTGTACGCAGGGTGGGCGGCGGCGCGGGCGCTGCCCGCCGCGACCGCGTGGGTGGCCACCGGTCTTCAGCGGATCGAGCCCAGCGGGTCGCGGTCGGCCGCCCGAGCCCTCGCTCTGTACTTCGTGTTCGTCGGTCTGCTCGTGAACGGGTTCGGCTACCGCCACCCGGCCAACTTTCACGTCTGGCGGGAGTCGTACTTCTCGACCGCCGACAAGCAGCGGGACAACGCGGCGGCGGTGGCCTTCGTTCGCGGCTTCGGCCGAGAGGCGAAGGTCGCCGCCCAAAACCGGATCCTCCCCCACCTCGCCGACCGCCCGTGGATTTGGAGGCTCGGCGAGCACAAGAAGGCCAACCTCGTCGTGCTGTCGCTCGACGAGTCGGCGTGGCCCTACTCGGACCGGTTCCCGGCCCAGCTCGCGGCGCAGCTGGATCGGGATCCGGAATGGAGCGTCGCCTTCGAGGCCGGCCTGACCAGGGTGTACGAGCGGCGCGGGGACGAGACCGATGGGCTTGCGCCGGCAGGCTCCGCCCGGTAGGTCCACCCCGTGCCTGGCTATGGGGGCCTGCTCGCGGTGTTCGTGATCGCCGTCCTCCTGGCGGTGGGCCTGCACCTGCTGACGACCGCGCTCGGCCCGCGGGCCCGAAATCCGGTCAAGGACCAGCCGTTCGAGTGCGGAAACCTGTCCGCGCAGCCGTTTCGGCAGCGGGTGAGCGTCCGCTTCTACGTCGTGGCCCTGCTGTTCATCATCTTCGACATGGAGACCGTGTTCTTGTTTCCGTGGGCGGTCGTGTTTCGGGATCTGGGGTGGCCGGGCTTCGGGACCATGCTCTCGTTCGTCGCGGTGCTGGGCGTGGGCCTCGTCTACGTGTGGCGCCGGGGCGCGCTCGACTGGGAATGAGGCGGGTCCGTCGTTGAAGCGTAGGCGGTAGGAGCGATAAGCTCGCACCATGGGCACGGAGGAGAGTCTCCTCGGGGACGAGGCCACCACCACCACCGTCGAGGCGGCCGAGGGCTTCTTCCGTCGGCTCCTGAACCGCAACGAGGCGGTCCAGGACGTGGTGAACTGGGGTCGGAAGTGGTCGTTTTTCCAGTACCCTTTCGTGACCGCCTGCTGCGGGATGGAGTACATGGCCGCCGCCGGTCCGCGGTACGACTACTCGCGCTTCGGCGCCGAGCTGCCGCGGTTTTCTCCCCGCCAGGCCGACCTGCTGATGGTGGTCGGCACCATCACCCACAAGCAGGCGCCGATCCTGCGAACCGTGTACGAGCAGATGGCGGATCCGAAGTGGGTGATCAGCTTCGGCGTGTGCGCGTCCTCGGGCGGCTTCTACCGAAACTACGCTACCGTGCAGGGCATCGACACCCTCATCCCCGTGGACGTGTACATTCCCGGCTGCCCTCCGCGACCGGAGGCGGTGCTCGACGCCCTCATGATGCTCCAAGGGAAGGTCCAGAAGGAGCGGCGGCCCCTGCTGCCGGTGAAGGCGGACTCAAAGTGAGCGCGGCTGTGCTCGAGCGGCTGCGCGCGGCCTTGCCCGAAGCGGTGGTGGACAGCCACGCCCAGCACGGGGACGAGACCGCGGTAGTGATCCCGGCGGCGGTGGCCGAGGTCGCGGCGTTTCTTCGCGACGACCCGGCGACCTCGATGGAGATGCTCTCCGACCTGACCGGGGTCGATCTGCTCGGGGTTCGGGAGCCCCGCTTCGAGGTGGTGTACCACTTCTATTCGCTTTCGAAGAACCATCGGCTGAGGGTGAAGGTTCGGCTCGACGCCGAGTCCCCGAGCGTGCCTTCGCTCACCGGGTTGTGGAGCTCGGCCCTGTGGATGGAGCGAGAGGCCTTCGACCTGTACGGGATCGTCTTTCAGGGCCACCCGGACCTTCGCCGCATCCTGATGTACCCCGAGTTCGAAGGCTACCCGCTGCGCAAGGACTACGACATGGAGCACCGCCAGCCTCGAATTCCCCCTCGGCCGGGGCGGACGCATCTGTGATTTTCGCTCGACTTCGGTCGATCATCCGCGCTTGTCGCCCTCCCGGCGCCGGGCGCGGCCCAGCCGGTCCACTCGACGCCAATAGATAGGACACCATGGCCGACGACTTTCCCATCGAGCGTATCCGCAACTTTTCCATCATCGCCCACATCGATCACGGGAAGTCGACTCTGGCTGACCGGATCCTGGGCCTCACCGGCGCGCTGTCCGAGCGAGAGAGCGAGGACCAATACCTCGACAAGATGGATCTGGAGCGAGAGCGGGGCATCACGATCAAAGCCCAAGCGGTGCGGCTCGCCTACCGGGCGCAGGACGGCCAGGTCTATCGGCTGAACCTCATCGACACCCCTGGGCACGTGGACTTCTCCTACGAGGTGTCACGCTCGCTCGCCGCGTGCGAAGGCGCCCTGCTCGTCGTCGACGCCGCCCAGGGGGTCGAAGCCCAGACCCTCGCCAACGTGTACCTAGCGGTCGCCCAGAACCTCGAGATCGTCCCGATCATCAACAAGATCGATCTGCCTTCGGCCCGACCGGACGAGATCCGAACCGAGATCGAGGAGATCATCGGCCTCGATGCACAGGACGCCGTCCTGACCTCGGCCAAGACCGGGCAGGGCGTCCCCGAGGTGCTCGAGGCGGTGGTCCACCGGATGCCGGCGCCGACCGGGGACCGGGACGCGTCGCTTCGGGGCCTCGTCATGGACTCCTGGTACGATCCCTACCGCGGCGTCATCTGCTTGGTGCGCATCGTCGAGGGCCGGCTCCAGAACCGGCACCAGGTGTGCTTCGGCGCGAACCCGAAGAAGAAGTTCGAGGTGCAGGACGTGGGTTGCTTCACCCCCCACGCCGCGGCGCTCGACGAGCTCGTCGCGGGCGAGGTCGGGTTCTTCTCGGCGTCGATCAAGGACGTCCGCGACGCGAAGGTGGGCGACACCGTCTTCGACGCGGAGGCGGAGACTTTCGGGGTGCTCCCCGGATTTCGGGACGTGAAGCCCATGGTCTACGCCGGCTTCTTCCCCATTCAGAGCTCCGGCTACGAGGCGCTGCGCGACGCGCTCGAGAAGCTGAGGCTGAACGACGCCGCGTTCTCCTTCGAGCTCGAGAGCTCGCAGGCGCTGGGTTTTGGCTTTCGGTGTGGGTTTCTCGGGCTGCTGCACATGAACATCGTGCAGGAGCGGCTCGAGCGGGAGTTCGACGCCGAGCTCATCACGACGTCGCCCACCACCGTCTACCGGGCCACGCTGAAGGATGGTGAGGTGAAGCTCATCCACAACCCGGCCGAGCTGCCCAGCCCCGACGTCCTCGAGACCCTCGAGGAGCCGGCCGTGACCTGCCGGGTCCACACCCCCTCCGAGCACGTCGGCGCGATCATCAAGCTGTGCGAGGACCGGAGGGGGACCCAGCAGGGGCTCGAGTACATGGGCGAGAAGCGGATCCTCCTCACCTACGAGCTGCCCCTGGCCGAGGTCGTGTACGACTTCTTCGACAAGATGAAGACGGTGAGCCGGGGGTATGCGTCGCTCGACTACGAGCCTGCCGGATACCGGCACGCGCCGCTCGTTCGGCTCGACGTGATGCTGAACGGCGAGCGCGTCGACGCCTTGAGCATCATCGTGCACCGGGACCGGGCCTACGAGCGGGGCAAGCTGCTCACCGAGCGGCTTCGAAAGATCATCCCGAGGCAGCAGTTCGACGTCGCCATCCAGGCCGCGATCGGCAGCAAGGTCATCGCTCGGGAGACGGTGAAGGCGTACCGCAAGGACGTCACCGCGAAGTGCTACGGTGGTGACATCTCTCGAAAGCGCAAACTCCTCGAGCGGCAGAAGGAAGGAAAGAAGCGGATGAAGCAAGTCGGTGCGGTCGAGGTGCCGCAGGAAGCCTTTCTGTCCGTGCTCAAGGTGGAGGATTGACGGGCGTGGTGGCCGACCCGACCGGCGCGTCCAAGGCGGTGCCCTCCCGTCGGCTCGGGCGAAGCACGCGCCGTTCGGCCCGACGTTTCGTGAAGGACATCCGTCGCTTGTTGAGACGGCATGACCACCGGCTCAACCGGCCCGACGTCGAGCGGCTCGAACGGGCGCTGCAAGAGGTCGAGACGGCGGTGGGCGCGGGAGTCGAGCAGCCGGCCCGGGATGCGTTGGCTCGGGCCGACGAGTTGGCGGACCAGGTCGTGGGTTTCGCTCGAAAGAGCGCGACCCGGGAATACGTGGAGTCGGTGGCGGTGGCGGTGGCGATCGCGCTGATGGTCCGCTCCTTCGGCGTGGAGGCGTTCAAGATCCCGAGCGGTTCGATGATCCCGACCCTCGAAGTCGGTGACCACATCTTCGTCAACAAGTTCCTCTACGGGCTGCGGGTCCCGCTCTCGAACGCGTGGTTCGCGCGGTGGTCGAGTCCGCAGCGAGGCGATGTCATCGTCTTTCGGTTCCCTCCGGACATGTCGAAGGACTACATCAAGCGGGTGGTGGCGGTCGCGGGCGATCGGGTGGCGACCGAAGGGGATCGGGTCTTCGTGAACGACGAGGAGCTCCCCAGGGAGATGACATCCGATCGGACCGACGAGGATTCGACCTTCCGCGAGGTGAACGCCGGGGCTGAATACTTCGTGCGCTACGACGCCGGGGGCTCGCCGTTTCGCGACCTTCCCCGGGAGGGCTTCTCTGCGCCGGGGCTCGATTGCGAGGAGGGCCCGCCGCCGGCCGCTGGCTGCGTCGTGCAGGACGGCTTTCTGTTCGTGATGGGCGACAACCGGAACAACTCGGAAGACAGCCGCATGTGGGGAGCGACTCCGGTCGAGAACGTGAAGGGCAAAGCGATGTTCGTGTGGGCGTCGTGGCGAGGGTCCTGGTTCGATTTTCGGTTCGAGCGGGTGGGGCGCTCCATTCGGTGAGAGGGGCGCGGTCTTCGGCCTCTTCCTCTGTGCGGGGCGGCCGAAAACGTCGGCGTCGGTGGCGGACCAAGGACGCCCGGATTTCCCTTTGACAGGGGAGCCGGGGTAGAAGATGAGGGCCCGGGCCGGGCGCGCCGGACGAAACCCGGCGGCGACGCCCGGGCGGCGCTCGGAGGTGCACGTTGGTGGACAGAAGAGAAGTCCGGCTCGCTGGCGCCGGGAACCACGGGATGATCGAGGCAGGTCTCATCCTGCAGGTGGCCGCGGCCATCTACGACGACATGAACGCCCACCACGTGCAGAGCTACGGCCCTGAAGCCCGGAGCGAAGCGGCGCGGTCCGAGGTGATCATCTCGGACGGCGACATCGACTACCCAAAGGCGACGCAGGTGGACGCCCTGGTGGCGACGACCCAAGCGGCGCTCGAGCGGTACGCCCACGACCTGAAGCCGAACGCGACCGTGATCGTGGACGAGGACGTGGACACCAGCGGCCTGCCCGATCTGCGGGTGGTGCGGCTCGCGCTGGTGGCGGCGGCCGAGCAGACGCTCGGAAAGCCGTCGCTCCTCCCGATCGTGGCCCTCGGGGCCCTCGTGGAGCTGACCGGGGTGGTGACGAAGCCCGCTCTCGAGGCGGCGGTCAAGGATCACGTTCCCCGCGGTGGGGAACAACTTCATGTGCAGGCGCTCGAGACCGGCTACGAGCTGGCGAGCGCGGCCCGTTGAACCGACGGAGAACAGAATGGCTGTGGAACGAACCCTGAGCATCATCAAACCGGACGCGGTCCGAAAGGCGGCGATCGGGCCGATCCTCTCCATGGTCGAGGGCGCGGGCCTGCGCATCGCGGCCATGCGCATGGTCCACCTGAGCACCGCGGACGCCGGGGCTTTCTACGCCGTGCACTCCGCGCGGCCGTTCTACGGCTCGCTGGTCGAGTTCATGACCTCTGGACCGGTGGTGGTCTCCGTCCTCGAAGGGGAGGACGCGGTCGCGAAGTACCGAGCGCTGATGGGGGCGACGAACCCGGCGCAGGCCGCTGACGGCACCATCCGCGAGGCGTTCGCGACCGACATCGAGCAAAACGCGGTGCACGGCTCCGACGCAGCCGAGACCGCGGCGGTCGAGATCGCGTTTTTCTTCCCGACGTCTCAGATCTACGGGACCTGAGCGACCAAAATGGCCGAGCTCGACCCCGCCGAGACCGCTCCGGGCCCGCAGCCGGCCCGGTTCGACGTCCGCAACGCGGCCCTCGAGGACCTCGAGCGGTTCTTCGCCGAGCGGGGCGAGCCGTCGTTTCGCGCCAAGCAGGTGTTCCGCTGGGTGCACCAGCGCGGCGCTCGAGACTTCGGCGCGATGAGCGACCTCCCGAAGGCGCTGCGGACCCTGCTCGACGCGGAGGCGTCGCTGCCGTCCATGGAGATCGCGAGGGTGGATCGGGCCAAGGACGGCACTCGAAAGTACGCGCTGCGCACCTCTCGGGGCGACGTGGTCGAGGCGGTCTTCATACCGGACGCGTCGGCGACGGGCCGCAACACGCTCTGCATCAGCTCGCAGGTCGGCTGCGCCGTGAACTGCCAGTTCTGCCTCACCGCGTCGCTCGGGCTGCTTCGAAATCTCGGCGCCGGGGAGATCGTGGAGCAGATCACCCGGGTCATGGAGGACCTCCGCGGAGGGCTCCCGCTCGACGGGCGGCCGCCTCGCGACGACGCGCTCGGCATCGGGAACGTGGTGATGATGGGGATGGGCGAGCCGCTCCAAAACTATCGCGCCTTGATCCCGGCGCTGCGGACCATGAGCCACGAGCTCGGGCACCACATCTCGCCTCGGCGCATCACGGTCAGCACCGCCGGACTCGTCCCCCGAATCGAGAGACTCGGCCACGACGTGCCGGTGCAGCTCGCGGTGAGCCTCAACGCGACCACCGACGAGGTCCGCGACGCGGTGATGCCCATCAACCGGCGGTGGAACATCGCCGCCCTGCTCGACGCCTGCCGGCGATTCCCGCTCCCGGAGCGCCGCCGCATCACCTTCGAGTACGTTCTCCTCGCCGGGGTGAACGACAGCGACGAGGACGCGAGGCGGCTCACGAAGCTGCTTCAGGGCATTCGCTCGAAGGTCAACCTCATCCCATTCAACGAGCACCCCTACAGCCCGTACCTGCGCCCGTCGCCGGCGCGCATCGCGTCCTTTCAGGGCATCGTACGGTCCGCCGGCTACACCGCGCTCGTGCGGACGCCGAGAGGGGACGACATCTCCGCCGCCTGCGGCCAGCTCGGCGCCGAGGTGGACGCCCCGAGGGTCTCCGCGGACCAACGAAGGAGCCGTTTGGCCGTTCTCGCGACCTGAGGGTCCGGGCCCCGACCGCCTCGCGTTGACCGGTTCGGCAGCCGATGCTACCGCCGCCAACCATGACTCAGCGGGGCCCGATCGGCGTGGTCGGAGGCAGCGGACTCTATGAGCTCGACGGGCTCGAGCAGATCGAGCGGGTGGAGGTCTCGACCCCGTTTGGCGCCCCCTCCGACCGGTTCGTGCGGGGCGTGCTCGGCGGGCAGCCCATGGTCTTCTTGCCTCGGCACGGCCTGGGGCACCGGCTCCTTCCCACCGAGATCAACTTTCGGGCGAATGTCTGGGGGTTCAAGAAGCTCGGATGCGAGCGGCTCATCTCCGTCTCGGCGGTCGGGTCGATGCAGACCCACATCGCACCCGGGGACCTGGTCATCGTGGATCAATTCCTGGACTTCACGAAGCATCGGCCGCTCACCTTCCTCGGCGACGGACTCGTCGGGCATGTCGCGCTCGCCGACCCAGTGAGCCTCCCGCTCGCCGCCCGCCTGGCCGAGCTCGGAGCCGGTCTCGACCGGGTAAAGGTTCATCCGAGGGGCACCTACGTCTGCATCGAAGGGCCGCAGTTCTCGACCCGGGCCGAGTCGAGGATGTACCGGACGCTCGGGGCCGACGTCATCGGGATGACCAACCTCCCGGAGGCCCGGTTGGCGAGGGAGGCCGAGATCGCGTACGCCACCATCGCGCTCGCGACCGACTACGACTGCTGGAAGGAGGACGAGGCGCACGTCGAGACCGAGGCGGTGCTCGCCATCCTCGCGGCGAACGTCGAGAAGGCCAAGCGCCTCCTGGTGTCGTATGTCTCGGGGCCGCCCGAGCCGCTCGACCGGGCGGCGAGCACCGCGCTGAGGACCGCGCTCATCACCCCGCTCGACGCGATCCCCCCAGCGACCCGCGAGCGACTCGCCCCGCTGCTCGACCCGATCCTGGCTGCAGCCGGACGTCCGATTGATTCAGCCGGTCCCCTCGCATAGCCTGATTCAAGGCTGAGGGTGGGAATGCGTATCGAGTCTTGGGCGCTGACCGACGTCGGCCGGGCCCGCAAGCACAACGAGGACGGCTGGCTCATCGACGACCAGCTCGGTCTGTACGCGGTGGCCGACGGCATGGGCGGCCACGCCGCCGGGGAGGTGGCGAGCGCCTACGGCCTGCGCTGCGTGCAGGAGCAGCTCGTCAAGAAGAAGGCCCTCCTCGAGGACTGCGCGGCCGACCCGACCCCGGAGAAGCACGCGCAGGTCGTCCGCGAGGTCGAGCTGTCGATCAACGTGGCCAGCAGCGCCATCTTCCACATGGCCCAGCGGGACAAGAAGCGGCACGGGATGGGGACGACCCTGTCGATGCTGCTGGTGGTGGGCAACAAGGCTTTCATGGCCCACGTCGGCGACTCGCGGGTGTACCTGCTGCGGGCGGGGCAGGTGCACCAGCTCTCCGAGGACCACTCCTACCTCTGGGAGCAAATCAAGAAGGGCGCGATCACGGTGGAAGAGGCGAAGACCTCTCCGTTTTCGAACGTCATCACCCGCGCCGTGGGCATCACCGAGACGGTGCAGGTGGACACCCTCGTCATGGACGTCCTCCCCGGCGACACCTACCTGGCGTGCTCGGACGGCATGCACGGGTACGTCGAGAGCGACGGAGAGCTGGCCCAGCTGCTGTCGAACCCCGATGGCGAGGAGGTGCCTCGGCGCTTGGTCAGCATCGCCAACGCGCGCGGGGGCAAGGACAACATCACCGTCGTGGTGTTGCGGGTCCCGGGCGACGCCGGCGACCCCACCGCGGCGGACGTGCTCGAGAAGCTCGACGTGCTCCGCCGCATCCCCCTGTTTCGGCACCTGAACTACAAGGAGCTGGTGAAGGTCCTGAACCAGACCGCGCAGCGCAGCTTCGAGCCGGGCGAGGTCGTGCTCGAGGAGCGGACGAATGGGGACGAGTTCTATGTGATCTTGAGCGGCGAGGTGGAGGTGACGAAGGGCGGTCGAGCCCTGACCGTGCTCGGTCCGGGGGTGCATTTTGGCGAGATGGCGCTGGTCGACCGGAGCCCGCGCTCGGCCACCGTGAAGGCCAGGACGAAGACCCGGCTCATGTCCTTGTCCCGGGGCGCCTTCTACCAGATCGTCCGCAGCGAGCCGGTTTTGAGCTCGAAGCTGCTCTGGAGCTTCGTCCAGGTGCTCTCCCACCGGCTCCGCGCGACCAACGAGGCCCTCTCCGACGCGCGCAGCGAGACGGCGAACACGCTCCCTCCGTTCGCGGAGATCGAAGATCTTCGGCGGGAGGCCACCAGGCTGGGGACAGCGGAGGCAGGGGCGGCCGAGCCCCCGCCGCAATCCGCTTCGAAACCAGACTGACGCACGGCCTCAGCCCGAGCCTGGTCGAGGACCCGCACGATGTCCCACCTGAACGAGCCCTCGCTCACCGCCGGCCAGGACGAGGAGACCCGAGTGTCGGCGGTCTCGCGGATCGTGGACAAGGCGATCGACGGCGATTCGTGCCTCGTGACCATCTACGGGCGGGAGCTGGGCCGGCAGTACAAGCTCGACGGGATGGCCACCACGATCGGCCGGGGGGCAGAAAACGACATCGTCCTCGACATGGACAATGTCTCGCGACGGCATGCTCGGGTCGTCTCGAGACCCGACGGGTTCTTCGTCGAAGACCTGGGTTCGACGAACGGGACCTTCGTCAACGATCTCGAGGTCAAACAAGAGTGCCTTCGAAACGGTGATTTCATCAAGGTGGGCGGCGCGATCCTGAAGTTCCTCCAGGGGGGAAACATCGAAGCCTTGTTCCACGAAGAAATCTATCGGATGACGATCGTCGATGGGCTCACCCAGATTCATAACAAGCGGTACTTTCTCGAGTTCCTCGACCGGGAGATGGCGCGGTGCGCCCGCTACGGCCGTCCGCTCTCGTTGATCCTCTTCGACATCGACCACTTCAAGCGGATCAACGACGGTCACGGTCACCTGGCTGGCGACCACGTCCTCAAGCGCCTGGCTGAGCTGGTGAGCCGCCACATTCGAAAAGAAGAGGCGTTCGCCCGCTACGGTGGGGAGGAGTTCGCCATCCTGATGCCGGAGACGTCCCAGGACCGGGCGTGCATCTTCGCCGAGAAGATCCGGCGCATGGTGGAGTCCTCGCTCTTCGAATTCGAGGCCAACCGCATCCCGGTGACATGCTCTTTGGGCGTGGCGGAGATGGGGCCCGCGCATCGGAGCCTCTCCGCCTTCGTGGGGGCGGCGGACGTGCGCTTGTACGCGGCGAAAAACGGCGGGAGAAACCGCGTCGTCGGAGGAGACGAGCCGCCTCCGGCGAGCGGGGACAAGAAAGCCTAAGTCATTTCAACTACTTACCCTCATGGCGGCGAGGACCCGGGACCATATCGACTCGCGAAGACCGAGTCAACCCGGGCCCATCCGCTCGCTTGCTCTGGTCGTGGGCGCGTGCTAGCGTTCGGACCGCTTCGAACGGAAGCTTACGCGGTCTGCCCTGCCAACGGTGGCGGGGGCAAGACCTGCCTGACGGTTCACCTGAGAGTCGCCCGAAGCGGGCGCTCCTACGATGGGGACGTACCGACGCGAACTCGAGGCGCCCATGTGGACGGGCGCCCCTCCGCGGTCGTGCCCCAGGAGGCTTGAATGGAGAGTATGTCTTTCCAAGTCGGAGACAAGGCGGTTTACCCGGCCCACGGGGTGGTGGAGGTCACCGACATCGAGCAGACCGAGATCGGTGGCGAGACCCAAAAATTCTACATCCTTCGAATGCTCGACAACGGCATGAAGGTGATGATCCCGACCGCCGCCAACGCGCTCCGAGAAATCATGAGCCCCCAGGCCGTCGAGGAAGTCTTCGAGGTGCTGCGAGATTCGAAGATCTCGGTAGAGAGCACGACCTGGAACCGCCGCTACCGGGAATACAAGGACAAGATCGACTCCGGAGATCCCAAGCAGATCGCCGAAGTCCTGCGCGACCTCTACGTCTTGAAGAACGACAAGGACCTCTCATTCGGAGAGCGCAAGATGCTCGACACCGCGAAGGCGCTGCTCGTGAAGGAACTCTCGATCGCCCGCGACATGAAGGAGGACGAGGTCGAGAGCGAGTTCGTCCACATCTTCCGCGTCTCGGCCTGACAACCGCTCGCCTGTTCAGGCCGAGCCAACCTCGAGTTCTTCGCCGTGGGCTTTCAGCTCCGAAGTTCCTACGTCCCCCGTGGCGACCAGCCGGAGGCGATCGAGCGCCTCCTGGCTGGCCTTCGTTCCGGGCAGAAGCACCAGCTGCTGCTCGGCGCGACCGGCACCGGCAAGACCTTCACCATCGCGAACGTGGTGGCTGGCTACGGCCGGCCCACTCTCCTGCTCGCTCACAACAAAACCCTGGCTGGCCAGCTCTATTCCGAGCTCGAGGAGCTGTTCCCGGACAACGCGGTCGAGTACTTCGTCAGCTACTACGACTACTACCAGCCCGAAGCCTACGTTCCATCGACCGACACCTTCATCGAGAAGGACTCGCTCATCAACGACGAGATCGACCGGATGCGCCACTCGGCCACCCGCTCCCTGCTCGAACGGGACGACGTGATCGTCGTCGCTTCGGTGTCCTGCATCTACGGCATCGGGGCGGCGGAGGTCTACGAAGGCATGACGCTCGAGCTGAGGCCAGGCCAGGCCGTCGAACGGGACACCGTCCTTCGGCGCATGGTCGAGCTTCAATACGAACGCAACGACATCGATTTCTCCCGCGGTGCGTTTCGGGTCCGGGGCGACGTGGTCGAGGTCTTCCCGGTGTACGAGGAGGAGAGGGCTCTGCGCATCGAGTGGTTCGGCGACGAGATCGAGTCCATTCGGGAGATCGACCCCCTGCGCGGCAAGGTGCTTCGCGACCTCCAGAAGATCCGCATGTTCCCGGCGAGCCACTACGTGACGCCACCGGAGCGGCGAGCGATGGCGGTTCGCTCCATCGAGTCCGAGCTTCGAACGCGCCTCGACGAGCTCGAGCGGGAAGGGCGACTGGTCGAGCGGCAGCGGCTCGAGCAGCGCACGCTGTACGACCTCGAGATGCTCGAGACGGTGGGCATGGTGAAGGGCATCGAGAACTACGCCCGGCACCTCTCGGCGAGGGCGCCAGGAGAGCCTCCACCGACCCTCATCGACTACTTTCCCGACGACTTCTTGCTGGTGGTCGACGAGAGCCACCAGATGATCCCCCAGGTCGGCGCGATGTTTCGGGGCGACCGGGCGAGGAAAGAGACGCTGGTGGACTTCGGGTTTCGCCTCCCGTCCGCGCTCGACAACCGCCCGCTGAAATTCGACGAGTTCGAGACCAAGGTGTGCCAAGCCATCTATGTCTCGGCGACCCCGGCGAACTACGAGATCGAGAAATCCGAGGGGGTCATCGTCGAGCAGATCATCCGGCCCACCGGGCTGCTCGACCCGGTGATCGAGGTGCGGCCGGCGGCCCACCAGGTGGACGAGCTGCTGTCCGAGATCCACATCCGGGTGCAGAAGAAGGAGCGGGTGCTGATCACCACGCTCACCAAGAGAATGGCCGAGGATCTGACCGAATACTACCAGGACCTCGGGGTGAAGATCCGGTACCTGCACGCCGACATCGACACCCTCGAGAGAGCGGAGATCCTCCGTGACCTACGGCTCGGAGTGTTCGACGTCCTGGTGGGCATCAACTTGCTGCGGGAAGGGCTCGATCTCCCGGAGGTCTCTTTGGTTGCCATCCTCGATGCGGACAAAGAGGGGTTTTTGAGGGCGGAGAAATCCCTCATCCAGACCATCGGCCGGGCGGCGCGAAACGCAGAGGGCCGGGTCATCATGTTCGCCGACACGGTGACGGCCTCCATGCGGGTGGCCATCGACGAGACCGAGCGGCGCCGAACGCTGCAGATCGCCTACAACCATGAGCACGGGATCACACCGGCCACGATCAAGAAGGCGGTTCGGGATCTGCGTGAGGTCGCTGGGTTCAAGACCGAGCTCGCGCCCGAGGCGAGCGCGCCGGCGACGGTCGAGCTCGACGGAGAGGTGTTCGAGAAGGAAGAGTTCCCTCGGCTTCGCGAGCGGCTCCGGGAGCAGATGAAAGCCGCGGCGGCAGCGCTCGACTTCGAGCGAGCGGCGGCGCTCCGGGACCAGATCCGGATGCTCGAGGCGGTCGAACTCGGCATCGAGGCTCCGCCGCGGGCCTCGCCCGCGCCCTCGAAACCGCGGGCCAAGGGTCGTCGCGGCGGGCGGGCGGCCGGGCGCCGGCCTTGACGCGGCCTCAGTCGCCGAGCTCGTGGGACCGAAGCTTCTCCCAGAGGTTCTTTCGGGAGATGCCGAGCAGCTCGGCTGCTCGGGCCTTTCGACCCTCGGACTCCTTGAGCGCTCGCTCGAGATAGGCTCGCTCGAACTCTTTCACCGCTTGCGCGAGCGGTCGCAGGTGATCCTGCACCTCGGTCGCCGGGGTGGGCTCGAGGGTGGGAACCCCGGCGATGTCCTCCGGGAGGTGCCCGATGTCGATCTCTCCCCCGCGGGACAGCACCGTGGCCCGCTGCACCGCGTGCTCGAGCTCGCGCACGTTGCCCGGAAACGGATATTCGGCCAGCGCGGCCCAGGCCCGGGGGGCGATGGCGGGGGGCGGCTTGCCCTTTGGGGTCATGCGCTTCAAGAAGTGCTCGACCAGGATGGGGAGGTCCCCGCGTCGGTCGCGCAGCGGCGGGATCGGGACATCCAAGACGTTGAGCCGATAGTAGAGGTCCTCTCGGAACAAGCCGTCGCGGATCCGCTGCTTCAGGTTTCGGTGGGTCGCCGACACGACCCGGACATCGACGTCCATGGGCCGGTTCGTCCCGAGCGGCTCGATGACCCCCTCCTGCAGGACGCGCAGCAGCTTCGCTTGCGCCATCGGGGGGATCTCGGCGATCTCGTCGAGAAACAGCGTGCCGCAATGGGCGAGCTGAAACCGGCCGTCTCGGGACTTGACGGCGCCGGTGAAGGCGCCTCGCTCGTGACCGAACAGCTCCGCTTCGAGCAGGGTTTCGGGAAAGGCGGCGCAGTTGACGGCGACGAACGCTTGTTCCGACCGGGGGGATAGGTTGTGGATGGTCTTGGCGACCAGCTCCTTGCCGGTCCCCGACTCCCCGGTGATGAGGACGGGGGCGTCGCTCGAGGAGATGGTCTCGATGAGGTCGAGCAGCCGGATCATGGCGTTGCTGCGGCCGATGATGATCTGCCCTGGGTCCTTCGCGGCGAGCTGGGCTCGCGCCTCGTCGAGCTCTCGCTCGAGCGAGCGCTTCTGGGCGATTCGCGAGACCCGCAGCTTGATCTCGTCGATGTCGAAGGGCTTGGTGAGATAGTCGTAGGCGCCTTCCTTGAGGGCCTCGACCGCATCGCTGACCGCCGCGTACGCGGTGATGAGGATGACGTCGGTGTTCGGGGAGCGGGCCCTCAGCCTCCGAAACACGGTCATCCCGTCCGCTTTGGGCATGCGAATGTCGGAGATGACCACGTCGAAGACGTGTCGCTCGATCTCGTCCAGCGCCTCCGCTCCGTCCGCGGCGAGCGTCACTCGGTGCCCGAGGTCCTCGAGCGCGTCGGCGACGGTCAGCCGAATGGAGGGTTCATCATCCGCGAGCAGAATCTCGAGCTGTGACAAGTTCAACCTTTCGATGAGGGAGCCAGATGGTGACGTGGGTTCCAGACTCGGGGTCGGGGCGGCGCTCGAAGCTGAGTCGGCCGCCGTGGGCCTGCGCGATGCTCTGCGTCACCGCGAGGCCGAGCCCGGTGCCTTCGCCCTCGGGTTTGGTGGTGAAGAATGGGTCGCAGGCCCGAGCGATGACCTCGTCGCTCATGCCCGGACCTCGGTCCGAAATGCGCAGGCCGACTTCCCCTTCCCCTTCGAGCACGTCCACCACGACCTCGGTGCCCGGGGGGGCGACGTAGGTGGCGTTGAGGAGAAGGTTGACCATCGCCTGCATGAGCTGGGGCCGGTCCGCGAGGACCCGAACCTCCTCGGCCCGCGGCTCGAGCACGATGTCCACCTCTCGCTTTCGCACCAGCGGAGCGATGAGCCGTCCGCAGGCCCGGGTGACCTCGGCGATGCCGACCTCGGCCGGCGCGGGGGGCCGCTGCCGGGAGTAGTCGAGGAGCCCGCGCACCGTCTGCTGGATGCGCTCGAGACCGTCCCTGGCGGTCGAGAAGTACTGATCCCGACGCTCGGGTCGCACACGGCCTTCTTCGAGCGCCTTCAGGCAAGCCATGACCCCCGACAAGGGGTTGTTGATCTCGTGGGCGACGCCGGCGGCGAGCAGACCCACCGACGCCATCTTCTCCGCCTGCATGAGCTTCTCGTGCTCCTCCCGGAGCCTCCGGTTGGCCTCGGCCAGCTGCTTCACGCTCTCCTCGAGCGCCGCTTCGGCCTCTTTGCGGGCGGTGATCTCGTTGCGGACGGCGATGTATTCGCGCGGCTTTCTCGTGATGTCGTCGAGGATGGGGACGATGGTCGTGGCGACCCAGTAGGTGCTGCCGTCCCGGGCTCGGTTTCGGATGTCGCCGTGCCACACCTGCCCGGAGGCGACGGTGCGCCACATCTGCTGGAAGAACGCTTTGGGGTGGTGGCCGCTGTTGAGGATGCGGTGATCCTGCCCGAGCAGATCGTCTCGCTCGTACTTCGAGATCTCGCAGAAGCGGTCGTTCACGAACGTGATGCGGCCCCGGCGGTCGGTGATGGCGATGATCGAGGATTCGTCGAGCGCGTATTTGTAAGCCCGCAGCTCCCGCAGGGTGGAGTCGAGCGACGCTTCGGCCTCGCGCTGCGCGGTGATGTCATGCCCAGATGCGAGAAGGCGCTTCGGTCCGTCCCGGTCTCCGGTGACCACCACCTGCGCCCACTTGATGCGCCGAATCTCCCCGCTCGGGGTGACCACCGCGGTCTCGAAGTCGGTGCGGCGATCGATCTCGGGCGCAGCGAAGTGTTCCTCGAACATGGCCCGCGCGCTCGACCGCTCGGCGGCGGGCACGCAGGTCTCGAACCAGTCTTGCCCAACCACCTCTTCGGCGGTGCACCCGATGAGTTCGAGCCCATGCTCGTTGATGAACTCGATGCGGCCGGTCGAGTCGACCTCCAGAAACAGCGCGTCGGCAAGATCAAGGTACGGGCGCACATTTCCCTCGGGCTCCGACGACCGCGGGGGGTTGTCGGGGCGCAGCGACTTCCGGCCATGCACATGCTGTGCCGCGCCTTCCGAGCCATCTTCGCCCTCGCTCACGGCGGGGAGGTTACCGGAAACCACCGGCGAGCACGAGATGTCACCGAGCGGTGCTGCTCAGAGCTGCTCGACGGTGTAGCGGACGAAGTCGGACTCCGTGATGATGCCGACGAGGTCGCCGCCCTCGAGGACCGGGAGGCACCCGAGCTTGTGCTCGAGCAGCAGCTCGCCTGCCTCCTTCAGGGAGGTGTCCGGCTCGACCGTCATCGGCTCCGTGACCATGATCGCGTCCACGGTCGCGGAGCGGAGCAGGTCCCGCTGGGCGGAGATGGGGAGGCCAGCCGCTTCGCCGAGCGCCCCTTTCAAGAGGTCCCGCTGAGAGACGATCCCGACCAGGTCGCCGTCCTCGTCGAGCACGGGGACGTGGCGGATCCGCCGGGAGTCCATGAGGTCGTAGAGAACGCTCAGGTCGTCGTCGGCGCGCACCGTGGCCACCCGCTCGGTCATGAGGTCGCGTACATACAGCATCGTTGGGATTCTCCTCCGCGGCCGGGCCGCGAGCCGGAGATCACGCACGCGACGTGCCAAAGCTGCGGGAGGGGCCCGGATCTCCGAAATCCCAGCCGATGACGGTGCGGTCGTTTCGGACGAGTGTCCCACCACCGCAGCTTCGTCACCGACTGGGAACGACGTAGGGGTTGGATGCCGTAACGCCACGCGGCAAGGGACTTGCAATGCTGCGGCGCAGCGATGAGGTTCACGTCATGAACGAAAAAGTCCGGCAGTGGTACGAGGCCCGGCGTACGACCGCGGAGCAGGCGGTCCAGGCGGTTCGGTCCGGGGACCGGGTCCTCGTGGGTTCCGGCTGCGCCTGCCCAGAGCGGCTGGTGGAAGCGCTCGTGGGTCGGGGACGGAGTCTGAGCGACGTGGAGGTGGTGCACCTGCTCACGTTCGGTCGAGCGGACTACGCGGCGCCGGAGCACACCGGCTCGTTTCGCCACAACGCCTTCTTCATCGGACCGAACGTCCGTAAGGCGGTGCAGGAAGGTCGAGCCGACTACACGCCGATCTTTTTGCACGAGCTGCCCGAGCTGGTCCGCACCAGCCGGCGGGTGGACGTCGCCATGCTGCAGCTGTCCCCCCCGGATGCCCACGGGTTCTGCTCGATGGGCATCCATGTGGACATCCAGCGCGCCGCCCTCGACGTGGCCCGGGTCGTGATCGCCGAGATCAACCCCCAGATGCCGCGCACCTTTGGCGATACTCCGGTGCATCTGACGGAGCTCGACGCGATCGTCGAAGTGGACACGCCGATGCTCGAGATCCCCCACGCCTCGGAGCCGGACGAGACCTCGATCCGGATCGGTGGGCTCGTGGCCAGGCTCATCCCGAACGGCGCCTGCTTGCAGCTCGGCATCGGGTCCATCCCGAACGCGGTGCTCCGCTTCCTGCAGGACAAGAGCGACCTCGGCGTGCACACGGAGATGTTCTCCGATGGGATGCTCTCCCTCTTCGAAGGGGGGAACGTCACCAACTCGAAGAAGAAGCTCCACCCGATGAAAACCATCACGAGCTTCGCGATGGGGAGCCGAAAGCTCTACGACCACGTTCACGACAACCCGACGATCGCGTTTCACACCTCGGACTATGTGAACGATCCTCGGAACATTTCCCAAAACGACCAGGTCTGCGCGGTCAACTCGGCGATCCAGGTCGATTTGACCGGCCAGGTGTCCGCCGACTCGATCGGACACCGGTTCTTCAGCGGCATCGGCGGGCAGGTGGACTTCATCCGGGGCGCGGCGATGAGCCGGGGCGGAAAGCCGATCATCGCCCTCCCCAGCACCGCAAAGGGGGGGCAGATCAGCCGGATCGTGCCTCGTCTCGACGACGGGGCCGGCGTGGTCACCTCCCGCGGCGACGTGCACTACGTCGTCACCGAGTACGGGGTGGCGTACCTGCACGGAAAGACCATCCGGGAGCGAGCGTTGTCCCTGATCGGGGTGGCTCACCCCGACTTCAGGCAGGAGCTGTTCGACTACGTTCGGCGCCGCCACTACGTCCATGAGCACGAGCAGATGCTCAAGCAGGTCGCGAACCCGTTCCCGAGCGACTGGGAAGAGGACAAGACATTCGGGGGCAAGCCCTATTTCGTGAGGCCGCTCAAGGCGTCGGATGAGCGACGGCTGCAGGACTTCTTCTATTCCCATCGCCCGGACACGGTCTACAGCCGGTACTTCAACGTGAAGACGGAGCTCGGGCACCGGGAAGCGGCGGAGCTGTGCTGCGTGGATTGGCACCAGCGGATGGCCTTTGGCATCTTCGAGAAGACGGGGGAGCGGAACCTGGTGGCGATCGGCCGCTACGACCTCGACCCGCGGCGAAACACGGCGGACATCGCTCTGACCGTGCACGAGGACTGCCGCCGCCAGGGCATGGCCCGGTACCTCTACCATCGGCTCGAGGCCTACGCGCGGCACCGAGGCATCGGTGGGTTGTGCGGAGAGGTCCACCAGACGAACCGTCCGATCATCGAGCTGCACCGCTCGCTCGGGCACGAGGTGAACTGGCTCGCCGAGGAGGGATACTACACCTGGCAGGTGCTGTTCGCAGCGCCGGCGCCGAAGGCCGAGCCGGAGCCGCCAGGTGCGGTCGAGGCGACGATGAACTCCGCTCCTTGACCGGGGTCAGTTGCGCCATTCCCAGTGCGCGCCGAGGCCGGGCGAGCGAGGACGGCCGGTGGGTCCGTGCCCCCCGAGCCGGTAGCTCGCCGGCATCCACGTTCGGACCCGGGGCTCGCCGACGGTCCACATGAGCCACACCGGCTCTCCGTTTCGCAGGGCGGGGAACCGAAGCCGGCCCGACTCGATGGGGTCGGACAGCTCGACCCCGAGGTGAAGCAAGCGCTCGACCAGGTGGGCCTGGGACCAAGCTCGCTCGGCCCGGACGCGCTCGAGCTCTCTTCGCTCGCTTTCGGGCGGACCCTGGTCGAGGGCCCGCTCGAGCGCATGCACCGCTCGGCCGAGCTGCTGCACTTCGAGCAGGTACGCCCGTATCGTTGGCAGGAGGGTGTTGGCCTCATCCGGGGTGAAGTATCGGCGTGGCAGCCGCTTGGGGCTCAGCATGGGCTCTTCCGTCCCCGGCGCAGGACCGGCGTCCCTACCGGAAATCGACCGCTCGGGGGCGCGATCGAGGCGCGGCTCGGCGGGCGAGGTCGCTTGCGTATCGAGCCGGCGCAGGTGTCGGTGCGTCGGGCTGGTCTTGCTCTTCGCTCGCCTGCTACGCTCCACCCGGTGAGCGGCTGGAAAGACAAGGTGGGCGGCCTCATGGAGGCCTACGGGCCGGTGGCGCTGGGGGTCTGGTTTTCGTTGTTCGGGCTGACCTTCGCCGGCTCAGCCGCGCTCATCACCGCCGGCTACCAAGGGGAGGGGGTCTCGGCCACCGCCGGCACCGTCGCCGGCGCCTACCTGCTCACCCAGCTCACGAAGCCGGTGCGAATCGCCGTCACCCTGGCGCTCACCCCGGGCGTGGCCTGGGCGCTCGGCCGACGCCGTCCTCCGCCCGCCTCGACGGAGCCCGAATGAACGTCCGCCGGTCGCTGTTTCGGGCGCCGGCGAGCGTGATGATCGCCCGGGCGCAGGTCACCTTCATCGCCGCCATCCTGGTCCCGACCGTCGCGAGCACCGCGCTCGGGGTGGTGCTGCTGTTGATGGGTTCGGGGGGGGGCAGCATCGTCGCTGGCGTGCTGCTGCTCGCGTTCTGCACGACATCTCTCACCGGATACATCCTGGGCTCGAACTACCTCACCCGAGGCGCTTCGCTCGCCCACGTGCAAAATGACTTCGTCTCTTCGGTCAGCCACGAGCTGCGCACGCCGCTGACCAGCATCCGCATGTTCATCGAGACCCTCCAGAACGAGCGGCTCACCGACCCGGACGAGAAGCGGGCTTGCCTTCGGCTGCTGGCCCAGGAGGTCGAGCGCCTGCAGGGCCTCGTCAACCGCGTGATCGAGCTGTCGCGGTGGGAGTCCGGTCGGGCGCCGGGGCACGAGCCGGTGGACCTCGCCGAGGTGGGGCTCGACGCCCTCGAGGCGCTGCGGGCGGCTACGCTCAGCCGACCGGTGGAGGTGGACGCGCAGTTCGAGGAGGGGCTGACCGTCGCCGGGGATCGGGCCTCGCTCACCCTGGCGGTCAGCAACCTGCTGATGAACGCGTGGAAGTACGGCTGCGACGAACCGGGGGCGCGGATCCGGCTGCGGGTGGTCGAGCAGGACCGGGACGCGCTCGTCTCGGTGGCCGACGAAGGTCCGGGGATCCCTTGGAGCGAGCAGCGGCAGATCTTCGAGCAGTTCGAGCGGGGCCGCGCTGCGCTCGACCGCCGAACCATCGGGAGCGGGCTGGGCCTCGCCATCGTCCGCGCGATCGTGCACGCACACGGCGGCAAGGTGGAGCTACGCTCGTTGCCTGGCCGGGGAGCCGACTTTCGGCTCCGCCTGCCTCGGAGGAGCGGCGCATGAACCCACCGGCCACGGAAAAAGAGATTCTGATCGTCGAGGACGACGAGGCGATCGCGACCGGGATCGCCCTGAACCTCCGCCTCGAGGGGTATGCATCGAAGACGGTGCACGACGGGATCGAGGCGTCGGCGACGCTGGCGGCGATTCGGCCCGACCTCGTGCTGCTCGACATCAGCCTGCCCCGAAAGAACGGGCTCGACCTGCTTCGGGAGGTGCGCGCCCGCGGCGACTCGGTCCCGATCATCGTTCTGTCCGCCCGAGAGGGGGAGTACGACAAGGTGGCGGCGCTGCGCCTCGGGGCCGACGATTATGTGACCAAGCCGTTCGCGTTGGCCGAGCTGATGGCGAGGGTGCAGGCGGTCTTGCGGCGGGCGCAGCCACGCCCCACCGACGACCGGCTCGTGCGTTTTTCGGACGTGGAGGTGGCGCTCGCCGAGCGCGCGGTGAGCCGCGGCGGCACGGAGGTGCGGCTCACCCACCTCGAGTTCGAGCTGCTCGCCTTCTTTCTCGAGAACCCGAACCGGGTGTTCGCCCGGGAGATGCTGCTGCGCGAAGTGTGGGGGGTGCAGCACAACGGCTCGAGGCGGACGGTGGACAACTTCGTGGCCCAGCTCCGAGGAAAGCTCGAGGCCGATCCCGAGATGCCCCGGCACTTCATCACCGTGCGGGGCAGCGGCTACCGATTCGTCCCTTGAATCGGCGCCGCCCGCTTCGAGGAGCCGACGCGCTCCGCGGGCCGGCGCTCCGCGGACCAGAGTCAGCGCGCCCCGACCGACTCCCAGACCTCGACCGTCTGCTCGAGCTCTTCAAAGAATGGGTTCAAGGCGAGCGCCGCGCGCCCGGCGTCGATGGCGGCGGCGAAGTCTTGCCGCTGCCGGGACGCGAACGCCTTGCGAGTGAGCAGGGCGGCGCGATCGACTCGGTCCGGGAAGACCCGGTTCCACGCGTTTCGCAGCGTGGAGAGGTCGGGACCGGTTTGGGAGTGGGCGGCGGCGATCCGCTCCTTGGCCCGGATGTGGCCGTTTCGAAAGTCGTAGTCGAGCCGGCCTTCCTCCTGGGTGAGGATCCGGCGGGCGCGGCCGAGCAAGTTGAGCGCCGCCTCGAGCCGCGCCGCTTGGGGGGGAGGGGCGCGCCGGGCGCTCTCGGAGAAGCTTCGATGAAGATGGTTCAGGGTCTCCTCGATCTTCGCCGCCCCGACGGTGGGTCGAAGCTCGAGGGCCGCATAGAAGTCGATGGCCTCCGCGTCGTGGAGGAACTTTCTCGCCCGCTGGACCGCCTGGTCGAGCGAGTCGGTGGTCGGTCCGGCGCTCTGTCCCGGCTCCGGTCGCTCGAACCGATCGGCGCAGCCCTCGATGTAGGCCTGGATCGCGTCGCGGGTCTGTGGCCCCAGGTCGATGAACTGAACGCCCACCCCTGGTTTTCCGCCGAAGCTGGCCGCGATCTGCTCGCTGAGCACGTGCACGACCAGGCCGCGCAGGGTGAGGCGGCCGGCGGGCGTGTCGAGCTCGACCTCGACTGGGGTTCCGGGAGGCGGGGCCGAGGTCGTCTCGACGAAGAGCCCCCCTTTCGAGATGTCACGTACCCACAAGTCCTGGAGCTCCTCCCGGTGGGCCGCGCGGATGTGCACCCGGGTCGGGCTGACGAAGCGCGGGGTGGCTCGGACCTTGTTTTCGACCCCATGGGCCAGAGGACCGGGCTCGGCGTGGCCGCGAAGGTCCATGGTCGAGGGCGCCGGCGAAGCGCAGCTCTCCGTGATCGGCGGCATCGTCGCCGTGCCCGCGTCGAGCGCGGCCGCGGACCGGATGGCCAGGGTCGGCGGGGCCTCGTCGAAGTGCGGGGGCAGCTGCTCGAGCGCTTCGAGCTCGGCTGGGGTCGCCGGGCGCTCATGGGTCTCTTCGGCGACCGTCTCCTCCCCGGATTTCGCGGCTGGGATGAGGAGGACCGTCTCGCCGATCAGCACCGAGGCCCCGGGCGCGAGCCGGACGACGCCGCTCACCCGGTCGCTCCCGATCCACGACCCGTTTCGGCTGGCGAGGTCCTGAAACCAGATCCGTCCGTCCCGTTCCCACAGCCGGCAGTGGCGGCGCGAGATTCGAGGATCCCAGCTGATCTCCACGTCGGTCGCCGAGCCGAGCCGGCCGACGACCAGGCTCCCGCCTGGCTTGAGCGGAAACGCGATCTCACCGACGGCGGGGTGCATGAGACGAATTTTCATCGAAGCCGGTCCTCAGGGTTTTGCCGAACGAGGTCGTTGACCCTGCCCGGAAGTCCCGTCCTGGGTAGCGTGCCGAGGGCCGGGGGTGAAGCGTTCGATGGTGGGGTGCTCTTCACGGTGACCGCGAGTGAAGAGCGGTCGAATCGTTCGATTTATTTGACCTATAGAGCGTTATTGGAAGTCACCGGCCGACATCGGCACCCCGGACCGATGCACCCGGGCGTCGAGCGGAATTCGGGTCGGCGCCAAGGCAGCGTTTCGGTCTTGGTCTGCGCCACGAATGCGGGCTCTCTGGGCCTTGACCGGGCGGCAGCAGCCAGCGAAGGGTGCGCGGCCCATGCCGATCGCGGCCGGTCCGGTCAGCTTTGTTCGCTTTCGCGTCCTCGACGCCCCGCCGATCGACCCGAAGAACGGGCTCGGCTCCGAGCTGGCGAAGGGGGCGTTTTCGCCGCTCGACCGGGAGACGGCCGACGAGGAGCGGGCGGCCGGCTTCGTGGAGTGGGGCAACCGGGACGGGACCGCGTTTTCGCCGGCGAGCGTCGTCTTTGGGGACGACATCCTGCTCGGCTGGCGGGTCGACGTCGTTCGGGTGCCGGCGGCGCAGACCAAAGAGGCACTCGCGGAGTGGTCGGCCCAGTTCGAAAGCAAGCACGGGCGCAAGCCAACCGGGAGAGAGAAGCGGGAAGAGAAGGAGGTCTTGCTTCGCGGCCTCCGCAAGCAGGCTTTCGTGGCCAGCAAGGTCCACGACGTGCGGTGGCGGCGCGCGAGCAACGAGCTTCAAGTGTGGGCGACGGCGACGAGGCTGGTCGAAGAGGTCGCGGTCGCGGTCGAGGACCACCTGAAGCTTCGGCTCGCGCCGCTCGGCCCCGGGCCGCGGTGGGAGGAGGGCGGACGTTCGGTCGAGGGGCTCGGCCCGACGCCGCTCCTGTTCTCGGTGGAGGTGCTCGGTGCCGCAGGCTGACAAGCGAGAGCTGCTCGGCGTGGACGGCCTGCCGGTGGAGGAGGTCGAGGACCGGGCGACCCAAGAGCGGCAAAAGGCGATCGACGACCTGTCGCGGCAGCGGGCGTGGCTCGGCCGGGAGTTCTTGACCTGGCTCTTGTGGCGCTCGGAATCCGGCGACCGGTTCCTCGAGATCGACGGGGAGGACGTGACCTTGGTGTTCGTAGGGCCGGTGGTCCTGCAGGGGCTCGCCGGGGACGCGACGGAGCTGCGGGCCAAAGGCCACCAGTCCGCCTATTCGGCCGTGGTCAAGGAGGCCATCGCCCGCGGTCTCCCGGTCCACCAGGCCCGCTTGCGGCTTCAGCACGGCGAGCAGGTGTACGAGGCGACGGTCGAAGCCGAGGGGCTCTCGATGCGGTCGGTGAAGCTCCCGGCGCTGCTCGTCGAGGAAGGCGATGACCGGCGCTTCGAGCGCCTGGCGCTCGTGGATCATGCCGCCGCGATCATCGACGGGCTGTGGGAAGCGTTCGCCGAGGCGCGCTCCGGGCCGGATTGGTTGGCGCTCGAGGTGCCAGGGATGGGCGGTTGGCTCGAGCTCGGGAAGGATCGCGACTGATCCGGGACGCGGGTGGGTTCCAAAGCCCCGCCCGCGTTCGATCGTCGTAGGTCAGCCGTCAGTGGGCCTCGGCCCACGTGGGCCCGATGCCGACCTCGACCACCAGCGGAACCCGGAGCGCGGCCACCCCCGCCATCGTCTCTCGGGCGAGCGCCGCCACGGCCTCCGCCTCCGCCTCCGGGGCGCAGAACAAGAGCTCGTCGTGGATTTGGAGGATCATCTGGGCGCCGGGGGCCACCGCGGGGAGCCTTCGGTCCACCTCGAGCATGGCTCGTTTGCACAGGTCCGCCGCCGAGCCCTGGATCGGGGTGTTGGCGGCGATCCGCTCCCCGGCCGCCCGCTCGAGGGCGGCGTGGCTCGATAGTTCCGGGATGTGGCGCCGCCGCCCGTCGAGCGTGGTCACGTAGCCGGTCTTCTGGGCCTCGGCGATGGTGCCGTCGAGCCAGCGGCGGACGCCGGCGTGGGCGGCGAAGTAGCCGTCGATGTAGCGCTTCGCTTCGGCTCGCGGCACGCCCAGGATCTGCCCGAGCGCGGTCGCCCCCTGGCCGTAGATGGTGGCGAAGTTGACCGTCTTGCCGATTCTCCGCTGCTCGGGGGTCACTTCGTCCACCGTGACCGAGAACAGGGCCGCGGCGGTCCGCTTGTGCACGTCGGCCCCGGCGGCGAACGCGTCGAGCAGCGCGGGATCTTCGGACAGATGGGCCAAGAGCCTCAGCTCGATCTGGCTGTAGTCGGCGCTCACCAGAAGGCGGCCGGTGGGGGCGACGAAGGCCCGGCGGACGCGCTCCCCTTCCGGGCTCTTGATCGGCGTGCGCTGCAGGTCCGGGTCGGTGGAGATGAGGCGGCCGGTCACCCCCGCCGTCTGCTGGAGCGTGGCGTGCACCCGGCCGGTATCGGGCCGGATCGCGGCCCGCAGGACCCGGGTGTAGGTTGTGACCAGCTTCGAGAGCTTTCGGTGCTCGAGCAGCGCCCGCGCGATCGGGTGCTTCGGGGCCAGCCGCTCGAGCACCTCGGCGTCGGTGGAGTGGCCCGTCTTGGTGCGCTTGACGACCGGGAGCTTCAGCTCGACGAACAAGACCTCGGCGAGCTGCTTTGGGCTCCCGATGTGAAAGGGGCGGCCGGCGAGCTCGTGGATCTCGGCCTCGAGCTCGGTGAGCCTCTTTTCGAAATCCCGCTCGGCGGTCTCGAGCTCGTCCGGGGCCACCGGCACGCCGGCCCGCTCCATCCGGGCGAGCACCGCCGACAAGGGCAGGTCCACGTCGCGGAGCTGGGCGGACAGGTTCGCGGCGGACAGGGCCTCGACGAGCTTCGGCACCATCGAGAACACCGCGCCCGCCCGCTTTCCGGCCCAATCCGCGACCGCCTCCGGTTCGAGCTCCGCGAATCGGCGCTCCTTCTGCCCGCTGCCTTGCAGCCGCTTCGCCGGAGGCAGCGGGGTCTGCAGGTACGCTTTCGAGAGCTGGTCGAGCCGGTGGGGGAGGAGGCGGTTCGGGTCGATGAGGAACGAGGCGAGCTGGGTGTCGAACGCCACCCCGTCGAGGCTCGGGATGAGCACCCACAGCGCTTTGGCCTCGTGGGCCCACTTGGGCCGGCTCGGGTCGGTGAGAAAGGCGGAGAGGGGCTCGGGGACGCCGCGCCGGACGTCGGCGTAGCCGAGCTCCTCGTCCCCTCGGGCGAGACCGAGGCCCACCCAGGCGCCGGGGGCGACCGCGGGGGGGTCGATCACCGGGAACAGCGCGACGTGGGCGGCGGCGTCGAGCCAAGGCCCGAGGCTGTCTGGTCCGAGCACCGCGACCGGGGTCGAGGGGGTCTCGGTCTCGGTCTCGGTGAGCAGCGAGTGGAACTCGAGCTCGAGATAGAATTCGTTGAGACGCTCTGGCTCCGGCGGGGGGAGGACCAGGTCGCGAAGGCCGAGCGGGAGCGGGACCTGGGTGTCGAAGGTCGCGAGCTCTTTGGACAAGCGGGCTTGCTCCCGGTGGGTTTCGAGGGCCGCGCGCTGGCGGGGGGGCAGCTCGGCGGTGTGGGCGAGCACGCCTTCGAGGTCCCCGTAGCGGTCGAGCAGCGCGCTCGCGGTCTTCTTGCCGATCCCGGGGACCCCGGGGATGTCGTCGCTCGTGTCTCCGGTGAGCGCGAGCAGATCCACGAAGCGCTCCGGTTTGACCCCCCACTTCTTCTCGGCGAGCGCGACGTCGTAGGTGATGTCCCGCATCGCGTCGAACATGCGCACGGTAGGCCCGAGGACCTGGACGAAGTCTTTGTCCGAGGAGACGATGCTGACCTCGATGCCTTCGGCGACCGCGGCCACGGTGAGCGTGCCGATCACGTCGTCGGCCTCGTAGCCGGGGCAGCGAAGCACGGGGAAGCCTTGGCATTCGACGAGGCGGTCCACCAGCTCGCGCTGGGCCACGAGGTCCTCCGGAGCGGCCTCTCGGGACCGCTTGTAGCCCTCGAAGCGGGCCGCCCGAAAGCTCTTGCCTGGGGCATCGAAGACGACGGCCCCGAGGTCCGGCGGGCGCCCCGAAAACAGCTTCCGGAACATCGTGGCGAAGCCGTAGACCACGTTGGTGGGCTGGCCGGTGGACGTGCGCAGGTTGCCGGGGATCGCGTAGTAGGCGCGAAACAGCATCGCGGACCCGTCGACGAGCACCAGCCTCCGCGCCATGCCGGTGTCGTACCCGACCGGGCCCGGACCCGCCACCGCCCGCTCAGCCCCGGCCAAAGCGGATCCCGATGGCGACGTTCCATCCGAGAACGAAGCCAACGAGACCGAGCGCGGCCGCCGGGCCGGCCCACCGAACCCGGCCCAGCCGGCCCCGCCACCTCGCCTCGCTCCGCTCGAGCGCGGCGAAAGCAGCGGCCCGCACCGGGCCGGCGGCGGGAGCGGCTCGGCACAAGGCGGCGATCTCGGCGAGCTCCGGACGGCCGTCGCCTTGGGTTCTGGTCCGGAACGCGCGAAATCGAACGGTCCCGCCGAGCTGCTCGGCGAGCTCGGCCGGGCTGAGATCGGAGGCGGCGAGCGCGGCGCAAGCCTCGGCCCCGTGCTCTTCGATGAGCTGCTGCGCTCGCTCCGGCGAGCATCCGGCGGGCGGGGATGCCAGCAGCTTTTGGGCCCTAGAGGCCAGGGGGGCGAGCTCGAAATCGGCGAATTGCCCGTGGAGCGCCACCGCCAAGGCCTCGAGCGGGCCTCGGCTGCGGGCGGCGAGGCTCGCCGCGAGCCCGGCGAGCCGGTCCGAGCCTTCCTGGCGCGCCGGCCCGCAGGGCCCCACGAAGTGCAGCGACCGGGCCCAGGCGAGCGCGGCGACCGCGTACAGCGCTGGGCAGGCAGAGAGCATGGGGTCGGTGGGGCGCCAGGCCTCGGCCGCTTCGCACGCGTCCCCGACGTCGAAGAGCGCGAGCTCGGCGAGCAGGACCGCGTCGAGCAGCGCGTAGGTGATCGGCTCGCCGATGAGGACCGAAGCCCGCCCGGCCGCATGCGAGGGACGGTCCATCTGGGCGAGGCACGCCGCGATGTCTTCTGGACCCGGGGGTCCGGCTCGCTTCGAGGGGACGACGCAGCTGCCCACCCTGGTCGCGAGCGAGGCCGCAGAGGCGGCGGCGAGCGCGGAGCGGCGGTGGGCGGAGCCGAGCCGGTCCTCGGCGGCCCGGAGGGCGACCGCAGCGGCAAAGAGCGGCGCACCGGCGGGCTTTTTTCCAAAGCCGATGAGGGCGCGGGCGTGATCGATCGCGGGAGTCCGGGGTGGTCGATGAGCCCCGCCGCCTCCGCGTGGATCTCGGGCAGCGAGGCGCGGGGGCGGTCGAGCGAGAGGGCCGCATGCACGACGGACGCCCCGGTCTCGGCGGCAAAGTAGAGCAGCGGCGCGACGCGGCCTTCTCGGCCCAGCCGATCGAGGGCGGACGGCAGCAGGTCCGGCGCGAGCTGGCGCAGGGTTCGGAGCGCCTCGATGGGGGTCTCGGGGATGGCAGAATCGAGGGCTCGCTCCGCCGCCGCCGCGAGTTCTCGGCGCTCGAGCCGACACCCGCGCCGGGCCAGCGTCCTCGCGAACTCGAGCGTCGCCGGGCGGTCGAAGTGCTGGAGCAAGGCCTCGAGCCCCGGGTCCGGGCAGCGAAGGTCGATCTCGTGCTGGCCGAGCCACCGCTCGAAGCGGGCGCCGACCTCGGGGTCCGCGGTCTCGACGAAGGCGCCCAGCCAGCGGGCGACCGGGTCGGTCCGTGCCGGAGCGCTGGCCCCCTTCTCGACGATCTCTCCGGTCCAGCCGTGGAGCTGGGACCGGTTGGATACGGCCACGAGGTGGTGGTCGGGCGGAGCCCCGTAGCTGTGCAGCCACAGGTCCCGGCGGCTCCTTCGCCCGAGCGGGAGCACCAGCGCCTCCAGCTGTCCGGGGAGAGGTCGGGGCTCGACGAGCGCCACCGGTCGTCCGGCGCGCCACGCCGCGTACACCCGCTCGATCGCGCCTCGGCCCAGCCCGAGCCCGCCCACCAGGCCCCACGGCCCGCTCGGGAGGCCTGGACCGAGGGGGACGGCCCGGACCTTGCCCGCGGGCACCGGGGCCACCCTCCGGAGCACATGAAAGGGATGGCAATCGAGGGCCTCGAACTGGGCCGGCTCGAGCAGATAGGTGCAGACCCGGACGAGCGGGCCCCGCCCATCCCTTCCCTCGGCGATGAAGTGGGACACCGCTCGGCGCCCGCTGGGGAGGACCCAGCTCGACACCGCCGCCGATACCGGACCGTCGCCGTGAAACAGGGCGCAGGTTTCGCACCGGTTGGCGACGTCGTTCCGCTCCTCCGGGCCGACGTCGGGGCTGTGGCCGAGCACCCGGTAGCCTCGCCCCCGGTCTTCGGAGCGGCCGTATACGAGGACGCCTACGGTGCTCATCGGTCGCTGCCGTCCACCGGAAACGCGGTCCACCGGCTGCCTTGGGCGCAGATCGCGTAGCCGGCCGCCTCGAAGGCCTCGACCGCGCTCTCGGGCGCGAGCGTTCGCACCGCGACGCCAAGCGGGCCGGTCTCGGCGTCGATGATCTCGGTCCGTGCCGCCAGAGCTTCGGCCCACCCGTCGCCGGTCACCTCGATTTGCAGCCGGTAGCCGTGTTCCCGGACCAGGGCCGTCGCCACTTGGTCCCCGGCTAGGGCCTCCGCAAACCGCCCGAGCTTGCGGAGCGCGAGCGACCAGACCTGCGCTTCGGCGGAGGGCCCAGGCGGAGCGCTCTCGTCGATTTCGTGCCGGGCGAGCGCTCCGGCCGGGGTGAGGGCTCGGAGCTCGAGCCGCAGCTGGGCGGGCAGGGCGTGGCTGGAGGCGAGCCGAACCGCGACCTCCGCCCGTACCGTGACATGCAGAAGCGGCGCATTTCGGGCCTCCGGCGGAGCGGATCGAAGCCCCCGAGCCCGAAAGCCCCGCTCCACCGCGGCGGTGAGGATCTCGCGCACCGCCGGCGCCTGCTGGGCGGGGACGCCGTGCATCGACACCGCGACCGCCACCGAAAGGGAGAGGCGAGGGGGAATCTCGACCATGAGGTCCCTATCGATGGGTTTTGGGGCGCGGGGCTCGGGGACGCCGAGCCCGTGAGGCGCGAGCCGAACCGAAGCCACCCGCCAGGGCCCATGGTGCTCGAGCGCGGGACGAACGGAGACGGCGCCGAGCGGCACCAGCGCGAGACCAGAGGGATCGGTGTAACGGAGGAAGAGCTCCCCGCTGTCGGTCCGAAACTCGAGCGGGAGGTTTCGCACCGGCCGCGACAACCCGGTGCGCGACGCCGCGGACGTCCGCAGCCATCGGCGTGCCGCGCCGACCGGCGACGAGCACACCGGATCGATCCGCAACGCGGCTTCCGCTTGCAGCAGCTGGGCATGAACCGCGTCGGCCGCCCTGGCGGCGCCCTCGAGCGGGTCGATCGCCGCGCCGAGGTGGTCGACCGCGTCGGTGAAGCGGCCTTCGTCGAGCGCGGCCTGCGCCTCTTCTAGGCGCCGCGTGATCCCGTCCGGCCCCCGCTGGGGGGGAGGCATGGCGGCGTCGTACATGCGGTCGAATTCGGGGGGCAGGTCGAGCCCAGCCGACCCGGCCCCCACGGCGGCCGCCGCCTCGACCGCGACCAGGCGCCAGGCAAGAAGCGCGCGTCCGGGCTGGGGCCGGACGAGATCGCACACGAGCACCTGGTCGGCGCCCAGAAAGGCGCCCGCGCTCTTCGCGGAGGAGTCATCAACTTTCAGGCTGCTCGAGAGCCCCAGCTCCCGCTCGACCGAGTTCAGCTCCGCCCGCTCGACCAGGACCAAGGACGACGGGCGCTCGGCCGCGGCGAGCTCGGTGATCAGCAGCCGCTCGAGCCACGCCGAAAACCGGCTCGGCTGTCCGGACTCGGTCCCCACGGGCAGGACGGCGACCGCCACCGGCTCGGATCCGGCCGCCCTCCGCACCGCAGCGGCGGCGTTTCGCACCTGCTGGTGCAGCGTGGACTCATTCGGGGCGGGGAGCACGGCTCTCTCGGTCGCTCGGTTCTCGGTCGCGCGGGGCCCGGCGCACGCGGCGAGACAAAGAATGGAGGCTGGACCCCACGAGCGACGAGGCAGGCTCACCCTCTCCTCTACGCGCGGTGGGCCTCGGTTCTGGGTCCTGGCGGTCGATTTTCTCCACTTCGGTGGCAACCTCTGGTTTTCTCGAGGCATGCGGTTGCTCCTCATCGTCGCCGCCGTCACCGCCCCCACGCTGGCCGACGCCTCGATCCGCTGCGATGGGCGAGTCCTCACGGTGGGCGCGTCCGCGCTCGAGCTCGAGGTCCACTGCGGCCCCCCGGACCTTCGCGAGACCCGCCCGGTCCTCCGCAGCGTGGGCGTCGAGGGGCCGCGCCTCGGCCTCGTCGGGGCCAACCGCGGCGGCCCGGCGCCGGTGGTGATCGGGCCGCCGACCGTCCGCGTCGAGAAGACGGTGCGGGAGCTGGTGGAGAGCTGGATGTACAAGGGCCGAAAGGGGGATCTCGGCCGCGTCGTCACCGTCGAGCGGGGCGCGGTCACCGCCATCGAGACGCTGCGCCCGTTCGACGAGGACCCGGGGTGCGAGCGGGGCCTCATCGGGCCGGGGTTGCGGCTCGTGGAGGTGTTCTCCACCTGCGGGGCGCCGACCCAGCGGAGCACGTGGGAGGAGGAGGACACCGTCGAGCTGGGCGGGATCGCGCGCCGTCAGCTCTCCGTGTTCGAGCGCTGGGCCTACCACCCCGGTCCGGGCCGCTTCGTCCGGGAGCTCCTGTTCCGGGACGGGCGGCTCATCGACGTCAAGACGGGGAGAAAGCTCTGACCCCCGGAACCCTGAATGGGCGGACCGGGCGGCCAGCGCCGGGTCGATGCTGACCGGCGCCGCTCGTTTCGGGCAGCCTCCTCGAATGGACGACCATCGCATCTGCACAGAGCTGCTCGACCGCGAGGTGCGCGGCCACCGGCTGCCCCCCACCCGGTTTGGAGACCTCATCGAGACCCCAACCTTTCTCGTGTTCCTCCGGCACTTTGGCTGACCGCTCTGTCGCGAGCAGGTGGCCGAGCTCCGCGTCGCAGGCGGGCTTCCCCCGGTGCTGTTCGTGCACCAAGGGGACCCGGCCGACGCCGAGCCGTTCTTTGCTCGCCACTGGCCCGAGGTTCGGGCCATCGAAGACCAGAGCTTGGTGCTGTACCGAGGCTTCGGCCTCGGGCGTGGCCACATCGCAGAGATGTTCGGGCCCCGCGCCCTCGCCTCCGGGCTGCGCGCCGCATTGCGCGGGCACCGCTTCGGCCGGCCGTCCGGGGACGTCCGGGTGATGCCGGGCGCGTTCCTCGTGGAGGGCGACCGGGTGCGCTTCGCCCACCGGGCCGAGCACGTCGGCGACCATCCGTCGCTCGACGCCGTTCGAGCCGCTTCGTCCCGCCCCGCATCCTGACTCTTTGTGCACGAAGCGGTGACGAGACCGTCGCCGATCCGTCGTTTGACCGGCGGTTCGGGCCGGCACGACAAGGCCGTCGTGCAACTCTCTACGCTGCGGTCCGTGGGGCCGTTCGTCATCATCTCGGCCCTCGCCGCGTGCGGGGGCGAAGAAGGCCCGGCCGGACCCCAGGGCCCCGCCGGACCGATGGGCAGCCCCGGTTCGATGGGCACCCAGGGACCGGAGGGACCGGAGGGCGACCTCGGGCCGGCGGCGGTGTCCTTCACCCTGCAGCTTCTTCACGCCTCCGACGCGGAGTCGGGGCTCCCGGCCACCGTCGATGCCCCGCGGTTCTCGGCGGTGCTGTCCGCGCTCGAGGCCGAGTTTCCCACCCGAACCCTCAAGCTCGCCTCGGGCGACCTCTGGATCCCCGGCGTGTTCTACAACGCCGGCGGCGACCCAGCGCTCGCGCCGGTGATCGGGCGGGCCGGCGCCGGCCGGGCCGACGTGGCCATGTTCAACGCGATGCGGTTTCACGCGGCGTCGTTCGGAAACCACGAGTTCGACCTCGGGCCGGGCGCGATCGCGAGCATCATCTTCCCGGACCGGGAGTGGCCGGGCGCGCTGTTCCCGTACCTGTCGGCGAACCTGGACTTCTCGGAGAACACGGACCTTCGGGGCCGGGTCGTGGACAACGACTTCGTGTTTCGCCCCCATCTGTCCGAGAACACGCTCGCGGGCCGAATCACCGGCAGCATGGTGACGTTCGTCGAGGGGGAGAAGATCGGCATCGTCGGCGCGACGACCCCGCTCCTTCCCACGATCGCGTCGCCGGAGACGGTCCGGACCCTGCCCGCCACGGCGACCGAGACCGCCGTGCTCGCGATGCTCATCCAATCCCGGGTGGACGCCCTGACCGCGATGGGCGCCCGCATCATCATCGTGATGGCCCACATGCAGCAGTTTGCGGTCGAGCTGGATCTCGCCGAGCGGCTGCGGAACGTGGACATCATCATCGCCGGTGGAAACCACGCGACCTGGGCCGACGACGACGACATCCTCTACGGCGCCGACACCCGCGAGCTCGAGTACCCGCAGTGGCGCATGTCCCCGTCGATGGAGCCGGTCGCGGTCGTGAACGTCGGCGCCAACTGGCGGTACGTCGGGCGCTTCGTGGCCCCGTTCGACAACCAGGGGCGGCTCGTCCCCTCGGCCTACAACGCCGCCCGCTCCGGCGCCTATGCCACCGATGAGGCTGGCGTGGACCGGCTCGCGGCCCAGTCCCTCGTGGCCGGCCCGGTGCAGGACATCGCGGACGCCGTGCGCGGGGTCGTGCTCGCGAAGGACGGGGAGGTCGGCGGGAGCACGTCGGTGTTCTTGAACGGGATCCGGACCTCGGTGCGCACCGAGGAGACGAACCTCGGCAACCTCACCGCCGACGCAAACCTCTGGGCCGCGAGGCAGGTCGAGGCCGGGGTGCAGCTGTCGCTCAAGAACGGCGGCGGCATTCGCGACTCGATCGGGACGGTGGGAACCGGAGCGACGCCGACCTTCGAGCCTCCGGCCGCGAACCCCGACGCAGGAAAGATGGCCGGCGACGTCAGCCAGCTCGACATCGAAAACAGCCTCCGGTTCAACAACGACCTGGCCGTGTTCACGCTCACCGCGCAGGACCTGAAGGAGATTCTCGAGCACGGCGTGGCCGACAGCGGGCCGGGCCGAACCCCCGGACGCTTCCCCCAGATCGGTGGGTTCCGGTTCGAGTTCGATGTCACCCGAACCGCGCAGGTCCTCGACGCGACCGGGGCGGTGACGACCGCCGGCGAGCGGATCCGGCGGGTGGTGCTCCTCCAGGAAGACGGAACCGACGGCGACGTGATCGTCAGCGACGGGATGGTCATGGCGCCGACGCGGGCGTTCCGCATGGTGACCTTGGGCTTTCTCGAAAACGGCGGCGACGGATATCCTTTTCCCCGGATTCGGACCCGAAACATGCCCGCCTACAACCGCGTCTTTCTCGACACGACGGCCGGCAACCAGGGTTTCGCGGACGAGGGGCGGGAGCAGCGGGCGCTGTTCGACTACCTGATCTCCCGCTACCCCCGCGGCATGCCGTTCTCGGAGGCCGACACCCCGGCCGCCATGGACCGGCGCATTCGAAGCCTCTGACCTCACTCGGTCGAGCTGCCGGTCAGCTTCTCGATCGACCGATCGAGAAGGTCGTCCGGCGGCGCCGCCGGCGCCGCTGAACCCGGGTCCGAATCGTCCTTCGCCGGCTCGCTCGCGGTCGCGGTCTCGGCCTTCGCTGGCCTCGGCTCGGGCTTCGGTCGGTCGGCCGACGGAACTCTCGGGCGGTCCTCGCTCGGCGTTTCGGCGGGGCGCTCCACCGCTCGGCTTGGTTCAGAGGGTTTGGGAGGCGCGGGGGGCGGCGCTTTGGGCCTCACCGGGGGCCGGGCCGGCTCTGGCTCGGGCTCGCTTTTGGGTCTCGTGGGTCGCGGCCGAGCGGCCGGGGCGGGCTCGAGGTTCGGGACCGGTTCCGGGGTCCCCGGCTCGAGGCCCCCGTCGGACTCTTGGCTCGACCCCTCGCTCCCGCGCTCGTCCCGGCCGCCGCTGTCCATCGCGCCCAAGTAGGCGGCACCGCCGAGGGCGGCGGCGAGGGCGAGCCCGACGACGGTGCGGCCCCTCCGCGTGGGGCCGAGCGCGGCTCGCTCGTACACGCTCGAGGCGCCGTCCTCGGCCGAAAATTCGTCCCGTTCGATCGGGACGTCGAGCCGGAGGTCGGAGGGGGGCTCGAGCAGCGAAACCGCCGGCGTCTGGGGATGGGTCGTGGTCGAGAGCCGCAGCTGGCGCAGCTCCTCCCGAAGCTCGCTCGGGGTGGGCCGCGCCGACGGATCCTTCGCGAGCAGCCGCAGGGCAACGGCCCCGAGCCCCCCGTAGGCGAGCGCGGGCCGGGGCGGGGCGGCGTGCACGTGCTGATGGGCGAGCTGCCGGACGTCCCCCGAGAACGGCGGACTCCCGGTGAGCAGCTCGTAGAGGATGACGCCGAGCGAATAGAGGTCGGCCGGCGGCCCGCATCGCTCGCCCGCCGCCTGCTCGGGGGCCATGTACCGAGGGGTGCCAAAAAAGGTGCCGGGGCGGGTCAGCGGGCTGTCCTGCTCCTCGCCCTCGACCAGCCCCACCAAGCCGAAGTCGAGGATCTTGACCGGCGCGGGCACCTGGGACGTGTCGAACACGAGATTCTGGGGCTTCAGGTCCCTGTGCACGTAGCCGGCGGCGTGCGCGGCCTCGAGGCCGAGCGACACCTCGACCAGGACGCGCGCCGCCTCGGAGGGGGCCATCGGGCCCCCCGAATGGAGCCGCTCGGCGACGGTCGGGCCCTCGACGAGCTCCATCACCATGTAGAGCACGCCGCCGTCGGTGCGCCCGAAGTCGAAGACCTCGACCACCCCCGGGTGCCCGATCCGAGCCAAGGACCGGGCCTCCCTCACGAAGCGCTGAACGATGTGGTGGTCGGCCGACAGCTCTCCGTGGAGGACCTTCACCGCCACCGGACGGTCGAGCGCCTCGTGCCGGCCCCGGTACACCCGCGACATGCCCCCCGCCCCGAGCGGGGCCTCGACGAGGTAGCGGCCGACGGTGCGCCCGAGCATCGGGTCCTTGTGGGTCTGTACGAGCTGGGTGCCGTCGAGCCCGCAGAACTCCTGCGACCGAGCGTAGACCGAACCGCACGTCGGGCACGCGAGCATGTCTTTCGATAGCATGGGGGCGTCGCCGTGGCTCGACGCTCGACCGAGGGCATCGATTCCCGGCCGAGCCAAAGAATGGACGATCGCCCAAGCCGAGCTCAGTCCGACCCGAGCAGCTCGCTGACGATCGTCGGGCCGGCCTCGAGCGTCCGGTGCACCGGGCAGCGGCCGGCGATCTCGAGCAGGCGGGCCCTCGTCGCGTCGTCGAGCGGCCCCTCGAGGTGGATCCGTCGGCGCAGGCGCTCCTGCCCCGCTGTTCCCGGCTCTTTGGCCGGTTCGCGCTCGTGGTCGAGCTCCACCCGAACCGTCTCGAGCGGGATCTTCTTTCGGTCGGCGTACATCCGGAGCGTCATCGCCGTGCACGCGCCGAGGCTCGCGAGCAGCAAGTCGTAGGGCCCGGGTCCGAGGTCCTCGCCGCCGAGGTCGGTCGGCTCGTCGGCGACCAGACGATGTGGGCCGGCCTCGATTCGGGTTCGGTAGCGCTCGCCGGTGTTCTCCACCCGCACCGCGCCAGCCCCGGGGCCCGGCGCCGGCTCGGGGTCGGTGCCGGGGAGGTAGCGGCTCGCCCACGCCGCGATCACCCGGGCGGCGTAGGCCGCGTCGGCGGCGCGGGAGAGGAGGTGGTCGGCGCCGTCGAGGGAAACGAAGCTCTTCGGGTGCTTCGCGGCCCGGTAGATCTTCGCCGCCTCGTCCACGGAGACCACCTCGTCGAGCGGCGCGTGCAGTACGAGCAGGGCCCGGCCGAGCCGCCCGAGCTCGATCTGCTGCGTGCGAAGGTCCTCGAGAAAGCCCCGAGTCACCGAGAAGCGGCGCCCAGCGATCTCGACCTCCGCCTGCCCCTCGGCTTCGATGCGGGGCGCGGCGTCCGAAAACAGCCGCTCGACGTGGGCCGGCGAAGCGGGCGCGCCGATGGTCACCACCGCCTTCGCCTCGGGGATGCGCGAAGCCGCCGCGAGCGCGGCTGCTCCGCCGAGGCTGTGCCCGACGAGCAGGGACGGCGCCGCGTATCGGGCCCGAAGGTGGTCGGCAGCGGCCACCAGATCCTCGACGTCGGACCCGAAGCCCGCCGCCCCGAAGTCGCCCTCGCTGCCTCCGAGCCCGGTGAAGTCGAAGCGAAGCACCGCGAATCCGTCTTCGGTCAGGGCCCGGGCGAGGCGAGCCGCGGCGGTCAGGTCCTTGCCGCAGGTGAAGCAGTGGGCAAACAGCGCGTAGGCCCGAGGGGGGCCGGCGGGCTGATCGAGCCGGCCGGCGAGGGTTCGGCCTTCGCGCTCGAAGCGGACGGACTCGGACGCCATGGGGCACGGTACGGGTCGGATCGCGATCGGTCACGCCTTCTCGGGTGACCGCGGACGCCGGACCGGGCATCGATGCCGCGTGAACGTCGAGGCGTGGGCAGAGGTGGTGGCACGGGGACTTCAGCCGCTCGCGCGGTACCACGACCATCGGGTGGAAGGCCTCGAGCACATGCCCGCCTCTGGGCCGGCCTTGCTGGTCATCCACCACAGCCTCGCCACCTACGACGGGCTCCTGCTCGCGGTCGCGATCTGGGAAGCCACCGGGCGGGTTCCCGCCGGCCTCGGTCACGACCGCTTCTTCGACGTCCCCGGCCTGAGGCGGGTCGTCGCCGAGCTCGGGATCCGCCGGGCGACCCCCGAGAACGGCCGGCAGCTGCTCGCCGAAGGCAAGATGGTGGGCGTGGCGCCAGGAGGGATGTGGGAAGCGCTGCGGCCATCGACCGAGCGCTACCAAGTGCGGTGGCAGAACCGCCGGGGCTTCGTTCGCCTCGCCCTCGACGCTCAGGTCCCGATGGTGCTCGCCGCGTGCCCGAGGGCCGACGAGCTGTTCGACGTAGACCCCCATCCGCTCACCGATTGGGTCTACCACCAGCTCCGCCTGCCTCTGCCCTTCGCCCGGGGCCGACGCGGCCTGCCCATCCCCCGCGCCGTGCCGCTCGTCCACCACGTCGCCCCCCCGATCATCCCCCCACCCGTGGACCCCGACCGCTACGACGAGCAGGTCGCCGCCCTCCACGCCGAAGCCGTCTCCGTCATGGAAGGCCTTCTCGCCCGCCGCTGAACCCGCTCGAGGACACTCGCCCAGAAACACTCGGAGTGTTCGAGCATGAGAAATTACCTCAGGATCGAACACTCGGAGTGTTACCAGTGAGGAAATACCTCAGAATCGAACACTCGGAGTGAATCTGGGGCCGCGTAGGGGCCCGATGCGGCCGTTTCGACCGATGGGGGCGTTTCGGCCGTTCGGCGCTCCGGGGCGGCTGCAAGCTCCCGAAGCTGGGCGGTTGTCCGTTCTCCAACCGAGAGGTGAGCCTTCCGCGGCCGGTCCGCTCGGTGAGGGCGCTCACGGTCCCTGTCGGTTTCTCGACCGGAACGAAAAGGAGTAGGACGTGGGGATGCCCAGCTGTCCACGCCCCGTCCGTCGTCAGGCTCGAGCACAATGCTTCCTGACCCTCGCTGTTGTCCTCGCCGCGTGCCCCGGTCCCGGCGACGACGACCCGCTTCCCCTTCCTCCTGTGAATCGACCCGCGACCCCCGCCGAGCTCGTGGGCCTGGTCCGCGCGAGCCTCGTCGAGATCGGCGCGACGGCGATGCGGGCTTCGAAGGCCTTCGAAGGCACGAAGGCCTGGTCCGACGCCGAAGCCGGTCGGATCGACTGCGACATCGACGCCGGGACCTGCGTGGCCGAGGTGGAGGAGCTGGTCGATTCTCTCATCGCCGAGTTCTTCCCGGCCGAATCGATCGCGCGCACCACCGAGACCGAGACCGTCTACGCGAGGTCGATCGAGATCGGGATGAGCCCCTACCGCATCGAGTGGAGGCTCACCTCCCCGAGCGCGACCCGGGTGGTCATCGACATCCGTCTCGGGGACGAGGCCACGCCGGCGGGGCTCGTGTCCCTGACGCCCACCGCCGCCTCGGTCGAAACCAGCCTGAGCGCGTTTCAGACCTTGATCGAGATGTCGAGGGCGATGGACGAGCTCGAGGACTCCAACCTGGTGGAGCGTCTCATGGGGACGATGCGGTGGTCGCTCCTTCTGACTGGCCCCAGCGCGCTCACGGCGTCGGTCGAGGTGCGGGACCTCGGGTTCACGGTCAGCTTCATGGACTACGCGTCGCTGGTCTACACGAGCGAGGGAGCCATCCGAGTCGCCGCGACGCACAACGGGGAGCGACGCGAAGCGCAGACGTCCCTGACCCTCCCGCGGAGCACCCTCAGCCTGCCCGCGCACCTCCTTCAGGATGACTATCTCACCCGGTGCGAGTTTCCGTCGGATCCGTGCCTTTCGCGTGCGCGAGAGACCTTCGCCTTCGAGCTCTTCCCCGCCACCTTCGAAGCGAGCGGCGTGGCCAACACCGGCGTCTTTCAGCTCGATGTCACCGGCCCTTCCGGACCATGGATGACTTTGGCAGCCGACGGGACCGAGTTCGCGCGCATCGACATGTCGAGCTTTGCGATGCGAATCCAGACCGCAGCGCGCGAGTTTCTCCTCGACGTCCCGAGCCGAATGACCGCTGGCTTCGGCTTCGACCTTCGTTCGCTCAGCCACATCTTCGAAGCGGCTCCTGGCTTCGAGCGGGAGCGGTTCTCGGCTGCCTTCGAGGGACGCGCGTCGATTTCGACCGCCAAGCAGAGCGGCCCCGCCGACATTCTGCGGATGCTCGAGGGGGAACTGTCCGCCTCGGCGGCGGTGATCGAGGAGGAGATCCGCGTCGGCGCAGGGCAATGCCTCCTCGACGTGCGGCCGTCGCGCCCCGGAATCTCGGAGGACCACCCCTTCGCGCACATCGGCGCCGGCGCCTGCCGGCGCTGAGCCAGGGGTGGGTCGCCGCTCAGGGGAAGGTTTGGGCGGCCTGCTCGAAGACGTCGGCGAGGGCTTCGACGGAGGCGTCGATCGGGTCGGAGTAGCCGCCGCCCATGAGGACGAGCGTGGGGATGTTCTGGGCCCGGGCCGCCTCGTAGACGAGCGCGTTTCGGCGATGGAGGCCGCTCCGGGTGAGCGCCCACTTGCCGAGTTGGTCTTCTTCGAGGCCATCGACGCCGGCCTGGTAGATGAGAAGGTCGGGGCGGTGGCGGTCGATGAGATCAGGGAGGATCCGGGATACCGCTTCGAGGAACGCCTCGTCGCCGGTGCCGGCGGGGAGGGCGACGTCGAGGTCGCTCTGTGCTTTTCGAAACGGGAAGTTCGCCGCGCAGTGGACCGAGGCGGTGAACACGCGGGGGTCATCGGCGAAGATCACGGCGGTCCCGTCGCCCTGGTGCACGTCGAGGTCGAGCACGAGGACCCGGCCGACTCCGTGGTCCCGCATCGCGACCTTCGCGCAGACGGCGATGTCGTTGAAGACGCAGTATCCAGCGCCTTCGGCCGAAAACGCGTGGTGGGTCCCGCCGGCCAGGTTGCCGGCGACCGGTCGCCGCTCGCGAAAGAGCGCGTGCACCGCCGCGACGCTCCCCCCGATGATGCGGGCGGTGCGATCGGCGATCCGGTGGGTCCATGGCCGAAGACCGATCTTTCGACAGGCTCGCTCGTCGAGCTGCCCCTCGAAGAAGCGGGCCACATACGCTGGGTCGTGGACCTCGAGCAGATCGTCCACGTCGACCGCGGGGCTCCTCACGATGTCGGCCGGGACCGAGCGGGCGGCGAGCGCCTCTCGGACCTTCCGGTACCGCTCCCGAGGGAAGCGGGCCTCGGTCGAGATCCCGTCGGTGTAGACGGGATCGTAAGTGAACAGCGCCGGCACCGCCGGAGGGGGCCAAATCCGAGCCGGGGCGTCCAGCGAGAAGCCGCTGTCGCTGGTGAGCGTCAGACAGGGAGCGGCTTGATCTCGCCGGTCACTTCGAACACCACCGGAACACCGAGCATCATCGTAGGCAGGCTGCGCTGCGCCAGGGAGTTTCGAACGTAGACGACGACCGCGTCATCGCCGATCTCGTTCTGACCGAGTCCAATGCCGGTCACCCCGGGCTCCGAGAGCAGCCGGCTCTCGGCTTCGGCCAACGCGGTGGTCAGCGCCGGGGCGATTTCGCCCTCCTCGGGTTCGTACTGCATCTCAGCTTCCTCGCGGGGAGCGTTTTGTCGGTTCATCGCTTCATTCCTATTCTGACCGTTCGCGGACTTGACTGGTGTGTCTGCAGCCGCTCGACCCGATCGGTTTTTCGTCAGCGAGTTTTCGTCAGCGCGCGCCTACTGCCGCCCGCGATGCACGCCAGCAGCGCCTTGAATCACAGCAGGGCAATGTCGAGCGCGGTCAGGACTCGCGACATACGGTTGCAGAAGGTGGTACCGCCGCCACCGGCAAAGAGCAAGCCCACCGGGCGGCGGCGAGCTTCCCACCTCCAAACCAGCGAACCGGAGTCACCGCCAGCCGAAAAGGGCGCGGAGACAATCGAACGCACCGAAAACTGGTCCCGGAAATGGGCGACGCCGGCCGTTCCGAAGTTCACGTTGATGGACACACCGACCGCGGAAATTCTTCCCTGGGTCAGGTTGGTCGTGCGACCGCTCTTGCCCACGATCATGTTCAGCCGCGGCTGCAAGATCGACTTGTCGCACTTGAAGTACCGCGGACTCGTGCCCACGTGGTAGACCCAATCCCGCCGAACGAGGTTCGGCCAGCACCATCCGGTGGCGGCGTCCACATAGTTGATTCCACCGGTGGCGAACGAAATCCGAACGTAGCGCTCCAAAATCGCGATGCGGTCGCGCGGGTTCGCGCCACTGTCTGCCGGCCCCGGCTGCAGGATTAGGTCGCGGTAGCTGCCGCGGTTGGAGGCCGCCAGCACATGGTTGTTCGACAGCATCAGCAGTCGATTCGATCGGTTGCCGTTGCCGCGCGCCCAGGCGCCGATCGTGCCCGCGGTCACCGTAGTATGGGCCACCGACGTGCCGGCCGGCGCCGGGCGGTGCTTCGAGCGATTGCTCGACAGGGGCTCGATCACGCCGGTGGCGACGATCTGGAGCGGCAGGGCGTCGTTGCTGGCCTCGTGGATTCCCACGCCATCGACCAACTCGCGGCGCACCTCCTCATCGTCGCTCTCGTCCTCGACGTAGATGACCAGACCGTCTTCGCCTGGCAGCATGAGGGCAGACCCGGGGTCGCCCACGGCAAAACCGACACCCACGACGTTCGGGCCGTCGGACTGCTGGTTCGCCGCGCGGGCGCCAGCCGCCGCCGCACTTGCAAGCCTTGCTTCGATCGCGCCTCGGACCGAGGCGATCTGCGCCGCGAACGGCGAGACCTCCCCGCTGCCCTCGATGTCGGGCGCATCGAACTGCTCGTCGCCGTCGTCCACTGTTTTGTTGACGTCACCGTCGGGCGGCGGGACGAAATCACCTCCGCCGGGGGTGTCGTCGCCGCTATGGATGGCCGCCTCTTCCGTTTTGGTCTTCTTGCTCATGCTGTCCTTCTTCGGCGGCTGGTTTGGGTTGAACGGCGCAATCGGTCCACCGGACCTGCCGTAGGTACTCCTTCGATGCCGCCTCTCCTGCTGCCATCCATTGTTTGTTCAAGAGGACAGTCTCTCAGTGGTGCAGATTTTTTTTTTTTTTTTTGAAGCACCTTAGATTCGAGGTGTCCTGAGCACGCCGGGGAGGGAGGCGGGCGGCGGCGGCCAATGAAGGGTCTTCGTCGGTCGTCCAGCGAGCCCGGTCAAGGGCGGCGGAACCAGCCGAGGAGCAGGAGCGCGGCGAGCAGGAGCGCTGGCCACCGGGGCGCCGTCGAGGGCCGATGGCAGGCGCAGGACGGGCGGTCCTTGCACTCGGGATCGCAGTAC
>DAIQNR010000011.1:0-105250 GCA_036788295.1 Myxococcota bacterium
TCCTGCGTCCCTGGCCGTCCGGATCCTTCGCCTGGAGGCGCTGCTTTCACCCGTTCGGCGCTCTAGTCCTCGTCTTCGGGGTCCTTCCGGCGGGGGTCGATCCCGTATTTTCGCATCAAGTCCTTGAAGTGCTTTCGGTCGATCCCTGCCTCCCTCGAGGCGACCGAGATGTTGTTTCCGTGGTCGCGAAGCAGCTTCTCGACGTAGCGGGATTCGAAATCCGAGATCACCTGGCCCTTGGCTTCCTTGAACGAGAGGTGGGTCGGCGCGTCGGCGACGGGGCCGGGCCGGTCGGAGGGCTCCGGCCCGGCGTCGTCGAAGACGAACCGAGAGAGGTCGACCTCCCGCTTGCCCCTTGACAGGGCGGCCGCGCGCTCCACGACGTTTTTCAGCTCCCGGACGTTGCCCGGCCACGGGTGGGACCGAAGGCGGTCGAAGCTCGAGTCGGCGACGGTGAAATCGGCCCCGGTGTTGTCCACGAAGTGTTGAACGAGCCGCTGGAGGTCGTCGAGCCGGTCCCGAAGCGGAGGCAGCTGGATGCGCACGACGGCGAGCCGGTAGTAGAGGTCTTCGCGAAAGTGCCCCATGCGCACCTCGCCGCGGAGATTTCGGTTGGTGGCGGCGATCACCCGGACGTCCACCCTGGTGTAGGTCTCTCCCCCGACCCGCTGAAACTCGCGCGACTCGAGCACGCGCAGCAGCTTCGGCTGCAGGTCGAGGCCGAACTCGCCCAGCTCGTCGAGAAAGATGGTGCCGCCGTGGGCCCGCTCGAAGGCGCCGGTGCGCTGCGCCGTGGCCCCCGTGAACGCCCCCTTCACGTGGCCGAACAGGGAGCTCTCGATGAGGTCTTTCGGCTGGTTGGTGCAGTCGAAGACCACCATGGGGCCTTTGGCCCTCGCCGAGTGGGCATGGAGCGCCTGCGCCACCAGCTCCTTGCCGGTCCCGGTCTCTCCCTCGATGACGACCGTCGCGTCGGAGGCGGCGATGTCGCGAACGAGCGCGAAGATCTCCCGCATTCGCAAGTCGCCGCCCACCAGCGGCCCGAGCCGCGATTCCTCGAGCGGCGCCGACTCGAGCGGGATCTCTTCGGGGCTGACCTTCACCACCGTCTTGCCGAAGGCGACCTCCCCCCCCATGGGCAGGAGCACCTCCCTGACCCTCGCGTCGTGGTAAAAGGTTCCGTTGGTGGACTCGAGGTCGCGAACGAAGACGAACTCTCCGTCGAGCCGGACTTCGGCGTGCCGGCGGGACACGGTCCGATCAGACAGCACGAGGTCGCAGCCAGGGTCGGCGCCGATCACCACCGGCCGGGCTCCAAATCGGCAGCTCCGGCCTTTGTCCGGGCCGCGGGGGACGTAGAGCCGCCCCGAAGACGAGGAGATCCGTGTGACCGACGCGCCGGACCCGAGGACATCGGTGACGTGGGTGTGGTCCGACTTTTCGACCATGGCTCCCGGTGCCGGTCCTCTACCGCAGAACACCGGCGAGGTGAACTCTGCTCCCCGGATCGCCGTGGCCGCTTGCCTTGACCGACTTTTGCGGCCCGTGGAATGCTCAGAATCGCTCCTCCGCCGCTTCGACCAGCCCATGGACACCGCACACCGCGTCCTCCTCGTGGACCCCGACCTTCGCAGCCTCCGCGTGTTGGAGGTCAGCCTCAAAAAGGCGGGCTACCTCGTGGTTGCCGCGGCCACCGCGAAGGAAGCGGAGGCGTCCGCCGAGTCCAACCACCCGGACGCGATCGTGACGGAGCTCCGGCTCCCCGACGGCGGCGGCGTGGAGCTCGTGCGTCGCCTGCAGGCAGGCCGCGATCCCGCTCCCTGCGCGCTGTACCTCGCCGAGGCGGCGACGGCGGAGGAGAAGCTCGAGGCGCTCGGTTCTGGCACCGACGACCTGCTGCTCAAGCCGGCGCTGGTACGGGACATCGTCCGGCGGCTCCGGGCGCTGCTCGAGCGGCGGTCGCAGGGAGGCAGCGCTGCGCTGCGCTCCGGGCGCCTGTCGCAGATCGCCCTGCTCGACCTGCTTCAGCTCATGGAAGCGGGGCGCCGGACGGGCGTGCTCGACCTGTTCACGGACGCCGAGCTCAGCGGAGGCTACGAGATTGGGACGGTCGAAGGGTCGCTCGCGTTTCGGGATGGGCAGCTCGTCACCGGCCAGGTCAGCGCCCACGACGGCGCCGAGGCGCTGTATCGGGCCCTGTTTTGGGAAGACGGCCGCTTCGAGCTCCGCTTCGAGCCGGTCGACGTCCTCGACGAGGTCGCTCACGACCTGTCGTCCGTGATCCTCGAGGGCGTCCGCCGGCTCGACCGGTGGTGGAAGCTGCTCGAGCGCCGTGCCGGCGGACCAGGCCAGCGGCTCGACGTCGATTACTCCACGCTCGGCCTTCGGTTCCCGAGGCTGCCGCCGGAGGTCCACGCCGTCGTTCGGCGCTTCGACGGGAGCCGGAGCCTGTTTCAGGTGGTCGATGAAGCGGAGGTCGGTCACGACGTCGCCATCGACATCGTCGAACGGCTGCTCGACGCAGGCGTCTTGAGGGGCGCAGAGCCGATGACCGACTCCGGCTCGCTCGACGACTGGCTGTCGGGCGATCTTGGCCTCGAGGGGGTCCCGAGCGCGCTCGGGGCCGCGACCATCCCTTCCGCGCACTCTCCGAGCGAGCTGCTCGCGGCCGAACCAATCCCGTCGTCTTCGCCCCGACCTCGGTCCGCTTCCGTCGTGCTGTCGCGCCGGGTGGTCGCCGCCAATCGCGCCGAAGCTGCGCCCGCCGAGCTGCCGCCGATCGTGCCCGAGCCGCGCTCCGGAGTGCCGCGGATCAGCATCCATCGGGTCGGTTCGTCGGTGCTGCCGGCTGCTTCTCCTCGGCGGGAAGACGACGCGGAGCGAACGGTCGAATCCGCCGTGCCCCCCGCCGTGCTGGCGCGGGCGTGGTCTTCTCCTGAGAAGCCGCTGGACCCGTGGGCCACCGACCGCTGGGCCCACGAGGTGACCGCGCCTCCTCCGCGAGCGGCCGAGCCCGAGCCCCCCGGACAAGAGCGGCGCGCCGCGGCGCCCGCGCTCTACATCGAGCGAGCGCCAGCGGAGGAGGCGTCGTTTTTCCAGGCTCCGCCCGAGGCCGAGGGCGGGGACATCGAGTGGGAGTCGATGCCGACGCGCCCGTGGCCGGAGCGGCTCGCGCCGATCGCATTCGTCGTGTTCGGGGTGCTGCTGGTCGCGGTGGTCGCCACCGTGGCCATCCGGGGTCAGCAGAAGGCCGCGCCAGCTGGAGAGTCCGGAGCGGCCACAGAGATCGCCGCGGTTTCCCCTCCGGGGGGGACACCATGGGCGAGTCCGATCCCCGACCCCGCGTCGACCGAGACCGCCGAGGCGCGAACCGGAGACCCGCAACCGGTGGGAGAGCCGCTGGCCCAGCCCGATCAGCCCGAGCCGGCCGATCGTCCCGAGCCGGCGCCGCCTGCTCGCGCGCCGGAGATGGCGCTCGCCGGGCGCCCCGCCGAGGAATCCGCGCCCGCCCAAACTGCGCCCCAGCGACGCGAGACCGCGCCCGCCGTCGATCCTGCGCAGGCAGCGCGGCTCGAAGCGAGAATCCAGGCGGGGGAGAGCGCGCTGTCCGCCGGAGATTATTCCGCAGCGGAAGCCCGCTTTCGGGACGCTCTCGCCGAGGACAGTCGGGCGCCAGCCGCGCTATCGGGCATCGCCTACGCGCAGCTTGCCCAGGAGCAGCAGGCGAAGGCGAGGCAGGCCGCGCTGAAGGCGCTTCGCTACGACAAAGCCAACGCCCGAGCGAACTACGTGCTCGGCGCGATCGCCCAAGAGCAGGGCGACCTCCGCAAAGCGTGCGATCGCTACCGTCGGTACCTCCGCCTCGGGGGCGGACCAGAGGCCGCGGAGGTCCGGGCCATCATCGACGGGAGCGAGTGCTCTTGATGAGGGTCCTCGGTATCGAGTCGTCGTGCGACGAGCTCGCAGCGGCCGTGCTCGAGGCGGATGGCCGCACCGTTCGGGCTTCGATCATCCACTCTCAGGTGGAGCTGCACGTCACCTACGGCGGGGTGGTCCCTGAGATCGCGTCTCGAGACCACGTCCGCCGCCTCGACGACGTGCTGAGCGAGACGCTGGCTGCCGCGGACCTCTCCCTTGGGGAGCTCGACGCGATCGCGGTGACCCAGGGTCCGGGCCTGGTCGGTTGCCTCCTGTGCGGTCTCGAGTTCGCCAAAGGCCTTGCCCTCGGTCTCGGCCGGCCCTTCGTAGGCGTCCACCATCTCGAGGCCCATCTGGCCGCCGCCGACCTCGAGGAGTCGGCGCCAAAGCGGCCGTACGTTGCTCTGCTCGTCTCCGGAGGCCACACCGACCTCATCCGCGTGGATTCGCTCCCCGGTCAGCACCGGCTGCTCGGCTGCACCCGCGACGACGCCGCCGGAGAAGCCTTCGACAAGACCGCCAAGCTCCTCGGGCTCGGCTACCCCGGCGGGGCGGTGATCGACCGCCTGTCGGAAGGAGGCGATCCCCAGCGGTTCGCGCTCCCCGACCCCATGCCGGGCAAGGACAACCTCGACTTCTCGTTTTCTGGCCTCAAGACCGCCGCCGCGCGCCTGGTGGCCGAGCACCCACCCTTCGAAGGCTCGGATTTGGCCGACCTGTGTGCTTCGTTTCAGCGGGCGGTGGTGGACAACCTGCTCAGCAAGGCGCTCCGCGCCTGCCGGCGAGAAGGGATCCCCCGCTTGGTGATCGCGGGGGGGGTTGCGGCCAACCGAGCGCTGCGGCGAGAGGCGGTGGCGCGAGGGCAGCGGGGAGGGGTCGAAGTTCTGCTGCCGTCCAGAGCCTTTTGCACCGACAACGCCGCCATGGTGGCTCGCGCCGGCTGGCTCCGCCTCGCTCGGGGCGACCGTGACGACCTCGGCTTGATGCCCCGGCCGCGGTGGCCTATCGCCGAGGCGTCGTGAACCAGCCCCTCCGGGAGCGGCTCGCGGCCTTCGGCATCCGCCCTCGACGCCGGTTCGGACAGAACTTTCTCCACGAGCAGGGCGCGCTCAGCCGGATCGCGACCGCGGTGGGTTCCGACCGACCAATCGTCGAGATCGGTCCCGGCCCGGGCACCTTGACCGACGCGCTGCTGGCCTTGGGGCCACAGGTCGTCGCGGTCGAAAAGGACCGGGACATGGTGCGGCTCCTCCGCGCCCATTTTGCCGCCGAGCCCCGCTTGACCGTGGTGGAGGGGGACGTCCTCGAGCTCGCGTTCGAAGACCTCCCCGGTGCGAGCAAGCCCACGGTCGTCGGCAACCTGCCCTACAACATCTCCTCTCCCATCCTGCTCCACCTGCTGCGGCAGCGAGCGAAGATCGGCCCCGCGATCGTGATGCTGCAGGCGGAGCTCGCGGAGCGGCTGGCCGCTCCGGTCGGATCCCGCGCTGCCGGCTCCCTCACGGTCCTGTTTTCCGCCACCGCGACGGTGCAGCGCTTGTTCGAGCTCGGGCCGGGTGCGTTCTTCCCGCCGCCGAAGGTTCGCTCTGCCGTGGTTCGCATCAGCTGGCGAGACCTGTGCAGCGACCGGGAGCTCGAGGTGCTCGAGAAGGTGGTTCGAGCCGGGTTCAGCCAGCGCCGAAAGACCCTGAGGAACGCTCTGAGGGGACTCGAAGACGCCGAACCGAGCTCCGCCAAACCCGACCTCGAGCGCCTCGACGGAAGCCGCATTGGGCGAGCAGCCGAGGCGATCGACCTCGACCTCGACCGCCGCGCCGAGAGCCTGTCGTTGCCGGAATGGCGCGCGCTCTCCGCCGCGCTCTTCCCTGGTTCGCCGGGAGAGGTCAGCGCGCCCGGTACACGATGCGACCCTTCGTGAGGTCGTAGGGCGACAGCGCCACCGTGACTTTGTCGCCGAGCACGATGCGTATGAAGAACTTCCGCATCTTTCCCGACACATAGGCCAGGATGTTCTGTCCGGGTGCGATCTCGACCCGAAACATCCCGTTCGGGAGGACTTCTTTGATGATGCCCTCACACTCGATTTGATCGTCCTTCGGCATGGCTCTCCTGCGTCGGTACCCAAGGCCCCGACCGCGGCGCAGGGTGCGAACGCCGGCGGGGCCTGTCAACCGGGAGTGGCCTCGGCGGTTGTCCCTTTCCGTTCCCCGGTTTTGGCGGCCGACCGGCTCTCCGGCTCGTTCGTGATCGCGATTTCTCGCAACCGCTGCTTTCGGCCCGCGATAACCGAGGCATGACGCAGGTCGCGCCAGTTTTCCAGCAGGCCGGGCGCATCCGAGAGTCCTCGACCGAGAAGGGCAAGGGACCGGAAGGTGCGCCGGAGGGAACGCAAGCCGCAGTCTTCACGCGGAAGCCGACCGCTCCCATCTACGGTGGCTCGGAAGAGCGAGGCGGCGGCCAGGGGAACCCGCGGCAAGCCGTCGAGTTCTTGCGCGACGCGAAGACCGGAGAGCTGCGGGCGGTCGCGCGCCGGGTCGTCCAGTCCGAGAAGATGCGGATGTTCCCGGAGAGCTCGCCTCTTCGGCTCATCGGCCCGGCGGCCCAGCCCGTCGTCTTCGAGCGGGAGACGAGGGCGGATCTCGGGCGAAAGCACTTCGTGCCGACCCCGTTCAGCCGGACCGACAAGTACTCCCCGCTCTTCGGGTCCCCGATCACCTTCGCTCCGGAAGACCTGCCGTTCAACGCCGCCGTTCCCTTCGACGCCCGGCGCATGACGCTTCCTGCCGACGAGCACCGTCAGATGCAGGCGGGCATGGCCGACGCCCGAATGAACAAAGGTCCGGTCGCTTGGGGTTTGCGCCACGGCGCCATCCGGGTGTGACCCGCTCGGGCCGCGCCGCCTCGAAGACCGCCGGCCCCGTTCGACGCCGAGCTGCCCGGCCGGTTGTCTGCCCTGCGCTCAGCGGGGCCAGATGTCGCGAAGCACATCGATGAGCAGCGCGCTGACCCGAAACCCGGTCAGGGCGACGACGGCCCCAAACGAGGCGTAGAGGCCGTGAAGGCCGGCTGCGCTTGCGACCTCCGGCTCGAGGTAGAGGTCGGCGTACAGGAACCCGGCACCGCACCCGATGGCTGCCACCAGAAGAGACAAAAAGAATCGCTGCCGAGCTCCGAGGCGGACGTCGGTTGCGTCGCGCTTCACGAGAGCGCCTCTAGGTCCGACTCGGGGACCGAGACGGAGACCGGTCCGACCATGACTTTCGCCCGGCCTTTGCCATCGGTCTCGGCAAAGTAGCCCTCGCGGCCCTTGAACAAGCCCGAGTGGATCATGACCCGCGAGCCCGGCGCCATGCTCGCTGGCGCCGGTTTTTTGCGGCGACGCTCGGTTTTGGCGAGCGCCTCCTCTACCGCGACGCGAGCGAAGTCGTTGTCTCTGGACCACCGCAGGTGACCGGCGACCTCGGCGAGCCTCGAGGCTGGGTCGACCATCGCCTCGGTGAGGGCTTCGGTGACCACGACCGGGTCCTCGCGGCGCCAGTCGACGCGGACAACCCATGGTTCCGGAGGGGTCTCGAGCGCATTTCTCCACCGGCCGACCGTCTCGGGGGAGACGTGGGCCGTCTTTTCGAGTCCGGAGATGAACCCCGCCGTCGCCCCCTCCTGCAAGGAGGCCAGCACGTCGCGAAGCCGCTTTTCGTCTTCGTCGTAGCCGAGCTTCGTCGCGGCGTTGAGGCAATCGACCTTGGCCCGGGGCGAAAGATGAACCTCCAGCCGGACACCTTCGTGATCGATGAGGAGCAGGAAGCTGAGATGTTGGTGCTCTACGCTGAGATCAAAAAGGGACGCTGCGTCAGCGAGGTCCGTCTTCGACAAGCGGCTTCTGAGGCTTGCGCGGTCGGCCGCGGTGCGGGTGAAAAACACCCACATCGCTTCCACCCGTCGGCCGTTGGCGACGGAGGGCGCGTCGGGAGACACGCCCATCTCCCAGTCCTGAAGCGACGGGACCCTCGGAGCCAGGCCACGGGCGAGCGCGAGCAGCTTCGTCCGCACCACCCGCCGCTCCAAGGTGTAGGCCATCGAGCCCTGCTTCTTGGGCGCGAAGGCGTCGAAGTCCGCGTCCGCGAACCCGGCGAACGTGCTCGATTCCTGGGGGGCGTCGAACGGCAGGTCCATCGCGGGCGCCCTTAGCAGCCGCGGCGCGGGCTGGTCAACGAAGCCCCGGTCGCAGGGCGTCTTGCGCCCGATGAAAGACATCGCTTCCGCGGGCGCGAAAGGCGGACAAGCTCGGCGCTCCCACCCCGAACAGCACCGCTTTGGCCTCGGCGATGGTGTCTTCCAGGAAAGCGAGACATGCCTCCTCGCTGGCGGCGGCGGCTCGGAGGACAACAGATGCCATCCCCGCGATGTCGGCGCCAAGGGCCACCAGCTTCATCACGTCCACGCCGCTGCGCACCCCGCCCGACGCGACGAGCGGGACGTCGGCGCTGACGCGACGAACCTCGAGCACCGCCTCCGGCGTCGTGAGACCCCACGTCGCGAATGCGTCCCCGAGCCGGCGGTGGGTCGAGCTCGTGGCCACCCGTCCTTCGACGAGAGACCAGCTGGTGCCGCCGCCCCCAGCGCAGTCGATCCCCGCGACCCCCGCGTCGAGCAGGCGCCGGGCGTCCTCGGCGGCCATGCCAAATCCCACCTCCCGAGCGAACACCGGGACGCCTCCTCTTCGCTGAAACTCGGAACAGACGAGCTCGATCCGGGACAGCACCCCTTTCCAACGGGTGTCGCCGCCCTCTTGGACGACCTCTTGCATTGCGTTGAGATGGAGGTACAGCGCGTCGGCCTCGATCATCTCTACCGCGCGCCAGGCGTCGTCCGGACCGTAGCCCTTCACGAGCTGCACCGCGCCGAGGTTGCCGAACAGCGGGATGGAGGGCGCCACGTCGCGCAGCTCGAAGTCCCGGGCCCGGGCCGGCACTTCGAGCGCCACCCGCTGCGACCCGACCCCGAACGGGAGCTTCAGGGCCTCGGCGACCCGAGCCATTCGCCGGTTCAGATCGCCTCCCCGCTCGAGTCCTCCGGTCATGGGAGAGATCATGACCGGAGCGGAGATCGGCTTGCCCAAGAAGCGAAGGTCGATCTGCACCGCGTCGAGGTCGCATTCGGGCAGGGCGCAGGGCCGAAATCGGAGCGAATCGAGGGTGAGAGCCCCCGGCCGGCGCGACCCTTCGACTTCGCTGCCCCCGTCGAGCGCGGCGTCGATGTGGGCCAGCTTGTCGGATAGCCGGCGCATCGGCGCGAAGGCTGGGCGGGGGTCGCGGGCGGGTCAAGGCGAATCAGCTTTTCCCCAAGCCCAGGGCGAGCCGAGGGCGCCTCCGCGGACGTCCTGGATGACCACGGAGCGACCGGCGGCGGAGATCGCGTCGAAGAGCCCCCTCGGGGGTTCGGTCGCGGTCAAGAAGACCTGGACCGACAGCAGCTGGACGACATCGAAGAGATGTCTGGTCCGCCTCGCGTCGAGTTCGCTCGACATGTCATCGAGCAGGAGAACCGGAGGCTCCCCGAGGCTGTCCACCGCGGTCTGGAGCTCCGCGAGCTTGAGGGCGAGGGCGATCGCGCGGTGCTGTCCTTGGGAGGCCCGCTCACGCGCAGGCGCTCCGTCGAGGCTGAGCTCGAGGTCGTCGAGGTGCGGCCCGGCGCTCGTACGACCCCGGGCTCGATCCTTGGCCCGATGGGCAGCCAGCGTGGCGCGGATCTCCTCCGGGCCGCCTTCGACGCTCGCTCGATAGCGAACGGCGAGCTTTGGAGCGGGATGGGCGATCTGGGCGAAGCGCTCGGAGACGAGCGGCGCGACCGTAGAGACGAACGACATTCGCTCCGCCACCACCCGCGCCCCTTCGTGGGCGAGAACCTCGTCGAAGGCGTCGATCTCCCCGTTCGTAGCGCCCCGAGTGAGCAGCCGGTTCTTGTCCCGCAGCGCCCTCGCATAGCGCAGCGCGAGGCGGAGGTACGCCGGCTTCATGTTCAGCAGACCTCGATCGAGAAACCTTCGCCGGTTGTCCGGCCCACCCTTGGACAGCTCGAGATCGTCGGGCATGAACGCGACCGTAACCAAGCCGCCCAGGTAGCGGTCAACGGTGCACGGTTTCCCGTCCATGGAGAGGCGGCGCTTCGCGCCGTCGAGATGGTACCCAATCTCATGGACGAGGCCGGTCGAGCGGTGGGCCACGTTGGCCGTGATCGAGGCCGACGTCGATCCCGCTTGGACCAGCGCTCGTCTCGACGCCGGCCGAAGCGGCCGCAGGGAAGCAGCCAGGTAGAGCGCCTCGAGCAGGTTGGTCTTCCCTTGACCGTTTTCGCCGAGCAGCGCGGTCCAGTGCGGTCCAGGCCCGATGGCGACGTGACTCAGGTTGCGAAATCCGCGAACCTCGACGCTCTGAAGCAGCACCTTCTTTTCAGATCCGCATGGGCATGATGATCGCTCGCTCGGTCGTCACGTCTTCTCCGTAGAGGACGCCGGGCGCGAACTCATCGGTGACCTCGAGGACGACCCGGTGCTGGTCGATCGAGCCGAGCGCGTCCATGAGATAGCGAAAGTTGAATCCTATCGTCATCGGTTCGCCCTCGAACTCGGCTTCGATCTCCTCCTGCGCCTCACCGAGGTCCGGGTTGGCGGCAGACAGCCGCACCGTGCCCGGTTCGATGTCCACCTTGACCCCCTGCGCTCGGTCCGGGGACAGAAGAGACGTGCGCCGGAGCGCGCTCTGAAAGAGCTGCCGGTCGAGCAGGACTCGCTTTTGGCTCTCGGGGGGGATGACCTGCTGGTAGCTTGGATAGTTGCCGTCGATGAGCCGCATGATCAACGTCACGCCGTCGCGCTCGACCATGGCGGTGCTCGGACCAAAGCCGATCTTCGGCCGTGCGTCGCCGCCTTCGAGGAGCTTCTTCAGCTCGAGAAGGCCTTTTCTCGGGAGAATGACGTCAGCGGGGAGCGTGATCGGCTCGATCGACGGCCGCTCGACCAGGCTGAGGCGGTGGCCGTCGGTGGACACCATGCGCAGCGCCGTCTTGTCCGCAGTCGCCTCGCATTTGACGCCGGTCAAGGCGTACCGAGTCTCGTCGGTCGACACCGCGTAGAGCGTCTTGTCGATCATCTCCCTCAGGACGGTGGGGTCGAGCTCGACGGTCGAGACCGGGTCCACCTCCGGGAGCGCGGGAAAGCCATCCGGCGAGAGCCCCAGCAATCGATAGCGAACCCGGCCGCTCGTGATCTCCACCGCATGGTGAGCGGTCTGGCGCAGCCGGGCTGTCGGCTCCGGCAGCGCGCGTACGATGTCGTACAAGGCCCGCGCACCGAGCGTGATCGAACCGGGGGCCGAAACCTCCGCCGGATAGTCCGCGGTGACCGAGATCTCGAGGTCGGTCGCCGTCAACCGAACGCGGTCGAGACCTCGGGTCTCGATGAGGGCGTTGGCGAGCGCGGGCATGGCGGATCGTCTCTCGACGACCCCTTGGACCCTGAGCAGTGCGCGGGCGAGTTCCGGTGGGTGAACGTTGATGTCCATGGGCGGGGGCTCCAGGCGGTGAGACCGGTTGGTTCGCGCGGTCGTCTCGATATAGAATTATAAGAATTCGTCGTCGTAGTAGAGGGTGTGAATTGGTGAAACGATCGGAAAATCTCGTCGATACGAGCGGTTACAGAGGCGGCTGGCTGTGGAGCAGGGGCCGTGAAACGGTGCGCCGCCGGGCGGACTCGGTTCCACGGTGGTCGCCCACCGCGCGGTCCACAGGCGGGGAGGGGGTCGACGGGGCTCATTTCACATCCCCTGTGGACGAGACCGGTGCTCATTCGGTGAGCCTCGCTTCGACCGTTTCGACGTGGCGGCGGAGCTCCGGCTCGAGCTCCATGCGCTCGCCTATGCGCCGAAAGGCGTTGATCGCGGTGGTGTGGTCCTTGCCTCCAAAGGCCTTTCCAATATCGGGATAGGATGCGCCGGTGTGTTTGCGGCAGAGGTACATGGCGACCTGCCGGGGCGTCGCGACGCTGCGTGAGCGCTTCGCCCCGCGAAGGTCGCTCACTTTCACGTCGAAATGCTGGGCGACCGTCTTGATGATGCCTTCGACCGAGAGCTGGCCGCGGGCGGGCAGGACGTCCCGAAGGACGGCCTTCGCGGTCTCCATGTCGAGGGGCCGATTCAACAGCTGCGCGTAGGCGGTGGCGCGAATCAGGTAGCCCTCGAGCTCGCGCACGTTGGAGCGGACGGACTGGGCGATGAACAACGCGACGTCGTCGAGCAGGTTCACGCCGTCCACCTCCGCCTTCTTCCTGACGATCGCGATCCGGGTCTCGAGCTCAGGGGGCTGAAGGTCCACGATGAGGCCCCAGATGAAGCGGGATCGGACCCGCTCCTCGAGGTCGGGAATTTCGTGGGGGAGCTTGTCCGATGTGACGACGACCTGGCGCCCAGCGGAGTGCAGCGCGTTGAACGTGTGGAAGAACTCGGCTTGGCAGGCCTCTTTGCCGGATAGGAATTGGATGTCGTCGATCAGGAGCACGTCGCAAGCTCGGTAGGTTTGCCGAAGCTCATGGGTCTTCATCTCCCGGATTCCGTAGACGACGTCGTTGATGAACTTCTCGGTGGTGAGGTACCGAATCTGGCGGGTGCGATCCTGGACCAACATCAGGTGCGCGACGGCCTGGATGAGGTGGGTCTTGCCGAGGCCGACCGGGCCGAAGACGAACAGCGGGTTGTATGCGGTGCCCGGTCGTTCGGCGACCGTGCGCGCGGCGGCCACGGCGAGGCGATTGGATTCGCCGACGACAAAAGCATCGAAAGTGTACCGAGGGTTGAGCTGGAACTCGGGGGGGACCGTGTCCGGTCGAGGGGGTTTGGGTGCGCGGGCTTCGGTGGGGAGCATCTCGAGTTGCCGCGGCTCGGCCGGAGCCCGCGCCGGTTGGGGCGGGGCGTTTGCGGCTTCGGTGGAGAGCTCGATGGAGAGCGCGAGCGTCGGGTCCAGCTCGCCTAGGCACCGGTGTAGACCCTCGTGCCCTCTGAGCCGATCGGCGTAGAACTCGCTCGGCACGCCGACGACGAGGCGGTTGTCGTCGCACCTCAAGGGTACGGCGTCGGCGAGCAGGCCGATGAGGGCCTGGTTCGAGTGCTCCTGCACCCGAAGGAGCAGGCGGTGCCATAGGTCGCGAGTTCGGTCGTCTGATGGCACTCGCCGCCCCGGGGTCGGGAAGCTAGCGGACGGAGTGAGGGGGGGCAACCGGGGACTTGGGCTGCTTCGGCTCTCGAGCCGCCATCGTCGCTTGACAGGTCGTGGGGTTGGCCTCGATGAACGCGGGCCGGTCGAGGTCCCGCCATGAAGCGTACGTTCCAGCCCTCCAACCTCCGTCGAAAGCGCAAGCATGGCTTCCGAAAGCGCATGCAGACCGCCAATGGCCGCAAGGTGCTCAAGGCGAGACGGCAGCGAGGCCGAAAGCGTCTGAGCGTTTCGGTGTTCAAGAAGTAGGCCCGTTGCCGAACGGGGGGGCGGGGTGCGGGTTCGGGCGGCCCTATCGGATCCGCGCGAGCCGAGATTTCGACCTTGCCCACCGGGAGGGGCTGCGGCTGCATCGCCCGTCCTTCACCGTCATCGTTCGTCGGGGCGCGGTGGGCGGTCCTGCCCGTCTCGGCCTGGCGGTGAGCCGCAAGGTTGGCAATGCGGTCGTTCGGAACCGACTGAAGCGGTTGTCCCGGGAGGCCTTTCGGCTCCACCAGGAGCGGTGGACTTCGGTCGATGTCGTTGTCATCTTGCGTCCCGATGCGGCCCAGGTGTGGATGAAGGGCCTTTCGCAGGTCGTCGGCTTGCTCGTGCCGGCGGTGGACGAGGCCATCCGAAGGCTGGAGGCGCGGTCGCGGCCTCGAGGCCGCAGCGCCCAATCGAGACGCGGTGTTGCGTCGAGTCGGGCTGACCAAGGGGAACGTTGATGATGGAAGAGGACGGGAACAATCGCCGAATGCTGCTGGCGGCTGCGCTGTGCTTGGGGCTGCTGCTCGTTTGGCAAGTGGTGTTCCCCCCGCCGGTGCCGGTTCGACCTCCTGAAGCGGTAGGGGAGCCAGCTACGTCGACGGTGCCCTCGTCGGTGGCCGGTTCGGCGCGGGTTCCGCCCGTGTCGGCGGGGCCGGCCGAGACGTCGACTGCGCCGGTTCGGCTCACTCGATTCGAGGGCGATGTGGCGGCGAAGGGGTCGTCGATCCGGTACCAGGCGGCCACCACCAGCCGAGGTGGTGGGATCGAGCATTTCGAGCTGCCAACCTACCAAGAGCGGGCAGCGGACAACACGGCCACCGATGAGCCCATAGGCTTGGCCGATGCCACGGAGGCGCTCCCCGCGGGGCAGGTGGGCGACGCTCAGATGCTGGCGCTCGCTTCCGTGGGTGCAAGTACCTTCCGCATTCCTGACGCGCTTCGGTACCAGGTTGTCGGCGAGGGGGACGAGGGCGTCGTTTACCGGGCCAGGCTCGAGGAGGGCCTCGTCATCGAGCGGCGCTATCGGTTCTTCCCCGACCGCTTCGCCGTGGACTCCGAGGTGGTCGTGTCGAACCAGTCGGGTCAGCGCCAGGTGGCGGAGCTGGAGCTGGGGATGGCACTTCTCGCGTCCGAAGCGATGGGCCGGGGCGGTGGGTTTTTCTCCGGCTTCATGCCCCCTCCGGATCATCTGGAAGGGGTTTGTTTTGAGAACGGCTCCGTCCGCCGGGAAGACATCAACAGCCTGGAGAAGTCGGAGCCTACGGTGTACGGGCCCGGGGTCACTTGGGTGGGGGTGGACCGGCAATACTTCTTGTCAGCGCTCGTTCTTCGCGACGCAGGGGGGGCCGATGTGGGGTGCCGTATCGAGGGCCGCGAGGGTCGGGCTCGCTCGAGTCTTCTCCTGGCGCCGAAGACGCTCGAGGCCGGAGCCGAGTTTCGGGTCTCGGTGACGGCGTACCTGGGAGTGAAGGCGCCCGGGCTGCTCGCTTCGGTGGAAGAGACGCTCGACCGGGCGATCAACTACACGATCCTCGGGCTCAACTTGGCTCCGCTGAGCGCGGTTCTCCTGTGGGTTCTGGCCATCATCCACGCGGTGACCGGGTCGTGGGGCATCGCCATCATCGGCCTGACCTTCCTGGTGAAGCTCCTCCTGTATCCGCTCAACCAGAAGCAGGGAAAGGCCATGAGGGGGATGGCGGCGCTCAAGCCGGAGATGGACCGGATCAAGGAGAAGTTCGGGGACGATCGGCAGCGTCAGAGCGAGGAGATGATGCGGCTCTATCGGGAGCACAACGTGAACCCAGCGGGTGGGTGCCTCCCGGTGCTGGTCCAGATGCCGATCTGGATCGCGCTGTACCGCGCGCTGTGGGTGTCGGTGGACCTCTACCAGGAAGGCTTTCTGTGGATCGCGGACCTCACCACCCGGGACCCTTATTGGATTCTCCCTGTGCTCTTGACGGTGCTGATGTTCGTTCAGCAAAAGACGATGCCGGTGGCGATGGATCCTGCGCAGCAGAAGATCATGCTGTACACCATGCCGGTGTTCTTCGGGTTCATCATGTCGGCGCTTCCCGCCGGGCTATGTCTCTACATCCTGGTGAACACGCTGCTCACAATCGTGCAGCAGCAGCTCATCAACCGGCAGCTAGGGCCGGCGGTTCCACCGGCCGCGCCGGCGTGAGGTGGGGAGTTTGGTATGGACGAGGTTGAGGTTCGTTTGTTGTTTGAGGGAAGGACCGTCGAGGAGGCGGTTCAAGCCGCCGCACGGCATTGGGGCGTGGCCGAGGACGAGTTGGAGTTTGACGTCCTATCCGAGGGTTCGGAAACGTCCGACGGTGCCGCTCGGGTGAAGGTCGTGCAGCCGCCGTCGGCATCGGCCGCAGGTCCTGAGCCGGCGGTCGAAGTGACGGAGGACGCGCTGCGCAAGGTCGAGGACGTTGTGCGGAGCCTCGTCTCGTTCGTGGGAGGGGAGGCTACGGTTCGTGCCCGGCAAGAGGGTGAGTCGGTGCTGGTGACGGTGGAGGCAGCCGACGGTTCGCAGGCGGTGCGGCAATGGTTCGCTCGTACCGAGCTGGGTCCCGTGCTTCCTTCGCTTCAGCTTCTCGCCAACAAGATGCTGAACCGGCCCACGAGCAAGGTGGGCCACATCGTCTTGGTGGTGGAGGGATTCCCGAGGGCGGGGGTGAAGTCTTCGCGGCCGAGGCCGGTCGGCCCGGATGGGCTCGACCCCGAGCTCGTCGAGCTCGGCGAGTTCCTCGTGGACAAGGCGCTGCGGTGTTCTCGGACGATCAGCATCGTCCCCATGTCGGCCGGGGACCGCAGAGCCGTTCACCAGGCGGTTTTGGCGCTCGAGGGAGCGAGGACGGTCTCGACGGGGGAGGGCTTGTACCGCCGGCTCCACGTCGTGCCTCGAGGCTCGCCGCGCCGCTGAGCGGGATGGACGGGGGTGGGTGGTGGCCGGATCGGTGTCGGTGGATGAGGCGGCTCGGGACCTCGGTTCCGGCGGTGGGGTCCGCCTGCGGCGGTTGATTCGGGCAGGGATGGCGCCCGGTCGCTATCTAGGGCGCGACGGGGAGATGAGGCTCCCATCAACGGATGCTGCCGCGCTCGTCCGGGGAGCGGCCGGCCCGTCGGGGCCGAGTCCAACGGATGTCTCGGTGGCATCTGGGGTTCGGTCCTTGGTCCTCGCGGTTCTTCGGGAAGAGCGTCAGCGGTGGGTCGAAGCGCTCGGGCGTGCGCTCGAAGGCCAGGAGAATCGCCTTAGCGAGCTAGAAGCGGAAGTTCGTCGGCTTTCGGCCGAAGAGGGGGGCGGTCCCCGGTGGTGGGAGGTTGGTCGGTCGGTCTCCCGCGAGGTGGCGGAACTCGAAGAGCTCCTCACGTGCCTCGACGATTGACGCGCTCATCGCTGTTATCCGTCATCGGACTGTCCGCGGTTGACCTTCCTGGAATTGCTCTCCGGGAGAGTTGGGCCCGATGGGCGGGGCTTCCGGCTTGAACTCGGCGTCGTCTTTGGTTCGCGCCCGCGTTGAGCTGGATTCCAACGGCCGCGTACGAGAACGCGTTCCTGCGTTATCGGCTTTCTATCTGCGGGCCGGCACTGTCGCTAGCAGCGGCCGGGATCCCCCATTGTATGCGGTGAGCGTGCTCACCGCTGGTTCCAAGAGCTCATCCACAGGCGACGGCATACTGCGAGGCGCCGGTTTCAGGCCATCGCGGTCTGAAGACGGTGCGGGTCGGGAGCGCCGTTGCGGCGTGAGGAGGCGGGTAGACAGGCGTGGGCAGCGAAGGGTGGCGCGCTGGATGGCGGCATGAATCGGCGTATCGGACCGGGGGCAGGAACCGGATGGGGTGGATGGGGTCTGGTTTGTCCGGTTGATTCGCACCGCTGTTCCCGCGGTACACGTGCTGGCTCCTCCGCGACGCTCAATGTCCCGATCTGAAGAGATCCAACTTTGGTGTTGATAGGGCGTCGGTGGGCGGTTGTTCAGTAGCGGGGGGGCTGACCCCAGGGCCCCTGAATCGCTGGCTCTTGCCTCCGCCCGCGCGCGGAGCCGACCCAACGCCTCCTTTGCCATTTTGTGCAGGGGCCGGTGGACGCGCCTTGGTTTCCGCATGAACCATGCGTGGCGCCTCCGGCATGGGCAGGGGTGGACGCAATGTGGAGTGGGCCGGCAAGTCGCGGATGCGCAGGCCGACGACCGTGGGTGGCTCTCGCCGAGAGCAGTCAGTTTAGCGCCTTCAACGTGTATATGTATTCGCAGGCCCGACCGCCCGGTGGTTGGGCCTGTCGGGCCTAAGGGCCCGGGTAGAAATGAGCGTTGCAAGTTCGTCGAGCCATCGTCGTCGCTGGTGGTGGCGCGAGGAGGGAGCATACCGAGCGTCTGTGACCGACGAGAGCGAAGCGGCGACGCCGCCAGCGGCGGCGAGGGCCGGCGAGATTGTGCCGATAATTTCTGCCCGGGCCCTAAAGGGGGGCTTTCCGGTTCCTCGGGTCGTGCGCGGGCTGGGACCCGTGTGGGGTACGCACCGCGCCTTCTTCTGAAGGGGCCGACTGCCGCGCTCGTGGGGCACGCGTTCCTGAGAGGGCGATTCGGCAAGGGCCTTCATGTCGGGCCACCGGGCAGTGGGCGGTACGAACGCTTCTTCGGTCCAACGCACCCATGAGCCGAGTCCTCGGCGGTCCCTGGTTCGCTTGCGGGCCGGGTTTGGTCTCCTTGGCTGGTTTGGCCGCGGGTCCGGGATGGTTTGAGGCCACGTCATCGATGTCGGCTGGGTTTCCACTTGGTTTTGGTCGGCCGGAACGCCTTCGCCAAGCGGCGATGAAGCGGTGGGCCTATCGGTGGCCGTGAGCGATGAGGGAGTAGGGTCTCGCCCCACCTCACGCTGGGTGTGGCCGGGTTCCTCGTCGGTGGGTCCGTCAGCGATGCATTTGCTGAATCGTCGGTCGGCTGTCCCGGTCATTGGGCGCGCTCGTTGTGGTCGTAGATCTCTCGATCGCGCTGGGGAGTTGCGGTTAGCGGAACCGGGGAAGCCGAAGGTCGGCCAGGGGCGCGGGAGGCGGGACTGGGACGTTGGTTCGCTTCGAACGGTGCTCTCCAACCGGCGTTGGTTCGCGCGCAGGGGTGTGAACAAACTGGGGACGAAATCGTCGACTCGAAAAGGGGAGAAGGAAACGGCGGCTGATTCCCGTGGGATGGACGGTAGGCAGCTTGGGCCCGCTATCCACAGGCGTTTGGGGCATCTCAGTTTTCAGGGGTCGTGATCGCTTCACGACGTGCCGGTGAAGGGTCTCCCCGGGAGTAGCGCGGTCAGCGATTCATGGGAGGGGTCTCGAGCGAGGACTTGGCGCTGTTTGAGCCCTTCGGTCGTGCAGAGCAGGAGTGTGGTTTTCCCTTTGGTCGGGCGCTTACCTAGGAGGATGGGTGTCTGTTGGGGCGTTCGGTAGGCGGAATAGTGTAGGTAGGAGAAGTTGTAGCTTCGAGGGACGGTGCGGGTCAGCTGCGCGAGTCGTCGGTGAAGTGGCGTGGGTTCGGCCACTCGCCGAAAATGGCACCAATGCTGGCGGTTTCCGTTTAGCGCACAGATTTGTTGCGCAGGACAGGGGGCCACCGGGAGCCGTGCGTTGGCAGCGAGCTGGTCGCGGAGCGTCTGCAGGAACGCGGCGTGCGGCTTATCCCCAGGCTCGATGATGAGAACGTCGTTGGCTCGTTCGAACTCCTGTTGGACGAGTCGGTGGGCTCGGCTTGGCGAGCCAGCAGCGTATTCGAAGAGGGAGGCGGCGAAAATTTCGAGTCCATTTTCCAGGGGTTGACCCGGCTTGGAGGCCAGGGGTGCGGGGAAGCCCAATTCAGCGAAGAGGCTGGCAACGGAGGGAGCATAGGCTTGTTGGTAGAGTTCCTCGAAGAAGAGCGAGGTGCGCGTCGGCGAAAGGGCGGCTAGGGCAGGGCAGAGACCGGCACCTCGCTCGCGGATGTGGTTGAAGCGTTCCAGCGAGAGGTGGTTGGAGAGCTCCCGGACGATCAGGAAGGTTCGCCTAGCGTAGATGTGAAAGCGGACGAGAAGGCTGGCTTCTGTGTCCGTGTCCGCACCAAGCGACCCAGTGGGCCGCTGCGGCTGAGTGTGGTGGCCGGTTTGGAGCTGCTGCCAGGCGGTGTCTATCCGCTTGAGATGGGGTCGTTGGTCTGGCGGCCAGAGGCTGTCGCCGAGGGTCTCCCAGTCGGCTGCGTGGAGGAGATTCAGTGGTTTCACGTGGAACGGTTTAGGGTTGTATGGCCAAGAAATCCAAGTACAGCTCGACGGTGCGAGCAGCATGGCCTTTAGCCGCCATCGATTCCACAAAGCTTCGTCGCTCGTCCTCTTGGAGGGAGGTCAGAGGGGCCAGATCGGCCTCGGTAAGGCCTCCCTGGTGAGGGATGTTGAAGTGGTCAAGAGCATTCTCGAGTAGCGCCCGGTCGAGTAGGAAGAAGTGTCTCAAGATGTCTGCCAGAAGCTGGTCCGACGGTTGCGCACCGGGGAGCAGCTGAATGGCCGACTTGATCCGGTCCTCGTCTTGCTTAGGGCGACGGAATGACATTGCGGGCCTACCCCGCTTCAGCTCTAGAGACTGGAAGAATCCCTCTCGCAGGCGACGAGGACAGGCTGCCAATATCGTGGAGAGCTCATGGGCTTCGAGCCGGAGATAGAGGTCTTTGGGAGTCATGGGGGGGCGGCCGGTGTGCTGTCGTCTACAATGGGAACCACACCCGGCTCCGTGGACCTATCCCTCAATGCCTTGAAGTACACAAGGCGATTTTCCCCGGGGCGGAGGACGAGGCGCAGGCGTTCGAAGCGGTTTCTGCTCGAGAACTCGACATCATATTCCCGTAGCGGCACCAGCCTGAGGCGGTCGATGGGAAGGTCACCTCTCTGCTCCCCGTTGATGGTCACGGTCCCGGCGGTGTCTGCAGCGACGGAGAGCGACGACTGGGCGTCAGGGTTGTGTGTTCCCGCGATTCGGACGGCTGCCAAGGCCGCGCCAAGGATGGCGAGGAGAGGGAGGGCCAGCCCGGTGAGTCGGCGCCGCTGTCGGCGACGGGCAGGACCCGCGGACCGTGTTTCACGTGGAACGGTGGTGCGAGCTAGAGCGGGGTCCGTGACCTCGGGTAGGAGCTCGAATCCCGCATCCGAGATCTGGCGAAAGCGAAGGGGATCACCCGTCCATCTACGAAGCGCGGACTCCCGGGTCGCGAACTCCTGCCGATAGAGCGTCCGGAGCCACTCCGCCAACTCCTCCCTCGCCTTCGGTTCGTTCCATCCGTTGGACCCCAAAAGCGACCGACGCATCTCCATCGCGCTCCTCGGGCGCCTCGGCGCGTCCCGCTCGAGTGAACGGTGAACCAATCGTGCCATTGGCCAAGCCCCCCACGGGAGCTCCCACCCCAGAAACTCAACCCGGCGGGTACAAATACGCCGGGCCGCCTCCAGCTCGACGACGCCACCAAACAGCGACCTGCCCGCCAAACACTCCCACAAAACGATCCCCACACTGAAAAGGTCGCTCCTCCCATCCAATGGCCGTTGCCAGACTTGCTCGGGAGACATGTAGCCAAACTGACCCTTGATCACGCCCGCCCTCGTAAGCGCGCGCCCCATCGAGGCCTTGGCAAGCCCAAAATCTAAGACCCTCACCGTCCCGTCGAATCCCAGCAGGATGTTCGAGGGAGAAACATCTCGATGGACGAGAGGCCCTCCGAGATCCCTAGGTATGGAATGCGCGTGCGCCAGCGCGGCCAGCACGTCGGCGCCCACGAGCCGGACCACTTCGATGGGGACTTGCTCGCCTTGAAGGCTGCACCGCTCTAGGACCCGCTGGAGGCTCCTTCCAAAAACGAACTCGAGGACCAGGAAATCTCTCCCCTCGGATTGGCCGGCCTCCAGCGTCTGGACGATGTTCGGATGGACCAGGACGTTTGCGACCTCCCGCTCCCTGGAGAAGTGGTCGATCGCTTCGTCGTCTTCGAGAAGCTCCCACCGTGGGACCTTGACGACAAACGTTCCGTCGTATTGTCCACCGCGCCCCCGGTGGGCCAAGAAGATGTCCCCCAGCCCTCCCGCCGCCATGCGCTTGATGAGGCGATAGGAGCCCAACCAGGACCCCTCACCAAAACCGGCTGCCGTCATGTGCTCCCGATGGTATCGAGGGACCGGGCCACCGGCGCAAAGCTTCGTCGATGCTCAGGGCACGGCCCCAACTCGGCTATGGCCTCCATGTGGTGCTTCGTCCCGTACCCCTTGTGACGGCCAAAGTCGTAGCCCGGATAGTGAAGGTCGAGCGCGCCCATCATTTCGTCCCGGTGAACCTTGGCGAGGATCGATGCCGCGGCAATGCTGAGTGAGAGCCGATCTCCTCCGACCACCGCCTTGTGCCGCTCCGAAAGTGCGGGTGGAGAGACGCCGTCGAGAAGGGCGACAACTCCCTGCGACGGGAACATCGACCGGAGCCGGTCCATAACGGTCTTGACCCCGTGAACCCTCGCCGCAGACAGACCCAAGCGATCGATGATGGTTGGTGGAACCGACACCACCGCCCACCCGAACGCTGCATCGCAGATGCGCTGCTGGAGGGACGCACGGCTCTTTGCCGAGCACTTCTTGGAGTCATCGACCCCAACGAGGGTTTCAACCCGCGAAAAATCCAGCGCCACTCCGGCGACAACCACCGGTCCAGCGAGCGGACCCATGCCCACTTCATCGATTCCCACCAGCACCAACGAACCATTGGCAGCTTCAACGAGATCAAAACCGACCAGCTCCGCATGGCGATGCGCCATTTGCTCCGCCCCTCGCTTGGTCGGCATCAGAGCACCCACTCCGCATCTCTGCCATCGACTGGACATCCCCCGCAAGCCATGGTGCAAAACTCCCATGGCCATACGGGACCTCGAGTCCGAAATCCAGAGGCTGAAGGCGGAACGCAACGCGGTGGTGCTCGCCCACTACTACCAGGATCCCGACATTCAGGACGTGGCCGACTTCATCGGCGACAGCCTCCAGCTCGCGCGGCAAGCGGCGTCCACCGAAGCCGATGTCATCGTCTTCGCCGGTGTGCACTTCATGGCCGAGACGGCAAAGATCCTCAACCCATCGAAGACCGTACTCCTCCCCGACCCCAAAGCCGGGTGCTCTCTTGCCGATGGCTGTCCGCCAGACGCTTTCCGGCGCTTCCTCGACCGGCATCCTGGACACACCGTCGTGAGCTACGTGAACTGTTCGGCTGCGGTGAAGGCCATGTCGGATGTGATCGTGACGTCGTCAAACGCGGTTCGAATCGTAAACTCCCTTCCAAAAGACCAACCGATCGTATTCGGACCGGATCGACATCTAGGAAGGTACGTGGAGAAGCAATCCGGGCGAGAGATGGTCCTATGGCCTGGGGTCTGTCAGGTCCACGAGCTGTTCAGCGAGCGCAAGATCCTTCAACTGCGGGAGCGTTCGCCGCGGGCCCTGGTCGTGGCTCACCCCGAGTGCGAGGAAACCGTTCTCGCTCTCGCTGACCACATTGGCTCGACCCGCTCGCTCCTCGATTTCGTGGTGAACTCCGCTCCCCAAACCACATTCATTGTCGCGACCGAACCCGGAATTCTCCACCAGATGAAGAAGGCTACGGAAGGGCACCGCAAGACGTTCATACCGGCGCCGCCGTCCTCGAGCTGCGCCTGCAATGAATGTCCGCACATGAGGTTGAACACTCTCGAGAAACTCTACCTCGCCCTCAAGCTGATGACCCCAGAGGTCGTCGTGGATCCAGCCATCGCCGCACGCGCGCGGGTCCCGATCGATCGGATGTTGGACTGGAGCTGATGATCGACGCCGTTCTTCGCGACCCATCGATCGTCCCCAGACCGACAGCGCTCATCATCAAGCGCGAATCGCTCGCAGCGAACCTCGAGCTGCTACGCAACTGCACCGCAAGGCGGGTCCCGCTGATGGCGGTGGTCAAGGGAGACGCCTACGGACACGGCCTTACCGACACCGCCCGGCTCCTCGTCGAAGCCGGGGCGGACAGCCTCGCGGTGGCGGTCTTGGAAGAAGGCGTCGCGCTTCGAAGGGCGGGAATCGAGAAGGACATCCTCGTGCTCGGCGGCCTATCGAGCTCCCAAATCCCGCACTACCTGGACCACCGGCTCGAGTTCGCGGTGGCCTCAACCGAGAAGCTCGAGCACGTCGCTTCGCACGCAACTCCTCGAAACCCCGCTCGAGTCCACCTCAAGGTGGACACCGGCATGGGCCGCTACGGAGTCCAGTGGGACCGGGCCGAACCGTTCCTGCGCGCGGCGGCGTCAGCGCCCAACATCGACGTGGCCGGCATCTTCTCCCACCTCGCTTGCAGCGACGACACCGAGAGCTCATTCACGGCCATTCAGGTAGCCCGCTTCTCAAAAGTGTTGAAAGGTGCGAGAGAACTCGGCCTCGTCCGGGCCCGCGCTCATTTGGCCAACAGCGCCGGGGTGCTCCATCACCCCGAGACCCATTTCGACCTGATTCGTCCCGGCATCGCCCTCTATGGGGTCATGCCGTGCCCCGTCGCTACCCCAGCACTCCGGCCAGCATTGTCCTGGTTCACACAAGTCAGCTACTTCAAGGTCCTCCAGCGAGGAGACCCGGTGGGCTACGGCGGTACCTGGACGGCGCCACAGCGCACCCGAATCGCGACCCTTCCGGTGGGCTACGCGGATGGATACCCTCAAAGCGCAGGAGGCAAGGCAAGCGTCATCATCCGCGGCGTCCGGTACCCCGTCGTGGGCCGGATATGCATGGATGCGGTCATGGTGGATCTGGGCCCCGAAGGCACCGCCTTCAACGGAGACCGCGCCATTCTCGTCGGGGCCACCGCATCCGACGAGATCCGCATCGAGGACATTGCGAGATGGGCCGACCGTAGCCCCTACGAGGTCTTGACCGCGCTAGGGCGACGAGTCCCGCGCTTCTACATGAAGTAGCGTCTCGAGGTTCGGTCAGCGGGCATCCGTGATTCGGACCCCCATGATCCGAACCCAATACGGTACCAAATCGACGGTCACCTCCATTCTCCGCAGGAGCTGGAACATGCCCCCCAACTTCCTGTGCAGAAACAAGATCTCACGAGGCGGTGCAGTGAACTCGAGCCCCGAAGCCAGCTCCAGCGCCAACGCCCGAACCCGCTGCTGACCGTCCCACGCCGCAAATCGGAACGGCTGCGCGGAAGGGGAGAACGGCTCGAGGGCCAAACGCATGAGCTCGACGAAGCCAAACTTCACCCGCTCCGACTCCCGCTCGTCCAACAGACCGAAAGCCGTCAGAGCTCTCATGATGTCCTCTCGACCACCCGACTCGGCGACCGAAAGAAGATCCCGGTATCGGAGCCGAAAATCGGGCTCGAAACTCCTCGTGGATCCGAAGTCCAGAAGCCCCAGCCGCCCCCCCTCGAGGATGAGAAAGTTCCCTGGGTTGGGATCGGTCTGTACGAGCCCCCACTCGAAGAACTCGAGAACGTAGAGGTCCAGCAGCGCCTCCGCCACAGCGGCCCGCGCTCCCTCCGCCGGGTTCGACGCGATCCAGGCTTCGAAGGGCTGCCCATCCACCCATTCCATGGTGAGCACCCTCCGGCTGCACAAGTGGGGGACGCTTCGCGGCACCCGAAACCGAGAGTCCCCAGCCAGGCGGCCACGGATGTCGTCCATCGCCGAGCGCTCCGCGACAAAGTCGGCTTCTCTCTCGAGGACCGCGACGAGCTCCTCGAACAACGGCCCCGTGGGGACCTTTTTGCCCGCGAGCGCCAAAGAGCCGTCCACGAGCGTCCTCAGCAGGGCAAGATCCGTCCCAATGGCCTCCGCGATTCCCGGATATTGCACCTTCACGGCGACCGCTTCGTCTTCCACCCAGGCGCGATGCACCTGGCCGATGCTGGCCACCGCCGCCGGATCTTCGCTGAAGCCACCCAACGCTTCCAGCCCGCTGGTCCCGAGGTCTTCCAGCACGACCTTCCTCATGACATCCAGGGAGACCGGCTCTGCCCCAGACTGCAGCGATGCCATCGCCCTCGCCACCTCCGGCGGCAGGATGTCACCGGAGTCGAGGCTCAAGAGCTGCCCGACCTTCATCGCCGCACCCTTCAGCTGCCCAAGCCCTCGAACGAGCGCCTCCGCCTGCGCCCGCCGGGCGTCCACCGCGCCCCTCCTCGCGCCAAAGCGACCGGCGAGCTCCCGAGCCCCGAAGCTCCCAGCGAGCGACACGAGCCGGCGGGAGCGAGAGAAGAAGCCCTTGGGAACCGAAGCCATGACGGAGAGCTAGAGCATTGGCCCGCTCTCCCGTGACCAAAAACGCACCCCGGCCCGCCGACGGCACCGTGATTCACCCTCGGAGACCCACCTTGCATCCCGCACCGCCGGCACCAAAAGATGACGCCTGGCCCGTTCCTTGCTTGAAGGCAACGACATGCCGGGAATTCCATCCCTACTGCTCGCGTCCGGGGTTCTGACCGGGCAGGCCCTCCCGGAGAGGCTGCCCGACCAGCTCGACCTGCTCCGCGCCGCGGATCGAACCCCGATGGTCCGCCTGGTGCTCGACATGTCCGGCTCCATGGTCCAAAACCACGAGGCTGGACCGGAAACGCAGTGCGGCTGGTACCTCGCCAATCGCCTGGGCGAGCTACAGTACCCAAACGGCGACCTGCTCTCCCGCATCGACCTCCTCCTGGCGAGCCTGACCGGATGCCGCAGCGAATTCGATGGCATCCTCGATCGCTGGTTCGACCGAATCGTCTTCGCCGTTGACACGTACGCTGGCGCCGCCGCGCGCCCACAGACGGTCGAGGAGATCTTCCCCTGGCCGCCCGGACTTCAGACGAACACCGACATCGCCGCGATCGAATCCGTGCTTCTCGGGCCGGGCACCGCCGGAATCCAGGACTTTTGGTCCACGCCGCTCATCAGCGCCCACCAGTTCACGGCAAGTCGCTTCCTGAGCCTCACCGACGCCACGACCCGCCAATGTCGCCCGAACGCGATCGTGCTCATGACCGACGGTGTCGGCAACAACCCTGCAGAAGTCACCTACTCGAACGTGACCGGAGCGCCTCAGGGGGCTCGAGACGAAGGCGGCTGTTATTCGCCGACGCTGTTTTCGAACGACGGATTGGTCCTGCGCTCGGGCGGATGTTCCGGAACGCAGTACACACCTCCGCACGGGGACGTCGCCGCGGCCTATCTGTTCGGCCCGCTCGACCCGCTTCAACCACGAGCCAACGCGTTGCCGCAGCTGTCCGGACCGGATCCCAAGCCCATCCGTACCTACACGGTCGGCTTCCTCGTGGGTGGAGGACCCAACTACGCTTCGAACCGTCTTCTCGGTGACATGGCGCGCGCCGGAGGGGGTACATACCTCTCGGCCGACAACTTCGAGCAGCTGTACGACGCGTTCGACCGGATCATGTCCCAAATCATGGCCAACGCCGAGGCCAGCTTTCAGGCGCCGGCCCAGGAGCGGGTCGGCCTCTTCTCCGGAAACAGCGTCTATAGGTCTTCTTTCCTCGGCGTCGCGGAGGGTCCGTGGGTCGGGAACGTCAAGAAGCACTGCCAGTTCCCTTCCGAGGAGGACCGGCTCGGGGCCAACGGCGACCGCTGCGCATTCGAGTGGGTCGACGGTGAGTGGGTCGCGAACCCAACCCCTGAGGACGAGTGGTTTGGCGGCCGGGCTACGGGCACCAACGCCGGCGGTGCCGGTGCCGTCGTATACCGCCGCCTCGGTGGCTTTGACTCGAACCCCGCACCGGGGGTGGACTCGGCGAGAATCCGGGACATCCGGACCTGGGTCCCGGGTACGGCGAACTTCATCGAGGTCGTCCCCCAATCGACGGACTTCACCGAGAGCGAGTCCTTCGCGCTGACCCCTTGCGAGCACTTCGCGCTCATCCACAAGCTGCACGGGTTTACCTTCGACACGACCGCCTGCAGGCGCGCCGACAACCCCGAACCGGTGGCGTTCGACTTGTGGCCACTCGCGGACTCCCCCTACGGAGGCCAGGTGGTGCTTCGCTACGGGGACTGCGACGCAGGGGACCCTTGCCTGCTCGCCCGCACGTCCAACACCGGCATGCTCCAGTTCTTCGACAGCGGGTTTGGCAACGAAGTGGTGTCCCTGGTTCCCCCCGAGTTCTTTCGGCCAAACAACGTCACGCACCACCGGCTCTTGGACGTGATGCGGCAGCCGACCCTCGAATTCACCCGGAGACACTACTTCGATGGCGGAATGTCCCTTCACCACGAGGACGACGACCAGGACAACGTCATCGGCCCGGCTGAGCGCGCTCTGCTCATCGCCGGGTTTGGCCGGGGTGGTGCCGGCTACTTGATGTTCCCAGTTCAGAATCTGGGAACCCAGACGTTCCAGGACGCCGCCAACGGCCCTCGAGGCATCTTTCGGGACACCGACACCGTCTTTCGCGATCTGCAGGACACGTGGGCGGCTCCTTGGACCGGCCAATTCCCGACGGACTCGGGGAACGAGTGGGTCGCGATCTTCCCCACCGGACACCAGGCGGCGCTCGACGCGCCGCGCGCGGAGCTGGGTCGGGTTACGAGCGGTGCTCTTGCTCCTTCGGGGGACACCGAGGACGCGCCCTTTGCCGTCGATTGTACCGACCTTCAAGCACGGACGGGAATCGAGGGTCTCACGAGGAACCTTCGCCCTGAAGAGTGCGCGATGCCCACACCGCAGGAGATCTGCCTCGCTCAGTTCGATGCAGCCACGTGCGCCGCGCTCGGCAGCGGGTGCTCCGCATGCGGCGCGGAGACGACCGCCGACTGCCTCGCCGCCCCGTTCTTCGCTGCTCCCCCCTTCTGCTACAACTGGCCTGGATATCAGGCTCTCACTCCGGAGCTCTTCAGAGACTATGGGGTCGTGTCGATGATCCCCCTCTCGATCTCTTTGGGTCCGGTGCAGTACCGGGATGGCCATTCGCGGGCGATCGCCTACCGGATCCGGTTCTCCCGAATGAATTTGCAACCAGGTGACGAGATCTTGATCCTCTCCCAAGACGGCGTCGTCGTAGATCGCTTCGAAGGGGTCGCCGACAACGGTCGCTTGGAGTCGACGTGGATCCGCTCACCATCGTTCTCCCTGCGCTTCTACACCTCCGGGAACCCTATGGACGCTGTGCCCAACCTGGACGGCTATGGCATCGCGGGCGTCGATGTCGTTCGAGACTTCGACCCTGGTGCTTCGCCAGGGGAAGCTCGGCCAGGAATCTACATCGTCGATATCGACGAGTGGGAGGCGGCGCCGTCCTACGAGTCCCTGCCAGCACCAGGAAATGTCCGTCAGGCATCGCTCGTGAGGGCCCGAATTTCGAGCGACTGCTCAGGGTACCTCGGAGGTTCCCCCTGCGTCGATGCGTCCACGTCGGAAGAAACCCAAGACCTGCGGTTCATGACCTGCCCGATTTCCGCCGCGCCCTCGGTCTTCACCGAGGGTGGAGTGTTCCGAAGCATGTATTTCGGGGACGAGTGCGGTCAGATTTGGTCGGTCGCGCTCGATGTGGCCGGGTCCCAGTGGCGGGTACGCCGCCTTCTCTCCACCAACAACGTCGAGGATGATGGCCTGGTGCGAGTGGGCGAATCACGCAGCTTCCGAAAGATATTCTCCTCGGTGGACCTCGTGCTCTCGACCTGCACGGGTCGACGGTCTACGGGGGTATACTTTGGGACCGGCAACGCGCAGCGTCCAAGCGCAACCGGGACTGGGACCGGGGGCGATGCGCTACGCAACTTGGACGACCCGGCCCTGACCCAGATCACCGCGTCCGCTCGAGGGTTTCAAGCGGACGTGGTCGGTGTGGTATGGGACTCGAACTCCGTGCCGCTCGGCGGCTACACGCTGGACGACCTCGAAAACGCGACGGTCGCGGACACCATCGATCCTTATTCGGAGTCGGGTTCCCGGGGGTTCTTCCTCGAGCTGGAAGACAACGAGATGGTTCTTCGATCGCCGCTGGTGTTCGATGCCACGGCGTTCATCGAGACCTACCGGACCGTTGATCCGGCAACGGAGTGCGAAGACGCCTCTGGGGTCGTTCAGGTCTATGGGTTCGACAACTGCACGGCCGCGGCGTTTGGGGGCGACGGGCGTTTGCTCGAGCGGCAGACCGACGTACTCCCCGGCAGCGGGCTGTCGGTTGTCGTCCCCCCCAGCTCGATGGGGGCGGAGGCGTCAGGGCCGATGGTCGTCAGCAGCTTGCGCGGTCGAACGTCGAGCGGTGAACCCGCCGGGGCGAACCTTCTGAACCGCCGAGACGGTGGGCCAAGGCGAAACTCGATGCGGTTGATCATGTGGAGAAGCAACGTGGAGGAAAGCCGATGAAGTGGCGTCCGTTCTTTTTCTTGCTGGCGCTTTGGGCGCCGGCGGGGGCCTTCGCGCAAGCAGACCCCATGCCCGAAAACGAGGCCCCCGAGTCGGGAAATGCCGCCTTGGTCCAGGCGGCGCGCTCGCCCGGCCCCTCCTACGGCGGTCCCCGCACTCGTTTCGACATCCCGCGGGCGCAAGGGCCCCGTCCGGTCGTGGTCATTCACGGCATCGTGGCCGGCGGTGGCGACGGAGTTGTGCGCATCGAACGCCCCGTTCCGCTCGAGGCGAGGCAGGCGCTCTCGAAGCGCATGGCCCGCCCTCTCCGCTCGATTCACGAAAAGACCGTGCGGATGCTCGGGATGGGGGCGCTGTCCGACGACGAGCTGCGGAAATGGAATGGGCAGTGGGTGGAGTTGGAGGCCCTCTCCGAGGGCAGAGGGGCGTTCACGGTCCTCTCGATCCGCCCTTGGCAACCGCCGCCCGAGCCCTGAGCAAAGCGGCGGCCGCCTCGGTGAACCCGACGCCCGACTCACATCTGGTGATGAACTTGGGAGCTGCCGACATGGTCGGGAGGAAACGCGCCACGTTCGCTACCCCGATCGATACACGGAACGCCGCGAAGGCCGGTGCGTCGTTGGGGCTGTCGCCCAGGTAGACCGCGCGGGGGTCTTGTGGCGGGGGTAGGGACCAGGCGCGAGACGCCTCGAGCAGCATCGTCAGCTTGTCGTGGGTGCCAAACCATCCGTTGACGTGAATGGAGCTGACCTTGGCCTTTGCGCCTTCGGCGTTGAAGATCTCGACGATTCGGTCCACCTCGGCCGCAGAGAGAGGAGTCACGTCCTCGCAGTGATCCACGGCGAGGTCGAAGATGCGATAGCGCTGGTCGGAAGCCAGAGCGGCCCCGGGTACTTCGGCGAGGATCTTCTCCGCGAGCCGCTCGAGCCGGAGGCGGTTGGCTTCGATTTCCTGTGGAGGCAGGGCCCAGAGCGTCTCCATCCGGCGTTGTCGTCGGTGGTACCTCATGGCCAGCCCCCCGTTCTCGCCGATGACCGCGGCCACCGGCCACATCCGGGCGATGTGGTCGCACCAGCCCGCTGGCCGCCCGGTGACCGGCACGACCTGGATTCCGGCTCGGTCGAGCCGCTCCAGGGATGCATAGGCGTCGGCGGTGAGCATGCCGTCCGTGGTCAAAGTGTCATCGATGTCCGTGAAGACACACCCGATGCCGGCGGCAACCGGCTCCGAAAGCTCCGACAGAGGCTTTGGGATCATAGACGCATCTCCACATCCCGCCGGTGCGGGGGCACGGGCTTTCCGAGGCGTTTGTAATCGAGCAGAAGGGAGATGTGCGCGCCTACCAGGTCCAGCTCGGTCGACACCGGACGAAGGCCAGGAAACCGCGCTCGGTTTCCCGTCAGCGCTTCGAGGATCCATGCGTCCTGCGCAAGCACCCGGCGCGCAAACGGGCCGGCGACCGCGAGCGCGAGACCGCTGAAGTAGCCCAGGCGAAGGTTCGCGAGCGTCACGACCCGGGTCTCGGTGGGGCTGCTGGGGGTGAGCGCGTTCACCAAGAGAAGATGGTGGCTTCCCAGGCGATATTCCACCTCCGCGAGGCAGGGCAGGCGGAACCGGTCGATGTGCTCCAGGGTTCGAGCCCTGGGAGCGAGCAGACGCCCGAGCAGGCCGCTCGGCGCGGTCTCTCCCTCGAACCGCGCGGTGACCGAGTCGGCGGACCGCTCGACCTCGACCCGAACCCGGCGAGACGGCGCGCCTCGAAACCAGCCGCGGTGCAAAAAGCCGGTGTGAGGGACGTCCAAGATGTTCTCGGCGGTGTCCACGAACCCGGCCGGCATGAGGCTCACCTGCATGACATGGGCATAGTTTGGGTTCTGCCAGACCGGGATGGAGGGCGGCGGCTGCTCTGGAGGCTCGCGCTCACCGCAAACCCACACGAGGCCGTCCGCTTCGGCCACTGGCCTCGGTTCGGCATGAAACGCCTTGGATGGCCCCCCATCGCATCGCGACGGGATCTCGAGGCAAGCACCGTCCGACCCGAACAGCCACCCGTGGTACGCGCACCGAAGGCCCCCGGCCTCCACCCGCCCCAGGGACAGCGGTGCGCCGCGGTGCGGACATCGGTCGACCAGGGCGCCGAACTCGGTCCCGGACCAGAAGACGACGAGCGGCGTCCCGTGGACCGTCAGGCCGATCGGTCGCCGGCGAATGCGCCGGGCGACCCCGGCCAGGTACCAGGCCCGAGCGATCGCCCCCCCGGTGGTCTCCACCGAGAGACGATGGCTGCTGCGGCCAGAGCGGGCAAAGGAAAGGCTCCGGTGTTCGCCGCCGAGCCCGCGGTTGTCCATGGCCGCGGGTCGTGGCACGGACCGACATGGCCAAGGCGAAGACCGAGTATCGCTGCGGCGCCTGTGGATACCGGTCGGCCAAGTGGCTCGGCCGCTGTCCCGGGTGCGAGGCATGGAACTCGTTTGCCGAGGAGACCCAGGCCAGGAAAAAATCGGCCGACCATCGGGCGTTTCGCCTGCCGCCCGGTCCGGCTCGCCCGGTCCCGTTGCAGGAGGTCTCGGCGTCGAGGGTCCAGCGCCGGTCCACCCACATGAAGGAGCTGGACCGGGTCCTGGGCGGAGGACTGACCGCGGGTTCGTTGGTCCTCTTGGGCGGCGACCCCGGCATCGGCAAGAGCACGCTGCTGCTGCAATGCCTCGCTTTGTTGGCGGAGGCAGGCAGGCCCGCCATCTATGTCACCGGCGAGGAGTCGGCGGACCAGGTTCGAATGCGGGCCGACCGGCTGGGCATTACCTCGCCCGACCTGCAGGTCTTGGCCGACACCCGCGCCGACGCCGTGGTCTCGGCGGTCGAGGGGGCGAGCGCGGTGGTGGTGGACTCCATCCAGGCCCTCTTCGACCCAGCGCTCGAGAGCGTCCCTGGGTCCGTCTCGCAGATCCGCGAAGTCGCAGCGAAGTTCCTCCATTTCGCCAAGACCACCGGCATCCCCGTCATTCTCGTGGGCCACGTGACGAAGGATGGGGCGCTCGCCGGACCCCGAGTGCTCGAGCACCTGGTGGATACGGTCCTGTACTTCGAGCAGTCTCTGGGCGGGCCCTATCGGATCCTCCGGGCCCACAAGAACCGGTTCGGATCGACCCAGGAGGTCGGCGTGTTCGAGATGGGGTCTCGGGGCCTGCAGGAGGTCGAGAACCCGTCCGCGCTCTTTCTCGCCGAGCGTCCGCAGGGCGTCCCCGGTTCGGTGGTGATGCCAGCGCTCGAGGGCAGCCGCCCCATTTTGGTGGAGGTTCAGGCCCTCGTCAGCCCCACCGAGCTCGGGACGCCGCGGCGGACGTGCCTAGGCTTCGATGGTGCGCGGGCCTCCCTGCTCGTGGCGGTGCTCGAGCAGCGCGCCGATCTTCAGCTGCGGGGTTGCGACGTCTTCCTCAACGTCGCTGGGGGACTCAGGCTCGCCGAGCCGGCGGCCGACCTCGCGGTCGCGGTCGCGCTCGCGAGCGCCCACCTGCGCCGGCCCGTGCCTCCCGACATGGTGGTCTTCGGAGAGCTCGGCCTCGCCGGGGAGCTGCGCTCGGTGCAGCAGCGCGACCTCCGCCTGGGCGAGGCGGAAAAGCTAGGCTTCGAATCCGCGCTCCTGCCCGCGGCCGGAGGACCGCCAGCGCGCTCGCGGATCCGCTGCGTCGCCACCCACCGAATCGACGAAGCCCTCGACTTCGCGCTCCACGGCGCGGATCGTTGACCAGGGGAGGCCAGCCGGAGAAGGTCCGGCCATGGACCGGGACGAGTTGAAGCGGGTCGTGCGCGAAGTGCTGCGGGAGGAGAACGCCTACGGATTCGTCCCTCTGGGTCAGCGCTGGCGGGAGGGCACGATGGTGCTTCAGCCCCGGGACCCGAACCTGCAGAGCAAGGAGGTCCCCCTCGAGACCTTCTTTCACAAGGTGGTCATGGTACGAGACCGCCTCCGCGTGCTCGAGCAGAAGGTCAACGCCCACCCCAACCTGAGCGACCAGGAAAAGGTGGAGCTTCAGCAGTACGTCAGCAAGGTCTACGGCTCGCTCACGACGTTCAATGTCCTGTTTGCCGATGAATCGGACGGCTTCGGCAGCGGAGCGACGGGATGAGATCCTTGATGGCAGGGTGGCTCGTCGCAGCGGCCGCGGCCGGGGCCTGCGCGGGCAGCTCGCAGGATCTCATGGGCGGCCTGCAGCAGTCGGTCGAAGCCTACAACCGGGCGTTTCGCTGGAAAAACTATCCTCTCGCCGCGAACTACCTGCTGTCCGACGAACGGGCCGACTTCCTGGAGCGGTTCGAGGAAGATGACAAGAACCTGCACGTCGAGGGCTTTCAGGTCCTCTCCGTGCATTTCGAGTCCCCGGAGCTGGCGCGGGTCTCGGTGCGGTACCGGTACATGATGCTCCCGTCGGTGACCCTGCAGCAGCGGGTCCTCACCCAGCAGTGGGCCAAGATGGGGGAAGGGTGGCTGCTCGAGCGAGAGGAGCCGCGGCTGCTTCCCCCGCGGCCGAAGAAGGACGACGGCTCACAAGATCCAGACGCCTTTGGCGGACAGGGCCCGGAGGAGGCCGGCGGCCGCGGCCCAGGAAGCAGCCGCTGACCGGGCGAACGCGCCAGCGACGACCGTCCAGCGTAGCTCGGTACAGAAGCTGCGGCCCGCCTCGGACCGACAGGACGAGGCCTTCGCCCCGCCCCCGCCCTTCGCGGCGGCCCCGCACGGCTCAGGAGCCCTTCAGCTCAAAAGGGGATGTCCCCGTCGTCGATCCGCGGCTCCTCGTCGTAGGGCGGCGGGTTGTCCTGGCGGGGCCGGGGCCGGCGTTCCCGGTTCTCGTCGTAGGCGTTCGTATCGCGGGGCGGCCGGTACTCGCCCCCCCCGGCCCCATCGCGGGAGCCGAGGAAGGTCACATTCTGGGCCACGATCTCGGTGGTGAACCGCTTCTGGCCGCTCTGGTCGTCCCACTCCCTCGTCTGGATGCGTCCCTCGACGTGCACCGAGCGCCCCTTGCGGAGGTACTCCCCGCACAGCTCGGCGAGCCGGCCGAAGACGACGATGCGGTGCCACTCGGTGCGCTCCTGCCGCTCCCCGGTGCCCTTGTCGTTCCAGGACTCCGAGGTGGCGATCCGGAAGTTCACGACCGCCGCACCCCCTTGCGAGTACCGAACCTCGGGGTCGGCACCGAGGTTTCCGATGAGAAAGACTTTGTTCAAGCTTGCCATATGGGTTCTCCGTCTTGGGGCCGGCGCGGATGCGCGCCATCGGCCCGGCTCGCCCTCGGTTGTCGGGGTCTCGGTCCGTACACGTCAACGTGCGGGTTTTTGAACTTCATTGGAGAGTTCGGCGCCAGGGAGGATGAGGTCGAGCAGCTCTTCGAGCGACCACTTCGCGTCCGCCGGCGCGGCGCCGTCGAGGAGCGCGGCCGCCATGGCCCGCTTTTCGCCTTGAAGGGCGAGCACCCGCTCCTCGACCGTGCCCCGGGTCAGGTATCGATAGGCGAAGACCGGTCGGACCTGGCCGAGGCGATGGGCCCGGTCCACCGCCTGTGCCTCGACGGCCGGGTTCCACCACGGGTCGAGCAGAAACACATAGTCGGCGGCGGTCAGGTTGAGTCCGAAGCCGCCGGCGCGAAGGCTGATGAGGAACACGGTGCAGTCGGGGTCGCTTTGGAACGACCGCACCGCTCCTTCGCGGTCTTGGGTCTTGCCGTCGAGCCAGGCGTACCTCACGCCCCGCTGATCGAGCCGCTCGCGGACGAGCTCGAGCAGACGGACGAACTGGGAGAAGACGAGCGCCTTGTGGTCTTCCTCTCGAAGCTCGATGAGCTGGTCGAGCAGCGCGTCGAGCTTGGCCGAGCTCCGGCCCCGCCAGCTCGGATCGAGCAGGGCCGGATGGCAAGCCGCCTGGCGGAGGCGGAGCAGCGCCTCGAGCGCGGCCGCCTTGGTGACCGTGCCTGCGTTCGACAAGCCTCCGGCGAGCCGAAGGCGGAGGGCTTCGTAAAAGGACCGCTCCTCCGGGGATGGCTCGCACATCACGATCCGCTCCGTCTTCTCCGGGAGCTCGGTCAAGACCTGGCCTTTTCGCCTTCGAAGCAGGAGCGGGGCCACGCCGCGGGCGACCAAGGGGAGCGCATCCCCGCCGGCGAGCCGCTCGAAGGCCCGGCACTCTCCAAGAAGCCGCGGGTTCAGGAACTCGAAGATCGACCACAGCTCGCCGGGGCGGTTCTCGACCGGGGTCCCGGTCAAGGCGAGCCGATGGCGGGCGCGGAGCCGCCGGACGGCCTTCGTCCCCCTCGCGCTCGGGTTCTTGATGAGGTGGGCTTCATCGAGGATCACCCGGAAAAAAGCCACCTCGGCCAGCTTGTCGGCATCCCGGCGCACCGTGCCGTAGGTGGTGATCACCAGGTCCCCAGGTCCTAGGTCCTCGAGCACGCTCACCCGCTCCGGCCCGTGGTAGGCGCGGACCCGAAGACCGGGCGCGAACCGCTCGGCCTCCTCTTGCCACGAAAACAAGAGGCTGCGGGGGGCGACCACCAGGGTGGGCCCGCCGCCATCGGCGAGCAGCGCCAGCACCTGCACCGTCTTTCCGAGGCCCATGTCGTCGGCCAGGCACCCCCCGAGCTCGAGGCGCTCGAGCGCCTGCATCCACCCGAGACCGACCTGCTGGTACAGCCGCAGCTCGCCCCGAAAGCTGGGCGGTGGCGGTACGGGAGAGATCTGCAGGGCCGCCTCCGCGGCGAGCGCCCCCCGCTCGAAGCTCGGGTCCGCCCGGACCGAATAGCCGTCGAGCAGGCGCTGGAACAAAAACGCCTGGGTCGAGCCAAATTGCAGCTCGTCCCCCGAGATTCGGGCGAGCGCGCCCAGCGCGCGCAGCCGCCGCTCGTCGTTTTCGCCCAAGATCCCGTCGGCCCCCGTCGGGAGCGGCACTCGGCTGCCGGTGGCCGCCGCTCGAACCGCCGCCGCCACCGAAACGGTCGAATCCCCGAACGCTACCGCTCCCTTCAGCAAAAACCCGCCGTCGCCGCCGGGGCGCACGTCCATCGGGCCGACCAGGCCGCGCAGGAGCCGAACTCCCGCTCGCTCGGCCTCCCCCCCTTCCCGCAAGACCAGGTCCTCGAGCTGCCGCCGGGCGGCGGAAGCGACCGAGAGCGTCTCCCCCGCCGGATCCGCACCCGCCGCGACCAGCCGGGAGAGCCACCGGGCCTCGGCCTCGAAGTGCCTCGGGATGACGGTTAGGTGCTCGTGATCGACCCACAGGGCCGGGCCTCGGTCCGGGTCGGCTTCGTGGGCTCCGTAGAGGAAAGAGATGCGGAGCTCTGCCCTGGACCGGAGGTCTTCCGGGCCACCTCGCAGCACCGGGACCGGAGGCCGAGCCTCGACTCGAAACCCATCGATCGGGGCCGCGAACTCGATGGGCGGCAGCGACGGGAGCCGGGCGAGGGCTTCGAAGAGTTCAGCCGGCGGCACGTCCGAGACCACCAGCGGCCCGCTTCGCCGCTCGTCTCTCATCCACGCCGCCGCCCGGTCGAGGTCGATCGCTTCCACGTGGTCGGCGACGATCATCCATCCTTCGGGGAGGATCGCCGACGCCTCCGACAGCGGGAGGTCATCGTCGTTGCGCCTCAGCCGAACGGAGATCCGGGTGCGCTGATCGGAGCGTTCGAACCGGAGGATGGGGACCCACGGGACGCCCTCCTCGAAGCGGAGCGGAGGTCCCCGAGGGTGCAGCCGCAGGTGGCCGCACAGCGCGGAGAACAACGCGCGCTGGATGCCGGGCAAGATCCTGCGCCCGCTGAGCCCCTCCGCGGGGGGCGGGCAGGCGAGCCAGAGCTCGACTCCCGGCCGAAGCTCCGGAGGGACCCGAAAGACATCGGACCACTCGAGCGCGATGGCCGTCGGCTCCCGAAGCGGACGGACCTGAAGCGCGGCCACCACCGGCGCCCCCGCCGCTTCCGACGCGGCGAGGTCGAGCACGAAGCGGAGGTCCTCGAGCGCCGGCTCCGGCTGTCGCATCGAAGTCTTCGTCGCGAGCCGCGTGAGGGCCTCGATCCGGAGCCGCCAGGGGCGCTCGGTCGAGGCTTCGAAGAAGTCGTCCTCCCCGAGGGGGAGCTCGTCCCTCAGGGAGACGACGTCGACCGCTCGGCTCGGGCGCTCGGTGCGCACAGAAGCCACCGCGAGCAGCGCCCCGAAGACGTGCTCGCAGAACTGGCCTCGCCCGAACCCGGCGCACTGGCACCGGACCCCGAGCCGGTCTCGAGCCTCGAGCTCGGAGAAATCGATGGCCACCCGGTAGGGCTCGGACCGCGCGTCCCGAACTTCGACGATCGCCACCGGCCCCCGAGCGACGTCGGGCAGAACCTGGCCCTGCGCGAGCAGCTCCGCGCCCCGCCGCCGCGTGCGCGAAGTGAACGCATCGGCGCAGCCGTCGATGAGCAAAACCCCATGGTCGGACATGGCCGAGCCAGGAGCCTAGCAGGAGATGCGGCGCCGCGATCGCGGACGTTCAGCGGGATTGGTTCAGGCCCCAGTCGTAGTCGAAGAACGAGATCGGCTCGCCGGAGCGCAGACGGCGGGCCAAGCCGCCGGGGAGGTGGGCCTCGAGAAACGCGCGCAGCCCCTCCGGCCCTCCGAATTCGTCCCCGTACCAAGAAAAGAGCTTCGAGACTGCGACGCCGGAGGGTTGCTCACGGGCGCCCGCTCGCGTCGAGAGGTAGCGGCGGGCCGCCGCCTCGAGGCGGGGAGCGAGCCCACGGCCAAAAAACGGGCGAGCCTCGAGCTCGGGGCAGCCACGGGCGGCGCATACGAGCGCGAAATGGGTTCGCGGATCGTCGGCGTGGGGACGGAGCACCCCCTTCTCGAGCGCATCGAGGGTGAGCGTCCGCCGTCCCACTCGATGGGTGCGCTCGTCGAAGAAGCCCGGGATCGACAGCACCGAGTGCGGGCGCTCGTGATGGAGCACGGCCTCGAGCACCAGCCCGTTGTACGCGTCGATGAGGTGCCCCGTCCGAAGCTCGCCGTCCTCGGGCAGCGGGTGCTCGGCGACGGCGGCGAGGAATTGGGCGAGCTCGGGCCGGCTCCGCTTGGCCAGGCCCACATAATCCACGCCCGTGGAGGTGACGTGACGCTTCAGGACGACGGCGTACGCGTCGCGCGCCGCTTGGGGCAGTGGGTCCGCGGCCCGCGGATCCGCGGCGGCCGCCCGAGGGACCGGACCGGCGGCGGCGACGAGCGTCGCGAGGAGCGGAGCAACCAAAGCACGCACGGTGCCGGTACGGCTCGGCCCGAGCACGGGTTACTGGCCGATCCCGAGCCCGGAACCGGCGGCGTCGAGGTCCGGGAAATGGCGGTGCCGGCCGCTCGGCGCGGTGCCGGGGCGAACGATTTGCGCAACCTGCCACCCAGCTTCTTGGGCGGCGTCGAGCTCGGCCTCGATGTCGGACAGGAACACCATCGCGCCGGATCCAAGCCTCTTTTGTATCTCGAGGTAGGAGGCGGATTCGCGCTTCGGACCGGCGTTCAGGGTGTCGAAGTGGGCATGCAGCAGGCGACCGAGGTCTCCGGCTTCGGTGTGCGCGAAGAACAGCCGCTGCGCTTGTACCGAGCCCGAGCTGTAGATGGACAGGCGCCACCCCGCTCTGCTCCACCGCTCGAGCGCGGCCGGTACCTCGGGGTAGACGTGGGCGACGAACGCCTTCGACTCGAACCCTTCCCGCCAGATGAGCCCCTGTAGGTTCTTGAGGGCCGCGTCCTTGACGTCTTCGTCGATGTATCTCTCGAGGCCAGCGATGATCTCGGCGTCGGTGGCGGCGGGCAGGCCGGCCGCCGATAGGCTCTCCCTGGCCCGGTCCAGCTCCGCCGCGACCGACGGGTCCTCGCGATGGGCGGTCACGAAGCGCCCCAAGCGCTCCCGCGCGTAGGGAAACAGAACTTCGTGCACAAAATGGATGGAGGATGTCGTCCCCTCGACGTCGAGGACCACGTCCCCGACCGGGGCGCTCACAAACGAGCCTCGTAGGGCTTGTTGTAGCGGGCGGCGACGTCCGAACCGGTGTACCGGGCGACCCAGCCCTCGGGGTTCGTGAACACGCGAATCGCCGTCACCAGCGGCTCTGCGCCCATGTCGAACCAGTGCCGGGTCCCAGCGGGAACGCTGATGAGGTCGCCGGCCTCGCAGACCAGGCAGAACACGGGCTCTTGCCCGCCGAGGTTGAACCAGAACGCGCCTTTGCCCTCGACGAAGAAGCGAACCTCGTCCTCGGCGTGGGTGTGCTCTTCGAGGAACTTCGCCCGGACGGCGTGGAGCTCCGGGGTCTGGGGGTGAACGCGGATGACGTCGGCGCTCTGGTAGCCGTGGCGGGCCATGTACGGCCCGAGGGCGTGGGCGTAGGCGGCGAGGACTTCATCCTGGCCGGCGCCCCGGTCGAGCGGCGCCGACGCGTCCCAGCGCTCGAACACCACGCCGCGGGCGTCGAGGTACGCGCCGATGGCGGCGCGGTCGGTGATGCGGAGGTCTTGGTCAGGGATCTCGAGGATCGTCATGGGGCGCTCCCGAGCTGTCGGAGAAGGTGCTGCTGCTCGAGCAGCGCTTCCACCACCTCGACGTGCCGTTTCGCGTCGGCAACGGTGCGGCCGAACGCATAGAGGCCGTGGCCGGCGAGGAGAAAGGCCCAGGTCCCGGGCGCATCGCGAAGCGTCGGCTCGATGCGGCTCGAGAGGCGGGCCATGTTTTGGTCGTTGGGAAAGATGGGGACCGAGAGCTCGGTCTCGTGGGTGGTCACCCCCTCGAAGCCCTTCTGCAGCTCGAACCCGGTGAAGCGGATCGCGCCCCGCTCGACGAAGGCGAGGGACATCGACACCGACAGCGGGGCGTGAACGTGGAGGACGGCCCCCACCTCGGGACGGAGCCGGTATACGAGGGTGTGAAGCAGGGTTTCGGCCGAAGCGCGCCGGGGCTCGGGCGGAACCGGTCGGCCGTCGGCGTCCACGGCCATCAGGTGCTCCGGGCCAAAGTCCGCTTTGTCCACGCCCGACTGAGAGATGAAGCAGCGAGCGCCGGCGGGTGCGCGGTACGAGAAGTTCGAGCTCGTGGCTGGGCACCAGCCCCGAGCATGAAAGCCCCGGACCGCGGCGACCAGCGCTCGTCGCGTCCCGGGCTCGTCCGCTACCTCCATGGGGGCGAAACTGTAGTCGCCGCGTTCGGCGCCGGCAACCGTGGAGCGCGCGTCCCGGGATTCCGGGTGTGCGCGGGCGTGCTTCGAAGTAGCGTGCCCCCATGAAGACCGAACGCTCCGCCGAGTTGATGCGAAGGGCTCGCGAGGTCATCCCTGGGGGCGTCAACAGCCCAGTTCGAGCCTTTCGCGCGGTCGGCGGGACCCCGCCGTTCATCGCGAGGGCCGAGGGCAGCAAGATCTGGGACGCCGACGGCAACCGCTACCTCGACTACGTCGGCTCCTGGGGACCGATGATCCTCGGTCACGCCGCCGATGAGGTGGTCTCCGCGGCAAAACATGCGCTCGAGCGGAGCTCGAGCTTCGGCGCACCCACGGAGGGGGAGGTGAAGCTCGCGGAGCTCGTCGTGCGGCGGGTGCCGTCGGTGGAGAAGCTGCGCCTCACCTCGAGCGGAACCGAGGCGACGATGAGCGCCATCCGTGTGGCGCGCGGGTTCACCGGCCGGGACGCCGTCTTGAAGTTCGAGGGCTGCTACCACGGCCACGCCGACTACCTGCTGGTGAAGGCCGGATCCGGGGTGGCGACCTTCGGCCTGCCCGACTCTCCCGGGGTCCCGGCCGATTTCGCGAAGCACACGCTGACCATTCCCTACAACGACCGGGAAGCGCTCGAGCGCGTCTTCGCCGAGCGGGGCGCCGACATCGCCTGCGCCATCATCGAGCCGATCACCGGCAACATGGGGGTCATTCCCCCTGATCCAGGCTACCTCGAGCTGCTGCGGGAGCTGTGCACCGGTCACGGGTCGGTGCTCTTGTTCGACGAGGTCATGACCGGCTTTCGCGTCCACCCCCAGAGCGCGCAGGGCCTGTACGGCGTGCGGCCCGACCTCACCGCCTTCGGCAAGATCATCGGCGGCGGGCTGCCGATGGGAGCCTACGGCGGGCGCGCCGACATCATGGACATGGTCGCTCCGGCCGGCCCGGTGTACCAGGCCGGGACCTTGAGCGGGAACCCGTGCGCGGTGGCGGCGGGCTTCGCGACCCTCCGCAGCCTCGAGGCGCAGGGCAACTACGAGCAGCTCGAGCGCCGCTGCGCCGACCTGCAGGCCGGTCTCGAGGCGGCGCTCGAGGCCACCGGGGTGTCGGGCCGGGTGCAGCGGGTCGGCTCGATGCTGACCCTGTTCTTCAACGACGGCCGCCCGGTCAGGAACTTCGCCGATGTCAGCGCGTGCGACCACGAGCGGTTCGGCCGGTGGTTTCACGCCATGTTGGAGCGGGGAATCTACCTGCCTCCATCCGGGTACGAGGCTTGGTTCGTCTCGATGGCGCACGACGCCGACGACATCGACCGCACCGTCGAGGCGGCGCGGACCTCGTTCGCGGCGCTCTGACCGCGGACCGTGGCCTCCGGTGCTCCGGCACCCGGCCGAGTGATGTCCCGTCCCCCGTCGGGCACACTCCCTTTGGTGCGCTTCGACACCCGTACGCCACGGTCCCGGGGGCGCCGCTCCTTTCTCCTGATGGCCCTCGGCGTCGCGGGCCTCGGCTGCGGTGGCACCGAATCGTCTTCGGGCGGGGCGTGCCAGACCGCGCGCGACTGCGTGGCCGAAGAGACCTGCGTCGCGGGTCGGTGCGTGGGGGTGAAGCCGGACGAGAACCGGTGCCGCGAGGATGGCGATTGCGAATCGGGGGAGTTTTGCGACGCGGTCTCGGGCCTCTGCCGCCTCCTGTCCGGCGCGGGCGACGCGGGGATCTCGACCGAGGCCGACGCCGGCTCGACCGACCTCGACGCCGGACCGCGGGACGCGTTCGAGGGTCCCTGCGAGCGGGACGAGCAGTGCGGGAGCCCTCCAGCCGACATCTGCTTCGAGATGCAGTGCGTTCGCGGGTGCGGGGAACCGGGAGGGCTGACGTGCACCGGCGGGCAAACCTGCGACCCAGCGACCGGGCGATGCCGGAGGCCGGTCATGAGCTGCGCCGAAGACAGCGACTGCGGGCCTCCGGCCGAGATCTGCGAAGGGGGGATGTGCCGCTTCGGATGCGGGGTAGACCCCGGCCTCTGCGGCCCCGACGAGCTGTGCGATCCGTCCACCGGCCGCTGCGTGCTCGCCCCCACCCCCTGCATGGGAGACAGCGACTGCGCCCCGCCCCGCACCGTCTGCGAAGGCACGCAGTGCGTTCCCGGCTGCGAGCAGCCAGGAGGCGTGCAGTGCGCCGGCACCGAGCCCCATTGCAACCCGATGACCGGGCGCTGCCAGTCCACGCCGGTCAGCGGGGGGCCCGGGTGCGTGCGGGACGCCGACTGCATGGATCCGACGCAAATCTGCGAAGCCATGCAGTGCGTGCCTCGATGCGACGCCCCCGGTGGCGCCTGCCCGGTCGGTCAGGTGTGCGCAACCGAGACCGGCCGCTGCGTCCCCGGGGGCCTCGGGCTCGGGGACACCTGCACCCTCGACGGCCAGTGCACGACCGACCTGTGCCTCCCGCTCGACATCAACATGGCGACGGTCCGGGCCTGCAGCCGGCCTTGCGGCGCGGAGGCGGACTGCCCGCTCGGTTTCCGCTGCGGAAACGTCAGCGGGATGTCGTTCTGCCTGGCGGGCAGCCTGTTCAACCCTCCCGCCCGCTTCGACGTGCCCGCCGGCGGCATGTGCTCGATGAGCAACAACACGTGCCAGTCGGGGTGGTGCAATACGCAGACGCAGCAGTGCCTCGAGACCTGCCAGAGGGACAGCCACTGCGCCTCCTTTGGCGGCCGTTGCTTCATGTTCAACCGCACCGAGAACAACCAGGTCACGTGGCAGCCTCTGTGCGTGCAGCAGTCGGGGTCTACGCCGGGCGCCGCGTGCTCGGCGAACTCGAACTGCCGCTCCGGGGTCTGCAACCGGTACGAGCGGACGTGCGCCCAGTTCTGCTGCTCGAGCTCCGATTGCCCGACCAACCAGGTCTGCCGGGCCTACGACCTGGACCCGAACCACCTCACCAAGGTGTGCCAGCCCGCAGGGGCGGGCACCGCCGCCCTCGGGGCGACCTGCGCGACCGGAGCCGACTGCCGCACGGCGGTGTGCATCCCCACCGACCCGGCCCAAATGGGGAGCCCCCGCCAGTGCTCCACCTTGTGCTGCACCGACGCCGACTGCGCCGCCCTCCCTCGCGGCGGGGTCTGCCGGCCGTTCAACGGGCCGCTGATGGGCTCGCTGGTGGGCGCCTGCATCCCGAACTGACCGGATGGGGAGCAGTCAAAGCCGCTCCCGCAGCCGGACGTCGAGGTCGGCTCGGCTCAAGAGGCCCCGCTCTTCGCACAGCGAGAACAGGACGCGGAGCACCTCGGCCGCCTGCTTGTTCTCTTGGACCGCCCGGGCGAGCCGCTCTTCGTCCGACGGCGCGGGCGGGCCGTGGAAGACCGTCCGCAGCAACTGGTCGAGCTGGCCGCAGCTGGCCACGACGAAGGCCAGGTCTGCCTCGAGCCGAAACCGCAGCTCCGCCTCGGTCAGCGCATCCTCGGGGTCGATCACGGCGACGGCGATTCGCCCGTCGCTGCATCGGTGCAGTGGCAGCGCGCCGTGACGGCGGCTCCAATCCTCGCCAAGGTGAGCGGCGAGATCCGGGTCGAGCAGCGGGGCGGGGGAAAGGCGAGGGAGCCCGAGGCCTTCCGCGGCGAGATCGGCGAGGACCTCATCCTCGATGAAGCCCTGCTCCACGAGGATGCGAGCGGGGGAGAGCCCGGTCCGCACCCCGAGCCCCCTCGCGTGCTCCGCGGTGGCCCGGTCGAGCAGCCCCCGCTCGAGCAGGGTGGGGAGCAAGCGGCGCATCATGGCCGCACCCGGAGGTGGGCCGAGAAGGGGTGGCCGCCGTCGTTTTGTCGGGCTAGCATTCTCCGCATGGCGGGGACCGTGCTTCTGGACAAAGAGGAGGTCCGCAGCATCCTTTCGCTGTACCACCTCGAAGACCTGGAGGACTTCGGCGGGCGCGTCGGGGCGTTCTCCCCTGCCTCATATTGGGTCAAAGCGGGCGGTCGCCGCTACGATCTGCGGATCACGGAGCGAAAGACGCTCGATGACATGGTCTTCGAGAAAGACCTCCTTTTGCACCTCCGACGGGCCGGTCTCCCGGTGCCGACGCTCGTTCGCAACGTGGCCCGGGGGACGTTCACTCCGTGGGCGCGCCGCGGCCGCTACGTGAGCCTGTTCGAGCACACGCCAGGACGGGCGCTCGGGCGGTTCGAGATCCGCGCTCGGCACACCCGCACCATCGGTAGGGTGCTCGGCGAGCTGCACCGGGCGACGACCGGTTTTCGCCGCCGCCGGAGCAACCCGTGGAGCCTCTCGGCGCTCACCGAACGCCAGGGCCGGCTGGAGCGGGCGCTCGCCAAGCGGCGGCTGCCGCGGCGGCTCGAGCCGGTGGTGGCCGGGCTCGGGGAGGAGATCAGCCGGCAGGTGGAGCGGATCCCGCAGCAGCTGCTGCCCATGGGCCCGATCCACGGGGGTCTCGGGCTGGAGCGAGTGCGCTACCAGCGCGACGGTCTCAGCGGATTGGTCGATTTCGAGACCGCGTGCCGGGACCGATTCGTGCTCGATCTGGCGCTCGCGGTCTCCGCGTGGTGCTGGGAGGCGAGCCCGCGCCAGTCGGGGGGCCCGGCGGGCAGGTTTCGGCTGACGAAGGTGCGGGCCATGCTCGACGGCTACCAGCGAGGCCGGGAGCTCTCGTCGGCGGAGCGAGCGGCGCTGCCCGATGAGTTGCGCCTCGTGGCGGCCCGGTTCGCGGTGGAGCGCCTCGTAGACCACGAGCTCGGTCGCCGCTCGAAGGACGGCTCGGTCCCCTACGAGGACTTCCGGCACCACACCGCCCGGCTCGACGCGTTGGGGTCGGGGCGAGCGGAGGAGCTCGTACGCCGCGGCCTCGAGGTCTGAGGTGCCGGAGCGGCTCGACCAGGTGGTGGGCCATCGGGCCGTTCTCGCCCGCCTGATGGAGAGCCGGTCCGCGGGCCGCCTCCCCCACGCGATCCTCTTCGAAGGGCCGGCGGGCGTAGGCAAACGGACGACGGCCGAAGCTTTCGCCGCTTGGCTGACCTGCGAAGCCCCCGAGCCGGGCGGCGCCTGCGGTCGCTGCGGGGCCTGCCAGCGTTTCGACGCCGGCGTTCACCCCGCGTCTCCCTCGCTCCGGCCCAACGAGAAGGGAAACCTGCTCCTCGGAGACTCGAGCACCGACGAAGGCACCGTGCGGTGGTTCGAGCGCTTGCTGCAGCTCCGGGCGGCGCCGGGGCGGGTGAAGGTCGGCCGGGTGATGGGGGCCGACCGCTTGGTCCTCCCTGCGCAGCAGGCCCTGCTGAAGACCCTCGAAGAGCCCCCGTCCGAGACCGTCCTCCTCCTCACCACCGAAGCGCCGCAGCGCCTCCTGCCGACCATCCTCAGCCGCTGCCAGCGGATCCGGCTGCACCCGCTCCGCATCGAGGAGACCGAGCAGGTGCTCTCACGCACCGGGCCCGGGCTCACCCCGGCGGAGGTCCGTCGGCTCGCCGCCGCGGCGGAGGGAAGCCCAGGCCGGGTGTTGGGGATCGAGCCGGCGGCGTGGGCGGCTCGGCTCGAGCGGGTGGCGCGGCTCGACGCGAGCTTCGGCCCGGAGGATCCCGCGGGGCTCGCTCGGCTGTCCGAGGAGGCAAAGAGCCTCGCCGCCGACCGGGACACCTTCCGGGCGGTGCTCGACGCGTGGGCGGTGTGGGCCCGGGACCAGCTCATCCTCTCCGCCGACGGGGCGGCCCCGGTCGCCCACCCGGACCAGAGGGAGGTCCTGGTCGAGGCCGCCCGTCGGCGGGGCGTGGCGCAGTCGGCGAGCCGTCTCGATGCCCTGCTCGAGGCCCGGCGCCAGCTCGAGCTGGCGAACAACCTGAACGCGGAGATGGTGGCCGAGCGCCTCCTGCTCGTCCTGCGAGGGGACCTGCCGGTGCGGCGCCTGCGCCCGTCCCTGTCCCGGTAGCGCGATCGCGGCCCGCGCTTGCCCCGAGACGAAGGAAGGTCGATGACCGTCCTCATGAGCGAGACGGTCCTCGTCACCGCGGCGCTGCCCTACGCCAACGGCAGCATCCACCTGGGGCACTTGGTCGAGTACATCTTGGCCGATGTCCACGTGAGGGCGCTGCGGATGGCGGGGACGGACGCCCTGTACATCTGCGCCGATGACACCCACGGGACGCCCATCGAGCTCAACGCGCGGCGGTCTGGGGTATCTCCGGAGGCGTTCGTCGCCCGCTTCGCCAAGGAGCACGCCGAAGACTTCGACGCGTTCGAGATCCGCTTCGATAGTTTTCACACGACCCACTCCGAAGAGAACCGCCGATGGGTCCACGAGATCTTCGAAGCGCTGCGGGCCGGTGGGTACATCGAGCGGCGGGAACTCGAGCAGCTCTACGATGAGCAGGCCGGGCAGTTCCTCCCCGATCGCTTCGTCAAGGGGAGCTGCCCTTCCTGTGGCGCCGCCGACCAATACGGCGACGTCTGCGAGGTCTGCGGCAAGACCTACGAACCCACCGACCTCAAGGAGCCCTACAGCGTGCTGACCGGCAGCCGCCCGGTCCTGCGGACGTCCGAGCACCTCTTCGTCAGGCTCGACAGCCTCGAGTCGTTCCTCCGGGAGTGGGTCCATACCGAGGGGAGGCTTCAGACCTCGGTGAAGAACTTCGTGGTGTCTTGGCTCGACGGCGGGTTGCGGGACTGGTGCATCTCCCGCGACGCCCCATACTTCGGCTTCGAGATCCCCGGCGAGCCGAGCAAGTTCTTCTATGTGTGGGTCGACGCGCCGATCGGGTACATCGCTTCCACGGAGGCGTGGGCCACGCTGCGCGGGCAGCCCGAGCGGGTGAGCGAGCTGTGGCGGGAAAAGAAGATGCGCCTCGTGCAGGTGATCGGAAAGGACATCGTTTACTTCCACACCCTTTTTTGGCCGGCGATGCTGCACGTCGCCGGGCTGAAGGTGCCGGACCGAATCCATGTCCACGGCTTCCTCACCGTCGAGGGGCAGAAGATGTCCAAGACGCGGGGGACCTTCGTCAACGCCCGGACGTTTCGCGAACACATCTCCCCCGAGGTGCTCCGCTGGTATTATGCGTCGAGGCTCGGCTCGGGGACCGATGACATCGATCTATCGGCGGAGGAGCTGGCGAACGTCGTGAACGCCGAGCTCGTCAACAACCTCGCCAACCTCGTTTCCAGAGGCGCAAAGTTCCTCTCGGGCCGTCTCGACGGACGGTACGCCGCCGACGCGGAGCTCGAGCCGCACCGGGAGGTCGTCGCCGCCGCGGTTCAGGCCGCCGCCGAGCGGTTCGAGGCCTTCGACCTCGCGGGGGCGGTCGCCGAAGCGGTGCGGCTCGGGACCCTCGGCAACCGGCTCTTTCAGGAGTCGGAGCCGTGGAGGGTGGTCAAGGAGGACCCAGAGTCGGCCCGCCGGCTCGTCACCGTGTGCTTGAACCTCGCCCGGGCGGCGGTGGTGATGGCGGCCCCGGTCGTGCCGTCGTTTGCGGCCCGCGCCTACGCCATGCTCGGCCTGTCTGGTGGACCAGAGCGGTTCGAAGAGGCGCTCCGCTTCGACCTCGTCGATCGCCCGGTCGGCTCGGGGGACGTGCTGGCCAGTCGGATCGCCAAATCGGACCTGGCGCAGGTCTTCGCGGTGTCGAAGGAGCCGGTTGCGGAGGCGGAGGACAAGACGACCTCCATCGAGCCGGTGTCCCCCTCCATCGACGTCGAGGCGTTTGGCAGGGTGGATCTTCGGGTGGGTCTCGTCCGTGCGGCCCGGGCGGTGTCCGGCGCGAAGAAGCTGCTCGAGCTGGAGGTGGACCTCGGGGAGCCGCGGTCGCGGACGATCTTCGCTGGGATCGCCCCTGCGTTCTCCCCCGACGCGCTGGTCGGGCGTCGGGTGGTGGTCGTCGCCAACCTCGAGCCGAGGAAGATGAAATTCGGCACGAGCGAGGGCATGGTGCTCGTGGCGGGGTCGGGAGGCACCGACCTCCACTTGGTCGAGGTGGCCGAGTCGGCCGAGCCGGGGAGCCGGGTGTCGTGAACGGCAGCGGTCCGGCGCAGCCGGACGAGCGGGCGGCCGTTCGCGAGGCGGAGGCGGCGCTCGCCCGCCAGGACCCGCCGCCCTCCGAAGACGAGATCTGCCGGCTGCTCGCCGCGTCGAACCGGTGGACGGCGGCGGCGCGACGGCTGTTGCTCGAACGCGTGGGGTCCGCCGTGGCCGAAAGGGCAGGGCCGGTATCGGCCGAGCTGGAGCGGGCGGTCGCTCTCGGGCTCTCTGACCCAGACGCCGAGGTGCGGGCCGAAGCGGCGGCCTGCCTCGCTCTTTTGCCGGTGGACCGGTCCAACGGGGCCCACCGCCGAGCTTCGCTCATCGCCAGGCTCGACGATCCGTCGCCGGGGGTTCGCGCCGCAGCCGCGGCGGCGCTCGGAGACCTATCGGCGGGCACGGCCGGGGACGAGCTCGACCCGGTTCGAGCGCCGCTGCGGGGCCGGCTCGCCGACGACGACGCGGAGGTGCGCTTCGAGGCCGCCTTTGCCCTGGCCTCGGCCAAGGATCCGGCGGCTCGACCGGTGCTCGAGTCGGCGCTCTCGTCCCGTCGCCACCGGCTCGACGCGCTCGAAGCCCTCGGACGCCTCGGGGATTCGGCGGCGCTGCCGGCGATCGGCGGGGCCGCCAAAGGATGGTGGCTCGGCTGGGTGGACCGGACGGCGGCGTGGACCGCGCAGCTTCGGTGCGGGGACCCGGAGGCGGCCGCGCGGCTCATCGAACGGCTCGAGCGAGGGCGGGCCGAGGAGCGCATCCATGTGGCCGCCACGCTCGGACGGCTTCGGGTCGCGGAGGCGCGGCCCGCGCTTCGGCAGTTGGCCGAGAGCGGCTCGGCTCGGAGCCGGGAGGCGGCGGTCGAGGCGCTGCGTCAATTGGCCCACCCGGCCGACGCCGAGCTCCTGCGACGCGTCGGCGGGGACTCCGTGCATCCCTGTCGCGGTGGAGGCATGTCCTGAGGCACCCTTCTCCCTCTCCGCGCCGAGAATTCGTTTTCTCCGAGGGTTGCCAGGAAAAAGAAGCGCTCGTGTCACTCGGGCGGCGATAGGTCTTGCCGCGGCCGCTCTTCCCAAGCACGATCAGACGGCTTCCGACGAACCCGCTCGCCCTGCGACTTCCGCAAACAGCGTGCTGAATGCGCTCCGCCTGGTGCGCTCGAGCCCGTTGCGGGTCTCGAGGCGGCGAGTCCGAGGATCATGGGTCGCTGGGCGCGCAGAGTCCGGCGCTGAAAGGTACGAGAGAATGAGCAAGAAGCTGTTCGTCGGCAACCTGTCCTACAACGCCGACGAGGAATCCGTGATGGCGATGTTCCGTGACAATGGATTCGAGCCGGTGAGCGCCCATGTGGTGCTCGACCGCGAGACCGGTAGGCCCCGAGGGTTCGCCTTCGTGGAGTTCAACACCGACGAGGAGGCGGAGAACGCCCGCGAACGTTGCGACGGGCAGCAGGTGGATGGCCGGAGCATTCGCCTCGACTCCGCCAACGAGCGGCCTCCGCGCGGCGGCGGCGGCGGCGGCGGCCGTAGCGGCGGCGGGCCGCGGCGACCTCGCTACTGACCGGCTCTGCTGGGGGCTCCGGCGGCCCCGGGGCCGCCAAGCCAGGCAGGGCTGCCTCCGGGCGACGCAGCTGTTCCGGGCACCGGGTTTGCGGGCATGCCCCAGGGAGGCGCCTAGGCTCTTCGCTCTTGCCCTGTCCGTCCCTCGTTGCCATGCACCAAAGCCATGGCCCTCTTCGTGGACAGCCACGCTCACCTCGATGGCCCCGACTTCGACAAAGACCGTCAGGAGGTGATCGAGCGGGCTCGGTCCGCTGGACTCACCCATGTGCTGTGCATCGGGGCCAGCGACGGTTTCGAGAGCAATCCCCGAACCCTCGAATTGGTGGAGGGCCGAGATGGCTTCTTTGCCAGCGTCGGCGTCCACCCCCACGACGCCCGGATCCTCGACGCCGCGATGTACGAGGCGCTCGAGCGCCTGGCCGAGCGACCGAAAGTCGTCGCGATCGGGGAGACCGGCCTCGACTACCACTACGGTCAGTCCCCCCGCGAAGCGCAGCAGGACGCCTTTCGCCGGTTTCTGCGGATGGGGAGCCGGCACGGCAAGCCGGTCATCGTGCACACCCGGGACGCGGAGGAAGACACGCTGTCGATCCTCCGGGAGGAAGGAGCCGACGCGATCGGAGGGGTGCTCCACTGCTTCACCGGTAGCCGGGCCCTGGCCGAAGCGGCGGTCGAGCTCGGCTTCTACATCAGCTTCTCCGGGATCCTCACCTTTCGAAACGCGGCCGACCTCCGGGAGACGGCGCGGGCCTTGCCCCGCGACCGGGTCCTCATCGAGACCGACTGCCCGTACCTCGCTCCCGTTCCCCATCGGGGCCGCCGCAACGAGCCGAGCTTCGTGGTGCACACCGCCCAGCAGCTCGCGGAGCTCTGGGAGACGTCGGTGGAAGACGTCCAGCATCGCACCGGCGAGAACGCGGTTCGCTTGTTTCGGATGTGAACGCTCAAAACCCGAGCAAGTGGGCGGCGAGCGCGGTCACCGGCGCGCCGGTCGGCCGTCCGTGCTGCCAATCGCCAGCCTCGACCGCCGAGCCGCCGATGTCGATGTGGGTGAAGGGGATCGGCGGCCGCCCGTCTCGGCCGTGCCGGTCGAGCCCAGAGGCGACAGCCAGGAAGGCCATCGGGAATTGGTGGCCCCGCGGCGTCGCCGACGACGACGCATTGTTGCACGAGAGCACGTCGTCAGCCGCCGACCGAGGCCGAACGAAGTCCCAGTCCTCTCGCCGCAGCCGCGACACCTCGACCGGCTCCCCCCAGCGATCGCCGGGCTCGGCCAGACGCTCCGCAGTGGCGCCGGCTCGACCGGGGCCGTTGTCGATCGCGATCGTGTAGGGGCCGACCGCGCGGCCGGCGTGCCCGGTGAGGGTGGCGACGCTGAACATGTGCGGGGACTTCGCCGACAGGGCCCGCTTTCGCAGGTGCGACAGCAGGTCGGCGAGCACCAGACGGCCCTCGGCGTCGGTGTTGCCGATGCGCACCCGCACGCCGGAGTGCGCGACGATGATCTCGTCGCTCACGAACGCGTCGCTCCCGACCGAGTTTCTCACCAGGCCGAGCTCGGCGTAGGCGTGCAGCCCGGGCGGCTGAAGCTCGGCGAGCACGCGCATGAACCCGGCCACCGCGCCCGCGCCGCCCTTGTCGCGGCTCATGCCGGCCATGGCGCCCCCGAACTTCACGTCCGCGCCGCCGGTGTCGTAGACGACCCCTTTTCCAGCGAGCAGGACGGTCCGCTCGACCGGCCCGGGCGGCGTGTACGCGAGCCGCACCACCCGGGGTTGGTGCCGGGTGACCGCCTGGGAGGCCCGCCCGACCGCGGCCAGCAGCGGGTAGCTCCGCTCGAGCTCCTCGCGCCCGGCCACCGTCTCCACCGTCACCGCGGATCCGGCAAAGGAGCGATCCAGCCACTCTGCCAGCCGAGGGGGCGCCATCCGCTCCGGTTCGGTCCCGGTGATGTCCCGCGCGAGCCGGCGCGCCTCCTCGAGGGCGGCCACCGGACCCAGCCCGTCGGTCTGGGCCCACCAGCCCAGCCCGGTGAACGGCTCGGCGGCGGCTTCGCCCTTGGCCTCCCTGGCCTCGAGCGGTGCCCAGCCCGCGCCGAGGGCCTCGAGCACGGCGACGCCAGCCGCGTGGGGCAGGTGGCCCGGAAACGGGCCGACGACGAGAAGCAGGGGCCGCACCGACCCGGCGGCCAACGCGCGGCGGACTCCGGCCCGGGCCGCGTCGCCCACCCGGCGGACATCGTCCGCGTCTCGGTCCAAGGGGCCGGTGGGGGCCACGATGAGCCGACCACCGGCCAGCTCGGGCGCAGACCAAAGCAGCACATCGTGGTCCAGTCTCCGGTCGACCGCCCGCGCCGCGGCCAAAACCCGGTCGATGGCCGGCGAGCCCGACTGCACCGGCGGCGGACCGACGAGGACCACCGCATCCCAGGCCGAATCCCGGGCTGAGTCGAGGCTGGCCACCGGATGAAGGGCGGGAGTTGCCATCCCGCCGACCTACCAGGCGACACGACGTCGGGCCAGTGTAGTCTAAGGCGGTGGGGTGTGTGTTCTGCGCCATCGCGGCCGGGGAGAGCGGTGCGGCGGTGGTCCTCCGGACCGCGCGCGTCCTCGTGTTCCTCGACAAGAGCCCGCTGTTCTTTGGCCACGCGCTGGTGGTCCCGGTCGCGCACCACGAGACGCTCGCCGACCTCCCGCCCGACCTCGTCCCCGAGTACTTCTCGGTGGTTCGGTCGGTGTCCGCCGCGGTCCCGGCGGCGCTCGGCGCGGGAGGGAGCTTCGTCGCTCTCAACAACCGAATCAGCCAGAGCGTGCCTCACCTCCACACCCACGTCGTGCCTCGAAGCAGAGGTGACGGCCTCCGCGGGTTCTTCTGGCCCCGAAAAAAATACCAGGGGGGCCTCGACGAAATGAGGACCTACGCCGATCGGATCGCCGCCGCGCTCGCCCCCGAGCTGCCGGACCGGTAGCGTCGACCGGTGTTCGAACGAGACCAGCGGCGGGCCATCGTCTTGTGGGACGGTGACTGAGGGTTCTGACGCCGCGTCGCCGCCTGGGTCAGGCGGAAGGACTCCAAGGGCCGGCTCGAGACCGTCCCCTATCAAGAGGCTCCGGATGCGCTGGTGGGTCCTGAGCTCCGGTCGGCCTGCGCCGTCGCGATCCACGTGCTCGTCCCGGACGGACGGGTGCTCGCCGGCGGGCGGGCGACCCTCTTCATCCTCGGCGCGCTTGGGTTCCCCGGCATGCGCCTCCTCGCCCTTCCCCCGTTCGTGTGGGGGGTCGAGCTCGGCTACGGCCTCGTGGCCCGAAACCGCCGCTTCGTGTCGCGGTTCCTCTTTCGCAACGAGTAGCTGGGTTGTGGCTCTCGCCCTCGTCGGGTGCCTCCGGCCGCCCCCGGCCGATCTCGTTCTTCGCGGGGGCTCGGTGGTGGGGCCCATGGCCGGGGCGAGCGCGGTCGCGGTGCGCGACGGCCGGATCGCCGCGGTCGGGGCGGATCGAGCCATCTCCTCGCACATCGGCCCCAAGACCAGGGTCATCGAGCTCGGGGGGGCGACGGTGACCGCCGGGTTCGTGGATGCGCACCTGCACCTCGAAGGGGTGGGCCTCGCTTCGGAGCGGCTCCACCTTCGCGGTCTCGACCTCGAGGAGCTGCTGTCGGCGGTGGCTGCCGCAGTCGCCCGCACCCCCGCCGGGCGGGTCATCGAAGGGCGGGGCTGGGACCAGAACCGGTGGACGGAAGCGAGCTTTGCGCGGCTTGGATGCGAGGCTTGTCGCGATTCCGAGGGCTTCCCCGACAAATCCCTCCTGGAGCGGGTCGCGCCGGACCATCCGGTGGTGCTGACCAGGGTGGACGGCCACGCGGTGTGGGCGAACCAGGCCGCGCTCGACCTCGCCGGGCTCGACCGGTCGTCCCAGGACCCTGCGGGCGGGCGGATCCTGAGGCGAGCGGACCGGGATCCGACCGGGATCCTGGTGGACTCGGCGATGGACGTGCTTCGGGCGCGGATGCCGAAGCGAACCCCCGAGGACGTCGAGCGGTCGCTGCTCGCTGCGCAAGCCGAGCTGCTGTCCTTTGGGCTCACGGCCGCGCACGACATGGGCTCGAGCCCCGACGTCGAAGCGGCCGTGGAGCGGCTCGAGGCCGCGGGGCAGTGGAAAATCCGCGTCTTCTTGTATCGATGGGGACAGGACGACGAGATCGAGGCGGTCGTGGCCGGGGGACCTCGGACCCTCGGGCGCCGGTCGAAGGTGGTGGGGGTCAAGCTCATGGCCGACGGGGCGCTCGGCTCTCGGGGAGCGTGGCTGCTCGACCGGTACGCCGATGCCCCCCACCCGGGAATCCCCGTGCTCGACCCGGTCGAGCTCGAGCGCCGGGTCCGCGCGGTCGAGCGAGCCGGTCTTGGGGTCGCCGTGCACGCCATCGGAGACCGGGCCAACCGCGAGGTGCTGGGCGTGCTCGAGACGATCCGGGCGCCGAGGCCGCGGATCGAGCACGCACAGGTCGTGGACCCAGCTGACCAGCCCCGCTTCGCCGCGCTGGGCGCCGTGGCGTCGATGCAACCGGTTCATGCGTCGTCGGACCAGCCTTGGGTGATCGACCGCCTCGGCCCAAAGCGCATCGAGGGAGCGTACGCTTGGCGCACCCTGCGGGCGAAAGGGGCCACGCTCGCCTTCGGCTCCGACGCTCCGGTGGAGTCCGCGGACCCGCGGCTCGGGATCTGGGCCGCGGTGACCCGCACCAACCCGGAGACCGAAGTCTCGTGTCCGCCACGAGAGGAGCGGATCGAGCCCGCGGTCGCCCTTCGAGCGTTCACCTACGGCGCCGCCTACGCAGTCGGGGAAGAGCAGCAACTCGGGACGGTTCAGGCCGGCTTTCTCGCCGACCTGACCGTCTGGAGCCAAGATCCGCGGAGCGCTGACCCACGACCGGCCCTGGTCCGCTTCACCGTCGTCGAGGGCGAAGTGGTGTTCGAGCGGTGAGGTCGCTCAGAGTCCGAGGTCGGCAGCGATCGCGGCGGCCTTGTCGGTCCGCTCCCAGGGGAACTGCGGCTGGCCGAAGTGGCCGAACACTGCCGTGTCGACGTAGCGCCACGACCGCGGCGTTCCCGGCTGGGGGATGAGCTCGAGCGACTCGGTGATGCCCCGCGGCGTGAGGCGGAAGTGGGCCCGGATCGCCTGGGAGATCTTCGCCTCGTCGGCCTTTCCCGTCCCGAAGGTGTCGACGTGCACCGACACCGGCTCTGCGACCCCGATCGCGTAGGCGAGCTGAACCTCGCACCGGCGGGCGGCGCCGCTGGCGACGACGTTCTTTGCGATGTAGCGGGCCATGTAGGCGGCCGAGCGGTCGACCTTGGACGGATCCTTGCCGGAGAACGCGCCGCCTCCGTGCCGTCCCATTCCGCCGTAGGTGTCGACGATGATCTTTCGACCGGTCAGTCCGGCGTCCCCGTGCGGGCCCCCGACCTCGAATTTCCCGGTCGGGTTGATGTGGTACTTCACCGGGCCCTGGAGCATCTCGGCCGGGATGACCTTCTTGATCACCTCCTCGATGACGACCTCCCGCAGCTGACCCTGGTCCTGCCCGGGGACGTGCTGGGTGGAGATCACGACCGCCTCGACGCCAACCGGCCGGCCATCCTCGTAGCGGACGGTGACCTGGCTCTTGCTGTCCGGCCGCAGGAACGCGCGGCCCGGTCCGTTCTTCCGGTAGCCGGTCAGCCGGCGCAGCAGCTCGTGCGAGTAGTGGATCGGCATCGGCATCAGCGCCGGGGTCTCGTCCACGGCGAAGCCGAACATCATCCCCTGGTCGCCTGCGCCCTGCTCCTCCTTGGTGTCTCGGTCTACCCCCTGGGCGATGTCCGGGCTCTGCCGGTGAATGTAGTTGGCGACTCCGCAGGAGCGGTAGTCGAAGCCCATCGACGAGTCGTCGTAGCCAATGTGCCGGATGCGGTCCCGGGCGAGCTCTGCGACGTCGAGCTTGACCTTCGCCTCCGGGCGCATCGTGACCTCGCCCCCGATGAGCACCGTGCCGGTCAGCACCATCGTCTCGCAGGCCACCCGAGCGTCGGGGTCCTCGTCGAGGATCGCGTCGAGGATCGTGTCCGAGACCTGGTCGGCAACCTTGTCGGGGTGGCCCTCGCTGACGGACTCGGAGGTGAAAACGTAGTTGCGAAGCGTCATTCGTGCGGCCTTTCGCGCTCGTCTCCCGAGCGCCTTCGGCGCGGTAGCACTATCGTTTCGCGAGGGTCAAATGCGGAGGCCGAAGTCCTTGAACCGGGCGAGCCGGCGGGGCTAGCCTTCGCCAGCGGCACCAACTTGCCCGAGAACGAGATTCGTCGTGGACGAAACCGATATCGATGCGCGCAAACGATTGTTCCGGGCGCTGACCAGCGTGCTCGAGCGCAGTGGCGTGGGCGACGAGGTCGACCCGAAGTCGTTCCTCGTCCTGCTCAACGGGAACCACGCGGTGCTGGTGCGGGACCGGCGCATGGACTTGCGCCCGCTCTGGGGCACGCTCGCGGGGCAGGTCGATGAGCAAGACATACGGCTCACGGGCCTGTTTCTCGGGTTCGCTTCGTCCTGCACGGCGCTCGGTTTCGAGCCGACGCTGCCCGAATCGGTGGCCGCCTTGGACGGGGAGGCGAGGGCGGCTGCCGAGCGGGAGGTGTTCGGGATCAACGGGCAGGACGGCACCGCCAGCCTGGACGAGGCCGACGAGCCGCCGCCCCTGCTCGAGACCGGAGACCTCCGACCGGTCGTGTCCGAAGAGCTCCGGAGGGAGACCATCCGGCTCGTGGTCCAGTGCCTGAAGAGCTCGGAGGCCGGACCTCTCATCGACGGCGCCCAGCTCGCCTACCGAGTGGACGCGTTCTTCGACCGGCTCTGCGACGGCGAGCGCTTCGACTTGCGACCGATCATGCAAGGCCTCCGGGAAATCGGCGGCTTGAGCGACGCCGACGTGTTCGTGGGCATCGCACGTCTCGAGCAACGGCTCGCCGAGCTGGGCCTCGCTCTCGACTGGCCCGAGCTCGACGTGTCCGAGGTCGAGAGGGACCGCCTGCTGGCGGCCGCGAAGGCGGCGGAGACAGTAGAGCGACGTCGAGTCGCGCCGCAGCGCGCATCCTCGACGCTGGTTGACGCTCCGGCGCCCCCGTTGGTCGAGGGCCGGCGCCCCAAACGGGATGAGCGGCTGCGTCGCTATGGCCTCCTCGGGTGGTCGTCCGCTCGATGGCGGACGGTGCGGTTGTTGGTGTTGGCGGCGGTGCTCACCGGTGCCGCGGTGGGGGCTTGGGTGACCCGTCCGGACCAATCGTTCGATCCGGGCCAGTTCGAGGTCCCGTTCGTCCGGGCGGGACTGTCGGGTGGGCAGTTCGTGGCCCATCTGGACGAGCGCCGGTGGTACGCGCTCTCGAGAGGCGAACGGGAGGCCAAGGCGGCTTCGCTCCGCGCCTGGCTCGAAGGTCGAGGTCTCGCTTCGCGCGCGCAGGTCTTCGACCAGAAGGGCCGGCTCGTCATGCGGGCGGGGACCGATACCGCGTTCGCCGCGGCTCGGTTCGTCCTCGAGTCGCCCGACGGGATTCAGGCCCCCCCGCCGGGCAAGAAGATCGATCCGAAGGACGCGGCGAAGCGGAAACCGTAGGTCTCGGCTGTAGCGAGCGCCCAAACCGCCGCCGTGGCGCCGATCAAGGTGGGAAGCTCGGCCGTGGGGACGAGAAACGCCACGGTCCCCCATTGGGCGACGATGCCGATATGGAGGGCTCGCTCGAGGGGGCGGATAGGCCGGACCAAGCGCATGCAAGCCACCTACCCGCACCCACAGTGTAGGTAAAGATATGACCCAGGATCCGATGTCGGGGACGCCTCACGACGGGTCAGGCGAACAAGTCCGGGGCCCAGGTTCGAAGCCGGTCGGCGAGCGCCCGTTCGACGTCGTCGGCCGAGGCGAGCCTCAGCGCTTCGCTCGCGAAGCCTACGCACTCCTCGATTTGGAGGCGCCGGAGCATGCGCTTCACCACCGGGATGGACGCGGGGTTCATGGAGAGCGTCCTCACCCCCAAGCCGAGCAGCAGGGGCGTATAGAACGGGTCCGCCGCCATCTCGCCGCAGACGCTGACCGGGATCCCGGCCTTTGCGGCGGCGTCCGCGACCTCTCCCACCAGGCGAAGCAGCGCCGGATGGGCGGGTCGGTACAGGTACGCCACCTCATCGTTTCCCCGATCCGTGGCCAGGAGGTACTGGATGAGGTCGTTGGTCCCAATCGCGAAGAAGTCGCACTCGAGGGCCAGCCGATCGGCGAGCAGCGCGGCGGCCGGCGTCTCCACCATGATGCCCACCGGCAGCTCCGTATCGAAGGCGTGCCCCTCGGCGACCAGGTCGTCCTGGGCGGCCCTCAGCTCGGCCTTCACCGCCCGGAGCTCCTCGATCTCGGTGACGAACGGGATGAGGAGCTTCACCGGACCGTGGGCGCTCGCGAGGAGGATGCCCTTCAACTGCTCCCGGAACCCGGCCCGGTCCCGAAGGCTCAAGCGGACCGCCCGCAGACCCAGAGCGGGATTGTGGACCGGCGCGGCGCTCCCGTTTCGGGCCGCGACGCCGTTCGCGCCGATGTCGATCTTGTCGCCGCCGACGTCCACCGTGCGGATGGTGCACGGCCGCCCACCGAGCCGGTCGACCAGGTCGCGGTAGACGGTGAAGTGGTCGAGGTGCCCGCGAATTCCCGGTCGCTCCAGCTCCAGGAACTCAGTCCGATACAGGCCGATCCCCTCGCCGCCGTGGCTCAGCACGAGGTCGAGCTCCTGGGAGACCTCGATGTTCCCGAGGAGCAGGATCGGCTCACCGTCGGCGGTCACGGCGGGCAGGTCGCGGTCGGCGAGCAGGGCTCGCACCTCCTCGAGGCGGCGGCGCTGCATCGCGCGGTAGCGGCTCACGATCGGCTCGGGCGGCCGAAGCACGACCTCCCCTGTGCGACCGTCCACGATGACCTCGTCCCCGGTGCCGGCCACCTCGAGCATGCCCTGCACGCCGAGCACGCTGGGCACGCTGAGCGCTCGGGCCATGATCGCGGTGTGCGAGGTGCGCCCTCCGACCTCGGTCACGAACGCCAGCGCCCTCTTCCTCGCCAGCGCCACCGTGTCGCCGGGCGAAAGATCGTGGGCAACGACCACGGCGCCGCTCGGCATGTCGTCGAGCGGATCGGTTCGGTCGCCGGTGAGGTTTCGAAGCAGACGATCGCCGACGATGTCGACGTCGCTGCGGCGTTCGCGAAAGAAGTCCTGCTCGAGGCGGTCGAAGATCTTCTTCAAATCGCGGAGGGTGTCCCGAAGGGCCCACTCGGCGTTTCGACCCTCCGACTCCACCCGGCGCCGGGTGGCCCCCCGGAGCGCGTCGTCGTGCAGGATCATCTCGTGGGCCTCGAGCAGCAGCGACACCTGTTGGAGGCCCGATTCCTGGGCTCGGCGACGCAGCGACGCGATCTGGGACGACGACGCGAGCACCGCTCGCTCGAGCCGCTCGACCTCCGCCACCCGCGCCCGCTCGGGGAGGTGGTACCGCGGGATCCGGACCCTGCGCCGGTCCACCAGGTGCACGTGTCCGATGGCGAGCCCCGGAGACACCCCGATCCCGCGAAACGTCTTCGAAGTCATGCCGCCCCTTCGTCGAACCCGGAGGCGAACAGGGCGACCACGGCGGCGAGCGCGTCGTCGGCGTCGGGACCTTCGACCCACACGGTGACCGAGGTGCCGCGGCCGGCGCCGAGCGTCGTGATCCCGAGCAGGCTCTTGGCGTTCACTCGGTCGTCGCCGCGGCCCACCTGAATCGAGGACCGAAACCGCGAGCAGCACTGGGCGAGCAAGTGGGCCGCCCGCAGGTGAAGCCCTCGCTCGTTGACCACCTGGAGGGCGGCTTGGCGGGCGCCTGGTCCGGGCGTGGGGACGTCGGTGCTGTCGTCGAGTCCGGGCGACGGATCGCCGTACCCGGGGCCGCTCGGCGCCGACCGGCCGGACGTGGGGAGCGTTGGGCCGAGGTCTTCGGTCAGAACCGGCCGGTGGTCTTCGCCCTGCCGCAGCCGCCGGGGGAGATCGCCCGGGAGCGGGCGCACGACCACGTCTACGCCGCGGGCCCGGATTCGATCCACCGCGGCCAGCTCCGGCGAACCGACGTACACGGAAGGGTGAACCCGCCGCCGACCTTCGCCGTCGGGGAGGTGGCCGATCACCAGCTGATCGCACCCGAGTCCGCCGTCGAGCGCCCGCTCGAACGCCTCGAGGCTCCCGTACACGACCACCACCGGCCCGGCTCCGAGCCGGCCGAGGGCCGCGGCCACGTCTCGCTCGTCCACGAAATGGAGGCAGCCCACATCCCGGGCCGACATCTCGAAGATGAGCCGCGACCGGGGATCCTCCGCGACCAACCCGTCGGCGACCACCACCGTCGTCGCTTCGAGGAACGGCACCCATGCCTCGATGAGGGTCGAGTGAACGAGCCGGGGGTCCACCCGGTGGAGCGTCTCCAGCCGGTCAGACATCCTGTTCCCTTTCCTTGAGCATCTCGCTGGCGAGCAGGACGTTGCGCTGCCCATAGAACTTGATGAGCTGGGCGAGCGACACGAGCCCGTCGGCCCGGGGTCGGGCGGAGCTCGCCTTCAGCAGCATGGGCAGATTGCAGCCGGTGACCACCTCGACCCGGCGCCGGCCGACGAGGCGGAGCGCGACGTTGGCCGCCGTCCCTCCGAACATGTCGGCGAGCACGAGTACTCCCTGGCCGGCGTCGAGCCGATGGACCGCATCCTCGATCCGGGTCTCGACGTCGGCGAGCGAGTCGCGACGGGAGACCGAGATCGCCTCGGCCCGATCGAACGGTCCGACGATCTCGGCCGCCGTCTCGAGCAGGACCGGGCCCAGCTGGCCGTGGCTGATGAGGAGCAGGCCGATCATCGCTCGACGTCCCGGTGCTGCGCTGCGGCGTCATGGCCCCGGGCCTCGAGCCAGGACGCCGTGGCCTCGGCGAGCGCGACCGAGCGGTGGCGGCCGCCGGTGCACCCGAATCCGAGGGTGAGGTAGGCCTTCCCCTCCTGCTCGTATCGAGGAACGAGGAACTCGAGCAGCGGGTGCAGGCGCTCCACGAAGCCGCGGGCCTCGTCCCGCTCGAGCACGTAGCGCGCGACGTCCGGGTCTTTGCCGGTCCGGGCCCGCAGCGAATCGACGAAGAACGGGTTGGGGAGAAATCGGACGTCGAAAACGAGGTCCGCCTCCGGAGGCACGCCGTACTTGAAACCGAAGGACATGACCGTGACCCGAAACCGGAGGCCTTCGATGGAGCCGTGAAAGCCCACCTGCGTGGTGCGCCGCAGCTCGTGGACGGACATCTCGCTGGTGTCGAGGATCCGGGTGGCGGCGGCGCGCAGCGGCGCGAGCAGGCGGCGCTCGGATTCGACCCCTTGGCGAACCGTCCCGTCGGATCCGACCGGGTGGCGCCGGCGGGTCTCCGAGAACCGGCGCACGAGGACGTCGTCTTCGGTGTCGAGAAACAGCAAATCGACCTGATGCCCGGTTTGGCGGAGCCTCTCGAGGGTGGCGGGCACCCGTCCGAGCGCGTCGGGTCCACCCCCGAGGACCGTGCGGGCGTCGATGACGAGCGCCAGGTGGTCGAGCGGGGGCTTCCGGGCCTCTACGTGCGCTACCAGCGGCTCGATCATCGGCACCGGGAGGTTGTCCACCGCGTAGTACCCGGCGTCTTCGAGCGCTCGAGCCGCCGTCGTCTTCCCGGACCCGGACATGCCGGTGACGACCACCATCTGCATCACTCGACCTCGTCCTCGATGTGGTCGGTGACCCGCCCGACCCTCGCCGCCCCGGCCAGGTGGGAGAGCCGACGGTGGGAGGGCCCGCCGAGCTCGGCACCGAGCGCGGCGTCGAGCCGCCGGGCGGCGTCCAGACCGCGCATCCGGAGCAGCAAGCTGCGCGCCGCCACCTCCACGATGCCCGCGATGTTGCGCCCCGGCTTCACGGGGATGCGCAACGACCGGACGTCGGCGCCGAGGATGTCGAAGGTGGTCTCGTCGAGCCCGGTTCGGTCGTAGCTCCGTTCCTGCGACCACGCTTCGAGCTCGATGTGCAGCTCGATGCGCTTGTGCTCGCGGGTCGCGGCCACTCCGAACAGGTCGGCGATGTCCAGGATCCCGAGGCCCCTTATCTCGATGAGGTTCTGGATGAGCCGTGCGGCCTGTCCGACGAGGTCCTCTCCGCGGCGCCGGACCTCGACGACGTCATCGGCCACCAGCCGATGGCCTCGTTCGACGAGGTCGAGCGCGGTCTCGCTCTTGCCGATCCCCGAGGCGCCGGTCATGAGCACGCCTACGCCGTTCACGTCCACCAGGGTGCCGTGCAGGCTGCACCGGGGCGACAGCAAGTCGTCGAGGTAGGTGAGGACCTTGCGGATCGCGACCGAGGACGTGGTCCGGGTCCGAAGCAGCGGCACCGCGAACTCGTCGCACGCCGCGCGCAGCAGCTCCGGGACCTCGAGACCTTTCGTCACGAGGATGCAGGCGACCTCGCAGCGGAGGTAGCCGCCGAGCGCGAGCCGGCGCTCCGACAGGGCCAGAGTCTCGAGGTAGGACAGCTCGGTCTCACCGAGGATCTGGATGCGGTCCCGGTGAACGAAGCGGGTGTAGCCGGCGAGGGCGAGGCCCGGTTTCTGAATGCGGGCCCGGGACAAGAATCGGTCCATGCCTTGGGACCCCGCGCAGAGCTCGAGGTCCAGCGCGGACCGAGCGTGCTCGAAGAACGCCGCGACGGTGACTCGCGGCTCGTGGACCGTGGAGGGTTCCATGGTCGTCAGCTCGACAACCTCGCGTCGTGCTCGACGAGAGCGGCCCACAGCGACGAGGCGTCGGGCAGCTCGATGATCCGGGCGCGAAAGCTGGCGTCCATCATGAGGCGCGAGGCCCGGGCCAACGCCTCGAGGTGGAGGCGGGCGTGGCTCTCTGGAGCCAGGATTCCGAGCAGCACGTGGGTCGGCGCGCCGTCGCGGGACCCGAAGGGGATCCCGGCTCGGCTGCGAGCCAGGCAGGCGACCGCTCGGTTGATCCCGGGTAGCTTCGCGTGCGGAATCGCGATCCCGTGACCCACCGCCGTCGAGGCGAGCCTCTCCCGGGCGAGCAGGCGCTCGAGGGTGAGTTCGAGAGGGATGGGCACCGGGCTCTCGCGCGTGAGGTGCTCGACCAGCTCGCGAAGGACGTCGTCCCTCCCGGAGCCCCGCAGCTCCGGCAGCACCAATGCCTCCGACATGAGGTCCACGAGCCGCATGCCCGCGACCCTAGCGAAAACCGCGGTCGCCGACCATCGGAACGACCGAGCTAAGCGGCGGCGTGGGCCTCGATGAGCCCGAACTGTCCGTTGGGGAGGCGGTACACGACGTTGACCTGCTGCGTCTCCATGTGGGTGAACACCAAGAACTCGGTGTCGAGCAGGTCCATCTGCATGAGCGCCTCCTCGAGGGACATCGAGCGGGCGACGATCGACTCTTGCTTGACGATGCGCGCGACCTCGGTCGACGCCTCCGGTTCCTCCGGGCCGGATTCGTACACCCGATGGGCGAGAACGCGCCCGCCGCTGCTGGTCCGGCGCTCCTGGAGCTTCTGGCGGTAGCGCTTCACCTGCCGGAGCATCCGCTCCACGGCGGCGTCGATCGACGCGTGGAGGTCTGCGGACCGATCCACGCCGCGAAGCAGCAGCGAGCCATCGCTCACCAGCTCGACGTGGGCGACGTGCCGGTGGCGCTCGAGCGAGAGCGTGACCTTGGCTTCGACCCCATGGTCGAGCAGCCGGTCGAGCTTCGCGACCTTCTCCTCGACGAAAGCCCGAACGGCGTCGCTCGCCTTCATGTGCCTGAACGTGATCTCACACTTCATCCCGTCTCCTCCCTTCCTACCGTCAGCCGTTCTTTCGCTGCGTCGAAGAGAGGATCCCGAGCGCCTCTCGGTATTTCGCCACCGTCCGCCGGGCGATCCGGATGTCGTCCTTTTCGAGGAGCTTGACGATCGCCTGGTCCGACAGCGGCCGCTTCGGATTCTCGGCGTCGATGATGTGCTTGATCCGGTGCTTGACCGACGCCGACGCCACGTCCTCGCCCCCGCTGGCGCTGTTCACGGAGCTCGAGAAGAAATATTTGAGCTCGAAGATGCCTCGCGGAGTGTGGACGTACTTGTTGGATGTCACCCGCGAGACGGTGGACTCGTGCATCTCGATCTTCGTGGCGACGTCGCGAAGGATGAGCGGCTTGAGGTGGTCGATGCCCCGGTCGAAGAAGTCTCGCTGCAGCTCGAGGATCGCGTCCATCACCTTGTAGATGGTCTGCTGGCGGCGGTGGATGGACGAGATGAGCCACTTGGCCGAGTCGAGCTTCTCCTTCACGTACCGCTTGGCGTCGCCTTTCATCCCGTTTTGGAGCGCCTTTCGATAGTAGCCGGCGATCTTCAGCTTGGGCAGGCCGTCCTCGTTGAGGACTATCTTGTAGTCGTCGCCCACCTTGACGACATAGATGTCGGGGGTGATGTAGATCGAATCTTCGCCGCCGAAGTTTCGGGCGGGGCGCGGCTCCAAGGTCCGGATGACGTCGAGCGCGGCGACGATCGCCTCCACTTCGACCTCCTCGGCCCGAGCGATCGCGGAAAAGTTGCGCCTCTCCAGCTCCGGGAGGTACTTCTCCACGAGGCGGCGGGCCAGGGGGTGGTCGATGCCCCGGACGTCCATTTGCACGAGCAAGCACTCCGTGAGGCAGCGCGTGGCCACTCCGACCGGATCGAGGCGCTGCACGATCCGGAGCACCCGCTCGACGTGGTCCACCGAGAAGCCGAGGGTGATGGCGATGCCTTCGGTGGGGCGGACGCCAACCAAGAACCCCTTCTCATCGATGGACCCGATGATCTCCGACGCGATGGCGCGGTCTTCGGGAACGAGCTGAAGCTCGCCGATCTGCCGCTCGAGGTGGACTTGAAGGGTTTCGGGGGCGGTGAGGGTCTGCTCGAGGTTCGGCAGCTCGTCGGAGGACTCCCGACGGATGCCGCCGCCGGAGGGCGCGGAGTTGCTCTGCTCGAGCCACTGCTCCCAATCGATCTCGCCGGCGCCGGACTCGTCGGCCTTGACCTCCTGCACTCGGTCCGGCTCGGAGCGCTCCCGATCCTCCAGCATCTCCGGGGCCTCACCGTTGATCTTCGCCTCCTCCGCCCGCTCCTCCCGCTCGGCGAGGGCCTCCTCGAGCGTCGGGTTCTGTTCCATCTCGAGGTGGATCTCTCGAACCAGGTCCAGGCGGTTGAGCTGCAGGAGGCGGATGGCCTGCTGCAGCTGGGGCGTCATCTTCAGCTCCTGCTGGAGCCGCATGCTCTGGTTGAGGGAAGTTCTGAGTTCGAGCCCCGCCATCGCCTCTCGAATCGCTAGCACGGGCCCGAAGCCGCGCCAAGGTGCCCGAGTCGAGTTTGGCCCGAAGTCTGCAGAGCGATACGGTGGCGGGAGGACGTGCTGGCCATGAAGCAGGAGTGGGACGCGGTGGTTCTGGGAGCGGGGGTCCTCGGCCTCGGGGCCGCCGCGCTGCTCGCCCGGGGGGCGGGGAGCAGGGTGCTCGCGCTCGGCCCGGCCGGACCTCAGGGGCCGGTCGAGGTCGGGGGCGGCTGGTCGGCGATGGCGCTGTCCGCGGCGACCGGGCAGCCGGTTCGGCCGATTCCATCCGCGGTGGGGCTGGTCTTTCCCGACCTCGAGCTGCCGAGCCTCGGCCGAGCCGAACTCCACACCGCTTTCCCTCGGGCGGGCCGAACGATCCGCCGCGCTCTCGCCACGTTCGACCGCTGGGCCGGCCTCGCGCAGAGAGCGGCGCTCATCGAGGCCGACGCGGCCCCGTGGTGGTGGTGCTCCCGAGGCTCCGGGCCTCGACTCGGGGCGTGGCTTCGATCCGAAGTGGCCGACCCCCGGCTCGCCGCGGTGCTCGCGGCCGGCTGGCCGCTCGAAGGGCCATCTCCCGACGAGATCAGCCTCGGGGCCCACGGGCGTGGGTTCGCGACGCCGTTTGGCCTCCCGAGGGACGACGAGGCGCCCGGTTGCCGGTTCACCGAGCGCACGACGGCGCAGATCGAAGCCCGGGGAGGCGCGGTGCGGGCCGAGGCGGTTCGAACGGTCGAGCGGGACGGCGACTCTTGGCGGGTCAACGGCGAGCATGTCGCGCAGCGCCTGGTGGTCGCGCTCGATCCGGCCGCTGCCGCGTCGGTGTGGGGCGGGCCGACTCCGGAGCCGCTCGGGGCCTTGGTGCGGGTGAGCGGGCGCCTCGAGCAGCCTCCTAGGGCGCTCGGGGCCTCGGCACCGAGGCTGTGGGTGCATGCGACGTGGAGCCCGGACGCGTCGGCGCGGGCCTCGGGGGCGACCGCCCAGGGCCGACCCCCGGTGGTGGGGGTGCAATTCGCCGGGCTCGACCGAGCGGGGGAGGTCCGCCTCGTGGCCCCGATCGGGACCGCGGCCGTGCTCGACCCAGAGCGGGTGGTGGCTGGGATCGTCCGCGCGGCGGCCACCCGGCTCCCTCGGTTCGCGGCGGCGTTCACGGCGGTGCGGTGGGAGGTCGAGCCGCAGTTCGCGGCGGTGCCGCGCTCGTCGAGAAGGCTGGACGGGCCTGGGCTCTCGTGGGCCGAGACCCCCTACCCGGGAGCCGACGGAGCCTTGCTCGGCGGGCTCGGTGCGGTGGCGGGAATGGGCTGGCTGTCGCTACGGCAGGTGCGGGCGGCGGCCACTCGGTGACGATTCGGGTGGGCTCAGGAGGCGGGGCTCGGCTCGATCCGCACCGCTCCGTCCTTCACCGCGATGGCGCCGCCGCCAAAGAGGACCCGGTGGAGGGGCCCGGCGAGCAGCTCGGCTCGCCACCCGCGAAGCTCGAGCGCCTGCGCGAGAGCCTCGGTCGTGGCCGGAGGGCTCGCGAGGGCCGCTCGCATCGGGCCGTCGAGCGACGGCAGCAGCCAGGGCGCGACCTCGGCCTCGGACAGACACCACTGGGCGAGCCACCGCCCGAGCCCCACGGCGGCCGACCGCTCGCTCGCCGGCTCTTGGCCCTCCGGGGACGGCAGCGGCGCCTCGAGCCCGACCTGCACCGCGGCCAGCCACCGGGCCCCGTATTTTTCCAGGTTCGGCGCTGGGCGGCGCCGGGTCTCGCCAGACAGGTCCTCGGGGCGAGTGGGAGCGCGGCGGGCGAGGTCGAGCAGGGCGTCGTCCGACAAGATCCACCGGGGCGGCCGGTCGATGGAGAGGGCGATCCGCTCCCGCTCGGCCGCGACCTGCTCGAGCACCGCCCGGGCCCGGGTCCCGACCGGAGGCCGGCGACCCACCCGGTGGTGGGCGAGCATCGGGTCGGCGGGCAGAAACGTGTCCGGTTCGAGCAGCCGCGCGTGCTCTTCCTCGAGCCAGGCGGTGCGGCCCCGGGCGTCGAGCTGGGCCCGCAGCCGGTCGGCGAGCGGAAGCAGGTGGCGGACGTCGTCGAGCGCGTAGGCGACCTGCGCCGGCGGGAGCGGTCTTCGGCCCCAGTCCGCGAGGCTGTAGAGCTTCTCGACCGTCACCGACAGCTCCGCTTCGAGGAGCGCGGACAGCGCGATGGGTCCGCCCCTGCCCACGAAGGCGGCAGCGAGCTGGGTGTCGAACACTCGGGCGGGCAGGCCCCCGCACAGTCGAAGAAAGATTTCGAGGTCGTGCTCGAGGGCATGGCCGACCACGGTCTGGCCCCGCATCCGGATGAGCTCGAGAAACCCCCCGATCGCGCCCCGGATCTCGGAGGCGAGCGGGTCCACGACGAACAGCTCGTCCCTGGTCGAGAACTGAAGGAGCATGACCTTGGGCCGGTAGCTCTGCTCGGCGTGAAACTCGGTGTCGTACCCGAGCTCCTTCACCCCGTCGAGCCGCGCGGCCAGGGTGATGAGCTCCGCGCGGGAAGTGATCGGCGTCGGCTCGGCCATGGTGGCCGACCCTCGACCATGCCGCGCCCATCATCAAGCGCGGCTCACGCGTCCTCCGCCGCGCTCCAGTAGCAGAACTCGAACTTCAGGTACCGGGGGTTGACTTTGCCCCGCTCCGCGAGCCTTTCCACCCGGTGGAGGACCTGGTCCTGAAGCCGCTGCAGGCGGGCTTGGTCCACGTCCGCCCGCTCCCCGAGGCGAAAGACGTAGCTCTTCAGCAGCTGGCCGTGGCTTCGGGGGATGCGCTGGGCGAGCTGCTGCACGAAGCTCGGCCGCTCGAGCCGGACCGCCTCGGCCAGGCGGAACAGACCGGCCTTTTGAAACAGCTCCCGCTGAAACCGCTCCTTCGCCTCTTGGCCGCCCCCGTCGAGGCGGGTGCCGGAGAGCACCCGCTGCAAGAACTCGTTGGCCTCGGTCTGCTCCATCGCGTCCTCCTCGGACGTCTCCTTCACCGCAGCCAGCAGCTCCTCGCCCGCCCGCGGCCCGAGCCCGGTGCACAGCTCGGCGAGCTTTCTCTTGCCGATCGTCCAAAACGCGGCCGCGAGCTGCTCGACCCCGAGCGCGCGAACCAACTGGATGAGGTCGCGGGCCTCGAGCAGCGTGATGTCCTTGAAATAGAATCTCGACGGGGCCCCCGGCGGCGCCGACATGGGCACGAACTTGCTCTCGAACCGCTGCCGGACGATCCGCATCATCTCGAGCCGGGTGTCCTGCAGCTCCTCCTTGCCGGGGACATGAACCCGGACTTCGCTCGGGAGCTGGGCGAGGATCCGGCTGCGCGCCCCGGCGGACAGCTGGGCCAAGATGATGCCGATCGTCCGCGGCTGCTCTCCTTGGATGCCGGCGAGCAGCCAGGTCGGGTCCACCGCTTCGAGCCCGGCGAGCCCGGCGAACTGCACCTGCCGGCGGATCTCGCGGGCCACGACGGCCGCCCGCCGCTCCCCGTCCAGCTCGAGCAAAGCATCGGCTTTCTCTCGAAGGGTGTAGAGGTCGTCGTCGGGCAAAAAATCGAGCAGGTGCAGGTCGTCCTTCCCGCCGTGGGTGAAGATGGTCGCGAGCAGCATCGTGAGCCGAGGAGACAGGGGGTAAAAGAGGTCCTGCACCAGCGCCATGCCGCCCGAGTGTAGCCGAGACGCGGGGCGGTGGCGCTCCCTCGGTCCAACCCCCGCCGAGAGGGAAGGGTACGGCGGACCTCGCCCCAGCTTGACCGGGCCGCGCGACCGGGGGCAGCGCCGGAGCGAATGGCGACGAACTGGCGGCGAATCGAGATCTCCGTGGCTCCCGAGGCGAAGGCGGCGCTCGAGCTCCATCTGCTCGAGGCCGGGCTCCCCGGATGGGAAGAGCAGGACCGCCGGTTCGTGGTGTGGCTCCTCCCCGAGGATGCACCCCGGATTGCGGCCCTCGCGAACCTGATTCCCGGGTGCGAGGTCCTGGCCGAGACCGAGCTCGTCGATGAGGCGTGGACCCGGTCGTGGCCGCCGGTGCGGGTGGGGCCGTTCGTGCTCAGCACCGTGGGCGGGCCCGAGCCCGAGCTCGCGGCGGGCGAGACTTTGGTTCGGCTCGTCCCTGCGCTGGCGTTCGGCGGCGGCGAGCACCCGACCACCCGGCTGTGCCTCGGGCGGCTCGCAAAGATGGAGCTCTCGTTCGACACCCGGGTGCTCGACGTCGGCTCGGGCAGCGGGGTGCTGTCGGTGGCGGCGGCGGCCCGGTTCTCGGCGGTGGTGGACGCGGTCGACGTGGACCCGACCGCGCAGTCGGCGACCGCTAGGGCGGCAGCGGCGACCGGGGTCGCGGTGGCGGTGCTCGGCGCGGAGGTCCCCCCGGGCCGCTACGACCTGGTCCTCGCGAACCTCCTGAACCCGATCCTCATCGAGCTCGCCCCTCGCTTGTCGGCCGCGACCGATCGACTCCTCCTGTCGGGGATGCGCGCCGGCACCGAAGCGGAGGTGACGGCGGCCTTCCCCGGATTCTCGATCTCGGCCCGCGACGAGGAAGCAGGCTGGGTCGCGCTCGTCCTCGAGCGCACCGGCTCGATGTAGGAGATTCGAAGCACCGGGCTTCGCTCCATCCCCTCCGTTCGGTCGTTCGGTCGTTCGGTCGTTCGGTCGTTCGGTGGCGGCGAAAGCATCGGTTTTGTCCCAACTCGGCCCGGCGCTGGGGGCGGCATGAGCGTTGCTATTCGCCACCGCATGAACCATCGAACTCTCCTGTTCCCTCTTGCGCTTTGCGCCTGCGCCGGGGCCCAGCGCCCGGTGGTGGCCGAAAGATGCCAAAACCGGCTCGAGCCGGCGAAGCTGCAGGCGAAGAGCCGAGCCGCGGTCGTCCGCGTCGAGCAAGCAGGCGCCAGCGGCACCGGGTTCATGCTCCGGGCGAGCCCGCGCCACCTGTACGCCGTGACCAACCTCCACGTCGTCGAGGAGGGCGGTCGTCCGGTCGTGCATTTCGACCATGGTCTGCGGGTGGAGGCGGCGGTCGTCGCCGCGGACCTCGAGCATGACCTCGCCCTGCTCGAGGTCCCGGCGAGCCTCGAAGTGCCCTCGCTTTCGCTCAACCAGCGCCTCCCCGAGCTTGGGCAAGACGTGCTCGTGCTTGGATTTCCCGGGGTCCGCGGCTCGGACTTCACCCTGACCACCGAGATGGGGGCCATCACCGCGATCGACCGAAAGATGGGCGAGCGCCGATACATTCAGACCAACGCCAACATCAACCCCGGCAACAGCGGCGGCCCCGCCCTCGACGCCTGCGGCCGCGTCGTCGGGGTGGTGGTGGCGATGGTGACGACCACCGACCGCACCAACTTGCTCGTACCCGTCCCGGAGCTCACCCGGCTCGTCAGCGGCCACCTCGCCGACCGGCGCCCAACCGAGGCTCGGGTGCGGGGCACGATCGCCGACTTCTTCTCGAAGCTCTCGTTCGGGGAGGGCCGGGAAGCGGCGCTACATCTATCCCGAGGCTTCTTGGACCAGCAGGTGGGTCACTATCTCGCGGCCAGGGTGCAGTCGAGCGCCCGGAAGCTGCAGCTCGCCGAACGGCTCCACCCCGGAGCCTCGGCCGAGGCCAAAGCCAAACTCATCGGCGAGGAGGACCTCCTTGTGGTGCGGGTGGTCACCGCCATCCGGGACCAAGCGCTGAAGCCTCTGGAGGGCCTCCGCATGACGTTCCCTCTGTACGCCCGAGACCATCTCGGGCCGGTGGACGGAGCCCGCATCGAGGAGATCAAGGCAAACGGGGATGTCGCCCGGGCCCGGCTCGAGGTCCGGGGCCCGCGGGGGCGGCGCACCGTGCTCGTCGAGCTCGAAAAGGAGTGGGGGCGATGGAGCATCGGCGCCATCTCTTCCCGCTGACTCTTGCCCTGGATTTCGGAGGACCGACCATGAACCGCCCCCTCTTGCTGCTACTCTTCTTGGTTTCCGCCTGCGGCGCGAAGGCCCATCACTGGGCGCCGACCCCGGCGCTTCCCTCAGCCCCGCTCCTGGCCGAGGCTCCGGTCGAAGAACATCCCCCCGAGGTGCTCGACGAGGCCGCCGTGATCGAGCTCGTCCGGGCGAAAAGGCTCGACGAGGCGCTCGCCGAGTCGGTGCGGGCCTGCGAGGCCGACCCAGGGCCGGGCTGCATGCTGCTCGGCGACGCCTTTGGGGCCGGGATCGCCGGGCCCGGCCGAGACCGAGAGGCGGCGATGATGTACGAGCGGTCCTGCAAAGCCCGCCATGTCCCCGGCTGCAGAAGGTTCGCCGAGTCCCTGAGGGACGGCAAAGGAACGAAGAAGGATGCGCCGAGGGCGCTCGAGATCCTGGTCGCTGCGTGCGATGCGAACGACGCGTCGGCGTGCGGCTCGGCCGGTCTGATGCTTCGGTTCGGCCAGGGGGTCCCAAAGGACGTCGCCCGAGGGTTCGAACTCGGGGTGGCCGGCTGCGTCGGGGGTGATTTTCACAGCTGCTCGAACCTCGGTCACGCCTTTCGGACCGGGGACGGCGTCGCCGTGGACGTCGAGAAGGCAAGAGAGCTGTACGGGATCGCGTGCTCGAACCGAGTGGGGATCGGCTGCCACAACCTCGCGTATCTCGTCGGGGAGGGGATCGGTCTGCCCAAGGATCCGGCGCGGGCGGCCCTGCTCCGCCAAAGGGCCTGCGAGCTGGGTTACGCCAAGGCCTGCGAGCTCATCGCCGAAGAGGCCCGAGGGCACCAGAACCCAGAGTCGGCTCGGCGCCCGTGCGAGGATGCCCCCAGCTGCGAAAAGCTCGGAAGTCTTCTCGAAGGGGAGCAGGCGGCGTCGGTTTACGACCGGGCCTGCGTGCTCGGCCTCGCTCGGGCCTGCGCTGCGCTCGCCGCCGGCCGGCTGCCGCTCGGCCGGTTCCCGGGGTCGTTCTCCGAAGCGAGGGGGGCGGCGGAGCGAGCGTTTGCGCTCGACCCGGGCCAGGTCCTGATTTTGGCCCACGTGCTCACCGACGACGGGGCGAGCCTCGCCGAGACCCGGCGCGGGCTTTCGCTCTACACCGAGCGCTGCGTGCCCGGGGGACCGATGGACCCGTGCAACGGGGCGGCTTGGACGCTGGCGACGAGCCCCCACTCGGCGGTCCGCAACGGGAAAAAGGCGGTGCACTTCGCAAAGCGCGCCTACGGCGCGGCAAGAACCAGAGCGGAGAAGGCGGCGGCGCTCGACACGCTGGCCGCCGCCCAAGCCGCCGCCGGGAAAGTCACGGAGGCAGCTCGGTTGGCAAAAAAAGCGGTGGCCGAGCTGAGGCGCCTCGCCCCGGGCGATGCCTGGGCCAGCTCCGTACTCGAAGAGGCGACCCGCAGGCTTCACATGTATCGCCGAGGGGCCGCGTTCTTCCGCCGGCCTCTTGCGCAGAATGAGGCCCTCGCGAAGCGCTGACTGCGGTCAAAAGATGGTCCCGGCGACCCCGCGGGCGCCGCTGCCGAACGCGTTGAGCGGGCCGCCGAGCCCGCCGAGCCCGCCCTGTCCGGGCACGCAGCCGTTCCCCTGAAGCGCGGTCGCTGGGGAATTCGACCGATAGATGCAGAAGGAGACACCGCCGCCGCCGCCGCCGCCGGAACCGCCCCTGCCGCCCGCGCCGCCGTTTCCGCCTCGCTCGCCTCGCCCCGAGTCGTCCTGACCGGCGCCGCCCGGTCCCCCGGTGCCGAAGGCGCCGCCGTCGCCGAAGCGGCCGCCATCGCCGCCTCGTCCGCCGTCGCCTCCGGTGATCTGGTTGTTCACCAGAACCGGGCTCGACCGGAGCGCGAAGATCCCAAACGAGCCCCCGCCTCCAAAGCCCCCGGTGCCGCCGGTGCCGCCGCACCCGCCGCCGCCGCCGCCGCCGCCGCCGCCGCCCCGGTCGCGGCTGCAGCCGATCGGGTTGCCGACGCAGCCGCCGAACGGGAGGCCCACGAAGCAGTCGTCTGCTCCACCGCCACCTCCACCGCCGCCTCCGCCGCCTCCGCCGGCTTCGCCGAGCCCGCCCGAGCCGCCCTGTCCGCCAACCCAGCTGCTCCCGAGCACCGAGCCGCTCGCGCCGCCTCCGGTGCCGTGGCTGCCGGAGGACCCGGCTTGTCCGGGAAAGCCCGAAGAGCCGGGCCGGCCCCCCTTTCTGCCCCCGCAGCTCGAGCAGAGGCTCGAATCGCAGACCTGGGCCCCGAGGCCGCCGCTGCCGCCGCTGCCGCGGAGCGAAAACGGCCCGAAGCCGGCGCTGCCGACCCGGCCGTCCTGGTTGTCGCAGCCGCCGTCTCCGCCCCGGCCGCCGGTCGCGCCGCACACCGAGAAGCCGCCGTTTGCGCCGAGACCGCGAAACGAGCGGCACTCTCCGTCGTCTCCGACCACGCCCGGTTGGCCCACCTGGCCGGCGGAGCCGGATTGGCCCGGGCTGCCGTCGCTGCCCCGGCTCCCGTTGCCGGCGACGATGGTGGTGTTGCGGACCTCCAATCCGGCGCTGTCGCGAATCTCGATCCCGATCGAATTGCGGCCGGGGCCGGCGACCACCGGCGGCGGGGCGTTGCCAGGGCTCACCGTCACCCGGTCGAGCACGGTGCGGGCCGAGATGCCGATCGCGCGGACGCCGATCCCGGTCGAGCTCTGGATTCGGGTTCGGGCCGATGCGCTGCGCCGCCACCGGTTGGTGGCCTCATACGCGCCGTGGATCGACACCCCCGCCACGAGATCGATGGGCCCGCCGTAGTCGCCGGCGGACGCGTACACCAACCGCCCGGTCCCTTGGGCCCTCGTGATGGCGGCGCCGATCGTGGCCAGGGGGGCGGAGATCGTCCCCGGGTTCGCGTCGCTGCCGAGCGGCGGGGGGGCCACGAAGACGGCGCGGGCCGGGTCCCCGTCGATGCCGTTGCAGTTGGCGTCCACGAAGTCGTCGTCGGGCTCGTCCACCGCGCTCACGAACGTGCAGGCGTATTCGCACCCGGTTCCCCCCGGCGTCCCCAGGTCGCCGTCGAGGTCCCAGAAGTTCGGCTGGCATTGGTAGCCGCAGGTTCCCGCGGCGTCGGCCTGCCCGCTCGCGTTCGGTTGGGCCGGGCAGGGATCGGCGTTGCCCACGAGGACGAGGGTGAGCCGCCCCCCGGGCAGGTCGAGGTCGTTGGTCACGACCACCAGCGAGGCGCCGTCGGTGCCGGGCGCGGGCGGCGCGTACTCGACATCGAAATCGGTACGGCCCCCGGACGGCACCGACAGCGGACCCGAGAACCCAAAGAGCGAGAACGCGCCCCGGCTGTCGCCGGCGACGGCGACGCTCGCGACCGACAAGGGCCCGAAGCCGGCGTTGGCGACCGTGACCCGGGCCCGCAGCCGCTGGGCAAAATAGATCCGGGGGCGGTTCGGGTTGGCCTGGAGCTGGCCGAAGTCGAGCGTGGTCGGCCCGACCGGGCCGTCGTTCACCGAAATTTGGGCGTTCGGGTTCACGCCCCTCCCCGACACGCCGATCCCGAAGCTCGGCTGGTGGCGCGGATCGTTGCTCGCGACGTCGATGCGGCCCTCCTGCGTCGCCGGGTAGCTCGGGGTGCGGGGGGAGAAGCGCACGGTGAACGTCGCCTCCGCGCCAGGGGCCAAGTTCGACAGCGAGCTCGGGTCCACCGAGAAATCGGCGGTCGTGGTCGAAGACCGGGAGAGCGAAGGGACACGCAGCTCCGAGCCGCCTACGTTTCGCACCGTGATCGTCCGAGACGCGGACGGCACCCCGCCCACTTCGACGTGGGTGTCGCCAAAGTCGATCCTGGTCCGGTCGATGGACAGCTCGGGGGCCACGAAGCCGGCGCCGCTGACCCGGACCTCCCGCCGGGGCTGGTCGAGGTCGTCCGATTCGATGACGAGGCGGCTGCTGTCCGGGCCTGGCGCGCCCGGGTCGTAGACGATCTCGAACGACGCGCTCTGTCCGGGCGAGACCAAAAACGGGGGGTTCAGGCCGTCGAGCTCGAGCGAAAACGGCCCGGTCCCGTCGAGAAAGAGGGCCTGCACCTCGAGAGGGGCCGAGCCGTCGTTGTCGAGCTGCACTCGCTGCCGGCGGGGAAACCCGATAAAGCTCTCTCCGAATTCGATGGGATCCGGGGTGACCCGGACCTCGCTGAACGTCACCTCCGCCCGCAGCGCCACCGGGGTCGTGGTCCCCCTGCGGCCCCCGTCGTTCGACACGAACAGCACCGTCTCCTCCACGAGGCCGGGCCGGTTGCCGACGAACGTGACCGTCGCGGTGAGCACGTCCCGCAGCGGGCCCTCCGGGGTCCGGCACACAGCCTCGGGCCCGCATCGATCCTGCTGGCCGGGGCAGTCGAGGTCCGTTTGGCAGGTGGCGCGAAAGTGGTTCAGCAGCGCGGGCAGGGCGCGGTCGATGCGAAGCGAGAAGTGGGTGGAGCTGGCCGGGTCGAGCCGGGCTTCGGTCAGCTCGAGCACCGAGCCGTCGATCACCCGGTCCCCGTTCTTCGCGAACAGCGCCCGCGAGGACGGGACACCGGCCCGAACGGTGCCGAAGTCGAGCACGGCGGTGCGCATCTGGGTGGAGGCGGGCTCGGTCCCCAGGTGCAGGCTCGGCACCCCTTTGTATTCGGTGACGAGGCGAATCACCCGGCGGGCGACGTCGGTCTCGGTGGTGAGCAGCTCGAGCCGGATGTCGTCGGGCTGGCCGTCGACCGCGGTGTGCAGCACCCGGAACGACCGCTCTTCCCCGGGCGCGAGCGACAGCTCGAGCGGGCCCGCCGGGGTCACCTCGAATTCGTCGGTGGGATCGACGATATCGACCGCGCGCAGGACCACGGGCCGCTCGCCCACGCTGCGAGCGACGAAGCGACGCTCGGTGCGCTCCCCGACCCGGGAGCCGCCAAAATCGAGGCGCAGCGGCTCTTCGCAGCCTTCCGGGGTGCACAGCTCGAGCCGCGCCCGCCCGGCGGGGCCGGCGTCGGGCGCCGGCTGGCAGAGGCCGGATTCGCACACTTGGCCGGTCGGGCACGGCGTTTCATCGCCGCACAACACGGCGCCGCCGGCGTCGGGCAGGCCCGCTGTCGGGGGCGGCGGCTCGGAGCAAGCGAGCGCCGGCACGAGAGCGAACCAAGCGGGGACGCGAACCATCGGAGCACAGTACCCAAGCGCACGGACCCCGGCCCAGCCCCTAACCGGAGGAGGAGAGAGGGGTCACGGCCCGAAGGATGGCGGCGCTTCGTTTGCGGAAGCGGACAGTCGTCCGTTTTCCCGATTTGTGATCGGCGCCGAGACGCGGTATCCCTTTTTCGGTGTGCCGGCTGTTCGGCTTCCGAAGCATCCTCCCGAGCGTCGTGCATCGCTCGCTGCTGAGCACCGACAACGCGCTCGCCGCCCAGAGCCGTCGCCACCCGGACGGATGGGGGGTCGCGTTCTACGTGGACGGGTTTCCCCAGGTCATCAAGCGGGCCGAGGCTGCCCACGACGACCACCTGTTCTCCCGGGTTGGGGGCGCCGTGGCTTCGGAGACGGTGGTGGCCCACATCCGAAAGGCGACCGTGGGGCCCCGCACCCTGCTGAACTCCCATCCGTTTCAGCACGGGCGCTGGGTCTTCGCCCACAACGGCGAAGTCCCCGTCTTCGCGCGGGTTCGGGAGCCCATCCTCGAGCGCATCTCGCCTTGCCTGCGGCCGTGGGTGCTCGGCGAGACCGACAGCGAGCTCGTGTTCCTCCTGTTTCTCACCGCGCTGAGGGGGGCGGCCCGGCCGGGCATCAACGCCGTGGTGGAGGCGCTGCACCGGGTCGAGCAGCAGCTGCTCGAGGTGCTCGACGGGCTCGCCGACCCCGCCGATTTGCTCCTCAACCTCATCGTGACCGACGGCAGCCGGCTCGTGGCCACCCGCCGAGGCAAGGAGCTGTGGTGGTCCACCCACAAGAGCAGGTGCCCGGATCGTGACGCCTGTCCTCGTCTCGCCCCCGTGTGCGAGGCGCCGAGCGCGAACGGTCCGGTCCACCACCTGCTCGTGGCCAGCGAGCCGCTGGGCGGTCCGAACGTGTGGCAGGAGGTGCCGGAAGGTGGCTTCGTCGGGGTCGATGAGTCGATGCGGCTCTCGCTGGGGACGCTCGCTCCCGTCGAGCTCCGCCCGATGTCGGCGCTTCGGGTGGTTTGAGACCAGGGCGCCGCGGTGAAGCGGGGGACCATCGACCGGCAGCTCGGGATCGAGACCGCGCGGAAGGTCCGCATCGAGCACCCCGGTCCGCTCGGGCGATGGGCCCGCGACTACGAGCCGACCCCGCCCGACATCTTCGAGGCGATGATGTCCGCGGTGCCGCTGCCGGAGCCGCCGACGACCTTCGTGGACCTCGGGGCCGGCAAGGGCCGGGTGCTGTGCCTCGCCGCCGGCCGCCCGTTTCGCGCCGTTTTCGGCTGAGAGTTGTCGGCGGCGCTCGCGCAGGTGGCGCGCGACAACTTGGCCCGGCTCGATCCGGGCTTCGTTCGGGCGGGGCAGACCGCGTGCTTCGCGGGCGACGCCGGTGCGTTCTCTCCGCCCCCGGGGCCCAAGGTGGTGTTCCTCTACAACCCGTTTGGACCCCCGGTGCTCCGCCGGGCCCTAGAGCAGCTCGAAGCCCAGCGGGAGCTCTCGCCGGAGCCGATGTGCCTGCTGTACTACGAGCCGGTGCACGCCCCAACGGTGGACGAGCGCCCATGGCTTTCGCGCCGCGCGGAGGCGAAGCACTGGCTGGTGTGGTGCAGCCCCGAGGTCCCGTAGGCCGCCGAGCGCGGCGAGGGGACGCTGGGGCGTCGATAAAGCCGGTGCGGTGCTCTACGCTCGCGCGGTGCGCAGCGACACCGTGAACTTTGGCGCCGGCCCCGCCGGTCTTCCCACCGCAGCGCTCGAGCGCGCCCACGCCGAGCTGCTCGACTACCAGGGCACGGGAGCCTCGATCATGGAGCTGTCCCACCGCGGGCGGCACTACGACGAGGTCCACCATGAAGCGCTCACGCTCGTGCGCGAGCTGCTCGCCGTCCCGAAGACCCACGAGGTTCTCTTCATCCAGGGGGGAGCTTCGGGGATGTTCGGCCTCGTCCCCCTCAACTTCCTTCCCCCACGGCGGTCCTCGGAAGCTCCGCATCGGTCTGGGGGGAGATCCGCCGACTACGTCATGACTGGGGTCTGGTCGGACAAAGCCCTGTCGGAGGCGCAGCTGGTGGGCTCGGCGAGGCCGGCCGGCACCGGCGAGGTGGACGGCGCCTACCGCCGCATCCCGGAGGAGCTCGACCGGGATCCGGACGCCGCGTACCTTCACTTCACGTCGAACAACACGGTGGTGGGGACGCAGTTTCGGACCTTTCCCGAGCGGCTCGGCGTCCCGATCATCGCTGACATGTCCTCGGACATCCTCTCCCGGCCGCTCGACTTCTCTCGGCTCGACCTCGTCTACGCCGGCGCCCAGAAGAACCTGGGCCCGAGCGGGGTCGTGCTCGTGGTGGCGAGCCGGGAGCTGCTCGACCGCGGAAGCAAAGAGATCCCCCAGATCTTTCAGCTCTCGGCCCACGCCGAGAAGGCCTCGCTCCTCCACACCCCGCCCACCTTCTCCATCTATCTCGTCCGCAACGTGCTCAGCTGGATTCGGGACGAGGGCGGGGTCTTGGCCATGAAGGAGAGGGCGGAGAAGAGAGCGGCGATGCTGTACGCGGCGATCGACGACAGCGGCGGATTCTACCGGTCCCCGGTGGACCGGGAGGCGCGATCCTTCATGAACGTGACCTTCCGGCTTCCCACCCCGGAGCTCGAGGCCGAGCTCCTCCGCCGGGCCGAGGCAGAGCGTTTCATGGGCCTTGCCGGCCACCGCTCGGTCGGCGGCCTGCGGGCCTCGCTGTACAACCCCGTCTCACTCGAAGGGGTAGAGCGCTTCACCGAGCTGATGAAGAGCTTTCTCTCCGAGCGGGGATGATCGGCGGCGCCGGATGTCCGTCGGTCGTTCGTCGTGGGCTTCCAGGTTCGGGATCGACTCGGAGAACGGCAGGGATGCCCCTAGGGTCAGCTGGCCAGGGGGACAGCAGCCACCCCTCCGCAATCCCGCGGGGGCCGGCGCTGTCCCAGAGAAGTCTGCCCATGCGTTCCCAGTCCCTCGCGTTCCTCTTCGTTCTCGGCACCGCCACCGTCGCTTCGGCGCAGGCGACGGCGCCGTTCACCCGCACGATCATCGTGCCCGGCAGCGGCACCCCGGCCGCCAACGGCGCCGCGCTGCTCGCCGCGGTGTCGAGCATCGTCTCGCCCGGCCCGACCAACCGCTGGCTCGTGTTCCTCGAGCCCGGGGAGTTCGACATCGGCAGCGGCACCGTGACCATGGCCAACTTCGTGGACATCCAGGGTTCCGGCCGCAACAGCACCCACATCACGTCGGGCAGCGCGCGCACCGTGCTCGCCCCGGCCGGCATCGACGCCGAGATCCGCGATCTGACGCTCGTCAACCGGCGCCCGCGGCAGGATTTGCTCTCTCAGGTTGGGATCGAGATCCGGACCCGTGACTTCAAGCTCACCACGGTCAACGTCGACGTGGAGGCGGTCAACAACGGCGTCGGCATCCTCGTCTCCGCCCCCGGACGGCCGCGGGTCTCGGTGACCCGGCTCAACGTGACCGCGCCCCGCTCCGCGATCGGGCTCGACGTCATCGGCTCCGAGGGCGTCATCCTCAACGAGCTGTTCGCCATCATCCTCTCCCGTGGCTCGGAGAACATCGGCATCCGCCTCGCGCGAAACACCGGCGAGTCCATTCTCGAGGGGGCAGCCGGATTCATCGCTTCCGGGAGCAGCAACTTTGGCATCTTGTCGATCGACGCGAGAAGCCGAATCTCGAACAACGTCTGGGAGGTGAATGGTCTCAACTCCAGCGGCGCGGGCTTCTCCTTCGGCATCGCCAACGAGCAAGGCGCGATCGGATTCGTGAAGGGCACGACCCTGCGGGTTGGAGGCAGCAATCGCAGCAACGTCCACATCTTGAACCGCGGCCGGCAGCTCGTCTTGCAGAGCGTGGTGACCGAGCCGGTCGCGAGCTTGATTGCGGATCGGGTCGAGAGAATCGCGCTCGATGTCCAGGACGGTTTCGTCCGGCTCGATCAGAGCACGCTCGAGGAGAGCGTCTCCATTCGCACCGCGGCCGCAGGCCAGCTCCGGGTAGGCGCGAGCCGCCTCGCTGGGTTTCGTTCGGTCGTCCTCGGGACGGCGGTGTGCACGGCGTCCTACGACGCGGCCTACAGCCCCGTTCCCCCCGGCTGCTGACCGTCGAACCGGCTCTCAGAGGCCGGCTATGCGGCACTCCCGGTCGAGCACCGGGTTTTGGCGGCCCATCACCTCGGCGATGCGGCGGCCAAGCCCGCACTCTTCGGCGTCTACCGGGTCGTCCCTGCTCCAGCGCTCGTAGGTGGCTAGGTCTCGGGGGTCGATGATGCCCCGCCCTGGGTACGTCTCTTCCATATACAAATAGATGCGGGCCACGTCCCCCTTCACCGCGTCGCGGGGCTCGGCCCGACCTCCGTCGAGCTCGAAGTGGCAGGCGCCGAGAGAGTGGTCACCGGGGATCTCGGCCATGGCCCGGCTGCCCCGGACCTGGTTCACCGCGCCGACCGCGGGGCGAATGTTGAACAGATCGCCCTCCATCCGGTTGAACGCCTCGGAAGTCCGGCGCACGCACCTTCGGCCTCGGCGCTTCTTGCAGTCGGGATGTCCGCCCCACTCGGGAAAACTCCTGCCGAAGGTCGCCGCGGGCACGACGTGCTCCCACTCGAGCCGCACCCGACGCTCCGCGCTACCCAGCTCCTCGGGGAGTCCGCAGGCGGCGGGGTCCACGGCTCGCGCCACGTCGTAGACGCATTCGCAGTAGAAGGTACGAGCAGGCCCGGGAAACAGCTCGGGGAGGATCCGCTTGGCCTCGCGGTACGAGCGGGGCCCGTCGAGCTCGGCGGCCATGCGGCGAGCGTCGAACGCGCTCGGCTCGCGGCCCAAGTCCCGCGCCGGGCGATGGGGCGAAAGCTCTCCGGGTGCGCTCCCCCTGCACGAGACCCGCGCGAGCGACACGAGGCCGATGAGGACGAACAGGAAGACGAAGCGCCGAAACATGGCCGCCCGAGACTGACCTCCCCCCCGCCATGGGCCAAGCCGAATCTCCGCGTTCGCGGCTCTGTGCCGCGGATCGCTACCTTGGCGTCGGCCCAGCCGATGGGTAGCTTCGGGGAACCATCATGGAGGGACGGGACGAACCGGTGAGCCGGTGGCGGGAGGGGCTGAGGGCGGCGCTGTTGCTCGGGGTGGTGGCGGCGAGCGTGAGCGGAGCCCGGGCGTCGCTCGCCGACCACTACGTCGTCCCGTCGGGCTCGATGCGGCCCACGCTCGTGGAGGGAGACCGCATCGTGGTGGACAAGATGGCGTTCGGGATCCGGGTGCCGCTGACCGACGTGTGGCTCATCTCCGCCGAAGGCCCGGTGCGCGGCGACGTGGTCGTGCTGCGCTCGCCGGAGCACGGCGACACGCTCGTGAAGCGGGTGATGGGTCTACCCGGGGAGACCATCGCGGTCCGCGCCGGCGCGGTGTTCGTGGACGGCGTAGCGGTCGAGCCCCCGGGGCTCGCCGCCAACGCGACGTTCGGTCCGATCACCCTCGGTCGGAGCGAATACCTGGTGCTCGGGGACAACCGGGGCAACAGCCACGACGGCCGGCATTTCGGCCCGGTGTCCCGGGCGTCGATCCACGGTCGGGTCGAGGGCGTGGTATGGCGCCACGGGGGCTTGACGTGGCGGACCCTCGGCCGAAGCCCAGAGCCCGAGCGCAGCTTTGGGCTTGGCCCCACCGGCCCCACCTGGTGATTTCCTGGGGGTGCGCTCGGTCCTCGCCCTCGCCGGCCTCATCTTCGCCTGCCGATCCGCCCCCGAAGAGGTGGTTCGGCTCGACGGTCCCGGCGTCGTCGACCGGGTGGCCAAGATGCAGGCCCAGGTCGTGGTCCTCAACCTGTGGGCGACGTGGTGCGATCCCTGCCGAGAAGAGTTCCCGACGTTCGTCGACGTGGGGCGGCGCTACCGGGACCGCGGGGTCGAGGTCCTGTTCGTGAGCCTCGACTTCCCCGATGAAGTCCCGGCGGTGCTCGCGTTTCTCGACCAGCAGGGGGTCTCGCGGCCGGCCTACCTCAGGGAAGGGAAAGACCACCTCTTCATCGACGCGCTTCACCCCCGGTGGTCGGGCGTGCTCCCGGCTACCTTCATCTACGGTCCGGACCGCAAGCGTCGCTTCTTTTGGGAGGGGCTCGTGGACGGCCCCACCCTCGAAGCGGCGATAGAGACCGCGCTGTCCGAGGCCGAAGGAGGATCCCCGTGAAACGAATCTGCCTTGCCGCGGTGCTCGCCCTGTCGTGCACCGAGAAGACCCCATCGCCTCCCGCCGCCGGCTCGGCGGCGATGCCCGCCGGTGAAGAGAAGCCGGAGGGCCCGCTGCCGCTCGGGACGCTGCTCCCCGAAGCCGACGTCGAGCTTCGCGACGCCGAAGGCCAAACCTTCACGATCGGAAAGATCGCCGGCGAGAAGGGCACGCTCGTCGTCTTCACCTGCAACCACTGCCCCTACGTCAAGGGTTGGGAGGGCCGGATCACCGAGCTGGGCAACGAATTCGCGGAGCGAGGGATCGGTGTCATCGCCATCAACCCGAACGACCCCCAGAAGCAGCCCGAGGACGGCATCGAAGGGATGAAGGAGCGCGCGAAGAAGCTCGGCCTCGAGTTTCCCTACGTCGTGGACGAGACCTCCGGGGTGGCCCGGACCTACGGGGCGACCAAAACCCCCGAGGTGTATCTATTCGACGCCGACAAGAAGCTCGTCTACCACGGCGCCGTGGACGACGAGGCGAGGGACCCGGCAAAGGTCAGCTCCCATTGGCTTCGGGACGCGCTCGAGGCGGTGGTCGGCGGCCGCCCGGTGCCGGTGGCGGAGACCAAAGCGGTCGGCTGCGGCATCAAATTCCGCGCGTCCTGAGGCGGTCGCCGTCCGGAAAGGTAACGCTGGGGAGGCGCACGTGGGAAGGCTCGCCACGGCGCGACGCAAACGCCACCGCACGAGCTTGGCCCAATCCTTGCGGCATTCTGGCCCTTGGAGGGTGTCATGACCAAGGGGCGATACGAGACCGTTCACGCGCGTTCCCTCGCTGACAAAGAGGGTTTTTGGGGGGAAGCAGCCCAAGCGATCCGGTGGACGAAGCCGTTCGAGCGGGTGCTCGACGGCGATCGCGCCCCGCTCTATCGCTGGTTTCCGGGCGCCGAGCTCAACACCTGCTGGGAGTGCCTCGACCGCCACGTCGAGGAAGGCCACGGCGGGCAGCTCGCTCTCATCTACGACAGCCCCGTCACCGGCCGGCTCGAGCGGTTCACCTACGCCGATCTGCTCGAGCAGGTCGCGCTCTTTGCCGGGGTCCTCTCCGGCCTGGGGGTAGGTCGCGGCGACCGCGTGCTCGTGTACATGCCCATGGTGCCCGAAGCAGTGGTGGCGATGCTTGCCTCGGCGCGGCTCGGCGCCGTCCACTCCGTGGTCTTCGGCGGTTTCGCCGCCAGCGAGCTGGCCAAGCGCATCGAGGACGCGTCGCCGAAGGTCGTGGTCAGCGCCTCCTGCGGCATCGAGCCGAAGCGGGTCGTGCCCTACAAGCCGATGCTCGACGCGGCCATCGATCAAGCCACCGCGAAGCCGGCCCACTGCGTGGTGGTGCAGCGGCCCGAGCTTCGGGCCGAGCTGGTGCCGGGGCGGGACGTGGACTACGCGGCGGCGATGGAGTCGGCGAGCCCGGTGGGCTGCGTACCGGTGGCGTCGACCGATCCGCTCTACATCTTGTACACTTCGGGCACGACCGGGCAGCCAAAGGGCGTCGTCCGGGACAACGGCGGTCATGCGGTCGCGCTCAAGTGGTCGATGAAAAACGTGTACGGGGTCGATCCGGGCGAAGTCTTCTGGGCCGCCTCCGACGTGGGTTGGGTCGTTGGCCACAGCTACATCGTCTACGCCCCGCTGTTGAACCGGAACACCACCGTCCTGTTCGAGGGCAAGCCGGTCGGCACCCCCGACGCCGGGGTGTTCTGGCGGGTCATCGCCCAGCACGGGGTGACGACGCTGTTCACCGCGCCCACCGCGTTTCGTGCGATCCGCCAGCAGGATCCGGACGCCGAGCTGCTGTCGGGCCACGACCTCAGCCGATTTCGGGCGCTGTTTCTCGCCGGCGAGCGGTGCGACCCGGACACTCTGCTGTGGGCCCAGCAGGTGCTCGAACGCCCGGTCATCGACCACTGGTGGCAGACGGAGACGGGCTGGCCCATCGCCTCGAACTGCCTCGGCATCGAGGCCCTGCCGGTGAAGCCAGGCTCCCCCACGAAGGCGGTTCCCGGGTGGGATGTGCAGGTGGTGGACGACCGCTGCCAGCCGGTGGCGGCGGGCGCGATCGGGAACATCGTGATCCGGCTGCCGCTGCCGCCGGGCTCGCTCCCCACGCTGTGGAACGCCGAGGACCGGTACGTCGAGGGCTACCTGCGCGACTATCCGGGCTACTACCAGACGTCCGACGCGGGCATGATCGACGAGGATGGATACATCTATGTCATGGCCCGCACCGACGACGTGATCAACGTGGCCGGGCATCGGCTGTCCACGGGGGCGATGGAGGAGGTGCTCGCCGCCCACCCCGCGGTGTCCGAGGCGGCGGTGATCGGGGTGGCCGACGACTTCAAGGGCCAGGTCCCGGTGGGATTTCTGGTCCTGTCCAACCGTGCCGGCCACGACGAGCGTCGCATCGCCGAGGAGGCGGTCCAGATGGTCCGGGACCGGATCGGCGCCGTCGCCAGCCTGAAGACGGTGGTGGTGGTGAAGCGCCTCCCGAAGACTCGCTCCGGGAAGGTTCTCCGCCGCACGATGCGCTCGCTCGCCGACGGCGACCGCCCCGCCGTGCCCCCCACCATCGAAGACCCGAGCGTGCTCCCCGAGATCCGCGCCGCCCTCGCCCAGGTCGGCTACCCCCTCCACCACGCTTGATTCACGGGGAGGCGCCGCTCGGGCTCGGATTCAGTAGGTGACGTCGATGGCTTTCGCCTGGCGCTTCAGGGTGGAGAAGATCCGGTCGTCGAGCTCGCTCTTGTCTTTGCCTTCGGCTTTTTGCTGCTCCACGTACGCGTCCCGCTTCTTCGAGACCTCGAGGATCCGCTGCTGGATTTGGGCTCGCTTCTTCTTGGTCTCCTCGATGCGCGCGTTTCGGGTCGCGGCGTCCAGACCCTGCAGCTCTTCGGGCAGAGCCTCCTCCTTCAGGGAGTCGGCCCGCACCGCGCCTTCTTCGATCTGCGTGAGCAGGTCCTCGTCGTTCATTCGGCCCGACTTCGCCGCATAGGCGGCGGCGGCGGCGCTCGCTGCCGGGAGCAGCCCGCTGCGGCTCGCCATCTTCTTGGCGCTCCGGCGCCGCTCGGCCGCGGTCCCGTAGGCCACCACGGTGCCGGCGAGCTCGCGGTTCAGCTCGGCGAGCTCGGCGTCGTGCGGCGTGGCCGCGACCTGAACCCCTCCGTCCTGGGCGATGGAGTCGAACTGCCCCCCTCCGGACGCCGCGATGCGCGCGAAGGCTTCGGCTGCGCCCCGGTCGGTGCCGCAGCGGAGCGTGTTGACGAGGATCCCCTTCTCTTTGGCCTGCCTCGCCAGCTCCCAGCTCTTCTCCCCGTCGTAGTCGTCGTGGGGCGGGGCATCGCCCACCACGAACAGCAGGCGCAGGACCCGCTCCCCGTCGTCCCAGGGCTGCTCGCGCAGGGCGGCGGTGAGCGCGGCGTTCACGTCTTCGGGGTGGTCCCCGCCGCCGCCTGGGCTCAGGGCGAACAAGGCCTCCTGGACCGCGTCCATGTCCCTGGTCAGGGGGGTGAGCCGGGTCACGTAGTCGTCCCCGCGGTCCCGATAGGCGACCAGCCCGACCCGGACGTCGGGCCGCGGGTCTCCGGACACGATCCGGTCCGCGATCGACCAGATCTTCTGCTTCGCCCCTTCGAGCAGGCCGCCCATGCTGCCGGTGGTGTCGAGCAAGAAGACGACATCGATCCGGGGCGAGGTCCGGCTCGGCGGCTTTGCGGCGGGCTCGCCCTGGGGGTCGAGGGCGACGGCGGGCGGCTCGGGCCGAGGCGAGACGCCCCGTCCCTGGAGCACCGCGCCGACCGCGATCGCGGCGGCGGAGGTGGCGAGCAAGGCGGTGAGGAGGGTTTTTTGAGCGGCCATTCCCAGTGCCAACGCAGAAGCCCCGTCTACGATCTTCCCTTGGCTGCGAAAAAGTCTGGGGTCCCGTCCGGCCACGGTTCGGGTGTAGGCTCGCGCCATGGGACGGTGGTTCGGCTCCCGATGGATCGGGCGTTGGTTTCGGCGCCGCCGCACCCGAATCGCGGCCACCGACACCCTCGCCCGGCGGCTCGACTCGGCCGTAAAGGGCTCCAAAGAGCGCGATCTGCTCCGAGGGGCGGAGGCCGCGCTCGGCCGCGGGCGGCGAGCCGACGCGCTCAGGGCGTATCGAGCGGCGCTCGATCTGTTCCTCGAGCGGGGCCTCGACGCAAAGGCGGCTGCGGTGCTCGGGCATCTGGTCCGGCTCGAGCCGACCGAGCCGACCCACTTCGACCGCCTCGCCGACGTGCACGAGCGCCTCGGCCGCCGGTCGGAGGCCGAGCTGGCCCGTCGGCGGGCGCACAGCCTCCGCCACGACGTTCGCGAACCCCGAGACCTTCCGGCGGCGCAGCCAGCGAGCACCCCAACCGCTCCCCCTGTTCGGGCCCGGTTCCTCCCTTCGGGCCCGGGGCCCTCGGCGCCGTGGCGGCAGGCCGACCCTCAGGGCCCAGTGGCCGCGGGGACCGCCCGCGCTCCCGGCCCCTCGACGCCCACCAAGTCCCCTCCGGCGCCGACCTCTCGCGCCGCGCCGACGCCCCGTTCCGCGCCGAGCCACGATTCGGAGCGCAGCGGTTTTGACCAGGAAGATTCGGTCGAGGTCGCGGACGACGCGACCACTGTCGGCCCCCTTCCTTGGGCTTCCGCCTCCGACCGAGGGCCAGCCACACCGACTCGGCCTCCCACCCGAACCGGTGGGCCTCGAGGACTGGCCATCCCCGGCGCCGCCACCGTGCTCGATCCCCGAGGCGCCGGGTCGATCGAGGGGTCCGAGCACGACCCGACCCGGTGGCCTACAGGCTCCAATAAGGGCGGCCGGCGCTGAATCGCTCCGGACCGAAAGCGCTCTTCACGTCCACGAACACGCCGCCGGGGGCGAGCATCGCCTCGAGCGGCCCGGGGCCCTCGGCGAGGTACTCGCGGTGGCAGACCGCGAGCACGAGCCCGTCGAGGTCCGAGAGCTGGTGCAAAGAGCAGAGCTCCACCCCGTACTCGGCCCGCGCCTCGTGCCCATCGGCGATGGGGTCGTGCACGAGGACCTGCACCCCAAAGCTCTCGAGCTCCCGCAGGATGCCTGGCACCTTGCTGTTGCGGAGGTCGCTGCAGTCCTCCTTGAACGTCAGGCCGAGCACGCCCACCCTGGCCCCTTTGACCGGACGGCCCCCTTGGGCGAGCATCTTGACCAGCTTCTGGGCGACGAAGAGGCTCACGTTGTCGTTGATGCGCCGCCCGGCGAGGATGACTTCGGGCTGGTAGCCGAGCTGCTGGGCTTTGGTCGTCAGATAGTACGGGTCCACGCCGATGCAGTGGCCGCCTACCAGGCCGGGACGAAACGGGAGGAAGTTCCACTTCGTGCCGGCGGCATCGAGCACGTCTTTGGTCCGAATGCCCATGCGGTCGAAGATGAGAGCGAGCTCGTTCATCAGGGCGATGTTGATGTCCCTCTGCGTGTTCTCGATGACCTTGGCCGCCTCCGCCACTTCGAGGCTCGCGGCGCGGTGGACCCCGGCCTTCACGATCGCTCCATACGCGCTCGCCACCCGCTCGAGCGTCTCTGGGTCTTCACCGGCCACGACCTTCACGATCTTCTCGAGGGTGTGCTCTTTGTCTCCGGGGTTGATGCGCTCCGGGGAGTAGCCGAGCTTGAACCCTTGACCCTGCGTTCGGCCCGAGGTCTCGGCCAGGATCGGCCCACACACTTCCCTGGTGAGACCGGGATACACGGTGGACTCGAACACGACGACGGGCGCCTCCACCGAACTCTTTGCGATCGCCCGGCCCACCGCGGCGGCCGCGCTCTTGACCGGTCGCAGATCCGGGACCCGGTTCTCGTCCACCGGGGTCGGGACAGCGACTACGAAAAACGTGGCGCCGACCAGCGCCGCCGGGTCCGAAGTCACCACCAGCGAGCTCGATCGCAGCTCTTCGACCGAAACCTCCCGGTTTCGGTCGTGGCCCGCCGCGAGCTCCCGAACCTTCGCTTCGTCGACGTCGTAGCCGACCGTCCCCGGAAACGACCGAGAAAACCCGAGCGCCACCGGGAGTCCAACGTAGCCGAGCCCCAGCACGGCGATTCGCTCCGTCACCCCCGAACTTTGAGGAGCCCCGAGCGCCGGGGTCAACCACCCCCGGCGCTCCGGTGCACCGAACTCGACATCCCCGGCAAAGTACGCGGGCCGACATCGGAGGGAATGCGGTGGGGTCCTTGGCTCCGTCAATACGCTTGGTTGACGCTCAAGGAGAAGCCGAGGTCGGCCTCTCCGTCGGTGCGCAGCCCGAGCCCCATGAAGATGTCGATCTGAAACGCGTCGAGAAGCATGACATGAAGGCCGACGCCGAAGTTGTCGATGAGCCGGACCACTTCTGGGCGCCGCAGCGCGTCGAGGCTCTCGTACACCGCGACGTCGTTGAAGATGCTGAACTTCAGTGTGTCTCTGCTGAGGCTCAGGCGGTGCTCGAGGCCGAGCGCCGCGACCTTTCTGGCGAACACCGTTCCCTGGAACGCGGCCCGAAGAAAGCCCTGACCCATCGCCACCTCGGAGTAGAAGGGAACCTGCCCGTCCATCCACGCCGCCTGCACTTTGTACCGAAACTCGTCGAAGCCAAACAGAAAGGTGTTGCGGTACACGAGTCGGAGCTCCTCGATGTCCTGCTGGCCCTCCTCGATCCCCCAGAGGTATCGGCCGAAGAGCCGGATCTCGTGCGGCCGGTCCCTCCGGAGCCGCTTCGGGTTGAAGAAGAAGGAGAGGGATGCCCGGGCGAATGGGCGGATGTTGCTGCCTTCGGTGACCTCGAGAACCGGGACAACGACCCCCCGCTCCTCCCTCGGCTCGAAGAAGGTCCGCACCTCGACCCCGCCGCCAAGGTTGAACCAGACGTATTCGCTCTCGATCGCGCCTCCGAGCTCCCCTTGGATCGGGGCAAAGAAGTAATTGACCAGCCTGAGGTCCTCGCGGAACCGGGCCTCGAGGTTCGCTTCGGCCCGGGCGGTGAACCGAAGGAGGTTCGCGATCGCGGGGGTGGACCAGCCAAACCCGAGCCCAGCCTGGCTGAGCCCGATTCGGTTGCCGGGGAGCCGCCCGATGTCGCCGAGCCGGACACCGACCCGGGCCGCCGTCTCCAGCCGATCCCTTCGGACGAGCACGCTCGGCGCCAGGTAGCTCCCCTGCACCACGAGGCCGTCCGGTGGCTGAAGGCCGAGCCCCACCTCGAGCCCGGCCCGCCGGTCCCGCCGCTCGAAGGACACCCGGAGCTCATGCGGTTCGCCCGGCCGCAGCAGCGTCAATCCCTCGATGATCTTGGGATCTTCGATCTGCATTCTCAGGTGGTTGGGCGCGTCGGTGGGGACGACCTCGTATTCGACCCGCTCCACCGCCATCTTCTCCCGGACCCGCTGCATGCGCTTCTCGAGCAGGTCGCGGTTGAACACCGAGCGGGGTAGGTCGAGCAGAAAGATGAGCTGTACCGTCGTCCAGGGGTCAACGTTGCGAAAGATGATCTTGTCGAGCCGGCCTTCGTCGATGAGCGCCTCGTAGCCATCTCCGTCGCGGATGACGACCACCGACGCCAGCTCGTAGCCGGAGGCGTGAAGGAAGTCGTCGAGCGTCTGCTCGATCCACTTCCCTCGGGCCACGCGGTCCTTTGGCGCCTCGTTCCACCCCGCGTAATGAAGGACGGCGCGGTACACCTCCGGCAGCAGGACAACATTGCCCCGAAATCGGATGGGCATCGCGTCGAGGATGTCTTCGCGGCTCCTCCCCTCCGCCCTCGTCTCTGGACCGCTCGGCAAGTCCGGCGCGGACGGCTCGTCGTCAGGCTCCGTAAGCTCGGGCTGCGCCTCGTCGAGCGGGTCGGTGGACGGCGGTTCGAGATCCACTTCCGTCGAATCCACCGCGGCGGTGCTCGTGCCCGCTTCAGCGGTGAGAAGGGCCAGGAAAAGCAGCAGGTTCACGGCCGCCCCCGGCCGAGATCGGCCTTTGGTCCGGGCCGGACCAGCGCCTGGCCGCGCTCGGCGACCTTCTTCCCTCCCACGTAGGTGGACGCGATCGCCCGGGCCCCGAGCAGGAATGCGTCGAGCGCGTCGTCCGGTTCGAGCCCTTGGAGCCTCGGGTGCTCTCGGTCGAGGCACACGAGGTCTGCGAACTCGCCCACCGCGATGCCATCGCCGCCCTCGCCGAGCGCCGCCCGCCCCCCCGCGACCGCCGCGCACCACGCGGCGCGCCCGAAGCGATCTCGGGCAAAGAGCCGGGCCCGGGCCCCGCTCGAGAGCCGGGCCTGGTACTCGAGCCAGCGCAGCTCCTCCGCCGGATCGACGGTGACTTGGCTGTCGGTCCCGATCCCGAAGCGGCCCCCGGCCTCCATCCAGACCTCGGCCGAAAACCGTCCGTCCCCGAGGTTTGCTTCGGTCGTGGGACACAAGCCGGCGACCGCGCCCCGCCGGGCGGCTTCGGTCAGCTCGGCGTCGGTGGCGTGGGTGGCGTGAACGAGGCACCAGCCGGGACCCACGTCGAACCGGTCGAGCAGCAATTCGAGCGGCCGGAGACGGTGGTGGTGAAGGCAGGCCTGCACCTCCGCCGGCTGCTCTGCGACATGAACGTGAAAGGGCACCGGTCCGAGCAGCTCGCTGACGCCGACCAGCAGCTCCGCGAAGGCTTCGGGCGGCACCGCCCGGAGGCTGTGGGCGGCCACCCCGAGCGGCACCCCGATCGAGCGGGCGTCCTCGAGCAGCCGCAGAAAGCTGCCCACGTCCCGGGCGACAAAGCGGGCTTGCCGCCGCTCGGGCGGGGCCCCGAACCCGCCCTGAAGGTACAGCGCGGGGACCAGGGTCATCCGCAGTCCAACTTGCGATGCGGCCCGGGCCAAGGTTCGGCCCATCGCCGCCGGCTGGGGATGCGCCGTCCCGTCGGGCCGGTGGTGCAGGTAGTGAAACTCGGCCACCGAGGTGTAGCCGGCCTCCACCATCTCGGCGAAGACCTCGATCGCGACCCGCTCGAGCTCGCTCTCGTCGATGCGGCCGGCCACGGCGTACATCGACTCACGCCACGTCCAAAACGAGTCCTCCGCCGGCCCCGGCCTCTCGGTCCGCCCCACGAGCGCCCGCTGAAACGCGTGCGAGTGAAGGTTCGGCATGCCGGGCAGAACGAGCCCTCCCAGCCGCTCCGCGCCGTCCGGCCCGCCAGGCTCGATGGCCGCGACGCGCCCCGTTTCGCTCACTTCGAGCCGCACCCCCGTCTGAAACCCGGCCGCCGTCAGCGCGACCTCGCACCAAAGGATGGTCACCGGCGGCAGTGTACCAGCCGCGGGACCGCTCGCGCCCCCCGAGCGGTGGACGCTCGCCCGCTTGTCGGCCACGGTCCGCTCCGGGGAGCATCCGCGGGTGTCCGAACGCTGGATCCGCCTGCTCGACCCTCGGCGTCTCGGCGCCGCGCACCAGCCGGCGGCGCCCACGACCGAGGCCCGGACCGACTACCAGCGGGATTTCGATCGAATCGTGTTCTCCACCGCGTTTCGCCGGCTCCACGACAAGACCCAAGTGTTCCCGCTCCCCGAAAACGACCTGGTCCACAGCCGCCTCACCCACAGCCTCGAGGTCTCGTGCGTGGGCCGGTCGCTCGGCACCGCGGTGGGGCAGAGGGTGACCGCCGCCCACCCCGAGCTGCTCCGGGTGGGCCTCGACGCGCGGGCGTTCGGAGACATCGTCGCCGCGGCCTGCGTGGCCCACGACCTTGGAAACCCCCCCTTCGGGCACGCCGGCGAGGACGCGATCGGGGCTTGGTTTCGAGAGAACCGCGACGTCACCGCCGAGCTGCCCGAGGAGCAGCGGCAGGACCTCGAGCGCTTCGAAGGCAACGCCCAGGGCTTTCGCATCCTGACCCGCCTGCAAATTCCGGAGAATCCGGGGCTTCAGCTCACGATGTCGACGATCGCCGCGTTCGTGAAGTACCCGCGGACCTCCGGCCCACGCCCCGGACCGGGGGCCCATCTCAAGAAACATGGCGTGTTTCGGGCCGATGTCGAGTCCTTGGCCGAGGTGGCAGCCGCGGTGGGGCTCTCGCCGGCGGCTCTGCCCGAGGGAATGCTCGGCTTTGGCCGGCACCCGCTCGCGTTCCTGATGGAGGCGGCCGATGACATCTGCTACGCGATCCTCGACATCGAGGATGGGTTTCGGCTCGGCCATGTCGCCTATTCGGAGGTGGCAGAGCGGCTCGAGCCGATCGCCGCCCGGGGCCGAAACTTTCGGTCTCGGCAGCCGAGCTCGAAGAGCGGGCAGAAAGAGGCGATCGCCTACCTTCGGGCCAAGGCCATAAACCAGCTCGCATTCGAGGTCACCGCCGCCTTTCTACAGCGGGAGCGGGCCCTGATCGGCGGGGAGCTCGAGCACCCGCTCAGCGAGCTCATCCCTTCCAGCGGGGCGCTTCAGGAGGTGAAGGAGTTCACCAGGAAGACCTGCTATGAGGCCAAGGAGGTGGTCGAGATCGAGCTCGCCGGGTACGAGGTCTTGAGCGCGCTTCTGTCCGCGTTCGTCCCGGCCGCGCTCGCGGATCGCCCCTCCCCCCGGGAGCGAAAGCTGCTCTCGCTGCTCCCGGAACCCCCCAAAAAGGAGGACAGCGGCTACGAGCGGCTGCTTCTGGTCACCGACCATCTCTCTGGGATGACGGACCGCTACGCGATCGCCACCTACCGAAAGCTGCTCGGCATCACCACCGGCCGGTCGTGAGCGGACCACCGGTGCGAAAGCCGAGCATCGCGTCGTCTTCGTCGTGGAGGTGAGAAAAACCGGTCGCCTTCCGAAACAAACGATCATCGACCACGACCGGAAACTTCACGTGATCCACCGCCCCCGGGGGCAGACGAGGAAAGCCGAAGCGACCGAGCAGGCCGCGAAAGATCGGCTCCGGGAGCATGACCGGGCGACGGCCGGTCTCCCGTACGAGCACCGACAGCGGCACCGGGCGGGGGCCGGCGACGTTGAAGACGCCCCGGGCCCGGGTGTCGAGGGCCCGGTTGATGGCGCGCGCCATGTCGAACTCGTGCATGAACTGAAACAGCGGATCGAAGCCGAGCACCGCGGGCACCCGAGGCCCCCGGAGAAAGCTCGCGAGCGTGGCGTGGTGGCTCGGCCCCAGCTCGTAGACGAAGCGGAGCACGGCGGTGTCGATCTCGGGGTACCGCCACAGCGCTTGCCCCGCGTAGAGATCGGCGGCCACCAGGTCCGACAGCTCGGGGAAGGTGGTGCCCGCCATCGGGACCGAATCCTCGGTGTGATAGATTGGGGAGTCCGGCGACGCGCCGTACACGGTGTGGCGGCCGACGAAGATCGCCTGCTTGACCCCGTAGCGGTGGCAGTGCTCGAAGACCTTTCTCGTCCCCCCCAGGTTGATTTGGTATCGGTCCTCGCTGCCTCGCTCGAGGTGGCTGACCGTGGCCATGTGCACGACCGCGTCCGGGCGAAAGGTCCGAAAGACGTCTTCGGCGCCCCGCTTTCGAATGTCGCTGCGGTGAAGCTCGATCCCCGGTGGCGCCCCTGGCCACGGGCGGCGGTCGATCCCGGCGAGGACATGACCGTCGCGGAGGAGGAGGTCGGTCAAGAGCCGACCGGGCACGCTGGCCACCCCGGCGATGAGCACCTTCACGAGCCGGCCCCGAGCAGCCGAAAGGGCCGCCGCAGCCGCTCGAGGTCGGGCCGCTCCTGGATGCCGCGGTCGAGCAAAGCCCGGATCTTGGTCCTCACCACTTCGACATAGCCACTGATCAGCATGTCCTCTTCGTCGCCCGAGCCTTCGAACAGCAGGGGCTCGCCAAAATAGATCTGCAGCGTGGTGGGCCGGGGCAACGCGACCCCCCAAGGCGTGATCGGGATGTAGGGGACCCCGAACCGGCGGGCGACTTTGTAGAGGTTCAAGATGGTGGGGATCGCGTCGCCGCCGCCGACGAAGGCGACCGGGATGATCGGAGCGTTCGTGCGAAGCGCGAGCCGAAGAAATCCGGTCCCGAAGTCGAGCAGGTCGTGGCGGTGGGAGTAGAGCTTCTCCGTGCCCTTCGCGCCCTCTGGGTAGACCATCAAGAGCCGCTCGTTCTCGAGCAGATGCACCGCGTTTTCCGGGAGTCCGGTGAAGGACCCGGCCCGCCCGGCGAGCAGCCCGAGCAGAGGGATTCGGCCCATGAATTTCTCCGCCATGGCCTGAGCGAGGCGGGGGGGCTCCTTGTCCAGGAACAGCGCGGTCGCGGTCATGAGGCCGTCGAGCGCCCAGCCGCCGGAGTGGTTGCCGACCACCATGGCCCGACCTTCGCCGGGCACGTTCTCGAGCCCGAACACGTGCACGTCGAAGTACCGGCGGTACAGCCAGCCGAGACCGGTGAAGATCTGGGTCAGGGTCTCGAGATGCACCCCGTACGGATCGACCCCGTGGCGGTTGAACGACAGTCCGAGCCTCGCCACCCGGGCCCGGATCTCCTCCCCCTCGAGCGTCGCCATGAACTCGGTGTACTCCGCATCGAACCGCGGGTCACCAGGGGGTCCTCTACCGGAAGAGCTCGTCCACCGAAAACGGGGCGTGAATCCCGGCACCGTCGAACAGGACGTCGAGGTCGAGCGCCCCAAACGGCGGCGAGAGCTCGAGCCTTCCCCTTGGAGGAAACCGGTCGCTGGGGCAAGAGGACCTCAGGTGGCGGCGGCGAGCAGCTTCGCGTAGGGGCCGCCGGCAGAGCTCAGCGCTTCGTGGGTGCCGCGCTCGACGATCCGTCCGTCGGCCATGACGACGATGAGGCTCGCGTCGCGGACGGTGGAGAGCCGGTGGGCGATGGCCAGCACGGTACGGCCTTCGGCTGCGCGCTGGATCGAACGGTGGATCGCGGCCTCGGTCTCGTTGTCCACCGCCGACGTCGCCTCGTCGAACACCAGGATGTCCGGGGCGGTCAGCAGGGCCCGGGCGATGGCGAGCCGCTGGCGCTCCCCTCCGGACAGTTTGGTCCCGAACTCACCGACCGGCGTGTCGTATCCATTCGGAAGCCGCGCGATGACCTCGTGGATCTCGGCGTCCCTGGCGGCGGCCTCGACCTCGGCGTCGGTCGCGTCCGGCCGGCCGAGCGCGATGTTCTCGCGGACGGTCCCGAAGAACACGAACGCGTCTTGCCCGACCCAACCCACCTGCCGCCGAACCGCCTCGACCGGCAGGTCGCAGAGCCGCCGGCCCCCGAGCGTGATGGTTCCCCGGGTGGGTTCATGGAATCGAAGGAGTAGGTTCACGAGTGTGCTCTTTCCCGAACCGGTGAACCCTACGATGCCGACGAAGGACTTCGGCGGGATCTCGAGGTGAATGTCCGAGAGCGCGTCGCGGTTTCCCCCTGGGTAGCGAAATCCCACGTCGAGGAAGGCCAGCGCCGGCGGCTCGTCGAGGGAGACCTCCGTGGCTTTTACCCGGGGCTCGGTGGGCAGATCGAGCAGGTCGAACAGCCGCCCGGCGGAGGCCATGCTCCGCTGAAAGAGGTCAACGGTCTCACCAAGGCGGGTGAACGGCCAGAGCAGCCGCTGGGTGAGAAACACGAGCACGCTGAACGCGCCGACCGCGAGGTCGCCCTCGAGGGTCGAAAGGCCGCCGAGCACGAGGGTGAGCACGAAGCCGGCGAGCACCGCCATGCGAATCAAGGGCACGAAGGCGGACGCGAGCTTGATGGCGTGGGCGTTCGCCCGGCGGTACCCGTCGCTGTCGTCGGCGAGCGCCGCGCGGGCGATGTTTTCGGCCCGGAAGGCCCGCAGGGTGGGGATCGCCTGCAGCTGCGCGGTCAATCGCGCCCCGAGCCGGCCCCCCTGCTCCCGAACCCCGCGGTAGCGGGCGGCGAGCCCCCGCTGAAACCCGAGCGCGGTCAGCGCGATGATCGGGATGGGGAGGATCGCCACCGCGGCCACGCCCGGTGCGAGCACGAAGAACACCGCGCTCACCGCCACGGTGGAGGTGACGACCTGGAGGATGTCGTTGACGCCCCCGTTCAGAAACCTCTCGAGCTGGTTCACGTCTTCGGTGAGCAAGGTCTGAAGCTCCCCGGCCCGCCGCCCTTCGAGCACCGACATCGGCAGCCGCTGTACGTGGTCGTAGACCTCGACCCGCACGTCCGCTTGCACCCGCTGGGCGAGGTTTCGCCACCGAAGCTGGTAGAGGTATTCGAACCAGGATTCCCCGGCCCAGATGAGCGCGGTCACGACGGCGAGCACGGTGAGCTGCAGGGCGGGGGAGCTCAGCCCGAGACCGCCGAGAAAGCTGTCCCCTCGGCGGACGACCACGTCCACCGCGGCGCCGATCAGGATCTCGGGGGCGATGTCGAAGAGCTTGTTCACGACCGAATACAGGCTCGCCCTTTTCAGCTCGGCTCGGTGGGGCCCGAGGTACCGGGCGAGTCGCCCCAAGTTTCCCTGCACGTCCCGAGTGTAGCCGAGCGCCTTTGGCGGCGGTCGACCGTTCTGCGGTCAGGGCCGAGCCATGAGCGCGGTCTCGAACCGACGAAGGGCCGCCGGCAGCTCGAAGAAGGTCCCCGAAACCCCGGAATCGGCTTCGACGACCTCGAACGGCTGCTGAAACGCAAGCCGCACCGGCTTTCGGTCCATCGCCTCTCGGACGGCGCGGCGCAGCTCGGCGTGGGCTGTGGATACGGGGGTTGAGCTCGAGGTCTACCGGCTGTGAAGGGCCGGATAGATGCCCTCGGCGGCGAGCGCCGGATCGGTGGCTACTCGAGCGTCGAAGGGAGCCGCGAGCGGCGTGGCGGGGGCGCCCCGGGTGACCTTCTCCCAGGGGCTGACCGACAGGAGCAGGCCACCGCCGGGGACCGGCTGGGCGAGCGCGGCTTCGGCCTCGGCCTCGCGCCCGTCGCCGGGGAGCAGGACGAGCAGCCCCGGCCCGGGCTGGGTTTTCGGCTCCGACGTGACCTCGACCCGGTCGTGGAGGCCATAGCGCAGCGCCACCTGCGCGTACTCATCCCGCTGCCAGGCGGAGCTCGGCCAGGTCACCCACCGCACCCACCACCCGGCGAGCGAGGCCCGCAGGGACAGCTCGGCGAGCAGGACGGTCAGCCCGGTCTCGGCCGGACCGAGGACGCGAACCCGCTGGCCGGGAACGAGCGGCGCGAGCAGATCGAGCGCGGCGATGCCGGTCCAGAGGCCTTCGGGCGCAATCCGAAATCCAAGCGGAGCGGCCGGCTCGAGCCGCCCGGCGGAGCGAGCGCCGGTCCTCGAGGTGAGTATCCGGACGACCCCGTCGTGGCCTCTTCGCAAGGCAACCTGCAGAGGGCTCGGCCTCTTCCCCTTGGCCTCCGGGTCGGCGCCGGCACGCAGCAGCCGCTCGACCACCGCGGCGTGACCGCGGATGGCGGCGGCAAACAGGGGGGTCTCGCCCCCCTCGCATCCGCAGCGGCCATCGACCGCGGCACCGCGCTGAAGAAGCAGGTTCGTCATGGCGAGGTCCCCCCGACCGGCGGCGGTCAACAGCGGGGTGAGCTGGTGGGCGATCGTCATCCCCGCAGCGAGCGCGGTCGCGTCCGACCAAGACTCTCGGGCCTCGATGAGATCGGGCCGGCGGTCGAGCCGCACCCGCACCAAGTCGTGGTCTTCGGTGCGTATGGCCAAAAACAGCTGCACCCGGTCTTCGAGCGCTTCGGCCGGAGCCGGCTGCTCCAACTTGCGCGCGATGGTCTCGGCGAGGCGGTCGCGGCCCCGGCGGAGCCGCTGCTTCACCGCGTCGGGGCTCAGCGCGAGCATCTCGGCGACCTCCCGCACCGACTGCTCGCCCAGGTAATGAAGGGCGAGCACGATCCGCTCGTGCTCGGGCAGCCGCCCGAGCCCATCGGCCAGCGCCCAGAGCGCCTCAGAAGCCTCGAGCCGGTCGTTGTCGGTCTCGGCCGCGAGCGTGGGCAGCGGCTCGTCGCTTCGGCGGCGGGTCCGGCGGTCGCAGTGCTTTCGCACGATCCGCAGGAGCCACGCCGGAAAAGCCTTCGGCTCCCGGAGCTCGGCGAGCTGACGATAGGCGTCGAGAAACGCGTCCTGCGCCGCGTCCTCGGCGGCCGCTTCGTCCTTCAGCCACCCCCGCGCCACCCGAAGCGCCATCGGCCCCAGGTCTCGAACGAGGCGCCCAAAAGCGGCTCGGTCGCCGCACTGGGCGGCTCTCACGTCATCGATCATCATCGTGTCTCGAGGACCCACGCCCGGGCTCGATGGTGACCGAGTCCCGGCCGATTTTCACCGGGCGACGCCGATTTCGTCGATGGAAAAGAAGGCTTGGACGAACCCGTCTTTGGTTTCATTCAAACCGGGCACAAGATAGCAGAAGTCACAATTTCGCCCCGAAAAGCCATTTTCGGAGGGTTGCATCGAAGACCTGAGGCTGACAGTTTCCGCCCCCATGACGAAAGAGGGCTCGACCCGAAACCTCCCACTTCGCGCCGCCGTCGCGGCGCTGGTCCTGAGCGGCTGCGCGAGCGTGAGCTACCGGGGGTACCCAGATGGCGGCCTCGAGTACAGCAACGTCCGCTACGACTACACCGCAGAGCCCCACCTGAAGGAGGGCTCGGGAAAGACGTTCGAGATTCGCGCCGACGAGTCCATGGCCGGGGTCACGCAGATTCCGGCGCTCGAGAACCGCGGGCTCCGCCCGGTCGCTTCCGGCGGGGACCTCGTGGTCCAGCTGAACGGCGGGGCCGTGACCCAGGAGCCGGGGAGCTTCGGCCTCGGCGGCAGCTACAAGCCGGCGCTCATCGTGCGGCAGCCGGTGCGCATCGCCGTAAAGCGCGGCCGCGACACCCTGGTGGAGAGGAGCTTTCAGCACGAAGAGGCGCTCGGTGTTCCCGGCGCGAAGAGCTTCAAGACCAGGGAAGAGGCCAAGGCGGCGATGGCTTCGCTCAGCGGGTTCACCGCGCCGGGCGCACAGAAGAAGGCGAGGGAAGGGGCGGCCAGAAAGGCGGTGACGACGATGCAGCTCGTCGCGAAGGATCTTTTCGAGCCTCGCGCGGTCTCCGTGACCCTGCCCGCGATCCGATCCGCCGGGGATGTGGACATGGAGGATGCCTACACCCTGCTCGCCGCGGCAAAGGACGAGAGCCAGGTGGCGTCGGCGCTCGCCGCCTACCAGGGCCTCGGCACCGAGCACACGAAGGCGGACGGCTCCCCGGACGTCGTCGCCAACTACGGGGTGTTGGTCGGGACCGCTTCGGCCAAGGTGCTCGCCGGGGACCTGACCGGGGCCTGGAGCGACACGAAGCGGGCGTGGCAAGCCTACCCGCGAGGCGAAGAGCACGGCGCGGTCGCCCAGGTCCTCATCAAGAAGCAGGAAGAGACCGGAGTGAAATTCATCCCGGAGGAGGACATGGAAGAGATGAACATGGCCCCGGCCAAAGCCATGCAAGACCTCCTGCGCCTCATGGGCGGAGAGAAGAAGGAGTAGTCCACCCGCGGAGCACCCGAAGCGGCTTGTGCGCTGGCCATCGCCGTGGTCCGCTCCGTCCCCGGGGGGGAGATGAAGCGGCTCGAGACCCGGCTTTCGGCGACAGACCCTCGGTTTGCCGAGGACCGAGCGGCGCAGGCGGCGCTGCTCGCGGAGGTCCGGCGGCTCGAAGCGAAGGTCCGGGCCTTCTCCGAGGCGAGCCGGCCGAAGTTCGAGGCCCGAGGCCAGCTGCTGCCCCGGGACCGGCTCGACCGGCTGCTCGACCCGGGGACCGACTTCCTCGAGCTGTCGACGCTCGCCGGGCTCGGGATGCACGACGACGACGGCAAGGACGAGCCGATGGGCGGGGCGTCGATCATCGGCATCGGCACCGTCGCGGGCAAGCGCTGCCTCGTCACCGCCACCGACTCGGGGATAAAGGGCGGCGCGGTCCCCCCGATGGGGCTCAAGAAGGGGCTTCGGGCCCAAGAGATATCGCTCGAGAACAAGCTCCCGCTGGTGACGCTCGCCGAGAGCGCGGGGGCGAACCTCCTCTACCAGGAGGAACTGTTCATCGAAGGGGGGCGCAGCTTCGCGAACCAGGCCCGGCTGTCGGCGGCGGGGGTGCCGCAAATCACCGTCGTGCACGGGGCCTCCACCGCCGGCGGCGCCTACCTGCCCGGGCTGTCCGACGCGGTCATCCTCGTCCGCGGTCGCTCGAAGATCTTTCTCGCCGGGCCGCCGCTGCTCCTCGCCGCGACCGGAGAGGTCGCCACCGACGAGGCGCTCGGCGGAGCCGAGCTCCACGCCCACGCGGTCGGGACGGCGGAGTACCTCGCCGAAGACGATCCGCATGCCATCGAGCTCGCGCGGGACGTCGTGGGATGCCTGCGCTGGGATGCCGCCCTGCCGGCGGCGGCCCGGGCGCCGGCCCCCCCGCGGCTCGACCCAGAAGAGCTGCTCGGCGTGGTCCCCTCCGACCCGAAGCGGCCGTTCGACGTGCGCGAAGTCATCGGCCGGATCGTGGACCGCTCGGAGTTCCTCGAGTTCAAGGCCGGGTTCGGGGCGCTCACCGTGTGCGGGCAGGCGTTTCTCGACGGCCACCCGATCGGCATCGTCGCAAACGACGGCCCCATCGACCCGGCCGGCGCCCTGAAGGCGGCGCAATTCATCCAGCTCATGTCCCAATCCGGGACCCCGCTCGTGTTCTTGATGAACACCACCGGCTACGTGGTGGGCACGGCGGCCGAGACCGGCGGCATCGTCAAGCATGGAAGCAAGATGATCCAAGCGGTCGCGAACGCCCCCGTCCCCAAGCTGACCTTGGTGCTCGGCGGCTCGTGGGGGGCCGGCAACTATGGGATGTGCGGTCGCGGCCTCTCCCCTCGGTTCATCTTCTCGTGGCCGAGCGCCAGGGTCGGGGTGATGGGCCCCGAGCAGGCGGCGACGGTGATGGAGATCATCACCAGGGAGAAGATGCAGAAGCGGGGCACGCCCCTGCCCGAAGAGTTCGTGGAGCAGATGAAGGCCGAGTTGGTGAGGCAGATGACCCCGAAGACCACCGCGCTCTACGGGACCGCCCGGCTGTGGGACGACGGCATCATCGATCCCCGGGACAGCCGCCGGGTGCTCTCGATGTGCCTCTCGGTGTGCCGGGAGGCGGAGGCCCGAACCGTCTCGAAGCTGACCTTCGGAGTGGCGAGGGGCTGATGCGCTGGGTGTTGGTCGCAAACCGCGGGGAGATAGCGGTCCGGATCCTGCGGACGGTGGCCGAGCGAGGCTACCGAGGGATCGCGGTCCATACTTTGGCGGATTCGGGCGCCCCGCACGTCGCGCTCGCCGACCGAGCGGTCCTGGTGCCGAACTATCTGGACGCCGGGGCGCTCATCGCCGCGGCGAAGGCCGCCGGGGCGGACGCGATCCACCCCGGCTACGGCTTTTTGTCCGAGAACCCGGAATTCGCCGAGCAGGTGGCTTCGGCGGACCTTCGCTTCATCGGCCCCCCCGCGTCCGCGATCCGGTCGATGGGGGACAAGCGGCTCGCCCGGCGGCGAATGATGGCCGCTGGCGTCCCGGTCGTGCCCGGTTACGACGGGGACGCGCAGGACCTCGAAACCCTCGAGGCCGAGGCCCGCCGGCTCGGGCCGCCGCTCATGGTCAAGGCGGCGGCGGGCGGCGGGGGCAAGGGTCTTCGCCGAGTGGAGGACTTCGAGGGCCTCGGATCGGCTCTGCGGCTCGCCCGGGCCGAAGCAGAGAGCAGCTTTCGGGACGGGACACTCATCCTCGAGCGAGCGGTGGACGGGGCCCGGCACGTGGAGGTGCAGGTCCTCGCCGACGCCCTCGGCGGCACCGTGCACCTGTTCGAGCGGGACTGCTCGACGCAGCGCCGCCACCAGAAGGTCCTCGAGGAGGCGCCCTCGCCAGCGGTGGACCCCGAGCTGAGGGCCCGGCTCGGGGCGGCGGCGGTCCTTGCGGCCCGCGCGGTCGGCTACGTCGGCGCTGGCACGGTAGAGATGCTGCTCGCGAGGGATGGATCGTTTCATTTCATGGAGATGAACACCCGACTTCAGGTCGAGCACCCGGTCACGGAGCTCGTCACCGGCCTCGATTTGGTGGCGCTTCAGCTCGAGATCGCGGCCGGCGCGCCGCTGCCGTTTGGCCAAGCGGATCTAACGATTCGAGGGCACGCGATCGAGGCCCGGCTGTACGCCGAGGACCCGGCCGCCCAGTTCTTGCCGGCGACGGGGACGGTGGCCCGGTGGGTTCTGCCCCCTGGGGTCCGGGTGGACCACGGCCTCTGTCAGGGCCAGAGCATCACCGCCGACTACGACCCGCTGCTCGCGAAGCTCATCGCCCACGGGGAGACGAGGGAGGAGGCGCGGCGACGGCTGTCCGGTGCGCTCGAGGCGATGGTCCTTCACGGGGTGAGGACGAACCGGTCGTTTCTCGTGGCCGCGCTCGAGCACCCGCGGTTCGTCGAGGGCACGGCCGACACGGGATTCGTCGAAGGCCATCTGACGGAGCTCACCGGCTCCGCGCTTCCTTCGGACGAGGCTTGGGCGGCAGCGGCGGTCCATTTTGCCCCCGTTGGCTGGAGCAGCACCGGCTCGCGGCGGTCGGTGGTGCGGCTGTCGTCGGCGGGGCGGACGAAGACCCTCTCGGTCGAAGCCGGTCCGGGCTCGCTCTTGGTCCGAGCGGATGGGCTCGAGCTCGACGTCTCGGGCCCGCCCGAAGCCTGGGCCGAGGTGGGCGCAGTGGGCGACGTCAGGGTCCGGCGGCCGGCCTGGGCGACGTGGGTGGACGGCGCGCTGTGGCTGTCGCTCGACGGCCAGGATCACCGGTTCGAGCGGGCGGCGGCGGTGGCGGCGGCGCCCCCGCCCCCGGGCGCGGTGGAGGCGCCGATGGCGGGCAAATTGGTGCGGGTGCTGGTTTTCGCCGGGGACCGAGTGGAGAGCGGGGCTACCATCGCGGTGATCGAGGCCATGAAGATGCAGCTCGAGGTGAAGAGCCCAAGAGCGGGCCGGGTTGCCCATCTATCGGTGACGGCTGGGCAGCAGGTCGCGGCGGGCGCGGTTCTGGCCACGGTGGAGGAAGAAACATGAGCGAATCGGCGATCGTGACCTGCGCCCTCACCGGGGTGCTGACAAACCCCCAGCACCACCCGGTGCCGGTGAGTCCGGAAGAGATGGCGGCTTCGGCGAAGGAGGCCTACGACGCTGGGGCCTCGGTGATGCACGTTCATTTTCGGCGGCAGGAGCCGGGGCTCGGCCACCTGCCGTCGTGGGAGCCGGACGTGGCGTCGGCGATCGTTGAAGCCATTCGAGAGGCGTGCCCCGGGGTGATCGTGAACCAATCGACGGGCGTGCTGGGCCCGGACATCTCCGGCCCGGTGGCGGTGATGGAGGCGATCCGCCCCGAGATCGCCGCGTGCAACGCCGGAAGCCTGAACTACCTGAGGACCAAGAAGGACGGCCGCTGGGCGTGGCCGCCGATGGTCTTCGACAACCCGGTCGAGAAGATCGAGAGCTTCTTGGCGGCGATGGCCAAAGTGGGCGCGACGCCCGAGTTCGAATGCTTCGACTTCGGCATCGTGCGCTCGGTGGGTTTGTACGTCGAGACGGGGATCGCCCCCCCTCGGCCCGACGTCAACTTCGTGATGGGCGTGGCTTCCGGTCTGCCTGCGGACCCGCGGCTCGTACCGCTGCTCGTCGAGCAGCTCCCCCCGGGGGCGACCTGGCAAGTCACCGCGATCGGTCGGGAGGAGGTGTGGCCGCTTCACCGTGCGGCGGCCGAGCTCGGCGGGCACCTGCGGACGGGCGTCGAGGACACCTTCTATCTGCCCAGCGGCAACCGCACATCGGGAAACGGAGCGCTCGTCGAGGCGATGGTTCGCGTCGCCCTCGAGGTCGGCCGATCGATCGCGAGCCCGGCCGAGGCCCGCGCCCTGCTCGGCCTGA
>DAIQNR010000012.1:0-6025 GCA_036788295.1 Myxococcota bacterium
CGCGTACAGGATCGCCTCTCCGAGCCCCCCCAGCTCGTCCACCAGGCCGACGCCGAGGGCGTCCCGTCCTGACCAGACCCGGCCCTCCGCGAGCGGCTCGATCTCCTCGACCGGGCGGCCGCGGCCAGCGGCGACGACCTCGAGAAAGCGGCGGTAGCTGTCCCCGAGCGCGGACCGCAGGCGGGCTCGAGCCGCCGGAGTAAGCGGGGTGAAGGAGTTCGATGCCCCGGAAAGCGCTCCGCGGCCCAGCACCTCGACCCCCACCCCGAGCCGGCCGAGCAGCCGGGACAGGTCGAGCTCGAGAAGATAGATCCCGATCGAGCCGGTCAGCGTCGTCGGCTCGGCGAAGATGCGGGTCGCTGGGGCGGCCACGTAGTAGCCGCCGCTGGCGGCGACGTTGCCGAAGCTCGCCACCACCGGCTTCTTTTGGGCGAGCCGGCTGACGGCCCTGGCCACGAGCTCCGATGCGCCCGCGTCGCCGCCGGGGCTGTCCACCCGGAGGACGACCGCCTTGATCCTGGCTTCGCGCTCGCACCGCTCGAGGGCGGCGAGGAGGTCCAGGGCCCCGACGGTGCGGCCGAGACCGAGCGGGCTCGCCGAAGATGCCCCGCCGGTGATCGGGGCGTCCACGTGCACGACCGCGACCATCGATCCGTCCTCGGGGCGCCAGGACTTGACCGGGGGGGTCGCAGTGAGGGCGTGAAAGACCGACTGCTTGCTCTGGGATCGGCCGTAGAAATGCTCGTCGATCTCGTCGGGCCAGACGACGGCGTCGATGAAACCCCCGGCCAGCGCCTCGGTGGCGGTCAGCACGCCGCGGTCGATGCCCGCGCGGACGGCGACCTCGCTCATCCCTCGTCCCTCGGCGATCATCCCCACCCGCGCCGCGTCGACCGTGTCGAGGTACCGGCCGAGCCGGTCTCGCTCCTCCTCGCTCATCCCGCTTCGAGTGAAGGAGTCCGGGGCGTTCTTGTAGGCGCCGATCCGCTCCACCTCGACGGCGACCCCGAGCCGGTCGAGCGCTTCCCCGAGGTAGATCTGGGTGGTGGCGAGGCCATCGAAGCGGAGCACGGTCGGGGGGAGCGCGACGAGGCGCGAGCAGGCCGAAGCCACGAAGTAGGTGATGTCGTTGGCCGCTCCGAGCACGCAATCGACCGGCCGACCGGCCTTCCGGACGGTCTGAAGAGCCCGGCGCAGCTCTTCGGCGTTGGCCCAGCCGATCGTGAGCCGGCCGAACGTCAGCTGAACCGACGGCACCTGATCGGCGTAGGCGAGCGCTGCGATCGCCCGGGGCGCGGTCCCGTAGGGCCGAAGCTCGGCCTCGCCTCGGAGCAGGTAGAAGTCGGGCCCCGGCGTCAGGTCTCCGCCGAGCTGGGCCACGACCACCGAGCTGGAGGCGAGCACCCGAGCGCGAGGCTCGGACCGAACGGCGACCTCCGCCGCGAACTGAACCCCCGGCTCCACCGAATTCAGGAAGCCTCCGGTCGAGACCCGCCCGAAGTCGACGGCGACCTGCGTGAGCACGCCCACCGCCTCGAAACCGCCGGGGAGCCGTCGGGCCTGGGCTCCGAGGCCAGCCCGGATGCCTCTCACGAGCTCGATCTCGAGCCGCGCACCGAAATCGAAGCCGTCGTCCACCCTCGGCGCGGTCGCGGCCGACACTCCGAGGAGCAGCCGGTCCCATCCGGGTCGGGTGGCCAACGAGACGCCGTAGGACCGGCCCACGACGGCATCGGTCACGTCGGTGAACGTCGTCGCGAGCGAGAACCAGCGGGACAATCGCCACGTGAGCCCGAAGTCCCAGCCATCGACGCTCTCGGCCCCGGTCAGGTCCGCGCGGCGAAACGCGGCCCCGATGCCGAGGCCGCCCCGCTGAATGCCGACGCCGACCCGGGTCTCGGCCGATTCGACCGAGTCCGGCAACCAGTCTTGCTCCCGCGACAGCCCGAACGCGACCGTGTCGAAGATGGAGGCCGCCCAGTAGACGGCCAGCCCGGTCGAGCCGCCGTCGTCCCACCGCTGCTCTCGCCCGACCGCGGCGCGAAGCTCCGTTCCATCGAGAAATCCGAGGCCTGCCGGGTTGAAGCGGAGGGCGTAGGCGTCGTCCACGTCGGCCGCGAGCCGTTGCGGAAGCGGTGCGGCGGCGAGCGCGGACACCATGGCGGCGGCGATCACCGCCGGAGCATTCCTGGTCCAGCGCCAGCCCACAACGGCCCGGTGTTCCCCGAACCGCCGAGCGACCGCAAAACCGCCCCGGTGGTCCCCGGCGACCGCGCTTTTCACGCAACCAGGGCGAGACCGGGCCGATACCCCACCGAGATGTCGGGGAAGGTCGGCGCGAGAGGCACGGGCGGAGCGGCGGAATGGTCCGCGTCGGTCGCGAGCGAGGCCGCGCTCGGGACACCCCTGTCCGTGCGGACGGGTCCGGTCGAGAGCGACACCTCGGGCCCGGTCCAAGGGGTCCCGGCCAAACCCGACCGCTTGGCCAACCGGCACCACGCCGCCACCCGCCGAGACGCCTTCGAGGCCGATGAGAACGCGAGCCTCGCCGCGGACGCCGCCCGCCTGTTCCGAGGCAAGCTGGCCGCCTCGCTGATGGTGGTCCCGGCGAGCGGAAAGGCGCTGCTCGACGCCAAGGCGGACGCGATCCGGTTCTCGCAGCGGGTCGCCCCGAAGTCGGGGGTCGAAGGGAGCCGGGCGGCCCGGGGCGGTGAAGCGGGGCGGACCGCCGCGAAGGGCCGGGGTCTGAGGCTCATGCACGTCGGCGCGCTGCTTCAGCCCAACGAGGCGACGATCGCGCTCGGCCGAGGCCGATCGATCGCGCATCGCCCTGCCGGCCTCGGGCACTCCGCGGTCATCACCCGGTGAACGGACCCGCGCCCGGGCTCGGCGGTCCCCGGCCGAGTTCTGGCCCGTCGTCGCCTGGGCGGACCAGGTTCTCGAGCGGCTCAGCGCGGAGCCGGGCGAGCGTCTCCGATTCCGCCTCCCGCAGCAGGTCGAGACCCCGGACGTGAGCCTCCGGGACCGTTCGGTCCATGGGCAGCCCCCGGAGCGTGGAGAGGACGTCGGCCAGGCTGGTCTGACCGAGCGGCCGGGTGGGCGCGTAGCCGGTCTCTTCGTTCGCGAGCACCACCGCGATCAGGATCTTGCCTTCGACCAGCTCGTCGAGCAGCCGCCGGCCGTGGTGGGGCGGCACCCGGGCCTCGTCGAGCAGCGCTTGCGCCGACGTGGGCCCGAGCCCTTCTTGGTAGCGACGGGCGACCTCCAGCACGAGCTGGGCGGCCAGCTGCTCCCGCTCCCGCTGGGGGATCCGGCGTTCGGGCTCGTACGAAGACGCCGACTGCATCGCGAACGAGATGGTCGCCCCAAGCAAGACCAGCGTCCAGCTCACGTAGATCCAAAGGATGGTCAGCGGCACCGCGCCGAAGGAGCCATAGATTGCCGAATAGCTGATCGCCCGCCCGGCATAGATGGTGAAGACCTGCTGACCCACGACGTAGAGCAGGCCAGCTATGAGGCCGCCGGCGAACGCGGGGCCTACCCGAACCCGGGTGTTGGGGAGAAACAGATAGAGCCCCGAGAACAAGATGACGTAGACGAGCACCGGTCCGAGTCGAAACAGCGCCCGAAGCCCTGGCGCCGCCTCGAGCAGCGCCATCACGGTCTCGCTGCGCTCGACCGCGAGCAGGGTCGAAAATGCCACCCCGAACAGCACCGGCCCCAGGGTCACCAACGGCAGATAGACTTGAAAGCGGCGGATCCAGCCTCGGGACTCGGAGACCCCCCAGATGTCATTGAACGCGGTCTCGATGTTCGACAGGGTCGTGACCGCGGTCACGAACAGGAGCATGGAACCCATCGCCCCGAGTCCTCCGGCGTTGGCGCCAGCGACGAACTGATCGAGGTACTGGGTGACCACTTCGCGCTGCTGCACGGCGATCGCGTCGATGACGAGCGACTTCACCCGCTCGCCCGCCTCCTCGAGCCCGCCGAATGCGGTGAACAGCGAGAAACCCACCGCGATCAGAGGAACCAGCGACAGGAGGGTCACGAAAGTGAGCGTCGCCGCCCTGAGCCGGATCCGATCCTGCCGAAACGCGTCCACGACGATGTACACGCTGCGTGCGAGCACCACCCCGGTGACCTCGGCGAGGCTTCCGTCCAAACGCTCGTGCCGCCACATTCCCCGCGCCCAAAACTCCCGGGCGTCGCCGATGCGGACCATGATCCGTTCCTTCATCTGCACGCCTCGGCCTACCAGAGGCCCAAGGCTACCGCCACAAGGGGGCGAACTTCCCCCGAGCGTCGGGCCCGGTCCAGGTGACCATCGACGTCGAACCGGCTACATCCTGCTCCGCGATGGCGGAGCAGGGGACGCGCTCGGCACCGTTCGCGTGGCTGAAGGAGGGCCGCCCCTGGTCGCCCCCGGTCTCGGGCGCCCTGAAGGACCTTCTCGGGCTCGAATCGAGCCAGGACGGCTTCTGCCGGCTCTTTCGCCCCAGCTTCCCCGGGCTTCGCAGCTACGTCATCCAGCCCCGGGTGGCCCCCGACCGGGCGGTGGAGCTCACGTTGGTCGGGGTGGCCCGCAGCGGTCGCCCCGTGCTCACCGGCACCCGGGCCTTCGTGCTCGGCCGCGATGGTTCGCTCGAAATCCATCGCGGATTCGACGAGGTCGAGCCGGCCTACCAGCACCGAAACTTCACGGTGGACCTCATCCGAAACGAGCTCGCGCTGCTCGCGCTCGCCCGAACCGGGCCGGCGTCACGGCTCACCATCGACGCCGAAGGGGTCGGACGGTACGTCTGCGCCCTGCACGGCTTCGTGTTCGCCGACGAGACCGACGATGGTCCGCCGGTGCGCTCCGCCCGGGCGTTCGACCCCGAAGGGGACCGGGCGAGGCTGATCGCCGCGGCCGAGGCCTTCGTCGAGGCGACCGCCCGCCGGCTCGGGCTCGGGAGACTGGCGGTCGAGGCGGCCAGCCGGGAGCTGGCTTCGGCCAAAACGGCGTGGGACCTCGCTCGGCTCCACTTCCCCGGGGAGGAGACGCCGCTCGCCGGAGGAAGCGACGGGGCGAGCGGGGTCACGCGGCTCGGGCGAGACTTTCTGCTCCACCGGGAGACCCCGGGCTGGCGAGGCGCGCTGTACCTGACTCCCCGAAACCGAGCGCTCGCTGCCGCCGCCACCGCCTACCGCGCGGCGAAGACCACGGACGGCCGCTCCCGCTACGACGAGGAGGTCGGGCGGGCGCTGCGCTCGTTGTCGGGGGGGCCCCGGGCGAGCCGGCTCCGGGCGCTCGAGACGCTCGGCTTGCTCGGAGGCTCCGAACTCGGGCCTCGGCTCCGCGAGGTGGCGGAGGGGCCCGACCGCCGGGTGGCGGCGGTGGCGCGCCGGGTGCTGCTTTCGGTCGCCGGGCAGGGGCTGGCCGAGCGGATGCGGAGCTTCGCGCTCGACGAGGAGCAGCCGCCCGAGCGGCGGGCGTGGGTGCTGCGGGTGCTCGCCGAACACCACCCCTCGGAGCTCTCGGGGAAGTCCCAAATGCTGCGGGTCCATCCCGACCCCCGCATCCAGCGAGCGGCGATCCCGCTCATCGCGGCCGCCCCGCAGAGCGCGGCCGAGCTCGCCGCCATGCTCGCCGCCAACCCGAGGGGGGACGAGCGCCCCGGGCTCGACGAGCTCCGCCTCGAGCTCATCGAGGCGGTCGCCGAGCGGGCCGACCCGATGACGCTGCCGGTCCTGCTCGAGCAGTTCGCAGATCCGAATGCCCTACCTTCGGAGAGGCTCGCCCTCTCGAGGGCGCTCGTACGGTTTTCGGACCCTCGATCGAGGCAGGCGCTCGCCGAGGCTTCGCGCAGCTCGGTGCGGCCCCCGCTCCCCTGATGCGGTCCCCGCTCCCCAGATGAGGCCCCCGCTCCCCTGATGAGGCCCCCGCTCCCCTGATGAGGCCCCCGCTCCCCTGAGGGGCCCCCCGGGCCCCGCTCCCCTGAGGGGCCCCCCGGGCCCCGCTCCCCTGAGGGGCCCCCCGGGC
>DAIQNR010000012.1:6279-99656 GCA_036788295.1 Myxococcota bacterium
CCCCGCTCCCCTGAGGGGGCGGCGCGAACCCATGCGAGAACGAGCCTCCCACCGCTCGGGGGCGCTTCAGCCCGGCGCTCGGACCTTGACCGCCGAGTCGCCCCCCCGGAGACTCGCGGTCGCCGGGCCATGCCGACCTACAACTACAAGTCGAGGGAGCTCATCGCCAAGGTCGTTTACTACGGCCCCGGCCGCTGCGGAAAGACCACCAACCTCCAGCAGATCCACGCCAAGATGAGGCCCGAGACTCGAAGCGAGCTGCTGAGCGTCGCCACCGAGACCGACCGCACCATCTACTTCGACCTGCTGCCCCTCAACCTGGGCACGATCTCCGGGATGAAGTTCATGGTCCGGCTCTTCACCGTGCCTGGCCAGATCTACTATGCGGAGACCAGGAAGCTCGTGCTGAAGGGGGCCGATGGGATCGTCTTCGTGGCCGATTCGCAGGACCACATGCTGGACGAGAACCGGCAGTCGCTCCGGGACCTGAAAGACAACTTGCGATCCAACGGGCTGGACTACGACTCGATCCCGCTCGTGATGCAGTGGAACAAGCGGGACCTGTCCCCGCTCGTTCCCGAGGCCGAGCTCGACGCGACCCTCAACGACCGCGGGGTCAAGGCGATCCCGGCGGTGGCCGCCTCCGGACAGGGCGTCCTCGAGACCCTGCGCCACGCGACGCTATCGGTGTTCAACCACATCAAGGCCGGCGGCAAGGCGGCGAGCCCCGGCGCCCGGCCGGCGAGCAGCCCGGCCAGGGCCAGCGCTCCGAGGGTGATCGAAGGGAGCCCGGGACGCCCGAGCCCAGGGAGCTGGTCGGCGGCGCTGCCCCGAACCCAGCTTCCCGGCAGCCCGACCAGCAACCCGTCGAGCCGGGACCTGCCCCGCGCGACCCACCCCGGTCGGGAGGCCCCCGCTCCGGTGCGCATCAGCACCGACATGGTCCTCGAGGAGTTCAAGAACCTGGCCGTCATGCAGAGCCAGGTCGCCGAGCGGGTCGCGCAGCTCGAGGCCGAGGTGCAGCGCCTCGGCCGCGAGAGCCACGACCTCCGAGAGATGCTCGCCCGCCGAGGCTGACGGCGCCCCAGCGGCGGCGCCGCAGCGGTTTCGCCGCACGGCCCTTGGGGGGGCTCACGGGGCGGTGCTAGGGTCCACGAACCTTGAGCGATGGAGCGAGCCGCCCGCCGCGAGCGCTAGGGATTCCCCGCCCGCCCTCGCCCGAGGAGGACACCGACGGGTGGGCCGAGGTCATCGACCTCGTTCTGCTCCCGCTCGGCGCCCGCCCGACGCCGGTCGCGTACGTCGAGTACGAAGAGGTGCCGCGCCTGAGGGTGCTCGGCTGCGACCGATACCAGAGCTGCCTGAACTTCGTGGCCCGCGTACGGTGGAAGAGCTTTCACTGCCGCCAGTGCCCTCGAAATCCAGCCCGAAGCGCCACCCGACCTCCGCTCGGGCGCGCCGCGAGCTGCGACCTCGGCGACTGACGCGGGGCCCGCCGCCCGTTTTGGGGTAGACTGGTCCCGCCGTGGCGCTGAACGAGATCCTCTCCGTCGCGATCCAGGCCCAGGCCTCCGACATCCACCTGAAAGCGGGCTTGCCGCCCATGTTTCGGGTGAACGGCCGGCTCGTCCAGCTCAAGGACGCCTCGAAGCTGTCCCCAGAGGAGATGAGCCGCATGGCCGTCTCGGTGATGAACAGCTTCCAGCGGGAGCGCTTCAAGCAGTCCAGCGAGCTCGATCTCGCCTACGGGGTCCCCGGCCTCGGTCGCTTCCGGGTGAACATCTTTCAGCAGCGGGGGACGGTGGGCATGGTACTCCGGGTCATCCCGCTCACCGTCCGGTCCCTCTCCGAGCTCGGCCTCCCGAAGATTCTCGAGACGATCGCGCTCGAGGAGCGAGGCCTGGTCCTCGTCACCGGCACCACGGGCTCGGGCAAGTCCTCGACGCTGGCCGCGATGATCGACCACGTGAACACGAACAAGACCGTGCACGTGATGACCGTCGAAGATCCGATCGAGTTTTTGATTCGCGACAAGAGGTCGGTCATCAACCAGCGGGAGGTGGGCGTGGACACCCTGTCCTTCAGCCACGCCCTGAAGGCTGCGTTGAGGCAGGACCCGGACGTGCTGCTCGTCGGGGAGATGCGGGACCTCGAGACGATCGAGACCGCCCTGCTCGCCGCCGAGACCGGGCACCTCGTGATGTCCACCCTGCACACCCTCGACGCCACCGAGACCATCGCCCGGATCGTCGCCGTCTTCCCCCCTCACCAGCAGCGGCAAGTCCGATTGCAGCTGGGCGCCGTGCTCCGAGCGGTCATCTCGCAGCGCCTCGTCCCCACCATGGACGGGAAGGGCCGCGTCGCCGCCGTCGAGATCCTGCGGAGCACGCCTCGCATCCGCGAGCTCATCGAAGACGAGGAGCGCACCCGAGAGCTGCAGGCGGCGCTCGCAGAGGGACACGTCGGGTACGGCATGCAGAGCTTCGATCAGTCGCTCATGAGGCTCTACACCACCGGAGTCATCAGCCAGGAGGAGGCGCTGCGGCAGGCATCGAACCCCGGAAACTTCGCGCTTCGGGCGCGCGGGGTCGAGGGGACCTCGGATGGAAAGTGGCGGGACTTCGAGCGGAGCGAGAGCAAGCCGGGGCCGCCCCCGCCGCCGCGCGGGCCATCGAGGAGGGGGACCCCAGAGTCGTGAAGCCGACCCTCGACGCTGCCGTGCGGCTGCTCGCCCGTCGCAGCCACGGCCGGGCCGAGCTGGCCAAGAAGCTCGCCGCCCGGGGCCACGACGACCACGCGGTCGAGGCCGCCTTCGCTCGACTCGAGGAGCTCGGCTACCTCGGTCCGGACGACGAGATTGCCCGGCGTTTCGCCGAGGAGCTGGCGAGAAAGACCGGCGCGACCCCTCGCTCGGTGGCGGCGAAGCTCGCGGCCCGCGGGTTCGAGGACGCAGAGCGGGCCGCGCAAGCTGCGTTCTTGGATTGGGACCCCCGCTCGGCCGCCTCGATGGTGATCGCCGGGGAAAAAAACCCCGACCGAGCCGCCCGCCGACTCTCACGGCGCGGATTTCCTGCCGATGTGATCGCTGGGGTGGTGGAGCGGCTTCGCAATCAAGCCAAGAGCCCCCACCCCGATGAGGAGCCGGCGGAGTGATGGAGACGAACGGTCGATGGGGGCACGCGGAGGACGGCCCGGTGGTACAGTCCGGGGGAGGGGAGCCCGTGAGCGATTCCCACGACCGGCGCCCTCGCTATGAGATCCTGCGGGTCGTGAACCGCGGCGGGATGGGTGAGATCGCGCTCGCCCGCGCCAAAGGGGTCAAGGGCTTCGAAAAGCTCGTCGTCCTCAAGAGGCTGCGGGCCGACGCGGAGCGCGAAGACCACATGCAGATGTTCGACGTCGAGCAGGAGGTCATGTCTCGAATCGAGCATCCCAACATCGTCAAGGTGTTCGACCAGCCCTCGATCGAAGGCACGCCCTACATGGCCATGGAGTACATCCGCGGCCGAAACCTCGATCAGATCGTCCGCGCCGCCGCCGAGCAAGGGGAGGCGCTGCCGCCTACCTTCACCCTCACCATCGTCTCCGAGGTGCTGCGGGGGCTCGCGTTCGTGCACCGGCTGAAGGACTCCGACGGACGCCCGCTCGGGGTGGTCCACCAAGACATGACCCCGAGCAACGTGCTCGTCTCCTTCTTTGGCGAAGTCAAAGTCACCGACTTCGGCATCAGCTACGTCACATCTCGCGACGGCGGTCTGCGCAAAGGCGTTCTCAAGGGCAAGCCCCGCTACGTCGCCCCCGAGGTCCTCGCCGGCAAGCGAGTCAACAACCGAGCCGATATCTATGGGGTCGGGGTCGTGATGTTCGAGATGCTCACCGGGAGGGCCCTGTTCGCTCGGCCGACGGTGAAGGAGACCTTGGCCGCCGTCGCCAAGAACGAGCTGCCCGACCTCGACGCCGAGCTGAGCAAACTACCCGGGTTCGCACCGATCCTGGCCCGCGCCCTCGAAAAGGATCCCGCCGACCGCTACCGGTCGGCCGAGGCGATGGCAGCCGACGTGCTGAACGAGCTGGGCAAGCGGGGCGGCCCGATGCCGCCGGCCACCGTAGGGTACCTGGTCCGAAATCTCTTTCCCCACGATCCGGACGTGCCGGAGGTCGACCCGGACCTCGAGCAGGCGATCAGCCGAGGCGCGGCGCCGCCGGCCGGACTCGCCCCTCGCAACCTCGACGACACCCTGAAGGAGCTCGATCGGCTGCTCGGGCCGTCCAAGAGCGTGGACCTGTTCACGCTTCCCCCGGACCTGGTCGGCGAGCTCGACGGCCTCGAGGACATGGACCCGTTTCGGGCCGAGACGCCGATCCCCGACTTCGTGTGGGGGGCGCGCTCGGAGCAGGAGATCCTGAATCGAGCGGCCGGGCACGCGCTGCTCGAGGCGCCTCCCCCGCGGCTTCCTCCCCCTCAATCGGACCCTGCCCGGCCCGATCCGGTCCCCTCGTTCACCGCCGACCCCATCCTCGTCGATGCACCCAACAACACCGATGAGCCACCTTGGCTCGAGAACCCGAGCCACCTCGACCCCGAGGTCCGAAGCGCGTTCTTGAGGGGCATGGTGCTCGGGATCGCGGTCGGCGCCGCCGGCGCGACGGCCGCGCTCCTGTGGATGGGCGCTTAGCGCCCCGAGCGGGTTCCTCGTCCAGACCGGTGGCCCGGCCCTTCAATCGAACGCGAACAGCACCCGAAGCTCGTCGGCGCTCGGCTCCTCGACCAGCTCGACCAGGACGCCGCCCCGCTGCTCGAGCTCGGCGACCAGACCCAGCAGCTCCTGCCTCGGCAGCCGGACGAGGACCCCATCGGCGGCGTGGTGCTCCACCGTGCCTCGGCGGGACGCTGCCACCGCCGCGGCCCGGGCCCGGACCAACGCCGCCCCCGCCCCTGGCGTCTTGACCACGAAGTGCGGCGACACCGGCTCGACGGCCGCGGCGCCAAACGACGCGATCGTGCCCCCCGAGCCCCCGACCTGCACCCCGACCGCGAACAGCAGGACCGCCGCGACCGCCGTCGCCGTCCACCACCAAGAGGTCGCATACGCCTTCTGCTCTCTCGCGCGAGCCGACTCCCCGTGAACCGAGCGCTCCGCCGCAAATCGGACCCGGGCAGCGAAACCGACCGGCGCGGCCGCTCGCGGGAGCGCCTTCAGCCGATGGAGCAGCAACTGCCGGCCTTCGGCGGCGTCCCGGCAGCGCGAGCACCGGTCGAGGTGGCGGTCGAGCCACAGCTGCTCTGCCTTGGACAGGGGCTCTTCATCGAGCCGCCGGTCGATGAGCCGACGCGCGCGGGCGTGGGGGGACGTGAAAGGGTTCATCGCGAGCTCCTCGATAGCTTTTGCGCCAGCGCGGTCCGGGCGCGGTGGATCCGGCTCTTCACCGTGCCGAGGGCCAGACCGGTGATTTCGGTGATGTCTTCGTAGGCGAGACCCTCGACGTCCCGGAGCACCAGAACCACCCGCTGCTGCTCGGGCAGCTCCAGGATGGCAGCGTCGATCTGTGCCACCGTCTCCCGCTCCACGACCGCCCGCAACGGGTCGCTGCCGTCGGCGAGCAGGCCCGGCTCCACGTCGTCGAGCGATTGCTTGGCCCCCCGGCCCCTTCGGTCGAGGTACTTGATCCGGTTGAGGGTCTGGTTCTTCGCGATCCGGTAGAGCCAGGTCGTGAGGCTGGATTCGCCCCGGAACTCACCGGCGTGCCGGTACACCGACAGGAACACGTCTTGGGCGAGGTCCTCGGCTTCGCTCCGGTCGCCGCCGAGCAGACGGGCGCAAAACGACAAGATCCGATCCTGGTGCTCGCGGACCAGCACCTCGAAGGCGGCTCCGTCCCCGGAGGCCACCCGCTGGCACAGCGCCACGGCCCGGGCTCGTTCCCCGTCCGGCACCAGCGCATCTTGGGCCTCACCGTTCTTCGACGCCACGGGTCGCGACCAGCGCTCGTCGATCAACAGTTCAGCGCTCACCACGCGGAGTAGACATCGGGCGCTCCGGTTCGGTTCCCGGCAAAGAAAACGGTCAGAAATGGGGGGCGGCGGCGACCCCGCCATCCACCACCAGCACCGCGCCCGTGATCCATGAGGCGGCGGGGGACGCGAGGAACAGCGCCGCGTCCGCGACCTCCCGGCGGTCCCCTTCCCGCCCGAGCAGCGCCCGGCTCCGGTAGCGCTGCACCCCGTCTGGCCAGGCGTCTTCGAGCCCCGGCGCGGCCACGAGCCCCGGCGCCACGGCGTTGACCCTTACCTTCGGACCGAGCTCGAGCGCGGCGGCGCGGGTCCACTGCTCGACCGCCGCCTTGGCCACCGAATAGTGGGCGTGCCCCACCCACCGCCGGACGGCTCGCCTCGATCGAGCTGACGTGCACCACCGCCCGGCAGCGCCCGCGTCGAGCCACGGCGAGGGTGGTTCGGACCGCCGTGCCCAGGTTCGCGTGCACGATCTCGTCGAACCGGGCCCCATCGAGCCCGGCCAGCGGTTCGACCGGGTAGGCGCCGGCGTTGTTGACGAGCACGTCCACCGGCCCCACCTCGGCCTCGACCGCGACGAGCCCGGCCGAGAGCGCGGCCTCGTCGAGCAGGTCCACGCCGAGCGGGACGGCCCGGCCGCCGGCGGACCGCACCGCTTCGACCGTGGCCTTCGCGTCGTCGGCCCTCCGGGCGTGCACGACCACGGTGGCGCCCGCTTCGGCGAAGCGCTCGCACAACCCCTGGCCGAGGCCGCGGCGGGCGCCGGTGACGAGGACCACCGACGAAGAGAAGTCGAAGATGCGGCCGACGGGCAGCGGCGGCGGGGGCACGAACCGGGGGAGGCTCATTCGGCGTCCCGATGCACCGTCTCCGGAGAGAACGCGGGGAGGCACACCGCGACGTAGCGAGCCCCCCAGGGGGTCGAGTAGCGAATCCACTCCCCGCGCCGAGCGAGCACCGCCTGGCCGGCGCCCACCTCGAGCCGGCCGCCGTCGTGCTCCACGACGAGCTCGCCCTCGAGCACGACGGTGTACTCGTCGAAATCGGGGCACTGGCCGGCCTCTTCCCAGCCCACCGGCGACGTCATCACCGCCACCGAGACCTCCTCGCTCTCCGTGTTCACCCGCCCGAAGTACTCCTCGATGCGCTTCGGTTTGTTCCCGGCGGGCTCGATGACCGTCGGGCCGTCGATGAGTCTCGGCACCGCCCCAGTATGGTCGGGACGGGCAGGGCGAACAAGCCGGCCGCGAAAGCGGATGTCGAGCGGCCAGCGCCTCGGTCAGGCCACGGGGTCGGTGGTCAGGGCGAGGCCGAGCCCGCGGTCGGCGAGGGCCCTGATCCGCCGCTTCGCCACCGCCGGAAAATCCAGGTCCGGGGGCAGCGGATCGAGCGGAGGCGGCGGCACCGGGCTGGTGGCGTCCTCGAGCAGCACGACCCGGGAGAGCAGCGCCAGGTCTCGCTCGGCGAGGTCCTCGAGCGTCGCGAGCACGCAGTGGGAGGACGCCTGGCCGAACACATAGATGCGGTCGAAACCGCGCAGATGGTCGAGCAGCGCCTCATCGAAGCCGGCGCCGGGGCCAGGAACCTCGGGTGAGAACACGGAATACATCTCGGTGAGCGGCAACCTCCCCTTCACCACGAGGCGGGGGGCCGAGTCCCGAACCAGGCCATGAAAGAGCATGAGCTCGGCCGCGGCGGGCAAGAGCGCGTTCGAGAGGCCGCCGAGCAGCCCGTGGTACGGCCACACCGTGAGCACGTAGCGCCCCTGCGCCTCGAGCCGGCGGCAGTATTCGAGGCAGGCGGCCGGTTCGCCCCTCGGGATCCAGCGCCGCTCGGCCACATCCGCGGCCCGGATCGGGGTGAACGGGGCCGGACGAGCGCCGGAAGGGTCGCGCCAAAACCCGGGGTGGAAGATCTGGTACAGCTCGTGGGTGTCGAGCGACCACACCGTGGCCGTGATCCGGTCGAGGTGGGCGTAGAGCCAGTCGAGGGCCCGGGCGGTGTCCTCGACCGCCCCCGGCACGAAGAGGCCGCCGTCGGGGTGGCAAAACCCGATCTGAACGTCGATGCCGAAGGCGGCGATCCGCGGCCGGTCTCCGGCCGCCGGCCGGATTTGGTGCCGGATCCGCCACGCTTCGGCCGCATCGGCCAGCAGCGCCGCTCGCTCCACCCGGAGCTCGGCCACCGTTTTCGGGTCGAAATGCTGGGGTCGAGGTAGTGTCATATCGACACTATCTCAGAACCAAGCGGCCGGGGCAAGGGCGGGCCGCGCCGTCACGGAGCGGCGGCCGCGATGCGCTCTGGCTCCTTGGCCGGGGCGGGCACGGTGCCGGTCCCTCGCCAAGAGTTCTGATTGTGCCACTCCACCCGCACGTCCTCGAGACGGGCCGCCTCGAACCATCCCCGAAAGCTCGGGCCCTCGATGTAGTGGGCGATCGGGGGGGTGAGGTGGTCGTGGACGATGGTGTGGATTTCCTCGAACGGAAACTCGGACAGCTGCAGCAAGTAGTCCCGGTAGAAGAGCCGAGCGCCGAGCGGCGCCAGCGGCCCCCGGGACAGCGGCCGATAGATCCCTCGCCCGGCGAGCAGCAACACCGCGGCTGGCACCTTGGCCAGCTGCTCGACGACCCGAGACGGCAGCTTCGAGGTGACCCGCTCCCGGACCGGGTTCACGCCGTGCACGAGCCAGCCGTTGTTCTCTCTGCCGTAGACCCACGCGATCACCTTGCCCCCGGGGCGCACCGCGCTCGCGAGGCAGCCGAAACAGCGCTCCGGCTCGGGAGTGTGGTGGAGCACGCCCACCGAGAACCCGACATCCACCGATCCTGGCGAAACCGGCAGATGGAACAGGTCGGCTTGCACGACGTGCACGTTCGGGAGGTCCCGGGTGTTGCGGTAGGCCGCCTCCACCGCAGCGCCCAGGTCCACCGCGAGTACGTCCTTTGCCCCCCATCCGGCCACGATGGCGGAGTGCCGCCCCTTGCCGCACCCGCCCTCGAGCACGATCCGGTCGGCGAAGGCCTCAGGTCCGTTTGGACGCACCCACCCTCGAAACTGGGCCTCGTAGTGGGGGCCGAGGAAATCGAACCGATTCCACTGGGCCCCGAAGCGGTCGACCGTCTCCTGCGCGGCCGGCTCGACCGCGCTCGGGTCGGGCAGGAGCCGGGGGATGCCCCCGCGGACCGGGTAGGCGTGGCCGGCGCCGCGGGCGACGAGGCGACCCTCCAGGATCTCGTCCCCGTCCTGCTGGTGCACCTCGAGGTCGAGGGGCGCGCCGGATCGAGGACAGACCACGAGGTCGAGCAGGCGGCGGCGCATCTCGCCTGACGTGTAGCGCGGTCGGGTGAGGGTGCAAAGCACGAGGACGGCGCGCTTTGGCCGAGGCCGCCCCCGGTGTAGCGTCCGCGGCCATGACCGGCCTCCGGCGTCTGTGGGCCTACGCCCTCGTCGCCTTCCTGTACCTCGCCACCTCGCCGCAGCACGCCGGCCTCAACAACCCGAACGAAGTGACCCGGGTCTACATGGCGGTGGCGGCGGTCGAGCACGGAGATTTTGCTCTCGACCCGATCATCGCTCGGTGGGGCGGGGTGGACGACAAGGCCCGGCGGGACGGTCGGCTGTACTCCTCGAAGGCCCCGCTGCAGAGCCTCGTCGGCGTCCCCGCCTACGCGGCGGGCCGGCCCCTGCTCGAGGTGCTCGGTTGGCCGGCCGACAAGCGCCACACGACCTGGCTGCTCCGGCTGCTCGGGACGGTCCCGTTCGCGATCGCGCTGTCGCTCGTCCTGCTCGCCCACTGCCGGCGCCGGGCGGTCGCGCTCGGCGCGCCGCTCTGTTCGGGGACCGCGTTGGGGCTCGCCTTGGCCCTCGGGACCATGCACTACCCCTACGCGCTCACGTTCACCGGGCACGCGCTCGCCGCCGCCACCGCCGGCGGCTGCCTGCTCGCGTTGGTGGGGCTCGAGCGGACGGAGCCCCGGTCGAGGCGATGGTGGGCGCTGAGCCTCTCCGCCGGGGCGCTCGGGGGGGCTTGCCCGTTTGCGGAATACCCGGCCGCGCTCGTCGCGCTGCCCGCGCTCGTCGCCGCGCTCATCGGGGCGCCGCGGGGCTCCCGCGCCCCGCTCTTGTCCGGGCTCGCCGTGGGCGGCGCGCCTACCTTCGCTGTGGGTCTGTGGTCGCACGCCGCCCTTTGGGGTTCCCCCTTCAAGACCGGGTACAGCTTTCTCGAGAACACCGCCTACGCCGAGGTCCACGACGAAGGCTTCTTCGGGGTGGCGACCCCGAGCCTCGACGCGCTCTTTGGCACCCTCTTTTCCCCCGGGACCGGCCTGTTCTTCTTCTCGCCGGTGCTCGCGCTCGGTCTCATCCCGCTCGTGGCCGCCGCGATCCGGCCCCGCGACCACGGCCTCGGTCGGCCGATCGCAGTGGCTGCGCTCATAGGCTTTTCGCTCGCGCTCCTCTTCATGGCCGGGCACCGGGGCTGGCGCGGCGGCTGGACGCTCGGGCCCCGGTACATCATCCCGGTGGTCACCGTGCTCGGGGTGGGCCTCGCCGAGGGCCTTTCCTCCCCCCGACTTCGGCCCTGGATCCTCGGCCTCGGGGCGGCGTCGATCGTCCTCACCGGACCGGCCGCCGCCCTCTACCCTCACCTCTCGGACGTGTACACGAACCCGCTCGCTGCCTTCGTGCTCCCGAGCTACCTCCGCGGCCAGGCGAGCTACGGCCTCGCCCACGCCGCCGGGCTCACCGGGACCTCGGCGAACCTGGTCCACCTGCTCCCGCTGCTCGGGGCGGCCGCCTTCGTGGCGCTCTCGAGCCTCGAGCGGGTCCGCGCCCCCTCGATTCTTGCCCTCGTCGCGTCGGCCGCGTTGGTGGCCGGGCTCCTGTTCATCCCCGAACGCTCCCCTGTCGATGCCCGCCGCGAAAACCGGCGGCTGTGGGGGTTCTGGGAGCCGGAAGGCCCAAAAATGGCGATCACCGCGGCCTCGCCCCGCCCGGGCCGGCTCCTGTCCGCCCGGCACCGGTGGTCCCAGATCCGCGTCGAGCGCCGGCCACCGGGCGGACCGCCCCGGCCCTGCGTGCCCGCCGGGCGCCGCTGCACCTACGGCGACGATCCGTGGCAGCGGTTCGGACCCGAAGTGCTGCCCATGGACGGCGAGGACAAATCCGTCCTGTTCTTGCACCCGGTAGGGCAGGAGGTGGTAGCGGCGACCGTTCCGGTGCCGAGCGGGGCGCGGACGGCGACGCTTCGCTACGGCCTCGCCGACGCGAGCGTCGCCGCGAAGAACCCGCACCCCGTCCGGCTGACGGTTCGCCAGAGCGGGGAGATCCTGGCCGTGGCCGAGGCCGGGCGAGACTACGGGCTCGCGTCGCTCGACCTCGCCCTGACCTCGACCACCAACCCGCTCGAGCTCACCGCCGAAGTCGAGAGGGACGGGGCACGGGTCTTCGGTTTCGACGTCGAATTCTACGACCGACCATGAGCTCGGAGCGCGACCTGTACGGCCTGCCCCCGGCCGAATTCGTGGCCGCCCGGGACCAACTCTCTCGCGCCGCCCGCCAAGCCAAGGATCGCGCCGAGGCGGCGCGGATCGCGAAGCTCCCGAAGCCATCGGCTGCGACCTGGGCGACCAACCAGCTGGCCCGCCGCCACCCCGCGCCGCTCGCCGCCTACCTCGAAGCCCACCACCGAGCCCGGGAGCGCCAGCTGTCCGCCCTTTTCGCGGGTGCCGCCGCCGCAGAGCTCGCCGCCACCGCGGCCAGACAGGAGCGAAGGCAGCTCGATGAGTTGCTCGATCTGTGCGCCGCGCTGCTCGCCGAAGCCGGGCTCTCGTCGGCCCGGGCCACGATCGACCGGGTGCGGACGAACCTGAGAGCCGCCGTCGTCCACGAGACGGAGCAGAAGCGGCTCGAGGAAGGGTGGCTTGCGCGGGACCTCGACGAACCCGGGTTCGAGGCGCTCGCCGCCGCGCTCGCCGCCGCGAAGCCCGAGGCGCTCGAGCTCCAAATCGAGCGCCTCGCCGCCCGCCGCGCCGCCCTCGAGGCTGCCACCGAGGTCCCCGGCCCCAGCTCGGCCGGCCCGGCGAAAGCCGACCCGGTGGAAGCCGCGGCCCCGAGCGAGGCCCAAGCGGAAGCGGAGCGAAGTGCTGAGGCCAAAGAGGCCGAACGACGAGCGGCCGAGGCCGAAGAGGCCGAGCGACGAGCGGCCGAGGCCAGAGCGGCCGAGGCGGAGGCCCAAAACCGGCTCGACGCCGCCCACGAAGACCTGCGACGAGCCGAGCAGCATCGGCAGGCGCTGGCCGAGGAACTCAGCGCCCTCGACCGCCGCCGCACCGAGCTCGCCGCCCGGCTCGAAGAGGCCGATCGCGCAACCCGCGCTGCCCGCGACCTCGCGTCGGCCGCGGCGGCCGAGCTCGCCGAGCGGACCCGTCAGCGAACCGAGTCCTGAGTCCGCGGCCGAGCGGCCGAGCGGCCGAGCCAAACCCAGCGCCAACCAAAGGCTGAACCTCCCTGCGCGGAAGAGCCATCCCGCGATCTGGGCCTCCCCGCCCTCGGAAAAAGCGGCGGTTCGGCAAGGTTCTGGCTTCAAGCGGCGATAGGGCGAGGCTCGAGGGACCCTGGCCCTCCCCCCTGTTGCTCTACGCAGGGTCGGATCACGCAGGCTCTTCGTTCGCGAGGCCGCTCGTTTCCGAATCGGCGCCCTCCGCGGACAGCTTCGATGGACGAATCGAGAGCGTACGACCAAATTCGACCCATGCTGAAACTAATCCTGAGCAAACCACTGACCGTCCTCCCCGTGAGCGTGTTCCTCCTCGTGGCTGGCCAGGAGGGCTGGGCAAGCGAGGGCACGTCCGCGGTCAATGGGTTGCTCTGGTTCGTCGGGCTCATCGGCATCGTCATGAGCATCGCGGTGCTGTCGAAGCGGTCACCGTGACTCGCGCGATCCTGACGGATTCTGCGATGTCCTTCGGGTAAGCCAGGGGCCGGTGGAAAAATGGGTTAGGCCAGATCGTCGGCCACCCATGTCCAGCCCGCGATTTGCTCGGCCCATTGGCGCGCGCGAAAACGCGGCCTCCGCCGACGAGTCGCGAAGGCCGTCGGCGCGTCGAACTGGACACCCTCCATCGGGTCGTCGGCGACTGCCTGGGTGAGCGGGCGGCTCCACCGTCTGAATCTGTTCCGTAGCGAAGACGCTTCTTCGGAACACATCTCGGGTGAGCCCAAAATGGGGAATCCCCGGGCGGTTTTCGATGGCCGACTCGTGGCATGCTCCCGGCATGTTGACGAAGACTCCGCTGATCGCTGGCCTCCTCATCGCGTGGATCTCCCCCGTCCCTCCGGCCGGTGAAAAGGCGACCAAGGACGCCGCTGCCGACCGGTTCGTGCTCGGAGGCGCCGCCGAAGCGGTCGACGGGCGCTGCATCCGCCTGACGCCCGACGCGCCCTGGCTGAGCGGATCGGCCTGGTCGAGCACCCCGCTCGACCTCGACGCGCCGTTCGACCTCGAGATGGCGCTCACCTTCGGCGACAAGGACGACAGCGGCGCCGACGGGATCGTGTTCGCGCTCACGCCGAGCCCCCGGACCGGCTGGCGGGGCGAGGGCATCGGCTTCGCCGGCATGGGGACCTCGCTCGGGATCGAGCTCGACACCTACCAGAACCACCGCGAGAACGACCCGAGCGCCGACCACCTGGCGCTCGTCGTGAACGGCTCCGTTCGGCACGCCGCCGGGGACGTCGTCGAGCTGCCGAACCTCGAGGACGGACGGCCGCATGAGTTCCGCGTCCGCTGGTCGCCGGAAGAGGACACGCTCGAGGTCTTCCTCGACGGCGAGCTGCGAGCGACCTACCCGGGAAGCATCGTCCAGGACGTCTTTGGTGCCACCAAGACCGTGTTCTGGGGTCTGACCGCGGGCACCGGCCGCAAGAGCAACCAGCACGACGTCTGCTTCCCGAAGTGAGTCTCAGATCCGCGCGAGCTGCGGAACCTTCGAAAAATGCTCATCTCGGGTGAGGAGCATCGCTCCATGCTCCAGTGTGAGCGCCGCGGTCCACAGGTCGTTGGTGGGTACGGGGGTTCCCGCGTCGCGCAGCTGCCTGAAGAGTTCCCCGTAGCTCCTGGTCGTCGCGTCCGTGGAGTCGCTCATCCACGCTCGGCGGGACGCTTCGCACCGGTCGGCGCCGGGCTCCGCTTCCTGCGCGCTCGAATGGCCGAAGTCGGGTCCGCCCACCAGGCCCACGCCGCCCTCGCCCCCGACCTGAGCGATGCCGAGCCCCCGGCGGCGCTCCGCTACGTGTACGGGGACGAGGCGACCGCGTTTCGCGCGGCCGGACACCAGCACATGCGAGCCGCGCTCGCCGTGATCCGCGACAGCGAAGCCCCGGCCTGCTTTGCGCTGCTCCGCGCGCTCGAGGGGGGCGCGGGCCCCAGACGTCGAGCCACCGCTTGGTACTACGGGACCGCCTCGGCGCTCGTCGCGCTCTTCGACGCGCAGGAGCTCGCGCCCGCCGTGCTCGCCGTCCACGCAGAGCAAGCCTGCGGGGCTGGCGACGGGGCGCTCCGAGCTCGCGCCGCCGCCGTGCTCGGCGACCTGGGCGTTGGCGAGCCGAGGCGCATCGACGCCATGGATCCCTCTCGTCCGTAGAGGGCAGGACCGGCGGCGGGCGGCCCTCAGTTCTCGGGCCGCTCGGCGTCCGGTGCCGACAGCCCGTGCAGAAAAGCTGCCGTGTCGGCCGCTTCGAGCGCGGCGATGAGGGTTCGGACGCGGGCGGACAGGCTCCCCCCATGAGGGGACGCGCCAATCGGCTCGAGCACGGTGGCGGCTTCGGCGAATCGGCCGGCCAGGGCGAGCGCCAGCGCGCAGTCGATGGCGACGGCAGGGACCTGCGGCGCGAGCTCGTAGGCGAGCAGGATGATCTCGAGATCGTTTTGGGAGAGCGGTCCGGCGCCGAAATCCTGGGTGCGGACATAGGCGCGCAGCACCCGCCAGTCATCGGGGTTGGCGCGGAACGCGCGGGCGAGCCACCTACGGCTGGCGGCGCGGTCCTCGGGGGTGGCGGCACCGGTCGCTTCGGCGCGCCACAAGAGCAGCTGCGGATCATCGGGGCTCGCCTCGAGCAGCGGGTCGAGCGTGCGTGCGGCCTTTTCGATCTGGCCCATCCGGAGGGCTAGGAGCGCCTCGAGCCGAGGTGCGAGCGGGCTGCCGGGCGCGCGCGCGATCGCCCTTTCTATCACAGGAGCTACGTCTTCGGGCTTGAACCCATGGCCAATCTCCAGCCGGCTGAGAGGCAGCAACAGCGCGCCAGCTCCGACAGGCGCCGGACGCACGCTGACGCTGGCCGGCGTGGCGGCCGGGCGCTGAAGGACGGAATAGGTGAACTCGTGGCTGGTGAGATAGCGCTTGGTCTTCGCCTGAAAGTTCACCAGGTCGGGGGCGACATGGGCGCGAAAAGCCTCCTCCGGATCGGCCCCGCCGGCGACGGCGGTGAGATAGCTGCGCAGTTTCACGCTCTCGCCCTCGACCCGGAATAGATAATGAGTGAGCAGCCAGGACTGGGCGTAGAACATGGCCGCGCTGCGCCCGTCGGAGCGCTCGAAGCGGCGCGCGAGCAGGTGCTTCATCGGCAGCCAGTCCTCTTTGAGAAGCCAGGTGGCACGGTTTTCGTTGAAGCCCCCGAACTCGACGCGCTCAGGCGTGAACTTTGCTGTCATGAAGTATTCTGCAAAGCCCTCGATGTACCAGGATGGGTAGGCGGCGCTGCCGCTGGCGAGCATGAAGTGGTGGGCGTACTCGTGCAGCAGCACGTCGAGACCGAACCGGCTCGCGTCCGCATAGGCGGCGATGCCGGTGGGGCTCGCTTCATAGAAGCCGGCGACGTCGGGCGGCGTCCTCTCGAATGGGAATGCGTCACCGATGTCATCCAGAAGATAGATATCGAGCTTCGGGGCGGGTGCGCGGCCTTCGGCGCCGGCGGCGGTCATGAGGGTGAGGAGGTTTCGGTAATCCTCGAGCAGGGCTGCGCGCTCGCGAATCAGCGCCTCCGTGGTATTGGCATGGAGCCGGAAGTGTTGGGTCTCGGCGATCAGCCATTCGGTACGAGCGCACGCCGCAAACAGCAGCGGCAGGCAGAGCAGAACGCGAAGCATGGCCGGAAGCTGCCATGGCTTCGCCACCCATTGAAACCACCCACGATGGCACGACCGTGAGATTTCTTCTCGATCGCTGGCCGATGCGAGCAGGGGCGCCCGGTTCAGCGGGTGCCATTCGCGGTCTTGCGGCGGAGGGCGGCGACGAAGAACCCGTCGGGGCCGAGCGCGGTTGGGCCGGGGCCGATGCGAACCATCGGGCCTCGGCCGATCATGGCCGCGAGCGCTGGGTCCCAACCCTCTTCGACGGCCGCCAGCTCGAGCTCGGGTGCGGTCTTCGCGAAGGCCTCCACCACCCACTCGTTTTCCTCCGCCAGCACCGAGCAGGTCGCGTAGACCAGGCGACCGCCCGGCCGGAGCGCGGCGAGCGCGGCGCCGAGCAGCCGGATCTGCCGGCCCGCCTCGCGCTTTGGGTCCGCGGGATCGAGCCGCCACTTCAGGTCGGGGTGGCGGCGGAGCGTGCCCGTGCCGGTGCAGGGCGCGTCCACGAGCACTCGGTCGAAATGGCCGCGCAAGCTCTCCGGCAAAGCCTCGAGCTCGGTCCCCTCGATCCGGACCCTGGCCCCCGCCCCCTTCAGCCGGCGCTGAAGCTCTTCCCGCTTCTTCTTGTCCGGCTCGATGGCGACGAGCTCGCCCTGCCCCCGCATCGCGGTCCAAAGCGCGAGCGTCTTGCCCCCCGCCCCGGCGCAGGCGTCGAGCACCCGCTCGCCCGGCCGGGCCCCCACCGCGAGCGCGACGAGCTGACTGCCCTCGTCCTGCACTTCGAGCCGGCCGTCCCGCGCCTCGGGCAGCTCCCGGATGTCCGCCCTTTTTGTCACCACCACGCCGGCGGGGGCGAGCGAGGTGGCCACCGCAGGCACGCCGAGCGCTTCGAGCCGGTCGAGCGCGTCTTGCCTCGACATCCGGGTCTCGTCCACCCGCAGCGTCAGCGGGGCCCGCTCCGACAGCGCCAGCGCGACCTCGTGGGCCCGCTCCTCCCCGATCCCCTCCGAAAGATGTCTGTATAGCCAGGTGGGCAGAGAGAGGTCGATCGCGGCCGCTTCGATGGCGCTCGCCCTTCGCGCTGGGAGCCGGCCGGACGTGATCCGAGCGAACAGCCCGGGGATGCGACCCGCTCCGTAGCGGTCGCGGGCTTCGAGCTCCTCGAGGGTGGCCCCTTCGAGGGCGAGGTGGGCGAGCAGCTCGAGCCGAAGCCGCATCGGCGGGTCGAGCAGCGAGCCGTCCTTCTTGAGCGCCGACATTCCCCGGACCAGCACGTCCTCGGCCCGGCGCCGACGGCGGAGCAGCCCATACACCTCTTCCCGGATCTCGGCCCTCTCCGAACCGCCGAGATCGCGGGCCCGCCGAAACGCGTTGGCGAGCGCACGGTCGGCCGGCGCTCCCGCGTCCACTTCCGCCAGCACGTTCAAGATCCGGTCGTGGACCCGCCCGAGCCGCGGCCCGGACTGGACCCGCGGGCGGGGGTCGAGCGCCGCTGCGGAGTCCGCCGGTCGGGGAGCGCGCCGCTCGTCGGTGGCCATGGACGCCCATCCCACCTCGGTCCGCGGCGTGGCAAGGCTCACTCGGGGGGCGGCTCGGGCCGGGCCCTGGCCCGCAGCGCCTCGACGAAGTGCACCAGGGACTCGAGCTCGCTGCGCCGCCCCCATTCTTCGAGCGCGAACAACAAACGGGTCCGCTCCTCGTCCTCGGAGACGATGCGGGCCACGAGCGCGCCGAGCCGGCGCTGCGCCACCGGCCTCAGCCGGGCGAGCGCGGGGAGCAGCCCGCCGAGCCGGTCCTCCCGAAAGGCCGAGACCAGCGCCTGCGCCGCCTGCTCCGGCCATTCCCCGAGCGCCGAAAACCGTGCCTTCACGGCCTCGGGGGGAGCAGGCTCGCCAGGATCAAGACCGCCGCCGCCGTCGCCACCGTGAGGAGCAGACGGCGAGCGGCGACCCCTTTTTTTCCTGGCCGCACCTCCGGGGGCGGCGGCTCCATCGGGGCCGAGACGAGCCTGGACAGCCCGCGCCAGGCCCCGGACGCCTCGAGGCGCTCGGCGGCGAGCGCGCCGGTCACGACCACGAGAGCGCCCTCGCCGGGAGGCAGCCCCACCGACGCGATCTCGTCGGCGAGCCGCTCCCGCTCGTCGGGCTCGTTCGGCGCATAGCGGCGGCCCAAGGGAGCGGGCGGCGCCTCCGGCAAGGCGTCTTGCTCGAGCAAGGACAGCAGAGAGGCGTCCACATCGAAGCCGCCGTCGCCCGAGTCCGTCACCGCCGCGTCCACCGTTCGGGTCAGCGCCTCCCGCCCGTCCTCCCGGAGCGCCTTTGCCGCCAGCCCCCGCAGCAGCCCCTCGCGCGGCCCCGTCAGCGCGATCGCAGTGCGGATCGGCCGACCCTGCACGTCCACCCGGCTCGACCCGAGCGCGGTGAGGAACAGAAGCGGCTCCCCACCCACTCGGGCGAGCAGGAGCGACGGCGTATCGCTCTGCACCAGCGCCGCCGCCCTCGCGTCGAGCCGGGGCGGCCGCTCTCGCCGGGGGGGATGCAGGCCGGGCTCGACCACCACCCACCGGTAGTCGTGCTCGGGCGCCCGGCCCCTCGACTGCACATGCAAGCTGAGCGTCATCGCGGCAGCTCCAGCAGGCGCTCGCCTTGGACGATCTCGAACCCGTCCGTGGTCTTCGAGCCTTTCGCGAACGAGCGGACCGCCTCCTCGAGGTGGGCGTCGAGCCCGAGCCAGTCCCGGAGGATGTCGAGGTAGCGCCACCTTCGCTCTTCCCGGTGGAGCCGGAGCAGAAACCGCAGCAGAAAACGAAGGGGCTGCTCCGAATCCACCGGGGCGTAGCCAGCGTCCCGGCTGAGCTTTCGAAAGCTGAAGCGGGGCGAGCCGTCCCGCTCGTCGATCCGCGAGAACACCACCGCCCCGACCGTCTGCACCGGCGCGATCACCACCGCGACCCGATCTCGGAGCCCGTCGGACGCGAGCAGGTCGAGCAGGCGCGGGTAGCCCCGCTTGACCGCTTGCGCCAGCGCCGCCGGGCCGCCGTCCCGCCGCATGTAGGTCTCGCACTTCACGGGGGTCAGCAGCACGAGCCGCGGACCGTCGAGCTGCTGGTACGCCCGCTTGAAGTGGTCCGTGATCTGGGTCGGCCGGTTCATGCGCTCGTGCCACGGCCCAAGCTGCCCCGGGTCGGCCCCTTCGAGCAGGGCCGGCGCATCCACCGGGATGAGCACCGCCGCGCTCCGCTCGAGCATGCGGCGCACGAAGCCGCGCTCGTCGGGCCCGGCCTGCGCGGCGTGGTACGCGCCAGGATAGTCCTGAAACGCCACCCGGAGGCTCGGTTTGGCGCCCTTTCTCCCCAGGTCGAAGCGGAACTTCCGCAGCGACATCGGCCCGGCCGGGGCCTCGGTCCCGCTCACGCCGCCCTTGGCTTCGAAGGTGTAGGTGAGGCTGCGCAGCTCGGCGAGCCGGTCCTGCAGGATCGCCGAGCTCTCTTCGTCGGGGGTCAGCTGCAGGGCGGCCGCGCCGATCGTGCTCTCGAACTGCTCGTACATGGCGGTGAGCAGGGACGTCTTCCCCACCCCCGAGGGACCGAGCATGCTGGTCAACACCTCCCGCATCCGAAGCAAGAGGCTGCCATCGCCCCGGGGGCACCACAACCACGGTCGCCAACGCTCACGCTCGCGTTTCGCCGGCGGGAGCGGCACCGATTTTCGTCGGCTTCGAAACGTGTGCGAGCTGGGTCGCCGAGAACTTGCCCCGTTTCTGACCGCGATGGTCCCATCGGCGGTAGGAATGGAGGGGGAACAGGTTTGAACGCTCGAGCTCGGGGGCTCGGCCCCCCAATGACCGCCCCGGTGGGGGCCCTGACCCTCGAAACGAAGTCCAGAGATCCCGCCGTCGCCTCGGTCCGGATGGGAACCGATTTTGCATGAACGGTCGAGCGGACGATATGCGCGAGTCCAAGGAGCACCCGATATCCCCTGGAATGCGCGCTCGAACACCGCCTCGGTTGTCGCCGCGGAGCGGGCGCAGCGCCGCGCTTGGGGCCATGATCGTCGCGGCGCACGGCTGCACGGGCCTCATCGCCCTTCCCGAGGACGGCACGCCCCCGGGTGTCCCCACCCCAGTGAACCCCCCGGTGCAGGTCCCGCCGGTCGACCCGCCTCCGTCGTCGCTTCGGCTGGCAGAGGGCAGCGTGGTGTCCAGCTACTCGGGGTTCTTCTCCGTCGAGGTCGGCTGTGCGGTCGGTGAGGGGCTGGAAATCACGGCGCCCGGCGTGCAGACGCTCGCCGGTGAATCCCCGGCGGGGAACGCGTGTCCGGGCGGCAGCTACCAGGTGGCCCTGTATCTGCCCCCAGGGTCGAGCCAAGCCACCGTGCGCTTTGCGCAGGGCGCAGCGTCCCTGGACGTTCAGGTCGACCGCCGGCCGCTGCCGTCCACTGCTCTCGCGCAGCTCCACGAGCAGGTGCAGGCAAGCTGCCTCGGCTGCCACATGGCCCGGGGCGGCGCGTCCGACTGGGGCTCGCTCCCCGGCCCAGAAGCGCTGCTCGATTTCGTGTACGCAAATCAGGCCGAGAACGCCTCCGAGGGGAGGGCCCGTTTCCCCGCGCTGGCCAGCACCGCTCCGCCTCGCGACCTTCGCCTCGACCCCGGCGCATTTTTGCGCCGCATCGTCCACCACCTGGGCGGCGCTCCGTCTCCGATCTTCGCGGGCGTCCACGCCGACGCCGGCTCGATGCCTCCGGTAGGAACCGGCGAGCGAGCCGCGCTCGAGGGAGGCTTCACGCTCTTCGACCTCGCCTACGCCGTCCTGTCCGAGTTGCCCGCCGACTCCCGACCTCCGCCGGTGGACCCGTGCCTCGGCCAGGTGGAGCCGGTGGAGCCCCGCCCGGTCGAGCGCCTCACGAACGAAGAGCTTCACCGCACGGTCCAGGTCGTGTTCGCGCTGCCGGACGCCTTCGCTTCCACCGCGAGCAACCCTCTCCCGGCCGTGAACGCTGCGGTCACGACCTATGTGGAGGGCCTTGGATTTCCGGCTCTGCCGCCGGGAGCGCAGGATTCCATCTTCGAAGATTTGCTCGCCTACTCGGAAGAGGTCGCTGCCGCGTTCGACGTCGAATCCTACAACCGCCGGTACTCGAGCCCCGCCGGGTGCAGCCTGCAGAGCTCGAGCGGCGGGGCCTGCCTCCGCCGCCACGTCGAAACGCTGCTCAGTGGGGCGTTTCGAGGCGAAGAGGTCCCGTCGGACGCCGTCGATTTTGTCGTCTCCGTCTACGACGACCTCCGCTCGGAGCTCGGCACGGTGGAGGCCTTCGTTCACGCCACGTCGAAATATATCCTCCTCAACCCATTTTTCCTATTCAAGTCCTACCGCGGCGAGTCCACAGGGACGGGTGGGCTTCACCCCCTCACGTCGCTCGAGCTCGCGACCCGTTTGAGCTTTCTGTTTTGGGGCACCGGCCCCGACCCGTGGATGTTGGGGCGGGATTGGGGCCGGCTTCTTCGCGGGCAGAGCGCGCAAGACGCGGCCGAGCTCGAGCGGGCCCTGCTCGATATCGTCGCCGACGGCCGCGCGAACCATTTCCTGCGGAGCTTTGGGTTTCAGTGGCTCAACTTGAAGGCCGGAATCGACTCGGTACTGGACGACGATCTGCGGCCGAGCCGAGAGGCGCTTCAGCGGTCCATCGATGGGGAGTTTCTCGAGTTCCTCCGGCACGCCATCATCGAGCGCCGGCCGCTCGACGAGCTGTTGACCGCGAACCACACCTACCTCGACCGAACCCTCGCCGAGCTGTACGGGCTCGACCCTTCGCAGTTCGGCGACACCCTCGTACGAGTGGACTTCGCCGACCATCTGGAGCTCCAGAACCGCCGCGGCCTGCTCACCCAAGCCAAAGTGTTGTCCGAAGGCTCGATGCCCTCGCGGCCGAGCGCTGCCCACCGGGGGGTGCGCATCCTGCGGCACGTCGTGTGCAGCCCCATGGGGCCGCCTTCGGGCTTCATCATCGACCAGACCAGCGGCGGCGACACCAACCTCGAGACGATCACCGAGGCGGAGCGTTTCCGGACCTTCACCGAAGCGTCGTCCTCGAACTGCGCCAACTGCCACCTCCGGATCAATCCGGTCGGGTTCCCCTTCCACGCCTTCGACCGCCTGGGCCGGCACGACCTCGCGCTGGCGAGGAGCGGCTCCCTGCCCGAGCCTGCGGTCTACGAGAACGTCGTGGTTCGCGGGACGGCGACCAGCAACCCGAGCCCGATATGGAAGGCGAGCCTCTTTTACCTCGACGACCGCGGCGGGTCGCTCGAGGCGCTCCCCACCGCGGACGGCACGCTCAGCGGGAGCTTCGACGACCATCTCGGTCTCATCGAGCTGCTCGCCACGACCCGAGCGTTCGAGCGCTGCGTCGTCGAACATTTGTACGACTATGCGCTCGGCCTCCCGAGCACGAACGACTTCGGTCGGGACGCCGAAACCATCGAGGCCCACGCCTGCGTCAAGGCGGCGGTCGCGCTGGATGCGCCGGACCTCTTGGCGGTGCTGGCCCAGATGGTGTCGCGGCGCGCCTTCACCACGGTTCGGAGGAACTGACATGTCCGCTCGAAAGACGACCCGACGCGCGTTCCTCGGCACCTCGGCTCGAAGCCTCGGCGTCTTGCCGTTCGTGCTCGACCCGATGGGCAAGACGTTGCTCGGACAGACCGCCCCGGGCGGTCGCGCGCTGCGGTTCATCAGCATCTTCACTCCGCAGGTCCCTTTCACGTACAAGGAGAGAAACCGGTTCCCCGACGACATCTGGTTCAACCTATTTTGGAACGTGGTGACCGACCCTTTGGTGCGGGCCACGACTCGGTTCTTTCCCCAATTCAGCCCCAACATCGCCCCACGCACCCTTCACGATCTCGGCTATGTATCTGCGCTGACCGGCTGCCAGTTCCCGAACATTCACGACTACGACCATGCCCGCATGGGCGGCCGGGTGAACCCGGCCTCGGTGGTCGACTACCCCGTGGACTCCCTCGACCACCGCATCGCGCGGGTCGTGAACCAAGGCTACGTTCCCGCGTTCGACATCACGAACCAGATCGCGCTCATGGCGAGCGAGCTCGCCGGCAACCTCACTTCCGATGGGTATTTCTATGCGACCCATCCGGAGCGGTTCTTCCTCGATTTCGTGAGCTTCGATGCCCAAGGGCGAACACGCATCCCCTGGAACAATCCCACGCCGGTCTTGAACCTCCTGACCGGGGCCACTCCCACCGGCGAGCCCCCTCCCCCGCCGCCGCTTCCTTCGGCGGCCTCGGTCGCCGTGGACCGGATCCTGGAGCGGATGCACGGGCATGAAGTCGCGCGCTACCTCTCGACGCGCTCGATCGAGCAGACGGAGCAGAGCTTTCAGCGCCTGATGAACTTTCGAGCGAGGCTCGACGATCTGCGCTCGAGGCGGGAGGCAGCCGGGCAAGGGGTCGAGCCCCCCCCGAGCACCACGCAGTGCCTCCCCCCGAGCTTTCCCGCTCCGGGCCGCATGCCCGTGGACCGAATGCTCACCGCGATCACGACGGCCCAGTCCGAGGCGGCGTTCGACTTTCATTTCGAGGCCCTCTTTCATTGCCTGCGCTGCGACCTCACCCGGGTCTCGAACTTCATGTTCACGAACTGGGAGGACGCGTGCGTCGGCGTCCATTTTCCGGGCGCCTCTCGGGGACTCAACGTCCACAACGAGGCCTCGCACTACGAAGGGAGCTTCGACAGACCCTCGATGTCCCCCCGGGTGAACATCGGGCACGCCTACCGCTACTGGTACGGAAAGATCGGCGCGTTCTTGAGCCGGATGGCCGCTCAGGCCGACCCGGTAGCGGGCGATGGCTCGTCGATGCTCGACAACACGGTCGTCTACATCGCCTCCATGCATGGGTCGCACGTCGATTGGGGCACCCACCAGCTCAACAACCTTCCGGTGATGGTCGTGGGCGGCGGCCGCAGCCTCGGCTCAGGCCAGACCCTCTTGCCATCGATCCCGAGTACGGACGTGCTCGCCCACGTCTTCGATGGTTCGAACAAATATCCCGCGCTCCGCGGCGCGACGGTGCAGCTCACCCGCCCGAGGCGCGAGGTCCGAAACCACAACTATGACGGCGGGGACCTCGTGACGAACCTGCAGCTCGCGCTGCTCCGCCTGTTCGACCCGGCAGCGACCTTCCACGGCGCCGATGCGCTCGCGCGCAGCCGGACCTCGATCGACATCACGAGCCCCGCCGCCTACCACGCTTCCCACTGAGCGGGCGCTTGCCGGAGCCGAACCAACTCGAACACCGTGATCCGGTGGCTCAGGAGGACATCGAGGCAGCGGCGCGCGTCCTTCGTTCGGGGGGCGTCGTCGCGTTTCCGACCGAGACCGTCTACGGGCTCGGAGCGTCCGCGCTCGACCCGGAAGCGGTGGCCCGGATCTTCGCGATCAAGGGCAGGCCCCGGTTCGACCCGCTCATCTGCCACGTCTTTGGTCTCGATGGGGTCCGGGCGCTCGCGGCGACGGTGCCGCCGATGGCCGAGCGGCTGGCCGCCCGGTTTTGGCCCGGCCCGCTCACCCTGGTGCTCGACAAGCGGCCCGAGGTCCCGGACATCGTCACCGCCGGGCAGCCGACCGTCGCCGTCCGCGTCCCGTCCCATCCGGTGGCCCTCGAGCTGCTCGCTCGGTTCGGTGGCCCGATCGCCGCCCCGAGCGCCAACCGCTTCGGCCGCACCAGCCCGACGACCGCCGCCCACGTTCGGTCGCAGCTGGGCGACGCTCAGCTCGTCCTCGACGGCGGGCCGTGCTCGGTTGGGGTGGAGTCCACCATCGTCGCCCTCGACGGCGGTCGTCGGCCGCGGCTGCTGCGGCCGGGCGGGATCGCGCTCGAGCGGCTCGAGGCCGAGATCGGGCCCATCGAGGTGCCGCCGCCCACCGCGTTTCCTGGAGCGGCTCCCGGGCGCCTGGCTCGGCACTACGCGCCGAACACGCGGCTGGTCCTCGACGGCAGCGTCCGCTCCGGGGACCGGACCGGGCGGGTCGGCCGCCTCGCGTTCGAGGCGGCCCCGACCGAAGCCTACGCGGCGGTGGAGGTGCTCGCCCCGAGCGGGCGGCTCGAGGAAGCGGCCCACCGGCTGTTCGTCGCCCTGCACCGGCTCGATGGCCTCGGACTCGACCTCATCGAAGCGGAGCCGGTCCCAGAGCACGGGCTCGGGCGGGCCATCATGGACCGGCTGCGGCGGGCCGAGGCCGCCGGTTGCCAAGCCTCCGCCAATGGTGACGTAGTCGGGCGGTGACCGCCGCGCACATCGCTTTTTGGGGGGTGGGATTGCTGACCTCGGTCTCGCTCGCGGCCGCGTTCTACCCCGGGGTTCGCCGGCGGGCGAAGAGCGCCCGGGACAGCGCCATCGCTGCCGGCATGGCCGCCCTGCTGTGCGGCGCGACCGCGGCCCTCGCCGCCTCGTTCCTCGTTCACGCCGCGGCGGAGCTGATGCGGTGACCGCCGAGGCGAGCCTTTCGGAGGCTCGGTCCGGGCAGCGGCGAGCTCGCCGCCGACATCGCGGGCTGACCCATTTGTCGTGGGCGGTCGGCGTTCTGCTTGCCTGCGACCCGGACCTCGATCCGCTGCCCCCGGTCGAAGCAGGTCCAGCCACCGACCCGTGCCCGTTTCATGCCCAGCCTCAGGGAGACTGCGACCGACCGAACCTGTGCTGCCCGCGCCGGTTCAAGGCCTCGCAGAGCCAGGAAGGAGAAGACGTCGTTTGCCTCGCTGGACGGTGGCAGAGCCTGCCCACCGGGACCCAATGCGCCTGCGCGCCGCGGTCCGAGGAGCGTCCGGATATTAGGTATCTGACTTGTCCCTAACTTACCACGCGCGCCTTGGTCGGCGGCTCCGCTTGCCCCCGCCCGCCAGATAGGGCGATACCCGGCGGCATGAAAGTGCTCGCGATGATCCTGGCGGGCGGCGAGGGCAAGCGCCTGCAGCCGCTGACCGCCGAGCGGGCCAAGCCCGCCGTCCCCTTCGGCGGCCGCTACCGCATCATCGACTTCGTTCTGTCGAATATGGTCAACTCAGGGGTGCAGCACATCAAGGTGCTGACCCAGTACAAGTCGGATTCGCTGCTCAAGCATCTCAACCGCAACTGGGGCCGCTTCGCCGGGTTCGGAGGGTTCATCGAGCCGCTTCCTCCGCAGATGAACGTCTCGCGTGAGTGGTACCTCGGCAGCGTAGACGCCATCTTCCAGAACTTGAACATCGTTCGAGACGAATCCCCCGACCTGGTCGCGGTCTTCGGCGCCGACCACGTGTACAAGATGGACCTGCGCCAGATGGTGGATTTTCACATCGCGAGAGGCGCGGCTGCCACGATCGCCGCGATCCCGGTTCCGAGCGCGATGGCCCGGCGCTTCGGCTGCATTTCGGTGGACGAGGACGGACGAATGACCGGGTTCGTCGAGAAGCCCGAGAATCCGCCCGAGATGCCGGGGCGTCCCGGTTTCACGCTCGCGTCGATGGGCAACTACCTGTTCGACCGAAACGTGCTCATCCGCGAGGCCCAGCGCGACGCCGGCGACCAGCGCTCGTCCCACGACTTCGGCGGAAACCTCATCCCCAGCCTCTACGCCCGGGCCCCGGTCTACGTGTACGACTTCATGAGCAACGACGTCCCTGGCGAAGAAGAGCGGGCCCGGGGCTACTGGGTGGACATCGGCACCGTGGAGGCCTACCACGAGGCGTCGCTCGAGCTGGTCGGGGTCAGCCCGGTTCTCAACCTCTACAACCGACGCTGGCCGATCCGCACGTTCAACAGCGACGAGCCGCCGGCGAAGTTCGTGTTCGCCGACCAAGAGAGCCGACGCATCGGGATCGCCACCGACTCGATGGTCTGCGAAGGCTGCATCATCTCTGGGGGGCACATCGAGCGGAGTCTGCTGTCGCCCGGGGTGCGCATGCACTCGTACTCGCACGTTCAAGAGTCGATCCTGTTCGAGGGGGTTCGAATCGGCCGACACTGCAAGATCCGGCGGACGATCATCGACAAAGGGGTCCACATCCCCGAAGGCACGATCATCGGCTACGACCGCGAGGAGGACGAGCGCCGGTTCTCGGTCTCCGACACCGGCATCGTGATCATCCCGAAGGGCGGGTCGCTGTCGGAGGGCGCGCTGACGAGCGATCTCGGCTGAAAGTCGCCCGATCCTCGCTCGCCTTCGAATGGAGTAGATTTCACCGGTGGTGAAGCTCCCGCCCGGCGCGTCCGATCCGCGCGGTCCGGCGCCCAAGGACCGCAACTTCACCCGCCGCAGTGTGGCCGGGGCTGCCGGCGGCATGCTGGGGGTGGACTACGAAGATCTGCGCCCTCGCGAAGGGATCGGGACCGAGCGAGCCAGCCCGGTTCGGGCGGACGCCGGCGCCGCCGGGCCAGCGCCGGGTCCGATCGCCCCCAAAGAGGCGCTGCGCCCGGGCGGAGCACCGAAGGACGAAGCGGAGATGATCCTCGACGACGAGGACGCGGCCACCCGCGACGTCAAGGCCCGGCGCAACCGGCGCCCGCTGGTGTCCAGAGACCGGTTCACCATCGACAAGGACGCGCCCGACCGGCACCGACGGCTGCGCTGGGACCTTCTCGAGGACCAGGACGACCCGTCGGAGGACAAGGACGAACCGGTCGACCTCGACGCGCTCGCCGAGGCGATCTGCTCCGCCGGGGACAACAACCCACGGGTGCTCCCTGGCCAGCGTCGCCTGCTGGGCCGCCCCGGCGACCCGAGCTTGACCGACCCGGGCGAGGCGATGCGCGAGCTCGGCACCCCGCTGTTCTACGCGCAGCACGCGATGCTGCTCGCGGAGGCGTTTCGGGTGCGGACCGGGGCCGCTCGGGCCGAGGTGATCGCGTACCTCGGGTCGTTGTTCGCGGCCCTACCCGACCGACGGTTTGCGAGGAGCGCCGTCCGGGAGCTCGGCTTCGGCACTGGGGTGGTGGAGATCTACCCCCTGGAGGTCGTGGTCTACCTTCTCGACGCTTGCCCTGGCTTGCTCCGGCGCACCCGCTACGCGCCGATCTTCACCGGGCTCAGCGGGACGCTCCGCGCCGCACCCCACCGGGCGCTCGAGCTGAAGCTCCCCGAAGATGTTCGGGTCCGCAGCTTCGCGCTCGTCGGCGGTCCGAGGCCGGGCTACCGATTCGAGCCGGCGCGGAGCCCAGGCCAATACCGCCTCGTGCTCGGCGCGGTTGGGGACTTCGAGATCCTCGTGGGGGCCCGGCCCCCCGACGGCGGGACGGTGCTCGAGCGGATTTTGGTCGAGGTCCGGGGGGACGGCCCGGCCGCCCGCCCCCCGCCCGAGCCGCTCCGGGACCCAGCGGCGGTGGCAGCGTGGCCGTGGCCGTCGGTTCTGCCGCTCGGGTCCGTAAGCGACCCCGAGGAGCCCGACGACGACCACGACGACCACCTGAGCCTGGCCGAGCGGGTGGCTCGAACCGAGCTCGACGCCCTCCGCGGACCCAAAGGGGACTCCGAAGGCTTCGGGTTTCGAGGGATCGTCGTCGATGGATCCGGCTCGCGGACCCCAGAGGCCGCGCGGGCGGCGGAGTCCTGGGCCCGGGCCGGCTTCAACCTGCCGCCCCCGCCTCGAACGCTCGCGGAGCGGCTCCAGGCTCCTTCGGCCTCGTTTCGGTTCGAATCGGCCGAGGCTCTCGAAGCGTTGGAGCCGCGCTGGCCGGAGCCACAGACACCTGACCCAGTGGAGCTCGACGAAGAGGGCGCCGAGCAGCCCGACGGGCCGTCCACCGAAGACGGTCCGCCGACACCGGCCGTGGACCTCGAACCGGAGCCGATCCTCGCGCCGTCCAGCCAAGGCCACGCAGAAGAGCCCGAGGCCCCCGTCGCCTTCCGCCGGCGGCGCTCGAAGGGGCTTCCCATGTCGGAAGACCCACTGCTGCGGCCGGCGGGGGTGCCCCTGCCCAGTCCGGCTCCGGCGCAGACATCCGACGCCCGGTTCGAACCGACGGTGGCTCCGCCCCCGAGGCCTCGAACCGGGATGCTGCCGCCGAGCCCCGCCGTGGTCCCGAGGGCGCCGCTCGAAGACGACAAAACCGATCCCGACGGGCGCTGATCGCTCAGCGCCCCAGCGGTTCCTCTGGCCCCGGTGCCGGGGCGTAGACGTCGCCGTCCGGGTGGAACTCGGCCCAGCCTAGCCACCACGACCGCTCCACGGGGATCACCTCATCACGGTCGGTCCGACGAGCGCTGAGACTCGACGCGTCGGGGTCGTAGACGAGCTCGAGCTCCACCGCGCCGACGGTGTCGGTGAAGGTGCCGACGAGGCTCGACTCCGGGTAGGCCCGAGCGGCGCCGTCCACGACCACCCCGAACACCGTCGCCCGGGGGGGGAGGATCGGCGGGACCGGAGCAAGCCCTGGCGCCGTGACCGTCTCGGTCGCTCGTTCCAGCGCCGCCAGCCCCAGCCGGGTCGAAAATGGGGCCGGTGACGCGCTCGCCGGGGCCCTCGCCACCGTGAGACCCGGCCGGAGCTTCGCCACCCGCCAGGGGACGACCGAAGAGGGCATGAGCTCGAGCCGCTGCCCGGCGTGCGGGCCGGCGAGCGCCTCACCGGTCGCCTGCTGCCACAGGGTTCGTTCGTCGTCGTCCTCCATGATGAGGTTTCGCCGAAAGACGCCCACCACCCGAAACCGGAGCCGATGGCCCGAGACCTCCGACCGAAAGACCGCCCCGCTTCGGCAGAGCGCGCACCAGCTCACCAGGACCGGGACCCCGCCTACTTCGTCGTGGACGAGGTGCCGAGGCATCAGCATCGAGCGGATCGGATAGGCCCGCGATTGCCCGCCGACTTCGAGCACCAACACCGGCTCGTCGGCGTCGAGCGCCGCCTCCGCAGGCTCGACCGGCTCCACCCTGTTGAGCGCCGGAAACAAGGCCTCGAGGTCAAAGAGCACCGCGAACAGCGCAAAGGCCCACGCCAGCCCCAGCACGCCGAGGGGCGGCTCGCCCGCGATCACCGCCGCGAGGGACGCGGCCAGAACGACGGCGACCCCGATCCTGCGGGTCCGGTCGAACCGTCGAAAGATCGGGAGCCCCGCCCGCCACCGACCAAAGACCACTGCCGGGCGGAGCAGCCCGACGGCCAACCCCGACAGCAATGCCACTAGGGAAAAGAACCAGGTCACCACAGGGGATGTGTAGTCGAAACACCTATTGGATGAAACCCTTATATCGGCAGCTCCGACGAGAAGGACTCCGGCCGGGCGAGCCGCAGAGCGTGAAGCGCCACCGCCGCTGCGGTGGCGCAGTTGAGCGAGTCGACGCCTTCCGCCATCGGGATTCGGATTCGAAGGTCGGCCGCTTCGATGATGGCGGAGCCGAGCCCTGGACCCTCCGACCCGATGAGGACGGCGAACCGCTGGGGCAGACGACCCGGCTCACGCAGCACCGTCGCGACGTCGAGCGCGCGCGAATCCGGGGTGAGCGCCACGGTCGAGAAGCGAGCAGCGGCCAGGCGGTCGAGCACCCGCTCTTGCGAGCCGATCCGGGCGAAAGGGATGAGGAGCGGGTACCCCATCCCCACCCGAAGAGACCGCCGGTACAGCGGGTCGGCGCAGCGGTCGTCGAGCACCACGGCATGGGCCCCAAACGCGGCCGCGTTCCGGAAGCTGGCCCCGACGTTGTCGGTGTTGGTGAGGCCGAGCAGCGCGACGACCGCGGCTGGCCCGGACCGGTCGAGCGCCGTCTCCGGGGCCCGCTCCGGCCCCCGCTCCCCCACCGCGAGCACCCCCCGGTGAAACGCGAAACCCACCACCTCCGCGAGCTCGACGGCGGGGAGGACGTAGACGGGGACGTCGCGTCCCTCGACGAGCGGCTCCACGGAGGGCCAGAGGGGCTCGGCGAGCAGGATCGACCGCACCGGGAACGGCGACGCCAGCAGCCGGCGCAACACCTCTTGCCCCTCGACGATGAACCCGCCCCGGAGCGCGGCCACATCCCGGTCCCGGAGCCCCCGATAGTCGTCGAGCAGAGGGTCGCTGCGGTCGAGCCCGAGGATCGGCGCGCCGTCACGAGCCACTCGGCGCCTCCAAGTCCTCAGGCGGGACCGGTCGCCCGGCGATGAGGGCCCTCGTGACCGGGTGCCGAGGGCCATCGACCGGAGCGGATTGCTCGCGCCGGGCTGGTCCATCGTCCGATGGGCTGGACGGGGTGGCCCAATCGGCGGGGCAACCCCGCTCGACCACCCTCCCCCCGGCGAGCACCGTGATCTGGTGGGCGTGGGCCCACGCGAGCGACAGGTCGTGGGTGACGAGCACGACCGAGGCGCCTCTCGAGGCCCGGGAGAGGACGGCCGCGAGCACCGCTTCGGCCGTCGCCGAGTCGAGGGCGGAGGTGGGCTCGTCGAGAACATAGACCGAAGGAGCGAGCGCGAGCGCCACTGCGAGCGCGACCCGCTGGGCCATGCCCCCGGACAGCGCATGGGGATGAAGCCCGGCCACCGACGGATCGAGCCCGGCCTCGGTGAGCGCGGCCTCGACCGGAGCGGTCCCGGCCAGACGGCCGTGGGCGCGGAGCACCCGGGTCAGGTGGGCGCCCACCCGGGCGCAGGGATCGAGCGATGCCGCCGCATCCTGGGGAAGCCAGGCGATCCGGGTCCCTCGAAGCCCCGCCCACGGATCGGGCTTCGACAGATCGAGCGGCTCCCCGGCGAGCACCACCCGGTCCGCCGAGATCCGGCCCCCGGGCGGACAGAGCCCAAGCAGCGCGAGCGCGAGCAGGCTCTTGCCCGCGGCGGAGGGTCCGATCAGCGCTGCGACCTCGGTGGCGGGCACGTCGAGGTCGAGCCCTCGGAGCGCGAAGAACTTGCCGCTCCCCGATGTCCTCGGGAGCTCGAGCGACAGCCCTCGAACTTCCAGGCTCATCGGCGGCGACGGAGCGAAAGGACGAGCAGAGCCAGGGAAGCATGGGCCGCCGAGCTCGAGGCGCAGCCGTGGCCCCGGTCGCGGTCCACCACCCGGAGCCCCCGATTGTCGGGCGGATAGCACGGGTTCGTGGGTTCTCCAGCAGGGTAGATGGAGCACACCGCCTCGATGTCGAGCGCGGCGAGGTCGCGCTTCGAGGTCTCGCATGGGGCCGCGCTCGCGAACATCGTGGACTGACGGTACCGCTCGAGCGACGGCGGGTGGTCGAGCCCGATGAGGTGACCGGCCTCGTGGGCCAAGGTGTTACCCAGATCCATGCTGATTTCGCCATCGCGGCAGCCGGCGGGGGGCAGAACGTCGAACCGAAAGCGCTCGCGGTTGAGTTCGATGTCGACGTCGAGGATCTCGCCCGTCCGGGGATCGAAAGCGGCGACGGTCAGCGCGATGGTGGTGAAATCGAGCCGCCCCGGCTCCGCGAACACCACGGCGTTCTCGTTGTCGCCGCCGGGAACGAACCCCGCCACGAGGTCATCACCTACGCCGGCGAGCCAGAGCTCGAGATCGGTGCAAGGCGGGGCGCTCCAGCCGGCGATGGCGGCCTCCGCGGCCTCTTTGCCCGCGCCGTCGGCGAGGTGAGCGACCTCTGCGTCGAGCCACCACGGAACCGAGCGAGAGGGCCACACCAGGGACGGGCCGACGTTCCCGGCGACGCGGGTGCAGCGAAACGCGGACGCGAATCGGGGAAAGACGAGCGCGCCGGCCAGCACCGCCGCCGCGATCCCGATCCGGACCTCAATCACCGGTCCGGTCCGCCGGACTGAGCGGCGTCTTCGACGGGGGACCGAGCGGAACCGCCGGCGACGGAGGCGGGCCCCCCGGGACCGAGGGCGGAGCCACCGGAGGCGCTGGGACCGAAGGGGAAGGGACCGAGGGCGCCGAGGCCCGCGCCGCCCGAACTCTAGCCTCGAGCGCCTCGAGCGGCATCGCCGGAGCCGACCTGGCGCCGTGCTCCCCGTGGGCGACCGTCCAGCCCCCCCTCCCGTCGTCGGCCGCGAACACGAGGCCGTGGCTGTCCGGGACCGCGAGCTCGCCCTCGACCCTCCATTTGCCCTGTGCCATCCCGAGCACGACATAGTGGCCGGACTCGAGCGGATCGTCGGCGAGAAACACGACCACCTCATCGCTCGGCTCGAACTGCGGGCTGCCGCTGACCCGCATCCCGACGGAGCCGACGACCCCGCCGAGCGTGCGAACGACGAGGGGAGACTGGGGGCTGCCGACCCAGGCCGACCGAAGCTGGAGCTCGGTGTAGGTGTAGATCCGGCGGTGGTCGTCGTCCCAGGCGCTCTGGCTGGCCAGGACGACGGCGCGGGCGACCACCGAGGCCTCCTGGGCCATGGCTTCGACCGTCTTCGGGACAACGACGGTCGCATGGGCGCTCCACGGCAGCAGCGCGATCGAGGCGACCAGCAGGAAGGACCGCATGCCCCGATGCTACACCGGTACGCCGGGATCGGGGGCCACCGGTTGACATCGAAACGATGAGACCCTAGCCGACACCGGTGTCCACGCGAGAACCCTATCGGTGGCTCGGCACGCTCGGCGTCGGGTTCGCCGCTGCGCTCGCCATGCTCGCCCCGGGGACAGCCTCGGCCCGAAAAATCCACGGAGCGACGCTGCCCGATCCGTGCGACCCAGTCGCCGGTCAGGACGGGCTCTTCGTGATCCGCAAACCCTGGGACAAGGCCCTGGCCGAGCTGCGCCGGACCTACGCCAACGTCCCGGGGGTGGTGGTCCGCCGCCTCGACGCCCCGTCCCGGGTCACCGCCTACTACATCGAGAACACCCGGACCGGCCGGAGCTGGGACGGCATCAACGTCTACACCACGCTGGGCGACGACACCGTGTACGCGACCGTGCTGCCCGCCGCCCCCGACCGCTGACCGCACCAACCGGCGCTCAAATTTTCGCTTTGCAGCGCGGGAGGCCTGTGGCAGAACACCGGTCCGCGGCTGGGGTATCGTCTAATTGGCAGGACACTGGATTCTGGTTCCAGGTGTCAAGGTTCGAGTCCTTGTACCCCAATTGTGGTCTGCCTCCGGGCAGTTGCCCTTTGGCCCCATCGTCTAGCGGTCCAGGACGGCGGCCTCTCACGCCGCAGACCGGAGTTCGAGTCTCCGTGGGGTCATGACCTCCGGGTACCTTCAGGTGCCCGGAGGTCCTCTTTTTCTCCCGAACCCAGGCGCTTCCGGCCCGCTTTTTCGGTAGAGGGGCGGGGTGCAAGACGACGAGAGCTCGGCGCCGGCTCGGCGCCTAGTGACCCCATTGCTGCTGGGCGCGACGGTTTTGGTCATCGCGGTCGAGCTCCTGCTCGGTCAGGGTGGATTCGTCGAGGTGGAGCCCGGCGAGGTGGGGATCATCTTCAACAACACCGGCCTTGGGCTGTTCGGCCCCGACACCCGAGTGGTCATCGACCAGGGAGCGAAGACCTTCCTGCCTGGCGTCCAGAGCGCGCTGATCCTCGAGCGCCGGCCCCAGGTGCTGGTCATGGCCGACCCGGGCAGCGACCTGCCCGGGCGGACCTACGGAGAGGAGCGTTCCCAGCGCATCGGCGCCCTGACCGTGCGCGCGAACGACGGCTCCAATTTCTACTTCGACCGCCTGGAGATCTTCTACCAGATCCTCCCCTCCCGGGCGGCTTCGGTGGTCGCCACCTCCGGGCCGCGCGATGGGTTCAAGCAGCGCCTGGTGGCCACCCACGCCCGCGAGATCCTGCGGGACGAGTTCGGTCGGTACTCGTTTCTCGAAGTGGCAAATCCCGCCACCTACGGCCTGGCCACGAACGAAGCCCGCCGCCGGCTGAACGAGCGGCTCGAGGCCTACGGGGTCGAGGTCACCCAGATCGTGACCCCGAAGCCGAAGTTCGACGCGAGGGTCGAGCGGGCCATCGAGGAGCGGCAGAACGCGGAGCAGGACGTCGAGGTGCAGGATGGGCGGCGAAAGCAGCTCGAGCAGCAGAAAGGCCGCGACATCCAAAACGTGGCCCAGCAGAAGAACGGGGAGTACCAGGGGCTCGTGGCCGACCTCGAGGCGAAGAAGAAGGCGGCGGAGAACGCGCTGCTGTCCGCGAAACGCGAGGCGGACATCTACTTCATCGAGCGGGAGGCCGCCGGCATCGCCTACCGGGACGAGAAGAACACGAGGGCGAAGGCCAACGAGGTCGCGTACCGCCAGGCGGCAGAGGGCCTGGCCGCGAAGATCGGCGCCATCGGAGCAGAGGGGCCCGACGTGCTCAACCGAGTGATCGCGGAGAGGGTTTTTCCCCAGCTCCAGAAGATCAAGGCCACCCCGATGCTGACGCCGGTCGCTCCGATCGACATCCGCCACATCGAGGGCCGCCCGGCCCGGGGCCGCTAGGAGGATTCGATGCGCAAGATCATCAACATCGTATGTCTGGTCCTGCTCGCGGCGTGGGTGCTGCCAAAGGCGCTGTTCGTCAAGATCGAGCCATGGGAGATCGGGGTCCGCCGGTCCTTGACCGGCGGCATCACCGAGCGGGACTTCGACTTCGGCTGGCAGCTCCGCGTCCCCTTGTTCCACTCCTACTACCGGCTCCCTCGGACCCTTCACTACCTCGAGTATTCGAGCACGGGGGGCGCGGACGCGGACGCCATCGAGATCCGAACCTCAGGCAACAACATCATCTACGTCGAGGTCGCCATCCCGTGGCACATCAAGGAGGGGGAAGGCTGGAGGATCGTCCAGGAGGGCTTCGGCGACTCGTACCTCGAAAAGGTTCGGTCCACGGCGACGGGCATCCTCCGCGAGACGCTGGCCGACCTGACGAACCTCGACATCCAGGAGCCCGACAAGCGACAGGCGACCGCCGCGGCCGCGCTCCCCCGGCTCAACGAGGAGCTCGGCAAGTACCACATCGAAGCCGACCACGTAGTCATCCGAGCGATCCGGTTTCGGGAGGAGTACGAGCGCCAGCTGCAGGAGAAGCAGTTCTTTTCGGTCCAGGGGCGGCTCGACGAGGCGAAGCGAAAGCAGTCGGTCGCGGTCCAGGAGACGGACACCATCGAAAAGACGATCGACAAGGAAGTGGCGCTCAAGCGGGAGGAGTGGAACCGGAAGATCGAGGAGCTCAAGACCCAGTTCGAGCTCGAGATCGCGCAGATCGAGGGTGAGGCCGAGCAGTACCGGGCCAAGCGGCGCGCCGAAGGGGACGCGATCTTCGCCGAGCTGAAGGCGGCCGGCGACCTCGCCGAGGCGAAGGCGGAAGCGCTCGGGAAGCGGCTCGAGGCCAAGGCGCTCGCGTCGAGGGCCGGCCGCACGTTTTCCGCCATCACCGCGGCCGAGAACTTCCAGCTCGGAGAGGTGACCCTTAACTCGAGCGACCCCGGGTTCATGCAGCGCTTCGCGAGCATGAAGACGTGGCGCGAGTTCTTCCTCGGAGAATGAACCGGTGCTGGTCCGGCTGTTCCTGTTCCTGGTGTTCTTGGGGGTCGCGGCGCTCGCCGCTCGGCGAGCTCTTCGCGCGCTGAGGGCTCGCCCAACGGCGGCGCTGCGCCGGCTCGGGCCGACCGAGCTCGCCACGCTCGAGGCGGAGGCCGGCGTCTCCGAGCCGATCCGGCGGGCGCTGGTGCTCCGGACCCAGATCGAAGAGGCCGCCGCGCACCACGAAGACCGTGCGAACCTCGGCGTGCGCCTCGATGAGGCGGTGCGCCGGGTCGCGGAGCAGCAGCGGCTGTCCACTCGCATCAAATCTGCGCTCGAAGCCGGACCCGCGTCCGATCTCGGCGACCCGGAGCGGGCGACGAGGCTCGAGCGTCTCGCCCCGCAGCTCGCGGCGCTCGCGGCGAGCACCGCGGGCATCCTCTCCGACCTCGACGCCCTTCACCTCGCCCTGCTCGACCTGTCGGCGGCGCAGGCGATGATGGCCGAAGGCCGGCTCGGGGAGGCGCTCGAAGACCTCGACGGGGCGCGCGCGAAGACCGCCGCGGAACTCGAAATCCAGCGCCTGCTCTCACGGGCCTGACCACGGCAGACGCCGGTCACGAAGGCAGCTATGGTGCCGCCCATGGTGGAGCCCCTTCGCGCGGTCGAGACCCTGGTGCGGTACCTCGGAGCGCACCCGGAAGAGATCGGCCGGTTCGTACGCAGCGGACTCGGCATGAGGGTCGGGGTCCCACTCGCTGCGTTTCGGTGGCTGTTGTCGGAGTTGACCAAGGACGCCGGCGTCGACGCCGAGCTCGACGTCGATCCGCCTGGCCTTCGCTTCGGGGCCACGGTCGACAAGATGCGGACCCGCATGCGGATCACGGCCGCGCTGTTCGTTCAGGACATCGAGATCGACGAGCATCAATTCCGCATCGAGCTTCGGATCGAGGACCTGAACATCGCCGTGCTCAGCTCGGAGAAGACCCAAATATCGGCCCTCATCCGGTCGGGGGCGCTCGATTTGTCTCGGCCCGGGGACCTGCTCGCCGAGCTGCCCGACATCCCCGATGTGGTGGTGGATGCCCGGGCCAACCGCATCGCGATCGACCTCATGCGCTCCGAGCGCTTCGGCGACCCGAGGATCAAGGAACTGGTGGGATTGCTGTCCGCGCTGGTGACCGTGAAGGAGGTCCGGACCGAGAAGACCCAGCACGTCGACGTCGCGTTCCGGGCGCTGCCCCGCGGGCCCTTCAGCGCCGGCCGCGCCGTCCGGGACGTGCTGGTCCAGCCGAGCCTCGGTCGGGCTCGCCAGATCGCGAAGCGCCTGCTCGGCCGAAACCGCTCGCTCGGCCCCGGTGGGTTCTTGCGCTGAGCAAAGCGCTCAGGCGCTCGCCTCCCGGTCCTCGTAGATGAGCATCGGGTTTTCGCCCTTCTCGATGACCTCCTTGGTGACCCGGCACTCCTTCACTCCGGGGAGGAAGGGCACCTCGTACATGATGTCGAGCATCTGGTTCTCGAGGATGGCTCGCATCCCGCGGGCTCCCGACTCTCGGCGGATCGCCTCCTTGGCGATCGCGTGGAGCGCCTGACGGGTGAAGGAGAGCTTCACCCCCTCGAGCATGAAGAGCTTCTTGTACTGCTTCGTCAGCGCGTTCTTCGGCTCGGTCAGGATCGTGACCAGGTCCTCCTCGGTGAGGTCGCTCAGGGTCGCCACCACCGGGAGCCGGCCCACGAACTCGGGGATGAGCCCGAATTTGCCCAAATCCTCGGCCTCCACCTTCGCGAGCACCTCGCCGGTCCGCCTCGTCTGCTTCGAGTCGATCTCGGACCCGAAGCCGATGCCGCTCTTTCCGAGCCGGCGGGCGACGATCTGGTCGAGACCGACGAAGGCGCCGCCGGCGATGAACAGGATGTTGGAGGTGTCGATCTGCACGTACTCCTGCTGGGAGTATTTCTTGGTCCCCCGAGGGGCGACGTTGCATTTGCTGCCCTCGAGCAGCTTGAGCAGGCCCTGCTGCACGCCTTCTCCGGACACGTCGCGGGTCGCGGACGGGCTCTCCCCCTTGCGGGCGACCTTGTCGATCTCGTCGATGTAGACGATGCCCTTCTGGGCCCGCTCGATGTCGTTGTCGGCGGCTGCCAGCAGGTTTTGGATGATCGACTCCACGTCTTCACCCACGTAGCCGGCCTCCGTGAGCGTGGTGGCGTCGGCGACGGTGAAGGGCACGTCGAGAAAGCGGGCGAGCGACTGGGCGAGCAGGGTCTTGCCCGTCCCGGTGGGCCCGATCATCAAGATGTTGGACTTCTGAATCTCGACCGCGTCGGACTGCTCGCGCAGCCCAATCCGCTTGTAGTGGTTGTAGACGGCGACGCTCAGCACCACCTTCGCGAGCGACTGGCCGATGACGTAGTCGTCGAGGAACGCCTTGATCTCGGTGGGGGGCGGGATCCGCTGCTTCGGGCCGAGCGACCCTTCCTTCAATCGCTCCTCGGCGATGATGTCGTTGCACAGGCGAATGCACTCATCGCAGATGTACACCGTTGGCCCCGCGATGAGCTTCTTCACCTCCCGCTGGCTCTTCCCGCAGAACGAGCACGAGAGGTTGATGTTGCGGGTGTCCCGGCGGCTCACCGGAAGAAGGCTACCGGCCTCGAGGACGGCCGACAACGGCAATGCGATGTGACGGCCAGGTGCCTTGACAGTGCCGGGCGCCGTTGGTAATGACGCGAAATCTTTGGGCTTATGGCGCCTTTCGGTAGGTGCCCAGCCAGCCCTAGAGGTCTTCGATGCCGCAAAACCCGGACGCTTCCACCCCGTACGACGAATTCGAGCCTCCCGCGCCGCCGAGGCAGGGCTTCGGCCGGTTCATCAGGGACGTCATCATCGTGCTCGCGCTCGGAGCCGGGGCGCTGTTCTTGTACAAGCAGCGGGTCGACACGAGGCAAGAGGTGGAGGAGCTGCGGTCCCAAGCGCAGCGACTCGTGAAGCGCAACGACCTCGCGTCTCTGCTCGAGGCGCAGAAGGTCTTCGAGGAGGCGCTGGCGTTGACCCCGAGCGACGGTCGTCTCTCGGCGGCCCTGGCCGAGACGCTCGTGTTCCAGCACGCCACCCACGGGCTCGACACCCTGGACGAAGCGAGCCGGCAGCTCTCGGAAGCGGAGCGCCAGGAGGTGGAGAGCCCGGCGCGGTTCGCCTCCGCCGCCTACCTCGACATTCTGAAGGGTCAGCCCGAGTCGGCCGAACGCAAGCTGAAGGCGCTGCTCGACGACGGAAAAGGGGCCTCCTCCCTCGCCCACGCCCTCGGCTGGGCCCGGCTCGAGCAGGGGGACCTGTACGACGGCAACCGGCTGATGAACACCGCGGCCGACGGGGACTTCAGCGCGCTCGGGTTTCGGATGACGCTCGCCGACGGGACGCTCCGCCAGGGGCTCCCCAAGGCTGCGATCAAGCACCTGAGCAACATCACCGCCCCGAACATGAACCCCAACCACCACCTCGCGAAGGCCTACCTGGCCGCGCTCCGGCTTCAGACCTCCGGCAACTTGACCGGTCCGTCGAAGCTGATGGACGACCTCGAGCAGGTCATCGATGAGGTGAACCAGAGCCCGCGGGCCAAGGCCTACCTGGAGTGGGCGAAGGCGGAGCGAGCCCTGGCCGTAGGCGCCGCGAACGACGCTCTGTCCCACATCGAGGAGGCCAAGAAGGCGTGGCCCGACCATCCGCCGTTTTTTGGCGTCGAGGCCCGCGCCCTGAAGACGAAGGGGGACCTCGACGGCGCGGTGGCCGCCTACGAGAAGGCGATCGCGCTTCGCCCGCTGTATCGCGGACTCAAGTGGGAGCTCGCCCGGCTGAAGAGCGAGCGAAAGGACGACGCGGCCCTGACCTTGGTGGCGGAGCTCGAAAAAGCCCAGCAGGGCGTGATCGGACCCGAGTTCGAGATCTTTCGGGGCAAACACGCGCTCGAGAAGGGGGACCTGAAGGAGGCCAAGGCGCACTTCACGCAGGCGGCGGAGCTCGGCAACGACCCCGAGATCCTGCTCGGACTTGCCCGCGTGGCCTTCGCCGAGGAGACGCCGAAAGGGAAGAAGGCCGACCTCGAGAAGGTGGCCGAACCCTTGGAGCGGGCGATGGACGCGCAGAAGTTCTTCCCCGAGGCCCAAGAGTTCTACGGGGACGTGAACCTGTGGAACTACCTCGCCGACGGCGCCCAAGCCGCGTACGAGGAGGCCGAGAAGCACCTCAAGCGGCTGCGCAAGCCGGTGCCCGAGGTGCTCGCGTTCTACAGCCGGGTGATCGCGCGCCTCAACGGCGTGACCGACGCCAAACTGAAGCGTCAGACCTCGAAACTCGCGGAGGACTGGGAGAAGCGACGCGACCAGTACATCGCGTCCCTGCTGACCGAAAACAGCTGACCGCTCGCGCGAGCCGGCAAGAACCGCTGGCCGCTTTCTCGCGTCGCGCCACCCGAGCCTCGACCGACGGCCAGGGCCTTGGCACCGCCGTGTTGGACAACCCCGCGGCGAAGGGCGATCCCTCGGTGGTTTTGCGGTAGCCTCGAGCGGTGGATTCGACCGCGCCGACCCCGGTCCTCCTCGTCGTGGACGACGAGCACGAGCACGTCGCTTCGCTCCGCCGCGTGTTCGAGCGCGACAGCCTCGTGGTCCACGGCGCGACGTCCGGGGAGCTCGCGCTTCAGCGGCTCCGAGACACCCCGGTGGACCTCGTTCTCGCCGACGTCATGATGCCGGGCATGTCGGGCATCGACCTGCTGCGGGCAACCAGGACCCTGCGGCCGGACGCGGACGTCGTCGTCATGACCGCCTACGGCACGATCGAGCTCGCGGTGGAGGCGATGCGGGCGGGAGCCTACGACTTCGTCGAGAAGCCATTCAAGGCGGCGCTCATCCGGCGAGTGGTGGCAAGGGCGCTCGAACGGCAGCGGCTGACCAAAGAGAACGTGCTGTTGCGGGCCCAGCTCGACGCCGCCCGCAACGGCGGCCGGGAGCGGGTGCTGGTCGGCCGCGCCCCGGCCATGCAAGCCACCATGGAGATGGTGGCGCAGGCCGCCGCGTCGAGCGCGACGGTGTTCGTGAACGGGGAGTCGGGCACCGGAAAGGAGCTGATCGCCCGCGCGCTGCACGATCAGTCCCCCCGACGGGATGGGCCGTTCGTGGTCGTCAACTGCGCCGCGCTCCCTGAATCCATCTTGGAAGCCGAGCTCTTCGGGTTCGAACGAGGCGCGTTCACCGGGGCCACCGCCACGAAGGAAGGGCGGATCGAGCGGGCCGAAGCGGGGACGCTCTTTCTCGACGAGGTCGCGGAGCTCGCCCAGCCGGTGCAGGCGAAGCTGCTTCGCGTGCTCCAGGAGGGGGAATTCGAGCGGCTCGGCGGGCACGAGACCAGGCGGGTGGATTTTCGGCTCGTGTCGGCGACGAACCGCGACCTCGAGCAGCTGGTGCGGCAGGGCACCTTTCGCGAAGATCTCTTCTATCGATTGAACGTCATCGGGATCCAGCTCCCTCCGCTTCGAGACCGGCCCGAGGACATTCCGCTGCTCGTGGATCACTTTCTTCGCCGGTTCGCCGACAAGAACGACAAGCCGATCCGAGGCATCGAGAAGGAGACGATGGATGCGCTGCGGCGCTGGCCGTGGCCGGGCAACGTGCGCGAGCTCGAGAACGTCATCGAGCGAGCCGTGGTGCTGTCGCGAGGTCCAGCGATCGGTCTGGACGACCTTCCTCAGCCGCTTCGGAACAACCCCAGCGTGACCGACCACGGCCCGGTGCGCCGAGAAGGGCGCTCGGTGGTCGTACCCATCGGGACCAAGCTCGAGGAGGTCGAGCGAGCGCTGATTCACGCCACGCTCGTGGAGACGAGCGGGGACAAGACGCTGGCCGCGCAGCTGCTCGGCATCGCCCCGCGCACCATCTATCGCCGCCTCGAGGCGGAGAGGAGTCCAAAAGACTGATCTTGTTTCTTCGCAGGCCCTGCAGAGAGCGGAACCGCGAGGACCGGGGCCAGGAACGGAGGAAGCGAGCCTCGGGCCTTGGCGGCCCGTCGGCTCTACGATCTTACTTCTCGCGAAGCTCGGCGAGCTGCTTCTTGAAGATGTCGCCGAGCGTACCGAGGCCCTTGCCCTTCTCCTTCGGGGAGGAGAGGAAGCCCTCGAATTCCGCTCGCTCTTCGGCCTGCCGCGCCGCCTTGATCGACAGCCGGATCTTGCCGTTCTTCGGGTCCACTTCGAGCACGATCACCTTGTGCTTGTCCCCGATCTTGAACTCCTTGGCGAGGTCGGCTCCGCGCTGGGTTCCGGTCTCGGCCGCAGGAACCAGGCCACGGGCCTCGTTCGGGAGCTTCACGAACAGCCCGAAGGACTCGATCTTGTCCACCGTGCCTTCGAGGACGAGACCTTTCCGCAGCTCGTCGGCGAGCTCGGACGGAGTTTTGGCCAGCGACAGCCCGATGCGGCGCTTGCCCCACTCGCACGACAGCACCGTCGCCTCGACCTCGTCCCCCACCTTCACGATGTCGTTGGGCTTCGACACCCGCTCCCCGAGCCGCATGTTGGAGACGTGCACGAGCCCATCCACCCCGGGCAGAATCTCGACGAATGCGCCAAACGACTGAATTCGGGCCACCCGGCCGCGAACCTTCATGCCCTCGCGGATCTCGACCTCGGCCCTGGTCCAGGGGTCGTCCTCGAGCGCCTTCATCGACAGGCTGATCTTCTTCTCCCCGTCCTTCTTGCCGTCCTCGATCTTCAGGATCTGGACCTTCACGAGGTAGCCGGCCTTCAGCTTGTCGCTCGCCTTGGTCACATGTCCGTGGCTGATCTCGGACATGTGGACGAGGCCTTCGATCCCGCCGATGTCCACGAACGCCCCGTAGTCCCGGACGGAGGTCACCGTGCCGTCCACGATGTCACCCACCGAGAGCTGGGCGAGCAGCGTCTCGGCTTTGCGGGCGTTCTCTTCCATCAGGAGCTGGCGACGGGAGACGACGATGTTCTTTCCGCCGTCCTTGAACTCCGTGATTTTGAAGGGGAACTTGCTTCCGACGTAGTTCGCGTCCTTCGTCATCCGGAGGTCGATCTGCGACGAGGGGCAGAACGCTCGGATGCCGTTGATATCGACGTCGAATCCGCCCTTGTTCTGTCCGGTGACCCTGGCCTCGACCGGCATGCCCGTCCGGTGGGCCTCTCGAAGCTCCTCCCGGTTCTTGAGCGACTGATGAGGAAGAACCTTCACCAGGTAGACCGTTCCGCTTTCGATCTTGCGGATGCGGGCCTCGACCTTGTCGCCCTCGCTCAAGGTGAGCTCGCCGGTCTCCTCGTCGATGAGCTCGCTCTTCGCGATGACCCCTTCCGCCTTGGCGCCGACGTCCAGGAAGACGTCGTCGGCGGTGAAGCCCACAATCTTGGCGAAGATCACCTGGCCGACCCCGAGGTTGCCCCCGATCGACTCCTTCAGCTTCTTGCGCTTCTCCGCCGACTGCTTTTCGGCGAGCTCGAACATCTCGGCGAAAGACAGCTCGTTGGCCGGCAGCTCCGGGGCCCCCATCTGAAGCTGGGGCGCGGCCACCGCCTCCGATTCCTCGGCGTCCACGGCCGCACCGTCCGTCTCGGCGTCGCCGTGCGGCGAGGTTTCCTCGACGAACTCGGAGCCGGCCTCGACGGACTCGGAGCCGGCCTCGGCGGACTCGGAGCCGGCCTCGGCGGACTCGGAGCCGGCCTCGACGGACTCGGAGCCGGCCTCGGCGGACTCCTCCCGTTCGATGTCGGCCTCCGACACGGTCACGGCCTCCGACCCTGCAGCGCCAGAGCCGTTGGGTTCGCTCTGGGCTGCGTCCGCAGCGGACGGAGTATTCTCGGCAAACGTGCCTTCCTTGGTCTCGGCCATCATCGGTGGAACTCCCGTCGGGCGGCGCAGCCCGGCCCGCCCTCGCGTCAGCGGAGGGCTCGGCCCGACGCTTGGACGGACCCCCATAGAGGATCGAACGCGTCCTGTCACCCACGGATGCAGACAAGCGGCGCCAACCTCGGCGCTAGCCGTTTGGACGAGCCTTCAAGTAGGCGCGCAAGTCGGCGAGAACGTCGTTCTCCGCCGTCCGGCCCGCCCGCAAGTCGGCGACGAGCGACTGGTATTTTGCTTCCACGTCGGGCTTTGGCGTGGGCCCGACGAGAACGTGACCGGGGGACGCGGCGGCCCCGGGGAACTCGCGGAGCAGCGCCTCGAGTTGGCCGCGACCGGCGAGGCGGCGGACCATCCCGTCGAGCGCCTCGTCGGCGACCGGACGGCTCTTCTCGAACGCTCGACCGGGGCGCTGGTCCACCCCGACGTACGTAGGCAAGGGCATGCGCCACAGCCCAAAGGACACGGCCCTCAACCACTGGTCGCCGGCCCGAAACGCGGGCTCCACCGACGTGTTGATCTGATGGGCGACCAGTCGCCCGGACGCCCGACCAGCGAACTCGTCGAGGAGCGTCCGACCGACCTCGGTGTCCTTCTCTCGGGCCGGGCCGCTGGCGCGCTCGCGAAGCGCGCCGAGCGTGGCCTTCTCCTCGACCGTGATCCGACGGTCGGCGCCCACCGAGGTCATCACCGCTTCGGCGGCGGCGCGGTCGAGCGGTCGGGCGCCGGATCGAAGCTCGGTGGCGAGCTGGTCGAGGACCTTGTTCGGCCCGAATGCAGAGCGGTTGCTGAGTTGAACCATTTGAATTTCCTCTGAGAGTGGCTTCAAGCACCGCGGGGGTGAACCAGCGCGCGGGCGGCAAAGTGGTGAGCGAGTCGGATGTGGGGCGGGCTGCTTCGGAGGGCGGCGAGGTCGAGTCCGCCGAAGGTCCTGGCGTGGTGCTCGCGGATCCGGAGCAGCTCGCTCGCGGCGATTGCGCGGTCGGTCGGCTTCGCCTCCCTGCGCGCTTCGCTTGCCTTGGGACCTTCGGTCGGCTTCGCCTCCCTGCGCGCTTCGCTTGCGCCGGGACCCAAAGCGCCGAGCAAGGTCGCGACCTGGCGCTCACTGCTGGGGCCGAGGACCGGTCCTGCCGCTCGCCACCGCACCCGCAGGAAGTGGTGGGCGGCGTCGAGGGCGACCCGCCCGTTGCCGCCCTCGAACGGCTGCACTGCGAGCACGACGTGGGTGAGCAGCGCGGCCAGGTAGACGTCGTCGGCCATGCTGGCCGAGACCTCGAGCTCGAGCCGCAGCCGCTCGAGGCCGAGCGCGAGCAGACCAGGGACATCCGACGGGTGCGGATAGGACCCGAACCGATCCGAAAGCGACCGACTCCGAAATGGGGAGAGGCCTGACTGCCCCTGGTGGTGGGCCCCAAGCCGCAGGATCACCTCCGGCAGGTCCACCTGCTCCTCGTAGAGCCGGTCGAGCACCGTGGCCCTCGGGTCCTGACGGGCGGCGAGCTGCGGCAGCACGGCCTCGGTATCGATCGAATGTAGGGAAAGTTGCGAAAAAGTAGGCGAAGGGTGCGCTTTGACCCCGCGGCGACGCTGGTCCATCGTCCTCAGGTGACCGCGCCGATCTTATGCGTCGCCGGGACCGGTCCAGGGGTCGGAACGACGGTCGTGGCCGCCGCGCTCGTGCGAAGGGCGCGAGCGATCGGCGGCCATCCGGTGGGGATGAAGCCGGTCGACGTGGGCTGCCGGCACGGGGACGACCACGACATCGTCTCGGACGACGGGGCCCGGCTGCGCGCAGCCCGCGAGCGACCGCTCCCCCCGCTGGTCGCCGCTCCGTACCGATTCTCCACCCCTGGCCCGCCGCTCACCGCGGCTCGCCGAGCCGGGCTCGTGCTTCGGGTCGAGCACCTGGCCGAGGCGGTTCAGACCGCGGCGGAATACGGAAACGTCGTGGTCGTGGACCTGTGCGGGGGCGCGCACGCTCCCATCGCCGAAGACGGGCTCGGGCTCGACCTCGTGGCGAGCCTCGGCGCCCGGCTGCTCGCCGTGGACACCCCGGCTCCGGGCGTCGAGAGCCGGGTGCTCGCCCTGCTCGAGGGAGCCCGGCACCGAGACATCGACGTCGCCGGTGTGATGCTCAACGCCCCCACCCCCGCCGCCGTTCGCACCTCCGAGGTCGAGGCGACCGTGGCCGAGGTCGGGTCGGTGCGCGTGTTCCCGAGCCTCCCCACCCTCGCCGGCGATCCGGAGCTCGCCGCCGCCGGCCACCTCGCCGAGCATCGGATCCTCGAGCAGTTGTTCGGGCCATCGTGACCGCTCGATGGGCGCTGCTCCTCGTCCTCGCCCGCTGCGCGGACGCTGGAGGACCACCGGCCCAGGACCGCCCTGCGCCGGTCTGGGTGGGCTGGGAGGCTCCGCCTAGGTTCCCCCCGGTCGCCGCTTCCGGCCGCCCCGGCGTTCCCGTGGAGGTGCGGGAGAGCGCAGCGTCCTCGGCCCCGAAGCTGCGTCTCGTCCGGATCGAGCGAGGGGCGACGTGGGAGGAGCACCGAGCCCTCTTCGACGACGACGGCGACGTGCGGGCCTACGCATCGTTCGACCTGTTGCCCCACGGGGGCGTTCTCGTGGCCATCGGAGAGGACGACGCGACCGCCGTCCTGGGCGACGCGTGGATCTTTCGGTTCTCGGTGGGCGGTGACCCCCAGCTCGTCGCCGATCTCCGCCCAAGACCCGAGATTCGACCCCAAAAGAGCCCATCCCGGTCTGCCTTCGACGCCGAACTCGCAGCCGCGGTCGCGGCCTTGTCGAGCGGCGACGACGCCGAGCGCGCTTGGCGGACCCTGCGCCGCGCCGGCGAGGCCGCGGTTCCGTTCCTCATCGACGCGGTCCTCGACCCCACCCCGGTCACTGGCCCCCGAATCGAGGAGGAGCCGTGGGCGAGCCGCGTCCTCGGCGACCGCGCCATCGGCTTGCTGGAGGTCAACACCGGCCAGAGCCTCGGAAACCCGACCGGCGCCGACCGGGCGGCCGTCGCGCGGGCGTGGCGCCGCTGGGCCGGGACCTGAGCCTCACCAGTGGCGGCCCGCGGCTGGGCGCTGCTAGCGTGCGCGAGATGGGGAGAGGAAACATCGCCGTCCTCGGGGCCGGCTCGTGGGGCACGGCGCTCGCCAAGCACTTCGGCGACCTCGGGGCGCCGGTGACGCTCTGGTCGCGACGTCCCGAGCACGCCGCCTCCATACGGCAGGAGCGGATGAACGCTCGGTACCTCCCCGGTTTTGCCCTGCCGGACAACCTGCGCCCCACTTCGGACCTCGGCGAGGCCCTGCATGGGGCCGATCTGGTCGTCTCGGTCATTCCCTCCCAGGCGACCCGCGCGGTCTGGCGCGAGGCCAGCGCCGCTTCACCGGCCGGGGTCCCGATCCTGTGCGCGTCCAAGGGGATCGAGCTCGAGACGCTGGACCTGATGGTCTCGGTGCTCGAGGCGGAGGCGCCCGGTCACCCGATCGGCTTTCTAGGCGGTCCGTCGTTCGCGAAGGAGGTCGCGGCTCACGCACCGACCGCGGTCGTCGTCGGCTCGGCCGACCCGGCGATGGCGCGGCTCGCCCAGCAGTGGCTCGCCTCGGACTGGATGCGCGCCTACATCACCGAGGACGTCGTCGGGCTCGAGGTCGGGGGGGCGCTCAAGAACGTCATGGCCATCGCCTGCGGCTGCGCCGACGGGCTCGGGCTCGGGCTGAACACCAGGGCGGCGCTCATCACCAGGGGCCTCGCCGAGATGACGAGGCTCGCTGTCCGCATGGGGGCCGATCCGCTCACCCTGGCCGGGCTCGGCGGCATGGGAGACCTCGTTTTGACGTGCACCGGGGACTTGTCCCGAAACCGCCGGGTTGGGATCGGCCTCGGCAAAGGGAAGCGGCTCCGCGAGCTCCTCGAAGAGATGGGCCAGGTCGCGGAAGGGGTGAAGACCACGGAGTCGGCCTGCGCCCTGGCCGAGCGCGAGGGGGTCGAGATGCCGATCACGGAGCAGGTCGGCCTCATCCTGCGCGAAGACAAGCCCGTCCGCGAGGTCGTGCTCGAGCTGATGCGGCGGGGCCTGAAGCCGGAGCGCGCGGTCGACCCGTAGCGGGAGAGCTACTCGAGCGCGTTCGCGGAGCGGGCCCGGCGCTCCTTCATGATCCGGATGATCTCGGCGGCGGTCTCCTCGACCGCCCGGCCCGAGGTGTCCACCACCGGCCAGGTCGGGTGCCGAGCGTAGAACTCACGGCACCAACGCAGCTCCCGGGCGATGTTCTCGCGCGCGGCGTAGTCGGCGTCCGGGGGGAGGCCGAGCGCCCTGAGCCGCTGGTGCCGCACCCGAACCAGCGAGTTGAGGTCGATGATCAGGGCGTAGACCTTCTCTTGGTCGATCTCGAACAGGTCCCGAGGGGGCGCGATCTCGGGGACCAGGGGCACGTTCGCGACCCGGTAGCCCTTGTGGGCGAGGTACATCGACAGCGGCGTCTTCGACGTGCGCGACAAGCCGATGAGGACCATGTCGGCCCGACGCAGGTTGCCCGGCGACTGACCGTCGTCGCTCTTGACCGCGAATTCGACCGCCTCGATGCGCCGGTAGTAGTCGGCGTCGAGTTGGTACTGGGCCCCGGGCGCGTACAGCGGCTCCCGGCCGAAGAACGCGGCGAGCCGCATCACCAGGCCGCCGATGAGGTCCGCCGCCTCCACCTGGAGGTCGGCGGCGAGCTGCTGCAGGTATTCCCGGTGCTCGGGATCGATGATCGTGAACACCACGAAGGCCCGCTCCCGGCTCGCGCGCTCGATGACCTCCTTGATCTCGAAGCGAGATCGGACCCGTGTGTACGCTTCCGTGCGCACCTCGAGCCCCCGGAACTGGGTCAGCGCCGCCTGGGCGGCTTTCTCGGCGGTTTCGCCGGTCCCGTCGGCGACGATCAGGACTTTTCGGGCATCGAGATCGGGCATATCGATTCCGTGGCCAGCCGCGGGCTATCGGCGCCCGACCGGCTCGGTGTAAGAAAACTCATGCACCACAGTCGGGTCGGGGTGTCGATGCGGGCGCTGCCCTTGGTTCTATGCGCGTTCCTTGGCGCCCCCGCAAGCGCAGAGGCAGGCACCGGGCTCTACCTGCAGCTCGGCCTCGGGTACGGCGGCTGGTCGGGCACCGAGCTCGTCACCAGGGAGGCGGGCGGCGTTCCCGCGGTGGGCGAGGGCTGCTGCCCGAGCGGCACGCTCGCCGCCCAGACCAGGCTCGGATTCAAGCTGTTCGGCTCGGTGGCGATCGAAGGGCTCGCGTTCGGCAGCGGCTGGAACCTCGACTCCGACCGAGCCGGGGCCGGGTTCCTCGGCGGCGGGCTTCGCCTCTTCCCGCTCGGCTTTCTCGACGCGCTGAAGGTGCTCGACATGACCGACTTCCCGATCGAGCCGAGCATCGGCCTCGCCGGGGCCTGGGCGGTGGTCGGATCCGACGACTACGCCTACCGGGGCGCCGCGTTCGGGATCGACCTCGCCGTGGACTACCGGATCGCCTCCTTCTTTTCAGTGGGGGCCAGGCTCGACGTCTGGTTTCCGTCCTACGACGCGTTCGCCCTCACGAGCTGGAACGCCAACCGCGGCTTCTGCCTCGACGGGAACGCCGACTTCAACTTGGAGGTGGGCGAGATCGAGCAATCGGACCAAGGGGTGCGCTGCGGCGCCGGTCGAGGGCCGAGCACCACCGTGGTCAGCCCCCAGGTGTTCATGACCTTTCACTTCGACATCCTGTGACCGTTCGCGTCCCCGCCAGCCGGCTCGACGGCTCTGTCCCCGATCCGCCCCGGCGCGGGCCGCTCCGCCGGCTCCTGCGCCGGATCGGCCGGGAGCTCGTGCTGCCCGTCGTTTGGCTCATGGAGAAGGGCCACCGCTTCGGCCGGTGGCTGCTTCGCACCGAATACGTGGTCACCGGAGCGTGCGACCAGCGCGGCGCCTGCTGCCACCACGTGCTCATGGAGTGGTCCCCCTGGCTCGATCGCTTCCCGCTGCTCGGCCGGCTCGCTCTGTGGAAGCTCACCCGGTTCTACAGCTTCTACGACAAGGGCTACTCCTGGGAAGTGCAGGACGGCTTGCAGGTTCGGGTGCTCGGCTGCCACGCCCTCAGGGAGGACGGAAAGTGCGGAGAGTACCGGCTGCGGCCGCTGTTTTGCCGCACCTACCCCGAGGTGCCGCTCGTCGGGCGACCGGTGGTCCTGCCCGGCTGCGGCTACGGCTTCGCCCGGCGCGACGAAGAACCGGCGCTGGTGCAGATCGGCCGAGGCCCCAGACGAGAGGGGGCCAGCGAGCCGAAGCCGATCCCTTCGGCTCAGCCTCCGAGCAGCTGCTCGAGCGCCGATCCAGCCGGCGGAGCCTTGTCCGGCGAGCCAGGCGCCGGCCCATCCCGCGGGGGCGAGCCCAGCTCCGGGGCCACCAGCGTGTTGCGGCGCTGAAAACTGTCGCGGAAATCCTCCCCGTTGAGTCCTCCCCGCACGACGGTGACCCGCTGGTGCACCTCGAGACGAGCGCCCCCGTGGACGACCTGAGTCGTCATCGTGGAGGGCCGCTCGACGTCGAACACCGACGTCCACCGGGCGGAGCCGTGGGCGAGCTCGGACAGGTGGATCGACCCCCCACGCACCTCGTAGGCCCCAACGAGCTGAAGACGGCCGAGTCCGCGGCAGGTGCTCAGGAAGCGAAAGGTCTGGTTCGGGGAGAACTCCCAGATCCCGTAGGCGAAGCGGCAGGTCTCGACGCCGGCCCGCTCGGCGACGCCCGGGGCGTCCGACGCGACCCGGGGGATGCCCTCCGCCCCGATGGTCAACCCCGACAGCGACAAGTGGCGAAGCGCAGGGATGTTCGGTTCCGCCGGCGCCGCCGCCGCCGATTCCCGCGCGGCGGGGGGCGCGGGAGGCGAGCCCCCGGGCGGGGCGTCCGGCACGGCAGGCCGCCGGACCGGCTCCGACGGATCGCCCTCGAGCAGGTTCAATGCGGCGAAGCCGGCCCCGCCGAGCCCCACGAAGACGGCGACAACGACCTGGATCGCTCGTCGCTCGGCGGCGGCGTCGCGGTCTCGACGCCGAGCCCGCCGCTCGCGCCCGTCTCCTCCCGAAGCCGCGGGCACGGCGGCGACCGGTTCCGGAGGTCCCCGCGTCGCCTCCACCCGCGCGGTGTGCTCGAGCGGGAGCGGGTGCTCCCCTCCGACCGCCCGAAATCGCCGCTCTCGCTCGCCCACGTCCGTCAACGCTACCGCTCGAGGCCTTCTTGCCGACGTCGGTCATCGAGCCGACGCCGACGCACCCACACGAAGAAGCCCGCCGCGAACACCGGGACCGACAGCCACTGCGAGGTGGAAAGGCCGGCGAGCGCGCCGCGCTCCGCGTCGCCCCGCACCGTCTCGGTCATGAACCGCAACGAGGCGTAGCCCATGAGCATCCACGCGACGAGCTCGCCCTCGAAGCGCCGGTTCGGGGCCCGCCACACGAGGAGACCGGCGAGGATGGCGGCAGCGCCCGCGTCGTACAGTTGGGTGGCATGGACCGGCCCAGGCAGGTGCGGGAACCGAATCCCGAGCGGACCGTCGGTGGGGGCGCCGTGGCAGCACCCGGCCAGAAAGCAGCCGAGCCGGCCGAGCGCCGCGCCGACGAGGACCGCGGGCGCGAACGCATCGGCGAAGCGCCACCCGTCGAGCTGGGGGCGGCGCCGAAAGTAGACCACCGCGACCCCGAGACAAGCAATGAGGCCGCCGTACCAGACGTAGCCAGGCTCGTTCAGCGCGAAGGGATGCCACGGGTCGTCCGCGAGCAGCTCGAACACCGAAGTGATGGGCTGTCCGTCCCGGCCGACGTGGCCCGGCGCCTCGAACAAGACGTGCCCAAACTTTGCGCCGAACAGGGCCGTCACCACCATCACGACGAAAAGGTCGACCGCCTGCCGCCGGTCGTCGGGCGGGGTCATGACCAACACCACCAGAAGGGCGGCGACAAAACCGAGCGCCATCAGGACGGGGTACGAAGGGACGGCGACCCCAAAAACGGCAACCAGAACCGGCTTCATCGCGCATCGAGTCTAGAGCACCGATCGGGCTGGACCAACGCCCCAGGCTCGTTTCCTGCGTCCCTGGCCGTCCGGTCGCCTGCGGCGACCCTCGAGGGGCGGCTCCGTCGGTTACGGGGAGTAGCCTCGGTCCGCCGCCGGACGGCCAAGAACGCAGGATCCTTCGCCTGGAGGGGCCATTCCAACCCGTTCGGTGCTCCAGCCCGACCGGCCCTCTGATAGAAGCGCCAGGAGCAGCCATCTATCGAGGTGGCTTCCGGTCCGCGACCGTCTCGACTCGGCTCGGCCGGAGCCCCCTCGACCGGTCTCAACCCCGGTTTTCGAGGCTCGGCATCGGCCGACTGTGATCACGAACACTAATTGTTGACGAGGCGCCCCTTGTCGGGTCACGTCTGCCCGGTGTCGTACGAAGCGCGGAAAACCGCGCGGCTCTTTGAGCGCGACATGACTGAGGAGGCTCCCCTGACCGTCATGAACCCCACCCTGCTGGAGGCCGCGCCCTCGTACACCGCGCTTGGACTGGAGCTGACCCATGACGGTCACTTCCGGCTCCATCGGGGCACGGACGGGCTCGACGAATCAGCGGGGACGGAGGTCGAGCTTGCGCCGTTCCTGGAGGCCGCGTTCTCGCGCTCCGAGATCGACGGCCTGCTCGCCCTTTCCACGGGGACGCGCGGGAGGGGACTGCAGCCCTCGCTCGAGCTGGGGCGCCGCGTCATGGATCTCGTGCTCGCGAAGCTTGCGACGCACCGTGACAAAGAGTTGGGGCCGGCCCTGCTCGAACCCAACGAGGACGATCTCGAGCAGCTGGTCGCCGATGCGCCGATGATGCTGGGGTTCGAGAACCTCGAGGTGGAGGTGCTGGTTCGGACCGGGCGGCGCCTGGCCCGGGCGATCATGGCACTGGTCGAACAGCAAGGGGCCGCCGAGCTGCTCGCTAGACTCGGGGGCGGCTGGGATGTCGTCGGCCGAGTGTGTTTTCACCTCGCCGAGCACGATCTCGACCCCGAACGACCGTTTGCGTTTCTTGCGACCTGGGCCCCGCCGGGGATACCCGAGTACGACGCCCAGCTCATCCCTCTGCGCGACGCGCTCGAGGCCCGCCGCCAAGACCAGCCTGGGATGCGCGCGATCATGGGCCAGGTCGAGCGAGCGGCGAAGGCGAGTCCCGCCCTCGCCGAGATGGAGCGTTCTGGACGGCTCTACCATCCGCTTCGCCTCGACCCGGGCGAGGCCTATCGACTGGTGGAAGAAGCGCCCGCGGTCGAGGCCACCGGCGCCGCGCTCCGGTTTCCTGCGGGGTGGGTCGGTCGCCGCCCTCGTCGCCCGACGGTGGAGCTGCGCCTCGGCGAGGACGCGAGCCTCGACGCGAGGGCCCTGCTCGACTTCGACGCGACGCTCGCCCTCGGCGGCGAGCGCCTCGACCCAGCGGAGCACGCCCGGCTGCTCGAGGGGACGAGGCGGCTCGAGAAGATCCGGGGGCAGTGGGTCGAGGTGGACCCAGAGGCCCTGCGAAATCGGCTCGACACCTGGGGTGACCGAAAACGGGCCACCTTGTCCGAGGCGATGCGTCTCATCACTGGGGCCGACGACACCGACGGGGTCATCGTTCGCACCGGCGATGGCTTTCGCCTGCTCGTCGAGCGGCTGCGGACCGCGTCCGAGACGACGACCGCGGTCCCTGAAGACCTCCACGCGACGCTCAGACCGTACCAGGAAGAGGGGCTCGCGTGGCTGTACACTGTGGTCTCGCTCGGCCTAGGTGGCTGCCTCGCCGATGACATGGGGCTCGGAAAGACCATCCAGGTCATCGCCCTGATCCTCCGCATGCAGCAAGACGGCCTGCTCAGGGGCCCGTGCTTGCTCGTGGTGCCGGCCTCCCTGCTCGGCAACTGGCGTCGCGAGGTGGAGCGATTCGCCCCTCGGCTCCGGCTCCGGACCGCCCACCGCTCGGGGCCGGAGCCGCTCGCCGACGTGCTCGCTGGGATCGAGGGCGCCGACATCATCATGACCACCTACGGGACATTGCCCCGTCTCGAGGCGCTCAACGGCCGAGCGTGGCCGCTCGTCGTGCTCGACGAAGCGCAAGCGATCAAGAACCACGACACCCTCCAGGCCCGGACGGTGCGGCGGCTCTCCGCCGACGCTCGCCTCGCGCTCACCGGGACCCCGGTGGAGAACCACCTCGGTGAGTTGTGGGCGCTGTTCGGGTTCCTCGAGCCCGGTCTGCTCGGAAAGCAGGCCGCGTTTCGCCGCTTCGTGACCCAGCTCGAAGAGACCGGTGACTACGATCCCCTGCGAAAGCTGATTCGGCCCTACGTGCTTCGGCGGGAGAAGACCGACCGCCGGATCATCCAAGACCTGCCGGACAAGACCGAGCTGGACGTCGACACCCCGCTGACCCGCAAGCAGGCCGTTCTCTACGAAGAGGCGGTGCGCGCTCTGGCGGAGGCCCTCTCGAACGTCGATGGCCACGAGCGGCGGGGTTTGGTGCTGTCCTTCCTCACGCGGTTCAAACAGATCTGCAACCACCCGAGCCACTGGCTTCAGCGGCCCGATTTCGACCCCTCGGATTCGGGGAAAACCCAGAGGCTGCTCGACATCGCGGAGAGCGTGCACGAGCAGGGTGAAAAGATGCTGGTTTTCACCCAGTTCCGCGCTCTCACCGAGCCGCTTGCCACCCTGCTCGAGCCGGTGTTCGAGCGGCCGGGGCTCGTGCTGCACGGCGGCACCCCGGTAAGAAAGCGCAGCCAATACGTGGACGAGTTCCAGGACCCGGACGGTCCGCCGTTTTTTGTCCTGTCCCTCAAGGCCGGCGGCACCGGGCTGAACCTGACCGCAGCCTCTCACGTCGTCCACTTCGACCGCTGGTGGAACCCGGCGGTCGAGAACCAAGCCACCGACCGGGCCTTCCGGATCGGCCAACACCGAAACGTGCTCGTGCACCGGTTCGTATGTCCCGGTACGCTAGAAGAGAAAATCGCGGCGATGCTCGCCCGCAAACGCTCCGTGGCGGAGCAGGTTTTGGCCTTCGATGGGGAGAAGGCGCTCACTGAGCTGGATGACCAGGAGCTTCTGGCGCTGGTCCGGCTCGACCTCGACGCCGCGCTCATCGACGAGGAGACGACATGATGCACCCCTGGCGGGGCCGGTCTCGGCCGACGCAGAACCACCTGCCGCTCACCGGGCCCGAAGCGGTGCTCGGAGAGCGGCATCCCCAGATGGTGGCGTGCGAGAACTTCCTTGGCCACCCGGTCAAAAAGTTCCAAGCCGTACGCACGGACGGGCCGGTTGCCGTCCGCACCGCTTGGGCGAGAGCCTGGGGCCGGCGGATGGAGACCGTCCCGAGGTTCGTCGAGCTGCTCCCGGCCGCCCGGCGCTACCTCGAGGGGGGCCACATCTGGCACCTCGAGGTGCGGCGGGGGGAGATCCACGCGATCTTGCTCGGCTCGCAGCTGTACGCCCAGAAAATCACCGTTCGCCCGCTCACCCGGGAACAAGAAGCGGTGCTGATCGAGGCGTGCCGGGGCAGGGTTCAGGATACGCCTGATCTGCTGGCCGGAAAGGTCCCCGAGTCGGCGGCGTTCGCGCTCACCCGCCCGGACGGCGGGCTCATCCCCGGCGCCCACCTGATCGAAGCGACTTGCTCCTGCGAAGAGGGCCGAGCCGGAAACCTCTGCCGCCACTCGGTCGCGGTGATGGTGGCGATGGCCGCTCGGATCGCCGAGAAGCCGAGGGCGCTGTTCGCGCTTCGGGGGACCGACCCGGAGGTGCTCAAGGGGCTGCTGCCGGCCGGATTGTCGACCCCTCCTCCGGCGGAGGTCCTGCTCGAGGCGGAAGTGGCCCAGATCTTCGATCTGCGACTCGAACAACCCCGGCTTCCGGAGGTCGAGGAGGCCCCTCATCAGGTGGTGGACCCGCTCGCGGCGTTCCTCGGTCGGGAGGAGAACCCTCAACGCGAATCGCGCCGGGTGCCCACGCCCATGCCCCCCGCGGCGGTGAGCGAGCCGGTGGTGGGTTCCTGGCTCGAAGACGACTGGGGGGACGACGAGGAAGACGACGACCTCGAATCCGAGGTTTTCGGGGGCGGATCGGGTCCGAGCCCGATCCAGGTCGCGACCGACGCCGACGGAGAGGAGCTGCTCGAGATCGGGCGCTCCGACCTCATCGACCTCGGGATCCCGAGCCACCGGGTGCAGCGCTGGCTGACCGACGGAACCCTCATCCGCACCCCTCGGCGCGGCCGCTACCAGATCACGCCCGACGCGTGGTCCGCGATCGAGCCCCTGCTCCCGAGTGACTGACGTCAGTCGAGCAGCCCGAGCAGGTCCTCCCTGGTCAGAGACGCGGCGCCAGCGCTGATCACCTGATCGGCGAGGGCCCGTTTCTGGGCCTGAAGCGCGAGCAGCCGCTCTTCCACCGTGTCCTTGGCCACCAGGCGATGCACGAACACCGGCCGGTCTTGGCCGATGCGGTGGGCTCGGTCGGCGGCCTGCTCCTCGACCGCTGGGTTCCACCAGGGGTCGAGCAGGAACACGTGGTCCGCGGCGGTCAGGTTCAGACCGGTGCCGCCGGCCTTGAGCGAAAGCAGCAGCACCGGGGGTCCGGCCTGGTCCTGAAACCGGGCCACCACCTCGCCTCGGTCTCGCGTGCTCCCGTCGAGGCGGGTGAAGGCGATGCTGGCCTTCTTCAGCGCCGGCTCCACCAAGTCGAGCATCGACGTCCATTGGCTGAACACGAGGGCTTTGTGACCCTCCTTGACCGCCTCCTCGAGGACCTCGAGCAGCCGGTCCACCTTGGTGGATCCTTCGGCCGCTCGGCCGGGGAGCAGCGCCATGTGGCAGGCCGCTTGGCGCAGCCGGAGCAGCGCCTCGAGCGCGCCGAGCACCGAACCCCCGCCCCCGAGCCGCTTGAGCACCTCCTTGCGGGTGGCGAGGCGGACCGCGTCGTAGGCGGCCCGCTCCCGCTCGTCGAGGTGGACCGAGAGCACGAGGTCGGTGCGCGGTGGGAGCTCAGGCGCGACCTCTGCTTTCATCCGGCGGAGGAGCACCGGCCGGATCCGGGCTTCGAGCCGGACCGCCGCTCGGGCATCTCCCCCCGCGATCGGCTTTGCAAACCTCCTCTCGAAATCATCCTGGCTCCCAACGAGGCCGGGGTTGGTGAAGTGCATCTGGCTCCACAGCTCCTCGAGGCGGTTCTCGACCGGGGTGCCGGTCAGCGCGACCCGGAAGCCGGCGTCGAGCCCATATGCCGCCCGAGCGGTGAGGCTCCCCGGGTTCTTGATCGCCTGCGCTTCGTCGAGCACCACCGCGGCCCACCGCACCGCCGACAGCTCGGAGCGGTCGATCCGAAGCAGGGCGTAGGTGGTCAGGGTGACGTCGGCGTCGGGGTCCAGGGCCCGTGACGGCCCGTGGTAGGGGCTGACCCGCAGCGCGGGTCGAAACCGCGCGAGCTCCTTGGCCCAGTTGTCGAGCACGCTGGTGGGGCAGACGACCAGGCTGCCGGCGCCGGCGTCGACCCGGCGGGGGAGCACGGTCAGGGTCTGGAGGGTCTTCCCAAGGCCCATGTCGTCGGCGAGCAGCGCCCCGAGCCCGGCATCGCGCAGAAACGAGAGCCAGTTCACGCCGTGGCGCTGGTAGGACCGCAGCTCGGCGGTCAGATCTTTGGGGAGCGGCGCTTCGGGCAGCGCCTCGAAGCCGCGAACCAAGGGAGCGAGCCGCTCGAGCTCGGGGGGCGGCGCCTCGCCGAGCGCCTCGGCGAGGTGGGCCACGGCGAAGACCCCAGCTGGGCGGACCTTGCCCTCCCGGTCTCGCTGCTCGAGCAGCCACGCCACGTGGCCCCCGTGCTCCGCCCACCAGGAAGCGGACAGACGGGCAAAACCCCCGCCGTCGAGCGGAACGACCCCATGTCCGGCCTCGAACGCGGCGAGCGCCGCCCCCGCCGACGCCCGCGCGGTCTGGGCCGGCCCATGCTCGTCCGGCGCCTCCGTGGCCTCGAAGAACAGCTCCACCCGGCCGTCCGGCTCCATCACGAGCCGAGGAACGAGCGGCGAAAGCTCTCTTTCGTCCGGTCGGCCGATGTCCGCCTCGAAGCGGCGGACCCGAGCGATGAGGGCCGCGCCGTCGGACCCCTCCGCCGTCACCGAGCGGCCAGGCAACAGCCCCAGCTCGTCGCGAAGGCGCTCGAGCACCCGGCGCTCCGCCTCATGATCCCGGGCGGGAGGCAGGCCCGACCCCAAGTAGACCGGACGGTCGTCCACGATCCGGACCACCGGCGGGTCCCCGTAGACGAGGCTCGGGCTCAGGCTGACCCGGCGGCCTACGAAGCTCAGCCCGAGGTCGAGCCGAGGCGTTCCTCGGGTGCCCCCGCGCGGCACTTCCACCTCGAGCGGGAAGCGACCCTCGAGCCCAGGCAGCACCTCTTGGGTCAGCTCGGCGAGCTGGGCGGGCGAAAACCGACGGACATGGGGCAGGCGCTCGAGGCGCTGCCCGCACAGTCCGACCTCGCCGAGCAGGCGCACCCGCGAGCCGAGGCGGATCACCTCTGGAGCGAGCACGGCCGTGACCTCGGGGTCCGCCTCGATGGTGAGCCTGAACCCCTCCCCCTCCCGGACGACCCTTCCCCGGGGCAAGGCCAGCTCGGTCTCTACGGAGACCGGCTCGCCCTCGAGCACCACCGGGGCCTGGGCCAACTTGAGGAACAGCAACTTGGCTTGCTCCCTTCGCTCGACGACGGCGCGACCTTGGGGAAGGAGCCGGTCGAGCTCGACGTCGACGTCGGACAGCACGAGCTCCGGCTTCTCCCCCCGCCGCTGCGCCGCCCTCGCCACCGGCTCGATCAGCAAGTTGGCCGCACCGCTCGGATCGATCTCTTGCCGCTCGACGACGAGAAGGCCGCGCTCGACCGAGAGCGAATAGCGGAGGGTGCTCCGAGGGCGGGCGCTCTGGGGCAGCTCTCCCGGCCCGTTCTGCCTGGCCTGCACCGTGGCGAGCACGGCCGCCACCGCGTGAGGACAGACGTCGAGCTTTCCGCCGCAGTCGCAGTCCCACTCCTCCGTCTCCGGGTACAGCACCACCGTGGGCGGGATGGGGCGGTCACGGGTTCGGACCCGGAGCACGATCTCGTCCTCCGTCTCCTCGAGCCCCTCCACCGAGCCCTCGCGGTTGATCATCACCCCGCGCGACCAAGTTCGGGGGGCCGCGGCCGCGCGCATCGCGTCCGAGAGCGTCTTCAACTGCTCGAGCGGGAACGCCACCCCGGCCGTTCACCCGAATCGGGGCGACCGGGTCAAGCCCAGCCCGACGCGGCGGGCCCGGGGCCGATACGCTAGGGGCGAAGCGGAGCGATCCTGGCGCTGGGAGCGGCTCGAGGTGCGCCGGTCGCCGCGCTGACCGCGGGAGGTCAGTCCTCGGATTCTGGCTCCACGTTCGACTCGGAGAGGCGGCGCAGCGGCGGGCGAGATTCGACGCCGTCGAAATCGAGGGCCTCGATGTCGGGGTTCTCACCGGAGAAGAATCGAAGGCACCACTGGGAGCCAAATCCCCGGGCGCGCGCCATCTCATCGAGCCGGGCGAACAGGATCCGGCGCAGCCGGTTCAGGATCGCCTTGGCCATCGTGACCCGGTTGTCGAGCTTCGCCTCCTCGACCTCGAGGCGGGTACGCTCCTGCACCGCGGCCTCGAGGGCGAGCCGGCGCTGCTCGAGCCGCTCGGCAAAAGCGGACAGCTCGGGCTGCGGGTCCACGGCGAGCCGAGCCTCGAGCTCCTTCGAGATGAGGATCTCGGCCGCATAACTCATGCTGGTGACCTGCGAAGGAATGTCGGCGAAGTAGCCGCGATACAGCTCCGAGTCCACGTCGTGGTCGGCCAGCTCGAGCAGCCGGCGCTGAAACGCGTGCACGGTGTCGTCCCACGCGTCGTCGGCGAGCTCGACCCGAGCCTTCGATTCGACCCGACGCACGTCGACCTCGGCCTGCTCTTCTTCGAGCAGCGCGAGCTTGTCGTGGGCTTCGGAGAACGGCTCGGCCAGCTCCTGGGTCTCCGGATGGGCCGACAGGCGCACGGTCGTGTACCGGGCCTCCAGGCGAAACGTCCGGATGGGGAGGTCATCGGGCAGTTCGAGCATGGCGCGCAGCTAGCCCGTACCGGGCCCTCGGTCAAGGCGAGGCCGGTGGGGGCCGCGGAGCCGCCTCGAGGGGCGGAGCCGCGGTCGCCTGCCGCGACCTCGGACGGAACCGTCAGCCCGGCGAGGGCCGCTCGCGAGCGCAGTCGGCGAGGACCGACGTCAGAGCTTCTCGCCCACCGCGAATCCGGTCGGCTCCGGCGGCGCCAAGATCGGCCCGTCTTCCATCGGGTACTCGTCGAACTCGATCTCCGCCCGGTCCACGTCGATGTCGAGGTACTGGTAGTTGGCGATCCCGGTGCCGGCAGGGATGAGCCGGCCCATGATCACGTTCTCCTTCAGACCCCGAAGGTGGTCCACCTTCCCGCTGATCGCGGCCTCGGTGAGCACCTTCGTCGTCTCCTGGAACGACGAAGCGGAGATGAACGACTCGGTCGACAGCGACGCCTTCGTGATCCCGAGCAGCATCGGCTCGCCCACCGCCGGCTTCCCGCCGAGCCCGGACACCCGCTCGTTCTCTTCTTCGAAGGTGTGCCGCTCGACCTGCTCGTCCACGAGAAACGTCGTGTCTCCGACGTCCCGCACCCGAACCCGCCGGAGCATCTGCCGAACGATGGTCTCGATGTGCTTGTCGTTCAGCTTCACACCCTGAAGCCGGTAGACCTCCTGGATCTCGTCCACCAGGTACGCGGCGAGCGCCTTCTCCCCGAGCACCTTCAGGATGTCATGGGGGTTGGCCGCTCCGTCGATCAGCTCCTCGCCCGCCTTCACGCGGTCGTTCTCGTGGACCTGGATGTGCTTGCTCTTCGGGATGAGATACTCGTGCTGCTCACCCACGTCCGGCTTCACCAGGACCTTCCGCTTGCCCTTCGTGTCCTTGCCGAAGGACACGATGCCGTCGACCTCGGACACGATCGCGCAATCCTTCGGCTTTCTCGCCTCGAACAGCTCCGCGACCCGGGGCAACCCACCGGTGATGTCCTTCGTCTTGGTGGTCTCCCGCGGCACCTTCGCGATGACGTCGCCCGGTCCGATCTCCTGGCCGTCCGCGACCGAGATGTTGGCGCGAATGGGCAGGTTGTACTGGGCCGCGGCCCCGGACTTCGGGAGGACCACGGGGCTCCCGTTTGCATCCACGATCATGATGCGGGGCCGGGCATCCGGATCCCGCGACTCGATCACGATCTTCTGGGCGAGCGAGGTCTGCTCGTTCAGCTCCTCGACGATCGTCACCCCCTCGATGAGATCGCCGAACTTCACGAACCCACCCACCTCGGAGACCAGCGGGACGAAGAAGGGCTCCCATTCGGCAAGCTTCGCCCCAGGCTCGGCCGTCTGGCCGTCCTGGAACTTGACCACCGCTCCATAGGGCACCGGGAACTGCTCGCGCAGCCGGCCGGTGTCGTCCACGATCTGGATCTCACCGTTTCGGTTCATCGCGATGATCGAGCCGTCCCCGCGCATGACCGAGTTCATGCCGACGTACTTGACGATGCCGCCGAATCGGGTCTCGACGTCCGACTTCGCGCTCCGGGCGAGGGCGGCCCCGCCGACGTGGAACGTCCGCATGGTCAGCTGCGTGCCCGGCTCCCCGATGGACTGGGCCGCGATCACCCCGACCGCCTCTCCCAGGTTCACCTTCCGGCCCCGGGCGAGGTCGCGGCCGTAGCACTCGACGCACACCCCCCGCTTCGTGGCGCAGGTGAGCACCGAGCGGATCTTGACCTTCTGGATGCCCGCCTCCTCGATGCGGTTGACGATGCTCTCGTCGATCTCGACGCCCTCTTCGCAGATGACCTCGTCGTTGTGGGGGTGGATCACCGCTTCGAGCGCGACCCGGCCCAGGATGCGGTCGCCGAGCCGCTCGATGACCTCTCCGGACTCCACCAGCGACTGGGCCTCGATTCCGTCGAACGTGCCGCAGTCGTACTCCGTGACGACGCAGTCCTGGGCCACATCCACCAGCCGGCGGGTCAGGTACCCGGAGTTCGCCGTCTTCAGGGCGGTGTCGGCCAGCCCCTTTCGCGCCCCGTGGGTCGAGATGAAGTACTGAAGGACGGTCAACCCTTCCCGGAAGTTGGCGATGATCGGGGTCTCGATGATCTCGCCGGACGGCTTGGCCATCAGTCCCCGCATCCCCGCGAGCTGCCGGATCTGCTGGGCCGAACCGCGGGCGCCCGAGTCCGACATCAAGAAGATCGGGTTGAAGGTGGGCATGCGCCGAGACTCGGTGCCGTCCGGGGACATGACCTCCTCGGACTGGATGCCCTTCAGCAGCTCCTGGGAGACCCGGTCCCCCACGCGGGCCCAGATGTCGATGACCTTGTTGTACCGCTCTCCGTCGGTGATGAGCCCCTCCTGGTACTGCTCATCGATCTCCGCCACCTCGTTTTGGGCCTCCTGGACGAGGACTTGCTTCTCCGGGGGGATCCGCATGTCATCGATGGAGATCGAGATGCCGGCGGCGGTCGCCTGGCCGTATCCCATGCTCCGAACCCGGTCGGCGAGCAGGACGGTGTCCTTTTGCCCGCATGCCCGGTAGCACTCGTCGATGAGCTGCCCGAGCGCCTTCTTCGTCTGCACCACGTTGACGTTCGAGAAGTCCACGTGCTTCGGCACCAGCTCCATGAGCAGCACCCGGCCCACGGTGGTCTCCTGGAGCTCCCGGCTGAAGTCTCCGTTGATCGGGCGGTCGGTGATGCGAACCTTGATCTTCGCCTGCAGGTCGACGGCGCCGTGGTCGTAGGCGACGCGGACCTCTTCCGGTGCCGCGAACACCTTGCCCTCCCCTCGAGCGTAGGCTCGCTCGCGGGTCATGTAGTAGCATCCGAGGACGATGTCCTGCGAAGGGACGATGATCGGCTTTCCGTTGGCGGGGCTGAGGATGTTGTTCGTGGACATCATCAGGACCCGCGCTTCCATCTGGGCTTCGATGGAGAGCGGGACGTGGACCGCCATCTGGTCCCCGTCGAAGTCGGCGTTGAACGCGGTGCACACCAGGGGGTGGAGCTGGATCGCCTTGCCTTCGACCAGCACCGGCTCGAACGCCTGGATGCCGAGCCGGTGCAGGGTGGGGGCCCGGTTCAGCAAGACCGGGTGCTCCTTGATGATGTCCTCGAGGATGTCCCAGACCTCGGCCTTCTCCTTTTCCACCATCTTCTTCGCCGACTTGATGGTGGTGACGTACCCCTTCTCTTCGAGCTTGTTGTAGATGAACGGCTTGAACAGCTCGAGCGCCATGATCTTCGGCAGGCCGCACTGGTGGAGCTTCAGCTCCGGGCCGACGACGATCACCGAGCGCCCGGAGTAATCGACCCGCTTGCCGAGGAGGTTTTGACGGAACCGACCCTGCTTGCCCTTCAGCATGTCGCTGAGGGACTTCAAGGGCCGCTTGTTGGGCCCGGTGATGACCTTGCCCCGGCGCCCGTTGTCGAACAGGGCGTCCACCGCCTCCTGCAGCATCCGCTTCTCGTTGCGGATGATGATCTCGGGCGCGTTCAGCTCCTGAAGCCGCTTCAGCCGGTTGTTCCGGTTGATGACCCGCCGGTAGAGGTCGTTGAGGTCGGAGGTGGCGAACCTTCCGCCGTCGAGCGGGACCAGCGGCCTGAGGTCCGGAGGGAGCACCGGGATGACCTCGAGCATCATCCACTCGGGGAGGTTGTCCGAGTCGCGGAACGCATCGACGACCTTCAGCCGCTTCGCGAGCTTCTTGCGCTTGGCCTCCGAGGTGGTCGCCCGCATCTCCTTGCGCAGCTCGTCGCCCAGAACATGGATGTCGAGGAAGCCGCCCTTGTCCGGGCCCTTCAGGAGCTCGCGGATCGCCTCCGCCCCCATGCCCGCCTCGAGATAGTCGTCGCCGTGCTCGTCGAGCAGCTGCTCGTACTTCTCCTCGGAGATGATCTCGCAGCGCTGGTACTCCTGCTGCGACTTCGGATCGATGACGATGTACGCCTCGCAGTACAGGACCTTCTCGAGATCCTTCAGGGTCACGTCGAGGAGGTTGCCGATCCGCGACGGCAGGCTCTTGAGAAACCAGATGTGGGCCACCGGCGTCGCGAGGTTGATGTGCCCGAGCCGCTCCCGTCGGACCTTGGCCGGGATGACCTCGACGCCGCACTTCTCGCACACGACGTTGCGGTGCTTCATGCGCTTGTATTTCCCGCACAAGCACTCGAAGTCCTTCACCGGGCCAAAGATCTTTGCGCAGAACAGCCCATCTCGCTCGGGCTTGAAGGTCCGGTAGTTGATGGTCTCCGGCTTCTTCACCTCACCGTGCGACCACTCCCGGATGCGCTCCGGCGAAGCCAGAGAGATCTGGATCGCGGAGAACGTCTGGTTCTCCTTGGACTTCTCGAAGAAATTGAAGATGTCCTTCACTTGACCGACCTTTCGGGGCCCAGGGCCCCATCACTCTTTGCGCTCTGGAAGCGCCACCGCGCCGCTCCAGAGCCCACCCGACGGACCGACGACCCGGGCCTAGTCGTCGGACACATCGAGCGCAGTGTCGAACCCGCCCGCCGGCGTCGGCCGATAGCGCTGGGTCTCCCGGCGGGCCAGCAAATCGGCGACCTCCTCGTCGCTGAGGAACTCGACGTCGAGTCCAAGGGACTGCAGCTCCTTGCGGAGGACGTTGAACGACTCGGGCAGCCCCGCTTCGAGGATGTTCTCCCCCTTGACGATCGCCTCGTACATGCGGGTTCGGCCGAGTACGTCGTCCGACTTGACGGTGAGGAACTCCTGGAGCGAATAGGCCGCCCCGTACGCTTCCATGGCCCACACTTCCATCTCGCCCAGGCGCTGGCCACCAAACTGCGCCTTGCCGCCGAGCGGCTGCTGCGTGACCAGCGAGTACGGGCCGATGGAGCGAGCGTGGATCTTGTCGTCCACCAAGTGATGGAGCTTCAGGACGTACATGACTCCGACGGTGACGTCCTGGTCGAACGCCTCGCCCGTCCGCCCGTCGTAGAGGGTGGACTGCACCCCGCGATCGGACAGCGAGAGCAGGTCCCGGATGCGCTCCTCGCGGGCCCCATCGAACACCGGGGTGGCTGTGTGCATTCCGTTTCGAAGCTTCCGCCCGAGCCGCAGGAGGTCGTCGCTGTCCATCTCGTCGATGAGCGCCCGGTGCCGCTCGTGGTGGAAAGCAGCCCGCACGTTCGTGCGAATCTCCTCCGCGACGTCTTCCTGCCTTTCGTGCCACTTCGTCCAGAGGTCGCCCACCTTCTGACCGAGCCCCAGGGCAGCCCAACCGAGGTGGGTCTCGAGGATCTGGCCGACGTTCATCCGAGACGGAACGCCGAGCGGGTTCAGCACCACGTCCACCGGGTTGCCGAACTCGTCGTAGGGCATGTCTTCCTCGGGCAGGACCCGTGAGATGACGCCCTTGTTGCCGTGTCGGCCGGCCATCTTGTCTCCGACCTGGAGCTTGCGCTTGATGGCGACGTAGACCTTCACCATCTTGATGACGCCCGGGGGCAGCTCGTCCCCCTGCTTCACCCGCTTGATCTTCTCCTGGTGGATGGTCCGAACGAGCTCGGTCTGGTCCTGGATGGACTCGGTCACCTTCCGGACCTGCTGCTCGAGGACCTCGTCCCCCACCTTCAGCGCGCCCCAGTACCGCTCTGGCACCGAAGCGAGCAGCTCATCGGACAGCTCGACGTCCCGCGCCACGAGCTCCTTGCCCTGGTCGTCGACCAGCTTCGCCACCGTCGAGCGCCCCGACAACAGCCGCAGCAGCTTTCGGCGGCCCGAGTCCCGGATGATGCGGATCTCGTCGTTTTGGTCCTTGAGGAGTCGGGCCTCCTCTTCGTCTTCGATCTTCTGCGCGCGGTTGTCCTTGTCCACGCCCTTGCGTGAGAACACCTTCGCGTTGATCACCGTGCCGACCACGCCGGTCGGGACCCGCAGCGAGCTGTCTCGGACGTCCCCGGCCTTCTCGCCGAAGATCGCCCTCAGCAGCTTCTCTTCCGGGGAGAGCTGGGTCTCGCCCTTCGGGGTGATCTTGCCCACCAGCACGTCGCCGGAGCGCACCTCGGCCCCGATTCGGATGATGCCCGACTCGTCGAGGTCCTTCAGGGCTTCTTCCCCGACGTTCGGGATGTCCCGGGTGATCTCTTCCCGTCCGAGCTTCGTGTCCCGGGCGACGCATTCGAACTCCTCGATGTGCACCGAGGTGAAGACGTCTTCCTTGACCACCCGCTCCGAGATGAGAATCGAGTCCTCGAAGTTGTAGCCGTGCCACGGCATGAACGCCACGACGCAGTTTCGGCCGAGCGCCAGCTCGCCCATCTCGGTCGAGGGGCCGTCCGCGATGACATCTCCCTTCTTCACCCGGTCGCCCTGCCGAACGATCGGCTTCTGGTTGACGCAGGTGCTCTGGTTCGATCGCCGATACTTCTGCAGGGTGTAGATGTCCACCTCAGCGGCCACGTCGGTGGACTCCTCCGCAGTGTCCACCCGGACCACGATCCGGTTTCCGTCCACCTGGGCGACGACGCCGTCCCGCTTGGCCACGACGGTGACCCCCGAGTCCCGGGCGACGATCGACTCCATGCCGGTCCCGACGAGCGGGGCCTCGGTGCGAACCAGCGGCACCGCCTGCCGCTGCATGTTCGCGCCCATGAGGGCGCGGTTGGCGTCGTCGTTCTCGAGAAAGGGGACGAGCGCCGCGGCCACCGACACGAGCTGGTTCGGAGAGACGTCCATGCGGGTGACGTCCTCCGGCTTCACGATGACGAAGTCGCCGCCCTTTCGGGAAGACACCCCGTCTTCGACCAGACGGTACTCGGCATCCATCTTCGCGTTGGCCTGCGCGATGGTCTGGTTGCTCTCCTCCAGGGCGGAGTGGAACCGGGGCACGGTGGCCACCACGCCGTCCACCACCTCGCGGTACGGGGTCTCGACGAACCCGTACGGGTTCACCCGGGCGTAGGTGGAGAGGGACGAGATGAGTCCGATGTTCGGACCTTCCGGCGTCTCGATCGGGCAGATGCGACCGTAGTGCGTCGGGTGCACGTCCCGGACCTCGAAGCCCGCGCGCTCCCGGGTCAGCCCGCCCGGCCCGAGCGCCGACAAGCGCCGCTTGTGGGTCACCTCGGACAGCGGGTTGGTCTGGTCCATGAACTGCGACAGCTGCGAGCTGCCGAAGAACTCCTTGACCACCGCCGACACCGGCTTCGCGTTGATGAGATCGTGCGGGAGGAGGTTCTCCGTCTCCTGGACGGTCATCCGCTCCCGGATCGCCCGCTCCATGCGGACGAGCCCGATTCGGTACTGGTTCTCGAGCAGCTCGCCCACCGCCCGCACCCGGCGGTTGCCGAGGTGGTCGATGTCGTCCCGCTCCCCCTGCCCGTTCTTCAGGTCGATGAGGTAGCGGACGACCTCGAGGATGTCCCGCTTCGTGAGAACGCCGGAGTCCAGGGGCTCATCGATGCCGAACTTCAGGTTCAGCTTCAGGCGGCCCACCCGGGACAGGTCGTAGCGCTCCCCGTTGAAGAACAAGTTGTTGAACAGCGTCCGCGCCGTCTCTTCCGTCGGCGGCTCCCCGGGCCGGAGGCGGTGGTAGATCTCCACCATCGCCTGCTCCGGGGTGTCGGGCACCGGCTCGTCGCTCGTCCACGCCTTGCGCCGCTCGGTCAGCTCGACGTTGATCGTGTCTCGGAGAAAGGGCCCGACGTTCAGGTTGTCGATGAACAAGATCGGAAAGGACGGGATCGTCGCCTCCCGCACCTTGGCCAGGAGCGCAGCCGTCACCTCGTCGTTGACCTCGGCCAGGACCTCGCCGGTCGTCTCGTCGACCAAGTCCTCGCCGAGGACGGACCCCACCAGCTCTTCTTCGTCCACCGCGATCCGGGAGATTCCGAGCTTCTCGATCTTGCGGATCACCGCCCGGCTGAACTTCCGGTTCTTCTTGACCAGCACCTCGCCGGTCGAAGGATCGCGGATGTCCCGGGAAGCGCGCTGGTCCTGAAGGAGCTCGAGGTCCACCGACTTGGCGTAGGTGCCGTCGGCTTCGACGAACACCTGCTCGCGCTTGTAGTAGTAGTCGAGGAGGTCCTTGGTGGAGTACCCGAGCGCCCGGAGGAGCGTGCTCGCCGGCAGCTTGCGGCGGCGGTCGATGCGGACCCAGATGATGTCCTTGGCATCGAACTCGAAATCGATCCACGACCCCCGATAGGGGATGATGCGGGCGTTGAACAGCCGCTTGCCCGACGAGTGGGTCTTGCCCCCGTCGTGGTCGAAGAACGCGCCCGGCGACCGATGAAGCTGCGAGACGATGACGCGCTCGGTCCCGTTGATGATGAACGTACCGTTGTCGGTCATCAGCGGGATCTCGCCGAAATACACATCCTGCTGCTTGATCGCCTTGACCGTCTGCGTCCCCGTCGCCTCGTCCTTCGCCATCACGACGAGGCGGATCACGACCTTGATCGGCGCCGCGTACGTCATGCCCCGCTGGTGGCACTCGTCCACGTCGTACTTCGGCGGGTCGAGCTGGTAGCTCACGAACTCGAGGAAAGCCGTCCCCTGGAAATCCTTGATGGGGAAGACGGACTTGAACACCGCTTGGAGGCCGAAGTCCTCCCGCTTGTCCGGCGCGACGTCCGCCTGCAGAAACTTGTCGTAGCTCTGCTTCTGGATCTCGATCAGGTTCGGAATCTCCGGCGGCTCGGCGAGCTCGGCGAAGTTCTTGCGAATGCGGAAGTTGGTTTGAACGACCGAAGGCATCGGTGGTGTTTGCTCCCTGGCGCCGGGCCCAGTTCGGGCCCCCAATCGCTCGCGAGCGGGGTTCTCCCCGCCCACTGAGCGCTCCCGACATTGTGTGACTTTTGCCCACCCGCTCGTACCCGAGCGACTACGCAAGCCGACACCACGACGGGGAGAGTGCCCGACATGGAGAGGCCCACACTCATAGTCAAGCCCAATTCGTCATCATTCCGTTTAACGCCCTCGAAGAGCGGTCGGAAGCGGGGCGAAGGCGATCCGGGCCGGCACCGGCCCCGGATCGCCACGCTGGTTCCCTGTGGGCGTGGCGGGGTGGCGCCCCCATGGCGCCGCCGTCGCGCGGGGGGCCCCGGTCCCCATCGACCGGGGCCCGAGGTCACTTGATCTCGATCTGGGCGCCGACCTTCTCGAGCTGCTCCTTGATCTTGTTGGCCTCGTCCTTGTCGACGCCCTCCTTGAGGGGCTTCGGCGCTCCGTCAACGAGGTCTTTGGCCTCCTTGAGGCCGAGCCCGGTGATGGCGCGGACCTCCTTGATGACCTTGATCTTCTCGGAGCCGGCGTCCTTCAGGATCACGTCGAACTCGGTCTGCACCTCGGCCGGAGCGGCCTCGGCCGCCGGAGCCGCCATCATCATCATGCCACCGCCCGAAGCGGCCTTGACGTCCCACTTCTCCTCGAGGCGCTTCACCAGGTCCGCAGCCTCCACCACGGTCAGGGCGGAGAGGTCGTCGATCAGCTTGTCCAAATCAGCCATGATAGTCTGTCCTTGCTCTTTCGTTCCGAGGAAGGGCTCGCCTTCCCATCGAATGTAGGGTCCGGCTCCGGGTCCAGCCGCGAACCCGCCCGATCTCGTGAGCCGAAAGGCCCAAGAGGCGGCGGATCCCAGCTTGGGTCAGGCCGGCGCCTCGTCCTTCTTCCGCTTCGCCTCGATCACCCCGACGAGGTGCGACGCTGGCGCGTTCAGCTGGGCCAGGAGCTGCGTCGCCGGCGCGTTGATCACGCCGAGCAGCTGCGCCCGGGCCTCGTCGAGCGTCGGCAACGAGGCGAGGGTCTCGACCACCTCGCCGTGCAGGACCTCCTGCTCGATGAAGGCCGCCTTGACCTGCAGCTTGTCGAATTTCTTCGTGAGCTCTTTGAAGGCCTTTCCGAGCTTGGCCACTTCATCGGTGTAGGTCAGGGCGATCGCGGTGGGGCCCACGAACGCCTTGGACAGCGACTCGATCGGGCGGCCCGCCAACGCGCGCTTCATCAGGGTGTTCTTGACCACCCGGTACTCCACGTTCTCCTTGCGGAGCGCGGAACGAATCTCGTCGACCGACTTCACGTCGAGCCCGACGAAGCTCGCGACGAGCCCGCCTTTCGCTCGAGTGAGCCGTTCCACGAGGGAAGCGACTGCCCCTTCCTTGGCCTGTCGGGTCATGCTCATGCACAAACCTCCTCTCCCGCTAGAAACGAAACCTTCCAAGAGGCCCGAGTCCGACGGGTTCGGAAGCGGTCCCCATCTCGGCGGGCGTCATTGAGGCTTCCCGAAAACCGGGCGCCACCCGCTGTCTTGGACAGGTCGGCAAGAGCCTTTTGGCCCTGCGTCTGGTTGCTCAGGCTACGACGGTGCCCGAGTCTACCCGGATGCCTGGGCCCATGGTGGTGCTGACCGTCACCGACTGCATGTATATCCCCTTGGCCGTCGCGGGCTTGGCTCGGTTCAGAGCGTCGACCACGGTCCGGAGATTCCTCTCGAGGTCCTCGGCGGCGAAGGACGCCTTGCCGATGGGAGCATGGATGATGCCGGTCTTCTCCGTCCGGTACTCGATCTTGCCTCCCTTGGCGTCGGCGACCGCTTTGGCGACGTCCGGGGTGACCGTACCGGTCTTCGGGTTCGGCATCAGGCCTCGGGGACCGAGCACCCGGCCGAGTCGGCCGACGAGGACCATCATGTCCGGGCTCGCGATGACCACATCGAAGTCGAGGAATCCGCCCTGGACCCGCTCGACCAGGTCCTCGGCGCCGACCTCGTCCGCGCCGGCGTTTCGGGCCTCTTGCTGCTTCTCGCCCCGGCAGAACACGGCCACCCGCTGCGTCTTGCCGGTGCCGGCGGGGAGCACCACCGCGCCTCGGATCATCTGGTCGGCGTGCCTAGGGTCCACACCGAGCTTCACCGCGAGGTCTACCGTCTCGTCGAATTTGGCCCGGGCGGTCTTCTTGACCAGCTCGCACGCCTCGGCGGGGGAGTAGCGCCGCTGCGCCTCCACCAGCGCGGCCACGGCGTTGAACTTCTTTCCATGTCGCTTCATGTCGTCTCCTCGGTAGTCCAGGCGAGCGCCTCCGCTCTCCTACCGGCTGTCAAAACGCCGCGCTCAGTTTCGAACCACGTCGATCCCCATCGACCGCGCCGTACCAGCGATCGACTGGGCGGCCTGCTCGAGGTCGTCGGTGTTGAGGTCCTGGATCTTCACCTTGGCGATGTCGATGCACTGCTCCCAGGTGATCTTCCCGACCTTGACCTTGCCCGGCTCCTTGGAACCCGCGCCCGGCTTCTTGCCGAGCGGGAGGCCGATGGCCTTCTTCACGAGGACCGACGCGGGCGGCGATTTCGTGATGAAGGTGAAGCTCTTGTCCTGGAAGATCGAGATCTCGACCGGGAGCAGCAAGCCCTCTTTCGCCTGCTCCTGCGTGCGGGCGTTGAACTGCTTGCAGAACTCCATGATGTTGACGCCGTGCTGCCCGAGCGAGGGTCCAACCGGTGGAGCGGGGTTGGCCTTGCCGGCCGGCACCTGCAGCTTCACCTTCGCGATCATCTTCTTTGCCATGCGTGTTCTCCGTCCCCTCGCCCCGCGTCAGGGGCGGGCTGTCTACACCCGAGTCGCAGCGTGATCCAGCGGCAAAACGCAGCGGAGCTCGTTTTTCCGCCGCGGCCCGCTATTTGAGGATCTTCTCGACCTGGTCGAATTGAAGCTCGACCGGGGTGGGCCGGCCGAAGATGGTGACCAGGATGCGGAGCTTCTGCTGCTCCTCCTTCACCTCCTCGATCACGGCGTTGAAGGTCGCGAAGACCCCCTCGGTGACCCGAACGGTTTCGCCCTCTTCGTAGACCACGCGAGGCTTCTTCTCGACGGTCGCGTCCTCCACCGCCTGCTGGGTCAGCTTCTTGATCTCGCGGTCCTTCAGCGGGGAGGGCTTCTTCGAATCGCCGACGAAGCCGGTGACCTTCGGCGTGTCGTTGATGACGTGCCAGGTCCGGTCGTTGAGCTCCATCTGAACGAACATGTAGCCGGGAAAGAACCGCTTCTTCCTCTCCCTCTTCTTGCCGCCCACGATCTCGGTGATCGTCTCGGTGGGGATGAGGATCTCGCCGAACATGTGCTCGAGTCCGGCGAGCCGGACCTTCTCGAGCAGGTTGCCTTTCGCCTTCTCCTCGAAGTTCGAGAGGGTGTGCACGGCGTAGTAGCGGAGATTCTCGTTGACCGGCGCCGCAGGCTCCTCGTCCTCGACCGGCGCGCCCCCATCCTCCTCCGAAGCGTCCGGGTCCGCACCGGCCTCGTCCGCTTCGCCCGAGGACAGCTCGGCGGCGGCGTCTCCGCCCGGCTCGGCTCCGTCGCCGGGCGCATCTGAGGCCTCATCCGGGGCGGCGTTGGCCTGGACCGGGGCGCCTGGTTCGGCGGGCGGTGGATTGTCCACCGCAGAGGAGGCGTCGGACTCGGACTCCGGGCCGGGCGCCGATGGATCGAGGTCTTCGTCGGGATCTCGCACGGTCAATGTTGCTCCTTCTGGCGTCTCGGGCGGCTTCAGCCGGGAGAGTAGATCTTCCCGGTCAGGAGGGCCCAGATCCAGTCGAAGACCCCGAGCATGCTCGCCACGATCAGGGTCGTGACGATGACGGTCACGGTGGCGGTCCGGGTGGTCTTCCAATCCGGCCAAGCGACCTTCATCAGCTCTTCGGCCACGTCGTGGAGGAAGACGTGCACGTCGTTTCGCATGTACGCGTACACGGCGGCACCCAGCGCGACCAGCAGCCCGACCAAGGTCGAGGCGGTGAACTGGCTGCCGATGAGGGCAGGATTGGGGAGGTTGGCGAGATCCGCCACCGCCCACAGGACCTTGTCGATCGTGACCCAGACGAGCAGGGTGGCGATCAGGAAGGCAAAGACGATGGCACGTTGAATGGACTGCAAGGAACCTCCGAGGCAAGACGGGTGCGGACAGGGCAGGAGGGATTCGAACCCCCAACATGCGGTTTTGGAAACCGCCGCTCTACCATTGGAGCTACTGCCCTGTGGTGCCCAGCCGCCGCTGAACCCAAGCCTACAACCAGACTCGAACTGGTGACCTCTTCCTTACCAAGGAAGTGCTCTACCGACTGAGCTATGTAGGCGAAAAAGGTGCTCCCAGAAGAGAGCGGGCGACGAGATTCGAACTCGCGACATTCAGCTTGGAAGGCTGACGCTCTACCAACTGAGCTACACCCGCATGGCGCCGATGACCACATCCGATTGTCAATACTCACGCCGGCGATCCGGCTGCCATGGAGGGAGAAGGATTCGAACCTTCGAAGGCGTAAGCCGCCAGGTTTACAGCCTGGTCCCTTTGGCCACTCGGGCATCCCTCCGCTCGCTACGCCGCCGCTCCGTCGCCCTCGTCGTGCTGGCGATCGGACTCGAACCAACAACCGGCTGCTTACAAAGCAGCTGCTCTACCAATTGAGCTACGCCAGCGCCGCCGTGCGGGAGGCGGTTGTTATGGGCGTTCCCTGGGTGTGTCAAGCGCTTCCACGCGCCAGTCGCGCCTTTGTTGGCGCCTCACCTCGTACAGGAGAATGCCGGCCGCGACCGACGCGTTGAGGCTGTCGAAGCCGCCTGCCATCGGGATCGACAGCTGCAGATCGCAGCGACGGGCCAGCGACGGCCTGACCCCCTTCTGCTCCCCTCCGAGGACCAACGCGAGCGGGCGGTCGAGATCGAGCTGGGGCGCGGCGGTCCCGTCCATCACCGCGGCTGCCGTCCACAGACCGCGGGCCGACAGCGGCTCGAGCGCATGTTTCAAGTTGACGACCCGAGCGATGGGCACCCGCAGGGCCGCTCCCGCGGACACCTTGATCGCCGCCGGTCCGACCGGAGCCGACCGGTCCTGGGGGAGCACCACCCCATCGACCCCGAGCGCGTGCGCGCTGCGGAGGATCGCGCCCAGGTTGTGGGGATCTTGGATCCCGTCGAGGAGCAGGATCAGCGGCCGCTCGCCCTCCGTCGCCCGGTCGAGGAGCGCGTCGAGATCGACGTCCTTGGCCCCCTGGGCGCGGAGCTCGGCGGCCACCCCCTGGTGGTTCGATCCTCCAGCGAGCCGCTCGAGCGCGTCACGCGCCACCATCTTCACCGGGACGCCGGCGGCCCGGCACAGCTTCTCGATGCGCTCGGTGGCACCGCCGCGCTCGCGGGAAAGCAGCACCTTCGCGACCTCCTGCGGCTCCTTCAGGGCCTCGATGACCGGCTGAACCCCGAAGACCGCGCCGGTCAAGACTCGGCCTCGGCGATCTCGTCCACGATCCGGACCGCGGCCGAGACCGGATCCGGTGCGTCGCGGATCGGCCTGCCGACGACGATCCAGGTCGCCCCCGCCCTCACCGCGGAACGGGCGTCCATGACGCGAACCTGATCGCCGGTGGCGTCGTCCGCGAAGCGGATGCCGGGGACGACGAAGACGGTGCCGTCCGGGAGCAGGGGCCGAAGAGCGGCCAGCTCGTGGCCAGAGCAGACGATCCCACCGGCGCCGGCGTCGATCGCGAGGCAGGCGAGCCTTCGGGCCTGGTCCTCGATGGTCCCGGACAGGCCGATCTGATCCAGCTCCTCCCGGTTGTGGGAGGTCAGCAGCGTCACGGCGAGGCAGATCGGAGGAAAGGTGCCGGGGATGATGGTGGTGGAGGCGAGGCCGCGGGTGACCGCTTCGATCATGCGGGGGCCGCCGAGGGCATGGACCGTGAACAACCGAGCCCTCTGCCTGGCGACCTCGCGGGCGGCGCCGGCGATCTGGTCGGGGATGTCGTGGAACTTGAAGTCGAGGAAGATCGCCGAGCCCATGCCGTGGATGAGGTCCACGATCAGCGGTCCGGCCGAGGTGAACAGCCTCGGACCGACCTTGAACATGCCCACGTGCGGCGACAGCAGCTTCACCCACCGCTCGGCTTCGTCGATGTGGTCGACGTCCAGCGCGAAGATCAGGCGGTCGCGCGGGCTCTCAGGGAGCCCGAAGCCTCTCGGGGGGCGCACCAAGTCCTCATAGCAGGTCGAAGCGCGGCCGGGGAGACCCGCCTGGACCGGTTGACCGGGGACGCAGGGCGCACGACCGTCGGGGAATGGTCGACCTGCTGATCGACAACTTTCGCTACGTCTTGGTGATCGCCATCGTGCTCGTGCTGGTCGTGGGACGGTTCGACCGGCTCGTGGGCGCGGCCTCTAGCTTCGTGCTGTGGGCGGGGATCGCTGGGCTCGGGTCGGTCATGATCGCCCGGGGGCACGTGATCGGGTTTGGGACCTTCGCGTTGAGCCCCACCGTCTTCTACGCGATCTGCGGGGTCATGATGGCCCTGTACCTCTTCGCCGGCCTCACCGCGCTTCGGGATCGCCGCGCCCGCGGCTGAAGCCGGTCAATCCTCCTCGAGCGGCGGACCGAAACCGTCGGCGGGCCGGCACACCGGATAGCGAGGGCCAGCGTCGGCGGGAATTCGCCCCGGACCGCACCGGAGGTCCCCAGGGCAGGTGTACCCGAGCGCCCCGTCGCAGTACGCGAGCGCCGAGCCAACCGCGAGAACCGATGCCTCGTCCCGGCAGCGAAAATCGCGGAAGATTTCGCCTTCCCTCCAGTGGGGCAGGCACCGCTGGCCCGGATCGCACGGGGCCTCGGGGCCGCAGACCCGGCCGAGGAGGAAGTCGTCCCGTTCGGGGAGCTCGCAGGCGGCGACGGCGAGCGCGACGACGGTGAACCTCACCGCCCTGTCCCCTGCAAAACGGCGAACAGAACCAGCGACACCCCCGCCACCAGGCCTCCGGCCCCCGCGAGGGCGCTCCCCACCCGGTGCTGATCCCTGAGGCCGTCCCGCTCCGCCGCAGCCAGGTCGGCAGGGAGCGCCAGGGCGGTCCCCCGCTCTTGCCCGGCGAGGACCCGGTAGCGGCTCTGCGCATCGACGACGAGAACGCTGCCGACGGCGATCGCCGCCACCCCTACCCCGGCGACCAGCCAGGGGAGCGGCCTCGAGGCCCAAGCTTCGGTCGGCGCTGGCGGCTTCGCGACCCTGGCGCCTCCCCCGAGGATCCGGCGCGACGGACGCTCGAATGGCTCCGATGGGGCCGCCGCCGGCCCCAGGGCGAGGGGGTCCGGCGACAGCTCGATCTCGACGGTGCCGGGACCTTGGACGTCGACCCACACCCCAGCGGGTTTGTACCCCGGCGCCTCGGCCCGGACCCACCACCGCCCAGGCCACCATTGCTGGGTCTCACCAGTGCGATCCACCGGCCCGCCGAACGCGAGCACCCGCGCCGTGGGCGGATCGACCCTCACCAAAAACCCGACCATCGCGGGATCGAGCAGCCGGCGTGCGGCCGCCGCGCTCGCCGCCGCGACCGCGGACCATTCGCCCGTCGGGATCTCGTGCCTCACCGAGTCGAGCAGGGAAGCCCGGAGCACGTCGATCAGCTGGACCGCGACCCGCCACCCTTCGCCGGCCGGCTCGATCCGCCCCACCACCACCCACTCGGCCGACAGGAGCCGGCCCACCTCCGCCAGACAGAAGATGTCACGGTCGCAGCCGGCCGACAGCGCCCCAAGGTCGATCCGGTGCTCGGACTGGGCCGCGTGCGGGCCGGTCGCGCGCTTTCGGCCGAGCGCCTCCACCGCCGCCCTCGTAGCGTGCTCCGACGGCCCGGCGAGGCCATCCGGACCCTCGAACGGGAACACCAACACGCTGGGCGTCGCGGCGAGCGCGAGCAGCAGCCCGGTCATGGGACCGCGCCGAGCCCCGGGGCCACCCCCACCCCGTGCCGGTAGACGAGCTCCCCGCCGCTGTGGGCCACCACGGCGACGAGGACCATGGCCAAAAAGCCGAGGACCAGCCCCGCTCCATGGCCCGCTCGACCGAAGCGGACGGCTCCCCAGATCCGCACCCCGGCCACGGCGAGCAGCACCCAGGGCACGAGGCTCGCCCGGTCCGCGTGGCTCGCGAGCAGCTCGACCGGCACGCCGGCGGCGTAGGCCGCGTCGTGTTCGAGTTGGCCCGTCGCCGTCGCGGCTACGCTCGACAAGCAGGCGGCCACGAGCAACCCCACGGCGGTGTGCCCCACGGCCCGGATTCCGGTCCAGAGCCCCACGAGGTCCACCACCGGCCACACGAAAGCGAGCGCGATGGGGAAGTGGACGAGGGCGGCGTGCCAGTTCATGTTCGCGCCCGCCTCAACACGGCCTCAGGCTCCGTTCTCCGTCGCTGAGGATTCGGATCGGCTGGATGGCCAGGACCTTCATGAAGACCCGGAGCAGCCGGGGATCGAATCGATACTTCAGCTCGGAGGACATGAGCGCCAGGGCGATCTCGGGGCCATAGGCTTCGCGAAACGGCCGCCGGCTGGTCAGCGCGTCATAGGTATCGCAGATGGCGATGATCCGGCCGTAGACCCCGAGCCCGTGCTTCGGCATCACCAGCTCCACCTCCCCCGCTTCCGTCCGCCGCGGCAGCGCGTAGTCCACCCGGCTCTCGTACACCGCGACCACCCTCGCCATGGTCGTCTGGTCGAGGCCGCGGGTGGCCAAGATCCGGCGCACCGCTCGGAGGGGGTGGAGGTCCACACACTGGCGCTCCTCCTCGGTGAGGCTCCGCTCGGCTCCGAGGATCTCGGAGGGCAGCCCGGCCATGCCCACCCCGGCAAACAGCGCCGCCATCCCCAGCTCGTGGCGCTGGCGTTTGTCCAGACCGAGCTCCTGGCCGAAGACGATGGCCAGCAGCGCGGTGTTGACCGCGTGGTGGGACCAGTACTCGTCCTCGGCTCGCATCGTCGTGACGCCGAGGAAATGGTTTCGCTCGTCGTGGCAGAGATCTACGAGGTCCTGAATCAGCCGGCCGGCCTTGGCTGCGGGCAGCGCCGTGCGGCCTTCCGCCAGCCTCTTGAGGTACTCCCTCATGAAAACCACAGCGCGGGCGTACACCGTGAGAAGATACTTTTTGCGGTCCACCTGGACATCGAGGTCGGGGTCGGCTTGGAGCCGGTCGAGGATCTCTTTGACCTTGGCGAAGCGCGCGAGCCGGATGGAGGGCAGTTCCCGCCCGTCGAGACCGGTCTCGTTGGCCGGTCCCTGGGTGGTGAACAGGTAAAGGAAGTCGCGGATCTCCTGGGATGTGACCGGGCGGTTCGTCGAAAAGCCCCCGATATCGCGAAGCTCGAACTCCTGGGTGAGGTACCGGACGGACTCGAGCGCGCCGAAGTCGAAGCGCAGCGGGGTACCGTTCAGGTACACGTTGGTGTCCATGGCCTGGAGGTTCAAGGACCGCTCGCTCGCCACCACTCGGTTGATCGCTTCCCGAAGCGTGTCGATGGGCTTGAGGAAGATCGCGTTGTCCGGCGCGTGGATCTTCACGTTTCGGACCAGCATGTAGAGCGTGGAGACGATCTGGCGGCCCAGGACCTGGCCTTTGGCGCCGCGGCGCACCTGCCCCAGGTCGAGCTCGCCATCCTCTCCGAAGCCTTCGGGGCTCGATTCCTCACCATTGGAGGTGAATCGAGACGTGTTCTGCCTCGACGACGTGCTCTTTCGGGATAGCTCAGGGCTGCGCATGCCGTCTCGCCCGCTCGAGGTAGTCCTTGAGCCTCAGCGCCGCCTTCTGGCAGGCCTGCGCGACGTCTTTGGGATTTTGGCGGTTCTGGACCTCTCGAGCGAGGATCCGGAATGCGTCGAGGCTTCGCATCGCCGACAAACCCACCACCGCGAGATGCTTCATCTCCGCCGACCGGACACGGCTGAACAACGTCCCCTTGTGGGAAAAGAGGCTCTCCAAGAAGTGGAGGGCTTCTTCGGTCCCGGTCTCGCCGAGAGCGGTGGCGACCATCGTCTTCTCCCTGCTGTCCTTGCCGAGGAAATCGGCCGATTGCATGCTCTCGACCAAGCGGGGAGAGGCCCGCTTCGGGTCCCGAAACGCGAGCGCCCGCAGAGCGCCGAGCCGCATCTGGATGTCGGAGTCACCGAGCGCCTTCTCGAGGTGGTCGAGGCTCCTCGGGCCGTCGTCCTTGGCGAGCGCCTTCAGCCCTTCGAGGCGGATCATGACGTTTGGGTGCTCGAGGCAGCGGGCTAGGAGGTCCACCTTTTCGGGCGGGTCGATGAGGTGGAGGATCGCCAGCATGTCCTTCACCACGCTCGAGGAGTTGTGGTCGAGCCGCCTCGCAAAGACCTCGACATGATCGCGGCCCACGTCGGCGAGCACCTCGACCAGCACCTCTCTGGCCGCCGGGCGCTCCATCGCGGAGAGCATGTCGACGAGCGGGATGAGCTCGTCTTCTCCGGCGAGCGCAAGGTAGGCGCGGACCGCCGGCCGGTCGATGTCCTTGGCGAGCTGCATGTATTGTCCGACCTGGGCGAGCCGCTGCTGCTCCAGCATCCGGGCCAGCAGCGCGGTCCGGATCCGGCGGACCATATCGGTCCTGGGTTCGGGCATGGGTCGGTCCAGGATCTTGTCGAAGCGCTGCAGGACTGCGACCGCTCCCCTGACATCCTCGGACACGAGCAGCAGGTCGAGAACCTGCGTGACCGTCTCGAGGAGCATGTCGTGATCGCCGGGCTCGGATTCGTGCTCGATGACCTGAAATACGATGAGCACCATCTTCGCGAACAGGCGGCCCCGTTGCTCCTCGAGCAGGTCGCTCTGCAGCGCAGCCCGGTCCTCATCGGTGGCGGTGCGGCCAGAGATGATGCCGCCGCGAACCTGCTCGACGTCGGTGAGCTCGAGCTCGAGGTCTTCCGCGGACAGCCTCGCGAACCGGGTGATGTCCGCGCTCTTGGCCGCCAGTTGCTGCCGTAGGTATCCGACGATCTTCTCGACCTCGATCTCGACCTCCTCCTCGGAGAGGTCTCCAAAGCCAAAGCCCTCTACGACCACATGCTCGATGTGCTGAAGGTCTTCTTTCCAGAGCCGGGTGACCAGGTCTTCCTGGCGAAGCGCCGACTCCGAAAAGTTCTCCATGGCCAGCAGCACGAAGCGAAGCAGCTCCTCGACCGGCAACCCCGGCCGAAAGATGAGGAACCTCACGCCATCACGGTAGAACTTGTACGTCAGGTTCTCGTTGTCTTCGTCCTCGTAGACCACCTGGCGCTTGTATTCGAGAGAGTACGGGCCGAGCTTCAAGGGGAGCGGTCCATGGGCCTGGAAGAATTCGGAGAACGACGCGTGGGCTGGGGCCAAGAACTCGACGTAGCGATCCTGCGCGTGCCGATAGATGCCGATGTTCTTGATGCCTTTGAGCAGCGCGGCGACCGCCGATGACGTGAGCGCGGCGGCCGCTTCGTGGTCGGCCGGCTCGATCGCGGGGGCGGGCTGAGACATGGCGCGCTCTCGCTTTCAGCCGCCGAGCTTGGCCTTCAGGTCGGCGAGCGAGTCCTCGACGGCCTCGGAGGACGGAGCGGCCGGGGGCGGCGGCGAGTCGGTGCCCGCAGGGAGCTGGCCCGCGACCCGTCGCTTGAGCGCTTCGAGCGCGCGGTCGGCATCGGAGACCGATGGCAACACGAACTCGGGACCGATCGGCCGGTCCTCGGCCACGACCTCGGCTTCCACCTCGGCCCGGATGATGCGCTCCTCCATCCGCTCGAACGCGTCGATGGCCGCCGAGACCGAATTCTTCGCCCTGCTCGCCGCCCCGACCCGGGCGCCCCTCGCGAGCGCCGCCGACTGACGGGCGACGAGCGCCGCTTTTCTCGCCGGAAGCTGGGAGAGGCGCTGGTCCAGCTCGCGCTCGGCCGCGAGCAGCTGGTCGATTTGCCGCTCCTGCTCCTCGATGGCCGCCTCTTCCGCCCCCGCCCGCTGGTCGGCCACGAGCTTGAGCTCGAGGTATTTCCTCGCCCTGGCGTCGTCTCCGGACTCGACCGCCTGGACCGCCCGCTGCTCGCAAGCGTCGGCCTCGGCCTGGGCTTTGTCTCGCTTTCGCTCCAACAGGCGCTTTTGGGTCTTGGCCTCGATGATCGCTTCCCGGGCCTCTCGCTGGCCCTTCTTCATGTCCTCGATGGCCTGGTCCAGCATCTTCCCTGGATCCTCGGCTCGATCGACGAGCGCGTTGACGTTGGACTCGAGGATCTTCGAGATGCGGCTGAGGATTCCCATGATGCTCCTTTCGACCAGGCCGAGGCCATCGGGTACCGGCGGCCCGGCGGACCTCGCCCCACGCCCGCAGTTTGTACCCCGGTCCGCGCCCGGCGCGAAGACCCAGGCGGGGTTGCGGTGACGCGGCTGACCGCGGCCTTGGCCGGGACCGGAGGCCGACTGCTTCGCGAGCCCGACGATTTCTTCGTGGACGAGCGTCTCCCGTACTCCCCTTGCGGGGAGGGAGAGCACTTGTTTTTGCGGGTAGAGAAGCGTGGGCTCGACACCCTCGAAGCGGTTCGAAGGGTGGCCGCCCGCTTCGAAGTTCGCCCGGACGACGTCGGCGTCGCCGGTCTGAAGGACCGCCATGCCGTCGCCCGGCAGTGGCTGAGCCTCCCGTGGCGGGGACCCCCGCCGCCGGCGGGCCCAGTGGACGACGCGCTGTCGGTGCTCGAGGCGGTGCCCCATCGGCACAAGCTGCGCCGCGGCCACGTCCTCGAAAACCGCTTCGAGATCCGGATTCGAGACGTCCCCGCCGGCGGCGCCGACCGCGCCGAGCGGGTGCTGTCCGCCCTGCGGGCCACCGGGGTGCCCCATCGTTTTGGCCCGCAGCGGTTCGGCGCGGGCCAGAGCAACGCCGAGAGAGCCCGCGACGTCCTCGAACGGCGGAGCCCCCGACCCCGTGATGGGCGCTTGCTGCGCCTGCTCATGTCCGCTCTTCAATCCGAGGTCTTCAACCGCACGCTCGACCTCCGGATCGAAGCCGGACTGTTCGCCCGGGCCCTGGCTGGGGACCGCATGGTCAAGCACGCCACCGGGGGCCAATTCGCGGTCGAGGATCCCGATCGGGAGCAACCGCGGGTGGATTCCCTCGAGATCTCGCCCACCGGGAGCCTCCCCGGCCGAAAGTGCCCTCCGGTCCTCGGGGTCGCCGCCGAGATGGAGGCCGAAGCCCTGCGAGCCACCGGGCTCGACGCGAAGACGGTCGCGCGGCTCGGCCCGGGGACCCGGCGACCCCTGCGCTACCCGCTCGACCCCGAGGCCGCGATCGAGCCCACCGAGGACGGATTTTGGCTCCGGGTGGCCCTGCCCGCCGGAGCCTACGCCACCGTCGTGCTCGACGAGATCGTCAAGCCAGAGGCCGGACCGTTCGAGCGCGAAGCCCCGCCGCCACCGGAGGGCTGACCGCGGGGCTCAGCGCTGGGTCGCTTCGTAGTCGGCGATGATCCGCCGGACCTCGGGCGCGTCCTTCGCCGTCGGATGGAGCTCGAGGTAGCGCCGGTAGTGGGCGACCGCCTCTCGTTTGTCCCCTTTTGCCGTCCAAGCGATGGCCATGCCCCGCTCGGCCGCGGCCAGCTGGGGCTCGGCGGCAAGCGCCCGGCGGTAGGCGGCGAGCGCGGCGTCGGCCTGCGCCGGCCCCTCGAGCACCAGGCGGTGACCGCTCTCGAGCGCGGCGCGGGCTTCGGCGGCGCGGGCTCGCTGCTCGGCGAGCGCTTCGTCGACCTCCACCGGGGGCGGCGGAGCGAGCTCCGCGGACAGATAGGCCGCGACCAAACCGAGTCCAGCCGCCAGCAGCACCAGCGCCCCGAACACCCTCTCCCGAGCCCGGCTGCGGGGCGCGGCGACGACCGGCGCGACCTCCACCCTGGCCTCGGCGATCTCGTCCACCGGCGGGAGGATCGGCTCCGGCGATGGGCGCGGGTGGAGCTCCGCCAGCAGGTGGGCCGGGCCGCGAGGGAGCGGGGGCGGACCGGGAGGGGGCTCGGCTTTCACCTCGGCTGGCACGCTCCGACTGGCCTGTTCCAGCCGATCCATCCAGCCAGAGCGAGGCCCGTCGAGGAGGGCTCGGTGGGCAGGGCCGTCCGGATCCGGTCCCGGTCGCCGCGGCGGGCTCGACATGGGGGGACTGTACCCGGCGAGCGACGACAGACCATCCGCCCGAAAGATCGAAACCGCGAAACCGTGCTCGGGAGCCCCGATCCGGTTCGATCAGAATCGGACCGTTTCGCCGCGACGAGCCTGAGCCGAGGGTCGGCAGCGCTGTCGAGGCCGTCGGCGCGAATTGGAGCAGCCTCAGTCGTCGTCGCCCGGTGCGGGGTGGCTCACTTGGGTGGTGGCGCGCAGCTTCGGGCCCCGGACGGAGGCGTCGGGGGCGGACGCGGGCTGGAGCAAGCCATCTTGCAGGGTGGACTCCTCGACGGCGACCACCCGCCCATCCGTGTAGACCGCCGGCACCGCGGGCGGGGTGACCTCGTCCTCGGGGACCTCGAGCGACCGGGAGCCGCGATTGGTAGGGTCTTCGGGTTCGTCCGTGCCAGCGAGGCTCGCCGCCCCTTCGGCCCGAGCCACCATCGCGGCGAGCGCGCGCGCGTGCCGGGCGTCGTGGCTTCGGGTCTCTTCGTCGTCCCAGTCGGTGTCGACCTCCCGGCGCTCGGCGATCGCTTCGACGAGCGGCTGCTGCGCCTCGAAGGTGACGACGACCCCGGACGGTGCGGCGGAGACGAACGCCACCCGCGCATCCACCGTGTGGCCGAGCACGGTGAGGCGGACCTCGTGGCCGAAACCGACGTCGATCGGCCCGGCGAGAAAGGCGCTCCGAGAGGTGAGGTTGTGCACGTCGGCGTCGAAGCTCGCGCCGGAGGCGGCCACCAGTTGGGCCCGGATTGTCGCCATCGCGTCTCCATGTTGCCGTGGCCCGGCGCTCGGCTCAACGCAGGATTCCGAAAGCCCGCCGAGCCATGGCAGGAGAAGGAGCATGAGGGTCGCGGCGTTTCGGGCCTACGCAAGACGGGCGATGGACGGGGCGTTCGCCAGCGGGCGCCGCCTCGCGAGAGCGGTAGGGGCCCGGGCCAAGGACCTGGGGCTCTCGATCGGCCGAGGGGTGGGGGTCGGAGGCGACGAGTCGCGGTTCGGCGGCGAGCGAGGTCGGGCGTGGTGGCTCGAGGAGGGCGGCCTCGACCGGTGGGTGGCCACGACCCGGGAGCGGATCCTCGCTTGGCTCGAACGGAGCCGGTTCGAGCGCTTTCCCCGGTTCGAGCGCCTGATCCGCCGGCTGCTCGGGACCGGCAGGCCGACCCCTCCTCCGGTCGCGCCCGAGCTCCCACGCCCCCGGGGCCCGGCCGGTCCACTCGGCGCCCGCCCGCTTTCCGGGCCCCATCCCGAAGACGCGGCGGCAGTTCGGGCCCGATTGTTCGAGGCCCACACCCGCGAGCGCGCGGGGCTTCGGGACCGGGTCGAGTCGCACAAGCGCAAAAGCTGACGGCAACGCCGTTCGGCGCGGGCTACCGAGGCCCACCTGTGCTTTTCCCCGGGCCCATGGTGCTGCGGGTCGCCCTCTTCCTGCTCGTGATCACTGCGCTCGACGCGCTCGTCCACGCCTACCTGTACATCCGCCTGGTTCGTCGGCCCGGGTGGCGGCGGCCGGCGGTTCGTCGGGCCCTGACCGCCGCGCTCATCGTTCTCGCTGCCCTCATCCCGCTCGGAATGACCGCATCGAGGTGGCTCCCTCGGGAGGTCGGCCTGCCGGTGGCGTTCGCGGCCTACACCTGGATGGGGGTCCACTTCTACCTGCTGCTGCTCTTTGGCCTCGACGATCTTCTCCGTTTGGTCGTCCGCCGGCGCCGGTCCTCTTCCGCCCCGCCGGTCGAGCCGCCCGAGGATCCAGGGCGGAGGCGGGCGCTCGAACAGGGCGCCGTGGCCGCCATCAGCGGGGCCGCGGCCGGTTTGTCCGCTTTTGCCCTCCGGGAGGGCCTCGCCGACCTCACCACTCCGGAGGTCGAGGTCCGCCTCGATCGACTGCCGCCTACGCTGTCCGGACTCACCCTCGTGCAGCTGTCCGACGTCCACATCGGGCCCACCATCGGGAAACGGTTCCTCGAGATGGTGGTGGACAAGGTGAACCAGCTTCGCCCGGACGCGGTCGTCATCACCGGCGACCTCGTGGACGGTCCGGTGCCGATGCTCTTCGAGCACGTCCGCCCGCTCGGGCGGCTCCGCTCCCGCTACGGGACGTTTTTCGTCACCGGCAACCACGAGTTCTATTCCGGAGCGGGCCCGTGGGTCGCGGCGCTGCGGCGACTCGGCATCCGGGTCCTACAGAACGAAGCGACCTCGTTGGCGGAGGGGCTCGACCTCATCGGCCTCGACGACTGGTCGGTGTACCGGGCCGACGCGAAGGGACACGGCGACCGACTGCTCCGGACGTTGGTACCCGACCGGGAACGGATCGTGCTCGCCCACCAGCCCCGCGCGATCGAGGAGGTCGCGCGGCTCGACGCCGGTCTTCAGCTCGCCGGCCATACCCACGGCGGACAGCTGTTCCCGTTCGCGGCCGCGGTGGCCCTGACCACCCCCTACGTTGCCGGGCTGTACCGGCACGATCCCCGCACGCAGATCTACGTCAGCCGAGGCACCGGCTACTGGGGCCCTCCGATGCGCCTATTCGCGCCGGCCGAGATCACCCGGATCGCGCTGGTGTAGCCTGCGCTCGGGCTTCGCCGGGCTCCTCGAACCGGCGCCGCGCGACCCCGGGGCAGTCCTCGCAGTCCCCGTCGGCGCGCTCGTACTGAGCGTGGCACCGAGGGCAATAGGCCAGCGAACCCTCCCGCTCCGGCGGCGCTTCGAGCTGGGACACGTTCACTCCCGCCTCCCCGAGGAGGCGGCGATGGGCATCGAGGAGCGCGAGGCGAGCGTCTTCGAGTTCGGGCGGCCCCGGGCCGCCGAGAGGATTTCGGAGGTCACGCCACATCGGCCCCGCCACCGCTTCGAAGCCCGAGGCCGAAAGCAGCGCCCGAGCGACAGCCAGCGGGTGAAAGCCGATGAGCAGGTCTCGGGCCACCATCGACCGGGCCCGCGCCGCGCCGCCGGGGGAGAGGGCGAGCAGCAGCAGCTTCAGCGCTCGATCCGGGCCGCCATCGGGGTGAAGCGCCCGGTGGGCAGCCCAGGTCTCGACCAGCAAGTGGACCCAAGCGGCGACGACCACGGCGAGCACGGCCGGCCAAGCCGCGAACGCGGCGGGCACGTACCCCACCGACAAGAGCCCGGCGACCAACGCGAGGAACGTGAGCGGACCGGCGAGGGCCAAGCCGCGGGTTCGATGCAGGAAGACCTGCCGTCTGGCCTTCACCGCCTCCACGTCGAAAGCCGAGGCGAGGCGGCGATCGGCGAGGCGGCGCCGCTCATCGATGCCGGCGGCGAGGTGCGTGCGAATCTCGTCGGCGAGCCGCCGGGCGGCGGCGGGGCTCGAGCACCGGGCGATCCGCTGGCCCCCGGCGAGCACGGCGGCCTGTTCGGTGGTCACCTCGAGGCTCGGGTCGAGCGACCGGGCCGCTGGCGCCGGCGCGCCGAGCGGTACCTGGATGGGAGCGAGCCACACCCCGCTCACCCCGAAGGCGACCGGATCGAACTCGGCCACGTGGCCCACCGGAGGCGGCCACCACGGGTCGAGCCAGACGAACCGCCGCCCCCCGTTGCCAAGGGCCCGGCGGGACGGACCCTGGGCGATGAACCGCCGACGCCCGGCGAAGACGTAGGCGGTCCGCTCCACGAACAAAGCCCCTTCGACGACGTGCAGGGCGACGAGGAGCAGGGCGAGCTGGGCTATTTTGTCCATCCGGCGTCAGCGCCGCCGGAAGAGGCCCCCGAAAACCCGGGCGAGCGCCGCGCCGACCGCGACCACGCCCAGGATGATCAGCTTGCCGCCCTTCTTGATGAACCCGAACAAGAGAGCGAACAGCCCCGCCTTGGCCGCGACCGCCGTGCCCGCCCCCACGACCAAGGCCGCGAGCCCGTACTCGGCGACTCGGTCCCCGGAGCGGAACTCGGCGTAGCGCTCGCCCTCGACGAACGAGAAGCCCTTCATCATCTCTTGGTAGGCGGGCAGGACCTGCTCGAGCTCGTCGGCGCCGCAGACCACGATCACGTTCATGACCCCTTTGCGGCCGAGGACCTTGGTTCGATAGTTGATGCTCTCGCTGCTCGAACCGTCATCGGGGTCCTTGAACCGGAGCCGGGTGGCCCACTCGAGCACCTGCGTGTCCGGGTTGTAGCGAGGGGGGATCGCCCAGCCGATGACCTCGACCTCGGGCAGGCCGCGCGATTTTCGGACCTCGTTGCTGCCCTTGGTGCCGTCGCGGATCGAGCGCAGCATCTTGGTGGCGTCGAGGTCGTCCTTGTCGTCGTCCTTGACGTAGCCGACCTCCTCGAAATCGTAGACCACGAACCAATCGAGGTCGTCGGGACCCACCAGACCGAGCTCCGAGCCATCGGGGATGTTGCCCATCACCCGAAGCAGGGTGACCGCGGTGTCGGTGGCGCCGAACCGGAACCCGGCCGGGATCTTCAGCTCCGCCTTGTCCCCGAGCTCGCCGGTCCCTTCCTTGATCCAAGGGAGCGAATCGAAGGGGTTGCTCGCCTCGTCCACCGGTTCGGAGGCTTCGTCCGGGGCTTCCGGCGGCGGTTCGCCCCACGCGGAAGGGATGGCGACCAGCGAGATCACCGCCAAGCCAGCCGGGATCCCGATCGAGGAAAGTCGGGGCCACCCCCGGGACTCTTTCTGCATGCGCGGACCATGCACCAGCGACCGGGCTGATGCCAGGGGCAGGTCATCCGTATCGGATCGATGTCAGCACGAGCGCGATCTCGCCGGCCGGCCTCTGCACCAGCACCTCGTCGCCGACCCGCCGGCCGAGCAGCGCCTTTCCGACCGGGCTCTTCATGCTGATGCGGCGGGCCTTCGCCTCGACCTCGTCCTCCCCCACCAAATGGTAGGTGCGCCGCTCCCCGTCCTCGTCCTCGACCTCGACCGTCGCCCCGAACTGCACCCGCTCGCTGCGAACCGTCTTCGGATCAACGACCTCGAGCCGGTCGAGCAGGCCGGACAGGTACTTCACCTTGCGGTCGATCTCCCGCAGCCGCTTTTTTCCGTACACGTACTCCGCGTTCTCGGACCGGTCCCCGAGCGCGGCGGCGTCGGACACCTCCTGCACCACCTTGGGGCGCTCGTGGTGCCAGAGCTGGTCGAGCTCCTTTTCCAGCCGGGCGTAGCCGGCCGGAGTGATCGGCCTTTTCGGTGCCGCCATCGGGCTCGCTGACCTACCCCGGAGGCCTCGAAGGCGAAAGCCCCGATCGGCGCCCATCGGCGGCTTCACCCCGCCGCCCAGTGGCGTATCCTCCGCCGCCGTGAAGCCGGACGGACGCTCGCTCGACGTCGCCGTGGTGGGGCTCGGACAGGCCGGAGGGAACCTCGCCGCCGAGTTCTTCCGGCGGGGCTACCGGGCGCTGGCGCTCAACACGGCGGAGACCGACCTCTCCGCCCTCGATCCGGGCGGGGTCTTTCCGGCCCTGCCCGCGGAGCGCCGCCTCTACGTCGGCCTGGACGGCTACGATGGGGCCGGCGCCGATCCCACCTATGGGCGGGAGTGCCTTCGCGAGCACGCCGATCGCATCCGGGCGGCGGTCGTGAAGCAGGCCGGCGGCGCCGACGCCGTCATCCTGTGCGCCGGCCTCGGAGGGGGCACCGGCAGCTCGCTCATATCGTTGGTCGAGATCCTCGACGGAGAGCAGATCCCGCTCGTCGCGCTCATGACCTTGCCGACGGCGGGGGAGAGCGGGCTCGCCAAGGTCAACGCGGTTCGCGCGGTCAACGAGCTGGTGGACGCCCCCCTGCTCGGGTGGATCTTCGCCGACAACGACCGGATCTCGTCGCTGAACCCGGACCTGCCCATCGTGGACTACTTCGGGCACGTGAACGCCCAGATCATCGCTCCGCTCGACGATCTGAACCGTCTCAACGACCGTGACGACCTGGTGCCGATCCGGTCGTTCGACGGCGAGGACTTTCGAAAGCTCCTCTTGTCCGGGGGCGTACTGAACTACGCCACCACCGTCCTCGGTGAGCTGAACCCGGCGGCCGCGGTCGGCGCGGTCGAGACCGCGATCCGCGACAGCGAGCTGATGCCGTCCGGCTTCGACCTCGCCCGGGTCTCCTACCTGGGGCTCGTGCTCGAAGCGCCGGAGCGCGTCCTCGAGCACGCGTCCATGCGGGTGTTCGAGGCGATCGCCGGCGAGCTGAAGGCGCGGACCGGCGGGGCGGCGATCTACCAGGGCATCTATCGGACCGGGCCCGATCATCCGATCACGCTTCGCCTCATCGCCAGCACGCCATCCCTCCCCCACCGAATGAGGGAGATCCTCACCGACGCCCGCCGAGAGGGCCAAGTGCTCGGCGAGAAGGTCGCGGAGGCGCTGCCCACCCTCGAATTGGGAGAGATCGCGGGCTTTGATCTGTTCCGTACGAAGACCCGTCCCTCGACCCGACCGAGGCGGGCGCCGCCCTCCCCTCGGAGGCCGGCCGAGCTGCTCGAAGAGATCGCGGACGAGGTCGCGCCGCGCCGGCTTCGGCCCTCGGTGGACGTCACGACCGAGCGAGCCCCGGTCGAGGAGCGACCGCCCGAGCCCCGCCCCCGGACCCGGCCGGTCCCACTCCCCCCCCTCAGCAACCCCCGAAGCGGTACGCGAGCGGGCGAGGAAGCGGACATGGCCCCGCGGCCCCGCCGCCCTCGGCCCCGGGGACCCGAGATCGATTCGCTCGACCACGACGAGGAGCCCACGACCGCCCGGCCTGGCCTCGCTGGCCCCGAAAAAGAGATCGGCACCCAACAGATCGACGTCGCCGCCGCGCTGTCCCGCGCAAGCGCCGAGGCCCGGCCCGCTGGCGGTTCGGCCCGGCCACCCGAGCCCGCCTTCGAGGAGGACCGGCTCGGCCGAAGCGAGCCCCCGGTGTCGACCGACGGAGTCGACACCGGGGACCTCCCCGACCCGGCCACCTACGACCAGCTCGTGGCGCGGTTCCTCGAGACGAACAGCGACGCGGAGCGAGCCGGGGTGAAGGCCCGCCTCGAGGAAGACTCGGACTCCGACATCACCGTCGTGCGCTACTACGCGGTGGAGGCGATGGCGAAGCTCGGCCGCCGAACCTTCGGCGAGGCGCTGCTTCGGGCCACCGAAGACGAAAACGAGGCCGTCCGCGAGCTCGCCGCCGAAGCCCTGCGCCGCTGACTCTCACGCTGCCAAAACCCCGGGGCTTGAACGCTTTTGCTGGCCTCGAGTCGCCTCGAGACCGATCGAGGCGCTGGGGTGACTGCGCCGGCCTGGACGGCCAGGGGTTTCAGTCTCCGGCCCGAGGGATGGCTCTTCCCCTACACTAGGGAATCCGATATGTACGGGGTCGTGGCAAAGAAGATCCTCCTCGGCTTGCTCCTCCTCATCGTTGCGTTCGTCGTGCTCGTAGCTGCCCAGCCCGCCGAGTACTCGGTGGAGCGCAGCCGAAGCTACGACGTCCCGCCGGAGGCCGCGTTCGCGGTGGTCAGCGACCTCTCGCGCTTCGATGCGTGGTCGCCGTGGGCCGAAAAGGACCGCAACATGAAGATCACGGTGGTGGGCAAGCCCGGCACCATCGGTCAGTCCTACGCGTGGTCCGGAGACGAGAACGTGGGCAGCGGCAAGCAAACCATCACCGCAGTCGTCCCTGGGAAAGAGGTTGTCATCCATCTCGAGTTCCTCGAACCCTTTCAAGGCGAGGCCACGACCGCGTTCGAAGTCGAAGAGGCAAAGAGCGGCACGAAAGTCACCTGGAGGATGTCGGGCAAAAATGACTTCATGGGCAAGGCGGTGGGGCTCTTCATGAACATGGAGGAGATGATCGGGGCCGACTACGACAAGGGCCTCGAGAAGCTTGACCCTCTGCTCGAAGCCGAAGCCATGGCCGCCCAGGAAACCGAACCTGAATCGGAGCCCGACACTGAGGGGGACCCCGCAAACCCAGATACCGAGACCGACGCAGACTGAGCTTTTCGCCCTTGCCCGGGAGCGATCTATCCGCGGTTCCAGCGAGCGCCACCGCTTGCGCTCCCCTCGCCCCCGTTGTCATCGGGCCCTCGACGGGTGAGGTCATCGCATGCCGCTTTCGTCGCCTCGTCGGCAGGAAACCAGGTCTCGATCCTGATCTCATCGAGCAGGATCGATTGCGGCGCCTGAAACCTGGTCATCATCGTCAAGAATCGAAGCGAGAGCGGGCCTGCCTCGAGATGCACGACGAGCGCCGGGGAAGCCGGGACCGAGAGGTCTACGTCCCGCCAGCGGTCGTCCACGGTCGGAATGGCGAGCACCGCGTCGAGGACCGACCGAAGGGGCCCGCCCGGATCGTCGAGCACTTCGCGGTGCGCCCTCCACAGGAGCGCCCGCCCTACCTCCTCGAAGTTCGTGATCACGGGCCGTGCGCCGTTGGGATCGAAGACGAGCCGAAGGAGGTTCATCGGACCCTCATCCGCCGGCTTCCCGAGCAGCCGCCCGAACAGCGCGCCCGCCCCGCGGTTCAGATCGAGGACCGTGTACGCGCGGTCCACGACCACCAGCGGGAACGGCTCGTGGTGCGCCTTCATCAGCTCGAGCGCGCCGCGAACCTCAGGAGGTAGGTGCTCGGGCGACGGCTCGGGGTACGCCGGCTCGAGTCCGGCCGCGTGCAGCATCTCGTTCACGTGACGAAGCGGCACGTCGAGGGCGGCGGCGAGCTTGAGCACCATCGCTGCGCTCGGCGCGGAGCGCCCGGTCTCGAGAAAGCTCACATGCCGGCTCGACACATCGGCGGCCAGGGCGAGGTCGAGCTGGCTCGAGCCCCTTCGGCTGCGCCAGTGCTTGAGCAGCGCGGGGAACAGACCCCGTGGATGGTCGGGCATGGCAGACAGGATACATCCTGGATGGGGCTCGTCACCTACCTGGGCAGGTCGTTGCCGCGCTCGCCCCGGCCCGGTCCACTGCCGGCCATGACCCACCCCCGATCCCTCACTCCTGAAGAGGTCACGCGGGCCTTCGATGGCCCGCCCGACTGCCTCGTCGATGTCGGGCGCGGCGAGGTCGCGTACCGAAGGTTTGGTCTTGGGCCCGATGTCGTCTTCGTCCACGGCTGGCCGGTCAGCGGCGCAACCTTCCGCGGCCTCGTGGCCCACCTCGCCCCGCACCTCACTTGCCACGTCCTCGACTTGGTGGGCACCGGAGACAGCCGCTTCGGTCGGGACACCCCAATCGACATCAGCGGGCACATCCAAGCGGTGCGCGCGGTGATCGACCACCTCGGGCTCGAACGCTACGCGGTGGTGGGGCACGACAGCGGCGGTCTCATCGCCCGGCACGCGGTCGCTCTCGACGCTCGCCTGCGGGCGATGGCGCTCATCGACACCGAGCAGCCCCAGGGGCTCGGCTGGCGGTTTCGGCAGTTCCTCCTCATGAGCCGGATTCCTGGTTTCGAGCACGCGCTCGGGTGGGCGGGAATGCAGCGCGGCTTGAGACGGAGCCGGTGGATGCTCGGAGACTGCTTCACCGACCGGTCGCTCCTCGACGGTGACTTCGAGCGGCTGTTCCTGGCCCCCCTGCGGCAGGACCCGGACCTCCGGTGGGCAGCAGGAGAGCTCATCCGGAGCTTCGACGTCCGGTACGTGCGCGAGATCGCGGATCTGCACCGGCGAATCCTGGTGCCGGTCCAGCTCGTGTGGGGCGAACGCGACCCGTTCTTTCCCTTGGCCTGGGCGAAAGAGATGGTCGAGACATTCCCGGACGCCCGGCTCCACGTCGTCCGAGGCGCCAAGCTGTTCGTTCACGAGGAGCACCCCGCCGAAGTGGCGGCGGCGATGCTGCCCGTGCTCTCCGGACGCAGCGCCTGAACTGGGCCAAATCAGGA
>DAIQNR010000013.1:0-25626 GCA_036788295.1 Myxococcota bacterium
CGCGTTGTGGGTGCTCGATGGGCTTGTTCGATGCTCTTGTGCGTGTCGTGCGGAGCGGAGAGCGCGGAAAACGAGGGGCCGTGCGAAATTGTCGAGGTTCTCCCCCTTCTCGACGACTCCCATCTCCACGCGCTGGCGGGCTCCATGGTGACGTCGTACGACGCGGATGCGGCCCGGTTCGGAGCGACGACAACCGCCACGCGGGTTCGCGTCGATTGGGATGTGGACTGGTCCCGTGCAGAAAGGGTCATCACGCGGCCGGTCGGCGGATTGGACTTTGGCGGGTGCCGGCCTGGGGAGCGGGTCCCCGTCGTCGTCACCGTCCGGAGTGAGGACAATCTCTTGGACGAGTCCATCGGTGGGTTCGGCCGCGTAACGGTCGTCCGGGAAGGGGAAAGAGGGCAGTCTTTGGCCCTCAGCCTATCGACCGCGCGCAACGTGAGGGAGATGTCGGTGGGTTATCCAACGACCATCGACGGAGGCAGAGTCGACGCGGCGGCCATCAACTTGACCCAGGGCCAAGGGTGGTCGAACGGTCATGTCGAACCCGTCGTGCAGTTTGGCGACATCGTCCGCATCGGACCGGGCAGCGGCGGCCAAGGCACGCTCGGCTGGTGCTTTGGAGCCTGTCCCGACTGAGATTCGCCAGCAGCCCTAGAGCACCGATCGGGCTCTACCAACGCCCCAGGCTCGTTTCCTGCGTCCCTGGCCGTCCGGTCGCCTGCGGCGACCCTCGAGGGGCGGCTCCGTCGGTTACGGGGAGTAGCCTCGGTCCGCCGCCGGACGGCCAAGAACACAGGATCCTTCGCCTGGAGGCGCCGTTTTGACCCGTTCGGTGCTCTAGGTCGGTCCGGAAGCTCGGTACCACCGTTTCCCCTCGCGATGGGCGACTTTCGCGGGGAGTCTAGGAGCGGTGATGAGCTTTCGTGAACGCACCTACCGTGTCATCTTCGAGGCGGAGACTCCGGCCGGGCAGGCCTTCGATGTCGCGCTTCTCTTCGCGATCGGGGGCTCGATCCTGGTGATCGTGCTTCAGAGCGTCGTCTCCATCGAGGCCCGGTATGGGACGCTCCTGACCAGGCTGGAGTGGGGGTTCACGGTGCTCTTCACCCTCGAGTATGGGGTGCGCCTGGCGGTGTCGCCACGCCCCGTACGGTACGCGCGGAGCTTCTTCGGCATCGTCGATCTCTTCTCCATCCTTCCGACCTACATTGGCTTGCTGGTCAGCGGTCCGGAGGCCTTGGCCGTCGTGAGAGGGGTTCGGTTGCTCCGGGTCTTCCGGGTTCTGAAGCTCGGGCGATTCCTCGGCGAGGGCGAGGTCCTGGCCGAGGCGCTGGCAGCCTCCCGGTTCAAGATCACCGTGTTCATCGGCTCCGTCTTGTCCGGGGTGCTGATCTTCGGGACCGCGATGTACCTCATCGAAGGGCCTGAGAACGGCTTTGCTTCCATCCCCGAGGGCATGTATTGGGCGATCGTGACCTTGACGACCGTGGGTTACGGCGACGTCGTCCCCTCGACCGTGCTCGGCAAGGTCGTGGCCTCGGCGATCATGATGATGGGCTATGGGGTCCTCGCCGTCCCCACCGGGATCATGTCGGCCGAGATCGCGTTCGCCAGCCGCGCGCGGACGGCGCGGCGGCGCTGCGTCAGCTGCCGGCTCGAGCGCCACGACCCCGACGCCCGATTCTGCCGCCGCTGCGCAGCAGAGCTCCCCAGCTGACGGCCCAGCACCTCATCGGAGCTACCGAAATGTGGCGGGGAGCGCCATGGCCCGGTCTACGCAGTCCTTCACGAGATCGAAGTCGTGAAACCCATACCAGAACACGACCCAATTATCGCCTTTGAAACTTCCGTTCGCGTTGTGAAAATACCAAGGGTTCACCGGGTTGTCGGCCCGGGCCCGCCAGAACAGCCGCGGCTCGTCCCGGCGCAGCCGCCGCCAGACCGAACCCCCTACCCCTTCGCCCTGGGCCGCCGCGGTCACCGCAAACTTATCCAGGTAGGGGATGCCTGCGCCGAGATCCACCACGACCGCGGTGGCTCGATAGTCATCGGACAAATAGATGGCATGCACATCCCGGCATTCGAACCAGTTCGGGTCGAGCACCTTGCCAAAGCAGCTCTCGAGGAGGTCACGAAGCCGCTCTCGGTCCACCTCGCCGAAGCTTCGACGCACGTTCACCCGAACCCCGAGCCGAACCAGGGTTCCAGCGCCGGTGTGGGTGAACAGCTCCCGGGCGAGCTGCGATGGAGACGTATAGGACACCGAGCTCTCCGGCGGCAGCTCGCCGAGCAGCTCGTACAGGGCCTCGAGCTCTCCTTTGACCTCGGAGGACAGGTCCTCCCTCGCCATGAGCCCCTCGAAGTCCTCGGCGAGGTTGACCGCCGAGATCGGCCGCCCGGTATGGCCGAGCAGGCCCCCCGCCTGGGTCAGAAAGATGAGCTTGTGGGGCCGCAGCGTGCCGGCCAGGGTTCGGGCGCAGGCGGCGGGGTCGAGGGTCAGGATCTGACCCCCGCTGGTCTCGCCGAGCGGCGAGATCACGGGGAGCGCTCCGGCCTCCATCGCCCACCGGACCGGCTCGAGGTCCACCGCCACCGGGCGACCGCTGAGCCCGGGGCCGTCGCCCTGCTCGGATCGGAACACCCCGGCGGTCAGGGAGCGGGCCTTCACCCCGAGCCCTTCGAGCGCCCCGAGCAGGTGGTTGTTGGCCCGCAGCGCCACCCGCCGGGCGACATCGAGCACCTCGGGGGTGGTGACCCCTCGGCCCTCGACCACCGGGCTCACGATCGACCGGTCCTTGAGCGCGGCGCCGATCTGGGGCCCCGCCCCGTGAACGACCACCGGAGCCAGTCCCACCTCGGCCAGAAACGCGAGCGACGAAGCTACGTCCTCGGTCGCTTGCTCGAGCACTTCCCCGCCCACTTGGATGACCGCGACCCGGCGGGCCCCGTTGCCGTAGTGCTTGAGGTACTGTTCGACCTCAGACCGGCTCCCGAGGTTCCCGAGGAGCCGCGAGATGATCGTCCGGGTTCGGTGGTCCACCGACGAGACCATACACGAGCGCCCCCGCTCCACAAGGCGCGAGGTCTCTCGCCCGGGTTCGGTTCGGCGCCAGGGGTGCGCGAGCAGGAGTTCGAGCCGACCGTTGCTCTGGCTAGGCCTGGCGGGGGGTGGATGCTACAGCGGGAGGGGGCGCCGTGGTCGTCGACGAACCGTCTACCCTGCTTCTCGATCCGGCCCGCATCGCAGCGGTACACGGATACGCTCGTTTCGCCGAAGAGGTGCGTCCGGCGCTCGATGAGCTCGTCGCCCTGCTCGCCCGCCTGTGCGCCGTGCCGATGGTGTTCGTGAACCTCGTCGATGGGAAACGGCAGCGATCGCTGTCCGCGTTCGGACTGCCCCCGATCGACACCCCGCTCGAAGGTTCGTTTTGCGGCACCGCGCTCCTCGACCGCTCGACGGACGTCTTCGAAGTGCCCGACGCCCGCGAGGATCCTCGGTTCTGCGCGAGTCCGTGGGTGCTCGGCGATCCCTTCATACGCTTCTACGCGGCGGCCTCGCTGCGCAGCGCGGGCGGGCTCGCGGTCGGCACGCTGTGCATCGCCGACCGGGTCCCCCGCCGGCTGCCGGCGCCGGCGAAGGAGGACCTGCTCGCCATCGCCCGGCAGGTCATGGGCATCATCGAGCTCGCCCACACCCGCCTGTGGCTCGAGCAGGTGGTGGACAGCATCGAGGATGGACTGTTCGGGCTCGACCCGGAGGGCCGAGTGGGTTTCGCCAACGCAGGGGCCTGTGCGGTGCTGGGGCGAGACGCCTTCGTCGGCCGGCCCATCTCCGAGGCGTGCGGGCCGGAGTTCGCCGAAGCGGTCCTCGCCCTGCCCGACGGAGGCAGTGCCGAAATCGAGCGAGGGGGGAGTTGGTACCACGTTCGGTCCTATCTCAACGAAGTCGGAAGGGTCGTCCACGCCCGCGACGTCACCGCGTCTCGGGCCCACTTCGAGCGCCTGCGCCTGTTCGAAGCCTGCGTGCGCCAAATCAACGACATGATCATGATCACCGAGGCCGAGCCGCTCGACGAGCCCGGTCCGCGAATCGTCTTCGTCAACCCAGCCTTCGAGCGACGGACCGGATGGAGCAAAGAAGAGATTCTCGGCCGATCCCCTCGGGTGCTGCAGGGACCGGACAGCGACCGACGCGCGCTCGACCGGGTCCGCGCCGCTTTGGCCCGCCGCACCACGGTCTGCGAGACGCTCGTCAACTATTCGAAGGACGGAGAGCCTTTCTGGGTGGAGCTCGACGTCGCCCCGCTTCTGTCCCCGAATGGGGACTGCACCCATTTCATCGGCGTCGAGCGGGACGTGACCGACCGCGTCGTGGCGGCAGAGGCGCTGCAGGCGAGCGAAGCCCGGTTTCGAATCCTGTCGGCGGTGACCAGCGACGCGGTTTGGGAGTGGGACATCGAGCACGATGAGCTGCGCTGGTACTCGGGCTACGAGCGGATGAGCGGGATGCCGGCCCAATCGGCGGCCGCCGGCGTCGCCTCGTGGGAGACGCTGCTTCACCCCGACGACCGCGACCGAGTCCTCGGCACCCTGCGCGCCGCGCTCGAGGGGAGCTCGGCCACTTGGAGCGCCGAGTACCGGCTGCTCTCGATCGACGGACGCGTGCTCTTCATCCTGGACCGGGCCCGCATCCTCCGCAATGGGAGCGGCCGGGCCACCGGCATGGTCGGCGGCATGACCGATCTCACCGAGTCCCGGCTGGCCGAGATCCGAATCCGCCAGCAAGCGGCCCTGCTCGACAAGGCGCAGGACGCGATCTGGGTGCGGGACAGGAACCACCGCATCACGTTCTGGAATGGCGGGGCCCAGCGGTTGTTCGGGTGGGAGGCGGCACAGATCATCGGCCGCTCGGCGCTCGAGCTGTACCCGGACCCGGACCCGTTCTTCGCGGCAAACGAGGTCCTCGAGCGCCGGGGCGAGTGGATGGGCGAGCTCGAGCATCGGTGCAGAGACGGCCAACGGCGGCTGGTGCAAGGACGCTGGACCTTGCTCGACGACGTCGAGAACCCCGGTTCGGTGCTCGTCATCGACACCGACGTGACCGAGCAGCGGGCGCTCGAGGCTCAGTTTCTGCGGGTGCAGCGGCTCGAGACCTTCGGGGCGCTCGCCGGCGGGATCGCCCACGACCTCAACAACGCGCTCGCCCCGATCTTGCTGTGCCTCGAGCCCCTGCTCGAGGGCGACCGGGACCCCGAGGAGCAAGAGGACCTGCGGACCATCGAGCTCGCGGCCCGGCGGGCTGCCGACATGGTTCGGCAGCTGCTCGGCTTTGCCCGGGGCTCGGAGGGGCCGCGCACCCGTGTGGACCCAGCGGCCGTGCTCAGGGACGTGGAGCGGCTGGTCCGGGATACGTTCCCCAAGGGCGTGAGCCTCGCGTTCTCGGTCGAGCGCGCGCTGCCTCCGGTCGAGGCCGATCCCACCCAGCTCCACCAACTGCTGCTCAATCTGTGCGTCAACGGGCGGGACGCGATGCCAAGCGGAGGTAGGCTCGAAGTTCGCGCCGATTCGGTGACCATCGACGAGCCACTGGCCCGGTCGAAGGGCCTGAGCCCGGGCAACTATCTTCGCCTCGTCGTCAGCGATACCGGGCTCGGCATCCCGAAAAGCCAGCAGCTGCTCATATTCGAGCCGTTTTTCACCACCAAGCCCTCGGGGCAGGGGACGGGGCTCGGATTGAGCACCGCCCTCGCCATCGCCCGAGGGCACGGCGGCCACATCGAGGTCCACTCCGAGCCCGGGCGGGGGAGCCGCTTCGAAGTCCTGATCGCGGCCTCGGCAGCCGGCGTCGTGCCCTCCCCTTCGGAATCCGGGGAAGATGGCGGGCAGGAAGGAGCCGGTGAGATCATCCTGGTCGTGGATGACGAGCCCGCGGTGCGAGCGCAGGTCCGCCGCACTCTGGAGAGGGCCGGCTACCGGGTGGCGCTCGCCGCCGATGGCCCGCAAGCGCTCGCGCTGCATCGGAGGCTCGGACCCGAGGTCGCGGTCCTCGTCACCGACGTCGCGATGCCCGGGCTCGACGGCCCGGCCACGGCGGCCGCTCTGCGCGCGCTCGCCCCCGGACTGCCGCTGGTCTTGATGAGCGGGCTCGCGGGCGTCGTGGACCTCGACCGCTTCGACCCGCCGCCGGCCGCGGTGCTCGACAAGCCGTTTGGGAGCGCCGCGCTGCTGCGCGCGGTCGCCCGCGCTCTCGACCCTGGCCGGTGAGTCGGCCGACCGGACTCGAATCAGCGCCCGGCGATGCGGGCCCGGTGCCGCTTCAGCGTGGCGATGACCTCGGGCCGCAGCGAGTCCAGCGTCACCGGAGTCTCGAAGTCCACCCGCAGGCGGCCCTCGGCCGAGTCGAAGTCCATCCCGAACGCATCGACCCCGACCATCCTCGCCTCCGCCGGCCGATGGCCCCACCCGGCTTCGAAGAAGTCCTCGATGGCGTCACGGTGGTCCTCGTTCATGTGATCGATGGTGCCGCGCGCCGTCTCTTGCAGGACGTCCTGCGCCGGATCGATGATGAAGTCTTCCGCGTGAAGCCAGAATATCTCCCCGAAACCCCCGATCCACCGAATTCGGGTGGTAGAGATCCGCCATAGGGAGAAGTCGTGGGTGCGGCGGTACCCGGCTGCCGCGGGCAGACGGGCCGCGTACCGGGCCCACGCGTCGGCCTTCTCGTCGTCCGGGACCGGGGCGGCGACGCCCATGACGCAGATGCGGGCGTGGGTCTGGATGTCCTCTTCGCCGACCGGGGGATCGAACACGAGCAGGCTCGCTCGGGGGTCGGCCCGGAGGTTCCGCGTGTGCTCGGCGATGCCGGCGATGTAGATGAGCGGCGCCCCGGTTCGATCGAGCGCGTAGGGCGCCACCGACCCGAACGGCGCCCCTTCAGCCTTCGCGGACAGGGTGCCGAGCACGCCATCCCGGCGCCGCCTCAAGAGGGTCTTCGCGTCGGCGGTGGCCTGCTCCCGCCCCACCCGCTGGTTCTCTGGCCGGTCGTCCGAGCTCGGCTCGGGGCTCACCGGGGTCTTTGGCTCGCTGGTCATCGTGCTCATCCTACCTCCTTCGCGGGGGACCGCTTCGTCTGTCCGGTCCGTCTCCGCGGCTCGGTTGTTTGGGTATTGAATTTCGTTCTCAAGATCAAGTACCCCTCCAGCCGGGTTCGCCGATGCTGGTCCTCTTCGCGCTCACCCTCGTCGCCGATCCGGGCCCGTCGCGGACGAGCACCGCGGCGCTTAGAACCGAGACCCTGGTGGTCACCGCCAGCCGTCGCGCCGTCCAGGTGGACGACGCCCCGGTCGCGACGCAGGTCATCGACCGGGAGAGCATCGAGCGATCCGGGGCGCGAAACCTGGCCGAAGTGCTCGAATCCGAACCGGGGCTGCGCGTCACGCCCGATGTGACCGGGGCGATCCAGATCCAGCTTCGGGGGTTCAACACCGACCAGGTGCTGGTGCTCGTGGACGGCCAGCGCATCGCGGGCCGGAAAAACGGCGCCATCGACGTGCAGCGGCTCGGGGTCGAGCGCATCGAGAGGGTCGAGATCGTGAAGGGCCCGGCGTCTGCCCTCTACGGGGCGGACGCGCTCGCCGGCGTCATCAACATCGTCACCCGGGGCCCGAAGCAGCCGCTCGAGGGCAGCCTGCGCCTCGGCTACGGCGGCGCCCCCCGCGGCCTCGACGGGCAGGACTTCTCCGGCGTCACCGCCGAGACCTTCGAGGCCGCCGGCCGGGTCGGTGGCCGGGCGGGCGCGTTTGGCTGGCAAGGCACGGCGAGCTACCGCAAACGAGGCCGGTTCGACCTGAACCCGGACAGCCCCGGAACCACCGGCAGCGACTTCACGGACCTCGACGGCGAGGTGGCGGGGACGTTCGAGGCGGGCGGCTTCAAGCTCCGCCTCCGGGTCGACGGGAGCACCCGCGAGCTCGAGGGCACCGACGCCGGCGCGCTGTTGCCGGGCGGACAGCGCCGCATCGACGATCGGGCCCAGCGCATCACCACCTTTGGCGTCCACGTTCGCCCCGAGCTCGAGCTCGCCGGCGGACAGCTCGTGCTCGATGCGTCGTGGTCGAGCTACGACGAGCGCTTCGTTCGGGTGCAGCGAGGCGGCCGCGCGCGAGCGGAGGACGAACTCGCCGACGGGATAGGGCAAGCAGTCCTGCAGTACACCCGCCCGGTCTTCGACACGCACATCGTGCTCATCGGGCTCGAGGGGCTGCTGCAGACCATCGACGCCACTCGGTTTCCCGGCTTTCAGGACCGGCAGCGGGGCGCGGCGTTCATCCAGGACGAGTGGGTCCCGAACGAGGCCTTCAGCGTGCAAGCGGGCGTGCGGGTGGACGTCGACTCGCAGTTCGGGGTGTTCCCAACCCCGCGCGTCGCCGCACGGTGGCGCCCGGCCGACCCGGTCATCCTGCGCGCGAGCTGGGGGCTCGGGTTCAAGGCGCCGCTGCCTCGAGACCTCGGCATCGTCTTCGAGAACCCAGGGGCCGGCTACCGGATCGAAGGCAACCCGGACATCCTCCCCGAAGAGAGCTCGTCGTTTTCGGCCGGGGTCGTGCTGATCCCGGTGGGCGAGCTGCGGCTCAGCGCCGAGGTCTTTCATTCCGACGTCAGCAACCTCATCGAGCCGCTGTCCGGGGACTCGACCGGACCGGGCGAGCCGCTGCTGTTCACGTACGGGAACATCGCCTCGGCCAGCCTGAGCGGAGTCGAAGCCGGGCTCGAGTGGCGCCCGTTTCGGCAGTTCCGGCTCGTCGTCGGCTACGACTTCCTCGACGCGAGGGACCGAACGCGCGACCGGACCTTGCCAAACCGCGCGCCGCACCGGGTCACCGCTGGCCTCGGCTTCTTCGTTCCGGCCTGGGGGCTCGACCTCGATCTGCGGGGCGCCTGGACCGACGAGCGCCGGTTCTTTGGCGGCGGGGACGAAGAGATCGTGGCCCCCGCTTGGGTTCGGCTCGACGCGAGGGCCGAGCTCGCCGTGACCGAGCAAATCGGCGCCTTTCTCGGGGCCGACAACCTGCTCGATGAGGGCGATCCCTCCCTACTCACCATCCCACCGAGGACCTTCTTTGCCGGGCTTCAGTCCCGGTTCGAGTGAGCAATGCGATGAACGAACAGCTGAAACACCTGCCTCTTCTCCTTCTCGTAGCTTGCGGGAGCAGCCTTCTCGACGAGCCGCCAGCGGACCCCATCGACGAGGGGGACACGCGCATCTCTGCCCGCGCCGAGGGCGACGTCACGACGCTGTCGGTGGACGCGACCGACACCTCGGAGTGGGTCTTTCTCGGTCTCGGTGCGATGGCCGAAGTCATGCCCGCCGATCCCATGACGGATCTCGGCTGGGATCTCGGCTTTCGCCGCTCCAACATCCGCCTCTCCGGAGGGATGAGCGGACCGGGGCAAGCGGCGATCGTTCCCATCCCCGAAGCCAACTTCGATGACATCACCGCCGCGCCCGCCGACGGGTGGATCACCGATGAGCGGCTCCCGGACGAGATCGGCGACGACGGGAGCCCGGTCCAAAACGACGGGATCGCGTTTGCCTTCACGAGGGAGACCTCCGTGTCGAGGAGCGGCTGGTTTCTGTACGACGGGCGCACCCACGTCCTGAGCCCGGCCCCGATCGTGTTCGCGGTGCGGGGGGCGGAGGGCGGGTTCTTCGCGCTCGAGGTGCTCGATTGGTACGACGCCGCGGGCACCTCCGGGGTGTGGACCCTGCGGGTGAAGCGGATCGCCGCCCCGGAAGGGGAGGCACGGCCTGGGTTCGCCGTCGATGCCTCGGCCCGCGGGGCGTGGGTCTACCTGCGCCTCGCGGACCGGGAGGTGGTCACCCCCGCGTCGCCCGAGACCTCGCTCGACTGGGACCTCGCCCTGTCCCGCACCCAGATTCGCACCAACTCGGGCGCCTCCGGCTCCGGGCTCGGCGGCGCTCGGCTGGCCCCTGGGCCTTGGGGCAGCTTCGCCCGCAGCCCCACTTCCGGGTTCGTGACCGATGAGCTGCTCGCGCTCCCCGGCCCTCCTGGGTCGGGCAGCGCGCCCGGCAACCGAGCCCTGGCCGGGTGGTTCGACTACGATCCGATGACCCGCTCGGTGAGCCCGAAGCCGAGCGAGAGCTACCTCGTGCGCGCCGCCGACGGCACAGTGGTGCGGCTGCGGGTGCTCGAGTGGGAGGACGGGATCTTTCGGCTCGAGACCGCGCGGATCGACGTCGCGCCCGACCGATTCGAGCTCGAAGTGGACGCGGCGTCGGGGCCCGCCCTGGTGAGCCTCCGGCTGGGCGCGGTGGTCGAGACGGCCACGGCGGGGACCGGTTGGGATCTCGCGTTTTCACGAACCCGGATCAGGACGAACTCCGGCGTCTCTGGACCGGGGGAAGGGGGAGCCCGGGAGGTCGAGGCCGCGTCGCTCGACGAGGTCCAGAGCCTCCCCGAAGATGGATTCGACGTCGATTCGCTGCTCGAGTCGGGGCGCCCCGGGGTCGAGCCGGCGCCGGGCAACCCCGCGCTCGCCCGGTGGTTCGACTACGATCCTTCCACCCACTCGGTCAGCCCGAAGGCCCAGGTGTTCGCGGTTCGAACCGCCGACGGGCACCTGGCCGCCGTGCAGGTGCTCGAGTACCAGGACGGCCGGTACCGGATCGCGGGGATTTTCGCGGGCCCCGGGCGGAGCGCGATCCGATGATGGCCCTCACGCTCGCCCTCGCTATCGCCGGCGCGCCCGAGCTGCCCGGCCGAATGGTGACCCTCGGCGCCGCGGTGACCGAGACCGTGGCCGCGCTCGGCGGCGCGGACAGCATCGTGGCCGTGGACACGACCAGCCGCTTTCCCCCGGAGCTGAGCGATCGGCCCCGGATCGGCTACCTGCGAACGCTGCCCGCCGAGGGCCTGCTCGCCTCGAGGCCGAACCTCGTCATCGGCAGCGAGGCGGCGGGGCCGCCGCCGGCCCTGGACGCTCTTCGAAGCGCCGGCGTCCGGGTGGTCCTCGTCCCAGAGGCGACCACCTGGGCCGAAGGCCGAGCGCGGCTGGTCGCGGTCGGACGCGCCATCGGCCGGGAGAGCGAGGCGCGGGCGCTCGCCGCCACCGTGGACGCGAGGCTCGATGGGCTCGAGAAGACGCTCGCCGGGCGCCGCCGCCCGCGGGTCGCGTTCGTGTTCTCGCACGGCCGCACCGCGGTGGTTGCGGGAGCGGACACGGTCGCCGATGAGATGCTGCGCTTGTCCGGGGCACAGAACGCATTCGCGTCGCTCACCGGGTTCAAGGAGCCCACCTCCGAGTCGGTGGTCCTCGCTGCGCCGGAGATCGTCGTCACCACGCCCCGGGTGCTCGAGGGACTCGGCGGAAGAGCGGGCCTCGCCGCCCTCCCCGGCTTCGCGAGCACGCCCGCGGTGAATGCGGGGAAACTTGTCCTCATCGACGACATCCTGTTTCTCGCCCTGGGGCCGAGGACGGCGGAGGCCGCGGAGCAGCTGGCGTCCGAACTCCACCCCGAAGCGTCGAAGGGGTAGGAGGACCCGTGCACCGACGCAGGCTCCCTCTCGCTGCAATCGCCGCCGCGGTGGCCGTGATCGCGGTGGCGGCCCTCGGGGTGGGGGCCTCCGGCGTGGGGCTGACCGACGCCCTCTTCCTCGCCCTCGCCAGCGTCGGCGTCGGGGAGCCAGACCCGATGGCGCGGGCCATCCTGCTCGACGTTCGCCTGCCCCGGGTGGCGCTGGGGCTCGCCGCCGGGGCGGGGCTCGCGGTGTCCGGGGCGCTCATGCAGGCCATCTTTCGCAACCCGTTGGCCGAGCCGGCGCTGGTCGGGGTGTCGAGCGGCGCGGCGCTCGGCGCGGCGATGGTGATCGTCTTCGGGGCGAGCCTCGCCCTGCCCGCGGGCTTGCGGCCGGTGGCCTTGCCGCTCGCCGCGGCGGTGGGCGGCGGCGCGGTCACCCTGCTCGTGCAACGGGTCGCGCGGGTGGGGGGAAGGACCGCGACCGCCACCTTGCTGCTCGCTGGGCTCGCCATCACCTCGCTCGTCAACGCGGTGCTCGGGCTCGCCCTGCACGTCGCCGACGACGCCGAGCTTCGCAACCTGACCTTCTGGCTTCTCGGCAGCCTCGGCGGGGCCCGCAGCTCACACGTCGCGGTCGCGATCCCCGCGATCCTGGTGCCGCTCGCGCTCGCTCTTCGGCTCGCCGGGCCGCTCGACGCTCTCCTGCTCGGGGAGCAGGAGGCCCGCCACCTCGGGATCGACGTCGAGCGGCTGAAGCGAAAGGCGATCGCGCTGTCCGCGATCATGGTGGGGGCCGCGGTGGCGATGTCGGGGGTCATCGGCTTCGTGGGGCTGCTCGTGCCCCACCTGGTTCGGCTCGTGCTTGGCCCCGGGCACCGCCTGATGCTGCCGCGGGCCGCGCTCGGCGGGGCGGGCCTGCTCGTGGGTGCCGACCTCATCGCCCGGACCATCGTCGCCCCGAGCGAGTTGCCGATCGGGGTGCTCACCGCGCTGCTCGGGGCGCCGTTTTTCCTGTGGCTGCTCCTCCGGCAGGGAGGCCGGCTCGCCCCATGAGCCTCTGTGCGCGCGGCGTGACCGTCGTCCGAGGGGGCCGGGCCCTGCTCCAAGACGTGGGGCTCGATCTGTCTGCCGGGGGTCTGACCGCGATCCTCGGTCCGAACGGCGCCGGCAAATCGACGCTGCTCGCCGTGCTGAGCGGGAGCCTCGAGCCCGACCACGGGGAGGTTCGCCTCGATGGGTTGCCGCTGTGCGGTTTTGGGCTCGAGGCCCTGGCCCGTCGCCGGGCGGTGCTGCCCCAGCTCTCGGGGCTCGAGTTCCCGTTCACCGTGGAGGAGGTGGTGCAGCTCGGGCGGCACCCCCACGGCGACGCCGGCGCCCCGAGCGGGCGACGAGCGGTGGCCCGGGCCATGGCCGCGCTCGGCCTCGGACCGCTCGCAGCCGCCGTCTACCCCACCCTGTCCGGCGGAGAGCGACAGCGAGCCCACGCCGCCCGCGCCTTGGCCCAGGTCGAGGTCGAGCCCGGAGGACCCGCCCCATGGCTTCTGCTCGACGAGCCGACCTCGGCGCTCGACCTGGTCCACCAGCACGCGCTCATGGCCCGGGTCCGCGCGTTCGCCGACGACGGCGGGGGCGCCGTCGCGGTGCTCCACGATCCGACGCTCGCCGCCACCTACGCCGACACCCTCGTCCTGTTGTCCCAGGGCCGCGTCGCGGCCACCGGGCCGGCCGAGACCGTGCTCGAGCCCGCGATCCTGTCCTCGGTCTACGGGGTCCCGCTCGATGTGGTCCGGCTGCCCGGGCGCTCGACCCCCGTGGTGGTCGCCGCAATCGATCGCTAGCTCCCGCGGGCGCCCCCCGCCCACACCTCCGAGGCGACTGCTCGCCGGTCACCTCCTTCGGGAAGACGTCGCGCCCTCGCGGAGCTTCGTCGCGCCCTACCGGAGCTTCGTCGCCTGATTCTTGGAGCTTCGTCGTCCTCTGCTGAGCTTCGTCGCGCCCTCGCGAAGCTTCGTCGTGCCCTCGCGAAGCGTCACCTGGATGCGACCTCAGCGCGCCGCTTCGGTCGAGCCCCCGGGGGAGACGGTCGGCAGGTTGGTCAAGCTTGACCAACCCCGAGGACACACCGAGGCTGCAGCGATGAGCCAAACGGTCTACAACGTCTACGAGGCCAAGAGCGCGCTGTCCTCGCTCATCGAGCGAACCGCCGCCGGCGAGGAGATCATCCTCGCCAAGGCCGGCCGACCCATGGCCCGCTTGGGTCCGCTCCCGAAAAGCCCCGTCCAGCGGACACCCGGCGGCTGGGAGGGTCAGGTGTACATCTCGGAAGACTTCGACGCGCCGCTTCCGCCCGAGATCCTGGGTGGCTTCGAGGGGACCGGAGAGTGAGCCGGGGCCTCCTCCTCGACACACATGTCTTTCTGTGGTGGCGCAGCTCGCCGGAAAGGCTCAGCGACCGAGCGCGTGACGCGATCACGACAACGGACCTAGCGGCCGTGAGCACCGCTTCGGTCTGGGAAGCTTCGATCAAGTCGGCGCTGGGCAAGTTGCGGTTGAAAGAGCCCTTCGTCGCCGGGGTGGCTGCGTCGCGATTCGTGCCCTTGGTCATCACCCTCGAGCACGCCGAGCGTGCGGGCCAGTTGCATCCCCATCATGCCGACCCCTTCGACCGCATGCTCATCGCGCAAGCTCTCGTCGAGGACCTGAGCCTCGTGACCCGGGACCAGACCCTCGAAGCTTACGGCGTCGATCTCATCCGAGCATGAGACGCTCTCTCTGGAGCATCTCGGGCCGAAGCCATTCGAAGACCGGGCACCAGGAAGGGTCTCGTCAGAGCTCGGCGGCGGCGCGGGCGGCTTCCCTGGCTCGTTCGGGGTCGATCTTGCCGTCTGGACCCCGCTTCGACAGCCAGCTCCCGCCGACGCAGGGCACGTTGGGGAGGGACAGATAGTTTCCGGCGTTGTCGAGGGTTACGCCGCCGGTCGGGCAGAATCGAAGCTCGGGCAAGACCGGCGCGATCGACCGGAGAAACGGCGCGCCGCCGGCGGCTTCGGCAGGAAAGAACTTGAGCGCAAAAAAGCCGAGCTCGGCCGCGGCCATCGCCTCCGACGCCGAAGCCACGCCGGGCAGAAACGGCCAGGCGTCCGCGACCACCGCTTCCGCGAGGCTGCGGGTCAACCCGGGCGACACGCCGAACAGCGCGCCGGCGTCCTGCGCGCGCCTGGCCTTCTCCGGGTCGGTTACGGTCCCAGCGCCCACGATCGCCTCGGGGAGCGCTTGGCGGACCGCTCGGATCGACTCGAGGGCGGTCGGGTGGCGGAGCGTGATCTCGAGCACCCTGAGGCCGCCCTCCACCAACGCCGCGCACACATCCATCGCCTCGCCGGCGCTCTCGAAAGCGAGGACCGGGACGACCCGGGAGGCGTCGAGCACGTCGTCGATGGTCTTCAGCGCGTCCGCGCGCGGTCCAGAAGTCAGCGCAGCCGGTTGAGAGTTCGTCATCGGGTGCCCCCGTGTTCGAAGCCAAAGACGCTCGCGCCGTGGCTCGCATCGCCGACCGCGGTCCGGAACGCGGCGAACAAGTCCCGGCCGATCGTCTGGGGCTGCGCCGGCGGGCTCGCTGCCTCCCGAGTGGACAGGTCGGCGTTCACGTCCAGCTTCCCGGCGTCCGAGTCGAGGCTCACGACATCTCCGTCTCGAACGAAAGCCAGCGGGCCCCCCTTCAGCGCCTCCGGAGTGAGGTGGATCGCGGCCGGCACCTTTCCGGACGCGCCGGACATCCGGCCGTCGGTCACGAGCGCGACCTTGTGGCCCCGGTCTTGGAGGACCGCGAGCGAGGGGGTGAGCTTGTGGAGCTCGGGCATCCCGTTGGCGGCCGGGCCCTGAAAGCGCACCACCACCACCACATCCTTCTCGAGCTCGCCGGCCTCGAACGCGCGGAGGACGGCGTCCTGGTTGTCGAACACGCGGGCCGGCGCGGTCACCGCCCGGTTCTTGGGGTCCACCGCCGACGTCTTGATGACCCCCTCCCCCAAGTTGCCGGTCAGCCGCTCGAGGCCGCCGTTTGGCTGAAAGTTGTCCTTCAACGGTCGAAGAATCGAGGTGTCGCCCGGTTCGGCGCGGACCGGTCGCCACGTGAGCGCCCCGTCCTCGATCACCGGATCGAGGCAGTGCTCGCGAAGTCCCCGGCCGGCAATGGTCTCGATGTCGTCGAAGAGCAGGCCTCCTTCGAGCAGCTCCCGCATGACGAATTGCACCCCGCCGGCGTCGTGAAACCCGTTCACGTCGGCCTTCCCGTTGGGGTAGACCCGGGCGAGCAGCGGGATGACCGAGGATAGGCGCCCAAAGTCCTCCCAGCGCAGCTCGATGCCCGCGGCCCGCCCGATCGCGATGAGATGAATGGTGTGGTTGGTCGAGCCCCCGGTGGCCAAGAGCCCGATCACCCCGTTGAGCAAGGTCTCGACCCCAACCATGTCCCCGAGGCCGATTCGCGACTCGAAGGGGACGCTCGACAACGCGACCGCTCGCTCGGCGGCGGCGCGGTTCAGCAGCGCCCGCTCCCCGGTGGCCGGCTGAAAGAAGCTCGACCCCGAGAGCTGAAGCCCCATCATCTCGAGCATCATCTGGTTGGTGTTGGCGGTCCCGTAGAACGTGCAGGTGCCGGGGCTGTGGTAGGCCCGCGACTCGCTCTCGAGCAGCTCGAGCCGGCCGACCTTTCCCCGAGCGAACTGTTGCCGGATCGCTTGCTTTTCGCTGTTCGAGATCCCGGTCGGCATCGGGCCAGCAGGGACGAACACGAACGGCAGGTGGCCGAACGAGAGCGCCCCGATGAGCAGGCCGGGGACGATCTTGTCGCAGATCCCGAGCAGCATCCCGCCGTCGAACACGTCGTGGGACAGCGCGATCGCGGTCGCCATCGCGATGACGTCCCGGCTGAACAGCGACAGCTCCATCCCGGCCTGGCCTTGGGTCACGCCGTCGCACATCGCGGGGACACCGCCCGCGGTCTGCGCAACCCCACCTGCGTCCGTGACCGCGGCCTTCAGCGGGTCGAGCATCCGGTGGTAGGGCTGGTGGGCGGAGAGCATGTCGTTGTAAGCGGTGACGATGGCGAGGTTGCAGGTCGCCTCCCTCGCCATCTGGGCCTTTTCGACGTCGCCGCACGCGGCGAAGGCGTGGGCGAGGTTTCCGCAGGACAAGCGCGGCCGCGGCGGGCCGTAGTCGCGCGTCCGCTTCAGCTTGTCCTCGTAGGCGGCGCGGGACTCGATGGAGCGGCGGCGAACGGTGTCTGCGACCTCGAGGAGGAGAGGGTGAAGCTCGGTCATGACGACTCCTTTGCGGCGGCGCCCGGGAGACCTCAGGGCGCCCAGAACACCTCGAGAGGGCGGGGAAGCTGGCGAATGAGCCTCGAGATCGGGGCGACCGCAGGCTCGCCTTCGAGCGCGCGCTCGAGCGCGGCCCGCTTGTCCTCCCCGCTGATGAGGAGGTGGGGAAAGCTGGCCTTCGCGATGGCGGCCGCGGTCAGGCTGAGCCGATGAACCTCGGCCCCGGTCACTTCGCTCTCTGTCGCGACGAGAGCGGCCACGGTCGAAGTGGAGTCGGGATCCATCGCCGCATCGAGCCCTTCGGCGCCCGGAAACAGGCTCGCGGTGTGGCCATCCGATCCGAGCCCGAGCAAGCACGCCGCGACCGGGGGCAGGGCTCGGTAGCGGGCCTCGATCATGGGCACGGCGTCGGCCGGTCGCTCGGTCGGCGCGTACATCCCCACCCTCTTCGCCCCGGCCGAGAAGGCAGGTTCGAGCTCGCGGGCGATGAAAGCCTCGTTGCTGCGAGCGTGCTCCATCGGGACCCAGCGCTCGTCCACGAGCGCGACATGGACGCGGGCCCAGTCGATCTCGGGCTGCCGCGCGATCGCCGAGAACAGGAGCTTCGGGGTGGAGCCGCCGGAGACCCACCACGTCGCCTCGAGCCCGCCCGCGAGCGCTTCGCCGAGGGCCCTCGCGGTCCGCTCGGCCAGGGCCTCGCCGAGCCCGGCGCGGCTCTCGAATGCGTGCAGATCGATCACGATTTGGATCCGCTCGGCGGGCCGAGCCCCCGCGACCACTCCCGGCCGGCCCGCTTCACGAGGTCGTGGGCCTCGTACGGACCCCACGTCCCCGCCGTGTACGGGATCGGCGACTCCCCGGTCCGGTCCCAGTGGGCGATGATTCCGTCCACCCACGCCCACGCGAGCTCGACCTCGTCCCGATGCACGAACAGGCGCTGGTCGCCTTCCACGGCATCGAGGATGAGGCGCAAGTAAGGCCCGAGCCGGGCGGTGCCGCCGACGCAGGTCATGTCGAGGTCGAGTTCGACTTCCTTGAGGTCCTGCTTGGTCGAGTCGTTGTTCTTCACCATCATCCGCAAACCGAGCCGGTCTTGGGGCTGAAGGCTGATGATGAACCGGTTCGGGGTGATGCGCCCCGACATGGAGTCCGAGATGTCGATGGGCAGGTTCTTGAACTGGATCGCGATCTCGGCGAACCGGGCCGGCATCCGCTTGCCGGTGCGCAAGTAGAACGGCACGCCGGCCCACCGCCAGTTGTGGATGTGGGCCTCGATCGCGACGAAGGTCTCGGTCGCGCTCGAGCCGTCCAGGCCCAGATCGGAGGCGTAGCCTGCGACCGCCTGGCCACCCACGGCGCCGGCCTCGTAGCGCCCACGCACCACCCGGGTGTGGATGTCCTTCGCTTCGATCGGCTCGAGCACGCGCAGCACCTTGAGCTTCTCTTCCCGAATGCGGTCACCATCGAGGCGAGCGGGCGGCTCCATCGCGACGAGGCACAGCAGCTGCAGAACGTGGTTCTGGACCATGTCCCGCATCGCGCCGACCCCTTCGTAGAACTGGCCCCGACCCTCGACCCCATCCTGCTCGGCGATCGTAATCTGAATGTGGTCGATGCAGCTCGCGTTCCAGAGCTTCTCGAAGATGAAGTTGCCAAACCTCAGCGCGATCAGATTCTGAACCGCCTCCTTGCCGAGGTAGTGGTCGATGCGAAACGTCTGGCTCTCATCGAAGTGCTCCCCGATCTCGGTGTTGATGAGTTCGGCGCTCGCGCGGTCGTGGCCGAGCGGCTTCTCCACCACCACCCGGGAGTGGGCATGCGCGAGCCCGTGCTGCCCGAGCAGGCGGCAGGTGCTCGCGAACGCCTTCGGGGGGACGGCGAGGAAATTCACGAGCGGACGGTCCGGATTGGGCGGAAGCGCCTCCCTGAGCGCGCCCCAGCCCGCGGTGGCCTCGTCGAGGTCGAGCTGCACCACCTGCACCACGGAGCTGAACGCCTCCAAACCGGCGGGATCCACCCCGCAGGCCGGCGGGAAGGACTCGAGCACCTCGGCCAGCCAGCTCGAGACGTCGCCGTCGAGCGCCCGCCGAGAGGTCAGGAAGATCCGGCTGCCGGCCGAGACCGCCCCCGTGCCGAGGCCGTTGTAGAGCGCGGGGAGAAGCTTTCTCCGGGAGAGGTCTCCCGTCCCGCCGAAGATAACAAGGTCGAAGGTTTTGCTCACGTGCGGCTGCCCCCGGACCATGAAGATGCGTCCCTCCGGTCGAGTCAAGCGCTCGGGCGCACCAACCGTCTCGACCCATCCGGCGGAATCGAAGGCGCGCCCAGCGCTCGCCGGCTCGGCCCGCTCCCGATTCGGCTCCATTTCGGCGCTCGTCATTCGACGTCGTGAGGACCATCGCGGCCACAAGCTCTGGTCTGTGCGGGCCGAATCCCTTGAGATTCTTTCTCGGCGACCGGCTGGTCCGCGCCCGAAGGGTTGGGCCGATGCGGCACGTGCAAGCGGCCTAGGCCTGGGTCCGAAGCGAGGTGCAGGTCGAGCTGCGGAAACGCGATCACCAACTTCGCCTTCCGGAACGACGCGTCGATCGAGAACCTCAGGTCGCTCTCGATCCGAGGCCGGACCATCGAGTCGCCGATCCACACATACAACACGAAATCGAGCGACGAAGTCCCGAAGTTTTGCAAGTGGACCTCGGGAGGCGGGCTCCTCAACACCCGGCCATCGCGTTCGGCGACGCCGAGCAGCGTCTTTCGCACGAGGTCGGTGTCGGAACCATAGGCGAGGCCCACCCTGACCCCGAGTCGCACCCGCCGCTCCCCGTGCGACCAGTTGGTGACTTGCTTGGCGACGAACTCGCTGTTCGGGATGATGATGGAGACGAAGTCCCGCGATCGGACGGTGGTCGCGCGGGCCCGGATACGGGTGACCTGCGCCTCGAGCCCGCCCTCGAGAGTGATCCAGTCCCCTACCTTGATCGGGCGCTCGAACAGCACGATCAGCCCGCTGATGAAGTTCTCGGTCACGTTGCGGAGCCCAAAGCCGATCCCGATGCCGAGCACGCCGGCGAGGAGCGCGAACGAGCTGAGCCCGACCACGGTCAAGAAGGCGTAGTGAAAGAGCGTCCCGAAGGTGTGCGCGACCCCGGTGTCGAGCGAGAGCCGGCGAAAGAATCGGTCGACCAGCATCCCCCGGACCAGCCGCGAAAACAGGACGGTCAGCCATACCGTGCCGAGCAGCTTGGCGATCGACAGCGCGCTGATCGGCTCTTGGTCCACATAGAACAGGGGGGTCTGCAGAAAGACAGAGACCTCGCCGACCCCGAACGGGATCTGCCAAATCGGCCATGTCACCACCGCCGCCGCCGCGACCAGGACCACCGGCGGGAGAAACAGAATCGCGATGCCGAAGGCTCGGGTCGTAGGCGCTTCGGGGTCCGTCTCGACCCGGCGCTTGTCGAGCGCCTGAAGCGCGGGGAGGACCCGCAGAAAGAACAGGATGACCAGGAAGACGACGATCAGGGAGAGCCCGATGGCCGTCGCGAGCTCCTCCGTGGTTCGCTCGAGCGCCAGGGATCCGTCCACCAGCTGGATGAGCGCCTCGGCGACCGCGAGCACCTCGGCCTCCTCGGCCAGCGAGCCGAGCACGTCCTCGAGCCGATCCCGGATCTGCTGCAGCGCTCGCTCCTCGGTTCGGCTGGACACCCGCAAGCGAGCCCTGAACTCCACCGAGCGGGCGGCCGCCTCCACCCGAGCCTCGGCCACCTCGGCCTGTGCCGCCGCGACCGCGTCGAGGCCGATCTCGGGCGGGTATTCGGGTCGCTCACCGGCGGCGAGGGCCTCCACCGCAGCCTTCTCGATCGCGGCCCGCGTTCGCCTGGCCTCCGCGTTGCTCACCGCCCTGACCAGGACCTCGACCTCCAACCGGCGCAGCGTCCCGCGCAGCTCGTCGCGCGCGCTGCTCGCGGCCCGCAGGACTTCCTGCTCAGTCTCGTCTTTGCGCGCGGCGAGCTCGGCCCTCGCCTCCTCGACCTCGGCCTCCGCGACCTTCAGCGCTTTTTCGGCCTCCTCGATCTCCTTCGGCTCGACGGAGAGCCCCGCCCGGCGCGCCCTCACTCGGGCGTGTTGGTTCTTCAGCTCGACCCGTGTCCTCAGCGCCTCCGCGGTCGCCTCTTCTGTCTGAGCGCGCTGCGCCCGGTCGAACTGCTCGAGGAGCCGAGCCTCCGCCCCCGTGGTCGCGGTCTTCGCACCCTTGCCCTCGCTCATACTCCGGAGGCGCCGAGCCCGGGCGTCGCGCTGCTCGGCGAGCGCCTCGAGCCGAAGGGCCTGCTCGCGGGCCGACCACAGATCTCGGAAGTTCGAGTGGATGCGTGCAGGCACGCTCACCCGCAGCTTCGCCCATCCATCTTGCGCCTGATCCACGGCCCGGGCCAGCCGCTGGATCTCCTCCTCGAGTGCCTCCCGCGCCTTCAAGGACATCGCGACCGATGGGTTGGCCTCCGCCGCGCCTTCTGCGGGGGCGGGACCGAGCGCCTCGAGAGCCGCCCGTCGCTGCGTGAGCTCGGGCTCGACCCGTGACAGGAGCGTCGAAAACTGATCCTCGAGCGGGTCGTCGCCCGCGAGCCGCAGCGACGGCCCGTTGACCTCCGGGAGCGGAGGGATCTGCGAGTAGGCCGGCCCCGGGGCGAGGGCGACGAAGAGCGGCGTCAGCGCAACCCACGCGGCAGCAGACCGCGGCGTGGGGACAGAGGTCGGGACCATGGGCAGCACCCTCGCAGACCACGGCGCTCGCTCCAAGCAACCCTGGGGGTCACGCTCGACCACGACCGTAGGGAGGCGCATCAGACCTCCTGGCGCACCTGGGCGTAGGTCAGCGCAGCAAAGATGCCGGTGCCGCCGACGACGTTGCCGGCGAGCGAAGGCAAGATGCCGCCGAAAACCGCCGCGCCCAGCCTGAGTTCACCCTGGGCGACGAGGATGAACAGCTCGGTCGAGCCCGCCACCACGTGCGACATGCCCCCGAGCCCAATGAAATAGATGATGACGCCAACCATCAGAACCTCGCCCGCGCCATCCATGCGCGGAAGAATCCAGACGAGCGCCGCGATGAGAAGGCCGGCGGGTACGCCGAAGGCGAAGTGCTGGATGGCCGTGGTTTCCCCGAAATGGCGCGAGACGGCTAGAATGCCCTGAAACCGCGCGTCAGCCACGATTTTGCCGTGAACGAGCACCAGCGCCGCCGCGCCGCATCCCACGAGGTTGGCGGAGAGAACGAGACCCCACAGCCGCCCGATCTGGACGAGCTTCGCTCGGGTCGGCGCCAGGAACAGGGGGAGGATCGGGGTGATCGTGTTCTCCGTGAACAACTGCATCCGGCCTAGGATGACGATCAGGAACCCGACCGTATAGCCAAGGTTCGAGATGCCCGGGGCCCAGCTCGAGTCGGGTAGGATCGAGGCGAGCACCCCCTTGCAAAGCACCGAGGTGCTGATCACCAGCCCCGCGGCGACGCCGGACCACCACAAGGCGCTCGAGGGCCGCGAAAGCTCGCGCTCGCCGTCGCGGCGGATCGCCTCGAAGATGACGAAAGAAGGTACATTTTCATAGGCCTGCGCCTGCTTCTCTTTGTCCCCGTCGAGTTTGACTTCTTTCGCCATGTCGCTCTCCTTCTGTCCCTCTTCACGGACTCGAACGAGAGCAACGCCGATCTCGAGGACGAGCGCAAGGCAATGCGCGCAGGCCAAGCGGGCGCACGCTTCATCCGTGAGCGCGCTTCACCGCAATTCCTTTGGTAGAAGAGGAGCCCGGGAGCGGAGGGACCGGTCGTAAGACGAGCGCCCCGCGTCCGAAAGCGCTCGCCTCGGTCGCGGGGCTCGAGGCCATCGGCCGGGTGCTCAGAAGCTCATGCCCACCGTGACTTGGTAGAAGTCGGCGATGTCGCCTTCGGGGGCGAGGTCGGCGCCGCCCGAGAAGCGAATGAAGCCGCCCCCGCCCCTGGCCTCGATGTAGGGCCCGATCCACATGTAGACGTCGTCTGGGTTCTCCGTCGCCCCGCGGGCCTGGATGAGGTGCTCCCAGTGGACCCCGAACGAGAGCCAGCGGATCGGCGCGATGCCGAAGTACGCCCAGTAGTGGAGGAAGTCGTTCTGGCTCGAGCCGTTGAGCTCCCGGAGCCCGAGGTAGAATCCGGCGTAGATCTGTCCTTCGAGCAGGCCGTCGCCATAGGTGACGGTGATGTTCGGCACGATGCCCTCGAACACGAGGCCGCGGCTCGAGCCCGACAGCAAGGTCCCGTTGAGCACGCCGAGCTGGGGGTTCACGGTGAGATTGCCGTCGAGGAGCTTGAAGTTCACGCCTCCGCCCCACTCCGTCCAGAGGTTTCCACCGCTCCCCCCTGCGCCGAACCCGGTCCGGGTCCAGAGGATGGCGTAGAAGGTGGCGTCGAGCGTGTCGGACAGACCGACCCCGACCTGGCTTATCCCATGAAAGCCAAAGAAGATGTCCTGCTTCATCGCCACGGACAGCGTCGTGGGCGGACCCTCCTCTTCGTTCTTGGAAGCGTCCTGCGCGTGCGCGAGCGGCGGCAAAAGCAGGAGAAAAGGCACGACGACGCGTGCGAGGCAGGTGAAAGAGCGATTCATCCACGACTCCAGCCCAAAGGGGCATCCATCAAGAGGTTTACAGGCGTGGGGACTGAGGAGACGCTAGCCGAAGCTTTCGCGTCGCACAATGCACGAAATGAAGGGACTCACCTCGCCCTTGGACGCTCGACCGATGACCGGTCCGCCGCCAGGGTCTCGGCGGCGACATCCCAACGCACGTCCACGGCCAACCAGCCTTCCCCGACGGACCAAACATGGTAGGGTCGAGGCATGCCTTGCCTCCTCCTGCTCGTGCTCGTAGGCATGCCCCGTCTCGCGCTGTTTTTGACCTGGCTGCTCGGACGTGGGTATCTGCCTCGGGCGTACGACGGCTCGTTGGTTCTGCCGTTGCTTGGGTTTTTCTTTCTGCCCACGACCACCCTCGCTTTCGCCTACGCGACGAACTCTCTCGCTCCGGCCGGCGGGGTCTCGGATCTCGGCTGGCTTCTCGTCGGGGTGGGCGCCCTCGTCGATCTCGGTCTGCTCGGCGGCGGCTGGCGGAGCCGACCCCGCCCCGATTGAGCCCTCCGGCTCGCGGCCGACCTGACGCAACGGCCGGTGGCCAAGTGTCGCGCACCGGTGCCAGACTCGGCCCGCCGATGCCGGTCGGAGTCGAAGAGACGGTGGAGTCGTCCCGCCAAGCGCTCGGCGGGGAGGGCCAGGCGAGCGCCGCCGCTGCGCGGCTGCTCGCGGTCTACCCGCCCGATTGGGAGGCTTGCATCGACCTCGACGACAGCCCGGTCGTGCTCGGCCGGGCGCCCGATTCGACCGGCATGCCCCCGCTGGTGCACCGCACCGTGAGCCGCTCCCACCTCCGGGTCGAGTGGGACGCCGCCATCGACGGACACGTCGTGCTCGACCTCGGGAGCCGAAACGGCGCACGGGTCGACGGCCGGCGGCTGTCGACGGGCTGGGCGCCGCTCTCGAGCGGATCGGTGGTTCGGATCGGTGATCTGCTGCTCGTGTACGAGCGGGGCCGAACGTTGGAGTCCCCCGACGGGCCCGGGGTGGACCGCGACGCAGCTCCCGGCGAGTCGCTCCCGATGCGATCGGTTCGCAACCGGGTCGCCCGGGCCGCCCCCGACATCTCGCCCGTGCTCGTCCTCGGGGAGACCGGCACCGGCAAGGAGCGGCTCGCAGCCGAGATCCATCGATTGAGCGGGCGACCAGGCGCCCTGGTCGCCGTCAACTGCGCGACGCTCTCAGAGACGCTCATCGAGAGCCAGCTCTTCGGCCACGTCAAGGGCGCTTTCACCGGCGCGAGCTCGGATCAGCAAGGCTTGTTTCACGCCGCAGAGCGGGGGACGCTGTTCCTCGACGAGATCGGAGAGCTCCCGCTCGAACTGCAACCGAAACTGCTTCGAGCCCTACAGGAGCGGGAGATTCGGCCGGTAGGAGCGAGCCGGACCAAGACGGTGGACGTTCGGGTGGTCGCCGCGACCCACCGCAATCTGCGAGAACGGGCGCTGTCCGGCTCCTTTCGGCAGGACCTGTACGCGCGCCTCGCGATGTGGCAAGTCGAATTGCCGGCGCTCCGGGACCGACGGGCGGACGTGCTCGCGTGGCTGGACCGCCTGCATCGAGCCTGGCAGCGGCAGCGGCAGATCGATCATCCGCCACTGTCGTTTTCGGCCGACGTCGCCGAGCGCCTCGTTCTTTCCCCTTGGACGGAGAACTTGCGCGGTCTGGACCGACTCGTGCACGAGCTCGCCGCCGACGCTGGCGCCCGGGGCCCGCGGCGCATCGAGCAGCTCCCGGGCTGGGTCGAGGCCGAGCCGTGACCCGGTACCTCGTGGTCAGCGGTCCAAAGACCGCGCTTCGGCTCGCGGTCCCCGCCTACGGGACCGTAGTCCTCGGCGCCGACCGGGCCTGCGAGGTCCGAAGCACCGAAGCTGGCGTCGCGCCCCGCCACGCGGAGCTGGTGTGGGGAGATGGCCTCATCGCGCGAGCCCTCGCCGACGACACCGCGGTCGTGCACCCCGACGGCACCCGTGAGCGGCCGCTGCTGAGCGGCCACACCGCCGAGCTCGGCGCCGAGGAGCGTCTGCGGGCCGGTCCGCTCGACGTCGCGCTGGTCGAGGGGGGCCGGGGCCCGAGCTCGACCCATCGGTGGCCCCATCGGTGG
>DAIQNR010000013.1:25726-88676 GCA_036788295.1 Myxococcota bacterium
GCTGGTCGAGGGGGGCCGGGGCCCGAGCTCGACCCATCGGTGGCCCCATCGGTGGCCCCATCGGTGGGATCGGGCCGTGCTCGAGGCGCGCCTGTCGTCGGCGAGCTCGGGCGTCGTGCTCCGGGCGACCGGCGACCCGGAGTCCCTCGACCGGCTCGAGGCGCGGGCGCGACCAGTCGGCCTCGTCGCCGCCTGGGGACCGGACGAGCTCGCGCTGTTTCTCCCCGACGGCCGAGCGGCAGATGCCGAGCGGCTCGTCGAAGCCGACCCCAGCCTGAGGTTCGGACTCGCGGAGCTCGGGGCCGACGACCGGCTGCGCGCGCTCGAGCGAGCGGTCCCATGCCGCCGCGGGAGCCTCTCGCTCACCTTCGAGGACCCATCGATGCGGGCGGTCGAGCGGCTGATCGCGCAGGCCGCGACCTGCGACGAGCCGGTCCTCATCCTGGGCGAGACCGGCACCGGCAAGGACCGCTGGGCAGCGGAGCTGCATCGCCGGTCTCGGCGCAGGGGCGGCCCCATCGTGCGCCGGTCGTCGGTGTCGTTCGACGACACCGGGCTCGAGGGGGCGGCCGAAGCGGCGGCGGGAGGAACGCTCGTGCTCGACGAGGTCTCTGCGCTCACGCCTCGGGCGCAGCTCGCGGTCGCGCTCGACCTCGAGCGGGAGCTTCCGATCCGCGTGGTGGCCGTGTCGAACCAGGATCTCGAAGCCCTGGTGGACGGCGGAGGGTTTCGAAGGGACCTCTACTACCGGCTCGCTCGGTTTCGGATCGAGATCCCCCCGCTCCGTTCCCGCCCCGGGGACGTGGAGCGCTTCGTTCAGATCTATTTGGATACCCACGAGGCCCCTGCCCCTTCCCGGGCGGCCCTCGACGCCCTGCTCGGCTACCGATGGCCAGGGAACCTGAGGGAGCTCGAGGGGGCGCTCGCCCGGGCCCTGATGGCGAGCGGGGGCCGTCCGATCCTGCTCGAGCATCTGCCTGCGGAGCTGACGGGGGGCGCACCCCCGACGTCCTCCACCGCCGAGCCGACGTCGCTGAGGGACGAAATGCTCGCCCTCGAGCGGCGCCGCATCCTCGAGGCGCTCGAAGCGGCCCCGAACCAGACCGAAGCGGCGAAGCTGCTCGGGGTGCCGCTGCGGACCTTTCTGAACCGCCTCGACGCGCTCGGGATCGCCCGGCCCCGCAAACGCTGAATCACCGGAGCTGGTGGGGAAATGCGCTCGGGTCCGCCGCGCGCTCGAGCGGCTCGAACCGGTGCGTGGCCGGATCGTAGGCCCGGACGCGGCCGCTGCCGATGTCGAAGACCCAGCCGTAGATCCGCACCTTGTCGGTGGCAGCGCGCGCCGCCACCGACGGGTGGGTGAAGAGGTTGTTCACCTGGGCGAGCACGTTGAGCTCCGAGCATCGGTCGAGCCGCTCGTGCGGATCCTCAGGGGCCCCCTCGGCTTCGAGCACCGCCAGCGCGGTCTGCGCGTGTCCGACCCACCGCCGGACCGCCGGAAGCTCGGACACCGACGCCGGATCGAGCACCGCCTTCATCAGGCCGCAGCCCGAGTGCCCGCACACGATGATGCTATCGACCTCGAGCACCCGCATCGCGTACTCGAGCGTGGCGCTCACCGCGCCGATGTCCGTGCCGTACACGGGGACGATGTTTCCCGCGTTGCGAATGACGAAGAGCTCGCCGGGACCGGCCTGGGTGATGAGTTCGGGGTCGACCCGGGAGTCCGAGCAGGTGATGAAGAGCGCGCGGGGGTGCTGACCTTCGGCGAGACTACCGAAGAGTTCCCGACGGGCCTCATAGGTTGTTCCGATGAATCTTTTGTAGCCTTCGATGATCTGCTTCACGGCGCGCCAACGGTACCGGAGCGCCCCCCCCCAGGAAAAGCCCCGATCGACTAGAGAAAGAAGAGACCGGCGAGAGCGACGATCGCGACCGCCGCGATGACCAGCGCCAGCGCCCGAAGCAGGCTGGATTGCGGAACTTCGGACGATGGGACCGCCGGAGTCGAAGCCGAACCCGGTTCGGCCCGAGCCTCGAGAGGCAGCGGGGGCAGCGGCAAGAGCTGGGTAGGCGCTGCCCCCACCGCGGAGGGCTCGTCTACGGCCGTCGTCTCCGCCGTCTCGGTGGTCGCCCCCGCTTCGACCGGCCGGGGGCGCCGGGCCACCCAACCCCCCGTGGGCAACGGAGCTTCCCGAGCGACCGAGGGCGCGGTGGACAGCCCGTCGAGCAGGTCGTCGGACAAGCGATCGAGCGCGGCGGCGAGCTCGTGAAGACCGGGTCGCCGCGTAGGCTCGTACGCGAGCGCTCGCTCGAGGAGCGGCCGGAGCGTGTCGGCGGCGGGGTCCGAGAGGGCCAGGGGCGGGACCTCTCCCCGCAGCTTTCGCTCGAAGATGAGGTCGGTCGAAGCGTCGGTGAACGCGCGCTCCCCCGAGAAGAGCTCGAAGACGAGCTCGGCCACCGCGTAGACGTCGGTGGCCGGAGTGGAGGCCCGCCCTACGATCTGCTCCGGCGCCATGTACGCTGGGGTTCCGAGCACGACTCCGGCCGCGGTTTGCACGAGGCCGCCCCCTCGGACCGGCTTCGCGAGCCCGAAGTCCACGACCACCAGGTCCGGCGCCTCCTCCCTGGGGTCGCGTCGAAAGAGGATGTTGTCTGGCTTCAGGTCACGGTGGATCACGCCGGCTCGGTGCATCGCCGCCACCGCCGCCACGAGCTGAAGGGCTGCGACTCGAGCCTGGGCCGGCGGCAGCGGCGCCCCCCGCAGAGCGCGCATGCTCGGGCCTTCGAGCAGCTCGAGCACCAGCGCGATCCGGGGGGGCCGGGTGCTCGAGAACACGTCGAGCACCCGGGCGACGTGTGGGTGGCTCAACCGGGCGGCGGCTTGGGCCTCCTGCATCATCCTGGCGGCGGCTTCGGGTCGGTCGAGCACGGACAGGGTCGAGACCTTGACCGCGACCGGGGGACCGCCGTCCGTCGCCCTGGCCCGAAACACCTGGCTGGTGGAGCCCCCCCCAAGCCGCGCTTCGAGCTCGTAGCCCCCGATCCGCTCTCCGACCTCGGCCTCACCCACGCGACCACCGTACACGCGTGTCGCTGTCCGTCGGCGGGCTATCACCTTGACGGGGAGGCATGGACGCTCGGATTCTCCCGACCATGCGCACCCTGCTTCCCTCGCTCTTCGTGCTCGGCGCCTGCGGGGGCCCGAGCGCGTCGGCGCCCCCGCCTTCCGCCCCCCTCGCCCGAGCGCCGGCGGCCCCCATCGGTGGGTGCGACAAACCAGACTCGGGGGAGGAGCTGCGCGCGTCGGACGTGGACGAAGACGGCCGCCCCGAAGTGTGCAAGTACTACCGCGAGTTCGAGGATCCGGCCCGCCCTGGCCAACGGCGCGCGGTGCTGGTGCGGCAGGCGATCGACGTCAACTTCGATGGGAGAACCGATCTCGTTCGCCTCTTCGACAGCAACGGTGGGGTCACGAAGGAGACTTGGGATCACGACTTCGACGGTCGCATCGACGAGGTGCGCACGTTCGAGGGCGGTGTCCTCGTCCGTTCCGAGCGCGACCACAACGGCGACGGGCAGATGAGCGTGTTTCGCTACTACGCGGACGGAAAGCTCGAGCGAAAGGAGAGCGACACCAACGGCGACGGGCAGATCGATCGCTGGGAGTACTTTCGGGATCGAGTGCTCGAACGGGTCGGCGTAGACAAGAATCACGACGGCACCGTGGACACCTGGTCCAGAGCGCCAACCGCCGGCTGAGCCGTGCCGCCCGATTTCGAGTTCGGCTGGTCCCCCGGGATCGGGGACCCAACCCCGATGGGGTGGTTCACGGTCGTTGCGTACCTCGCCACCGCTGGTCTCGCCGCGGCGTGCTACCGAGCACAGAGCCAGGACCGGCTGGGACCGGCCGAGACGGACCCGGACGCGACCCTCCCCGACCTGCGGTTCATCGAGGCGGCCAAGAGGGCCCGCCGCCGAGCCTTCGCCTGGGCCGGATTCACCTTGGTGCTGGTCGCGCTCGGCATCAACAAGCAACTCGACCTGCAGAGTCTCGTGACCGAGACCGGTCGATGGCTGGCCCATCGGGGCGACTGGTACGAAAACCGATCCCAGGTCCAGGTCGTGTTCGTCTTGTCGGTCATCGCGACCGGAACGATCGGGCTCGTCACCGGCATCGTGATGCTCAAAGGCGAGCTCGAGACGCTGGGCGTGCCCCTCCTCGGGATGGCGCTGGTGCTGGTGTTCGTGGCCGTCCGGGCTTCCAGCCTCCAGTATGTGGACCAGCTTATAGGGTGGCAGCTCGCTGGGTTCAGGATGAACTGGGCGCTCGAGCTCGGCGGGATCTTCATCATCGCCGCCGGCGCCGTTTTGGCGCTGCGGCGGGCCCGGCGTCAGAGGCCGCTCGAATGAACCTCGGCGGAAAGCAGCGGTTCGGGGTCCACGTACAGACCCCGGCGCGGTCCTCCCGAGCTTGGCTCGGCTTGCACGGCGATGCCGAGGTGAAGGTGGGGCCCGGTGACCCGGCCGCTCTTGCCGATCGCGCCGATGCGCTGCCCCGCCTCGACCCGCTCCCCCGCGTTCACGTCCCGTCGAGACAGGTGAAACGAGAGGCTGAACAGACCACCGCCGTGGTCGATCACCACGGTCTGGCCGCTGTAGAATCGGTCGCTCGACAGCGCGACCCGTCCCGGGAGCACCGCAAACACCGGATCGCCGACCTTTCCCCGCAGATCGAGCCCGTAGTGCCGGCTCTTCACCTCGCCGTTGAACGTCCGCGCCACCCCGTATGGTGAGGTCCGGACCGGGCTCTGGACCGGGGGGACCGCCCGCGTCTTCGTCGCCGGGCCGGTGGGCGGACGGGCCCAGACCGCGGCCATCGCCAACCGCTCTCGCTCGATCCGGCGGAGCCGCGCCGGGGGTGGGGTCCGGTCGGTGAACTTGGGGGCGACCGAGAGCTTCGTCTCCCGAAACGCGCGCTCCTGAACTTGGATGTGGCCGACCACCTGCTCGTCCACGAAGACCGGGGTCGCTCCGGGAGCGGCTTCGATGGGCAAGGCCACCGGCCCCTCGGCGCCGTCGGGACCAGGCCACAGAACGAACCGGTGGCCGAGCACGTCGACGGCGACCGTGCTGCTCGCCCCGGCGAGCCGCAACCAGACCAGGTCCCCTGGGCGGGGATCGCTCGGCCAGCTGTCGAGCCCGCCATCGGCGGCGGCGCCGAGCAGCAGCAGGGCGACGAGGCCGCTCACAGCCGCGCGTTCACCCGAATGGCGCTCAGGATCTCTCGGGTCGAGGGGGACTTGTTGAGGGTGTAGAAGTGGACCCCGGGGGCGCCGCCCTGGATGAGTCCCAAGGCTTGAATGGTTGCGTGCACGACGCCCAGCTCGCGCACCCGCTCGGGGGTGTCGGCGAGCCGCTCGAGGCGGCTCGTCAAGTCCTTCGGCAGGCTCGCCCCGCACATCGCGGTGAAGCGCTTGATCTGCTCGACGTTCTGGATCGGCATCAAGCCGGGGATGATCGGGACGTCGATGCCGGCGGCGTGGGCCCGGTCCACGAAGTCGAAGTAGTGGCGGTTATCGAAGAACAGCTGGGTGACGAGGAAATCGACCCCGGCGTCGACCTTTCGCTTCAGGTGGTCGAGATCCGCCTCCTTCGACAGCGCCTCCACGTGGCCTTCGGGGTAGGCGGCGCCGCCGAGGCAGATCGCGTCGCCGTAGCGGCCCCGAAGAAAAGCGGCGAGCTCGTCCGCGAAACCGAAACCGCCCTCCGGTCGTTCGAAGCGCTCGGTCCCGCGCGGCGGGTCGCCCCGGAGGGCGAGCACGTTTCGCACCCCCTTCTCCCGAAGCTCGTCGACGATGTGCGCGATCTCGTCGCGGCTCGACCCCACGCAAGTGAGATGGGCCATCGCGTCGAGGGAGAGCTCCTGCTGGACCCGGTGGGTCAGCTCCACCGTCTTCGCCCTGGTCGAGCCGCCCGCACCGTAGGTAACCGACACGTATGCCGGCTCCAAATCCCGGAGCTCCTCGAGCGCCTGCCACAGCGACGCCTCGCCCTCGGGGGTCTTCGGCGGGAAGAATTCGAAGGAGAACAGGGGCTGGCCGGCGCTGAGCTTTTCACGGATGAACACGGCCTCCAAAGTCGCGAACCGCCCCCGGCCCGGTCAAGGAAACTCAGCGCCGCCGCCAGATGAAGCCATCGAGCACGTAGTGGGTGACCTGGGGGACGGCGAGCGCGGCCGCCGCGACGGCCACCGCAGCGTCGGGCAGCTCGAGCGCGGCGCCGAAAAACAAGCCGGCTCCGTCGCCGCCGACCAGGCGATGCCACCCGATCTCCTCGATGACGGCCAGGCCGAGCAGCACCCCGAGGAACCCGGCCACGCCGCCCACCGGACGAGGTCGCGCGGTGATGAAGACCAGGCCGAAGTACGGCACCCCGTGCAGCAGCACGTTGGTGACCGTGAACGCCCAATCGGAATCGGTGGCCACGATCCCCACCCCCCAGCACACTGCCGTCCCGAAAACGACGACCCACTTGCCCGGGCGCACAGGGCGCCCAGCGCGGGTGCGGACCACCTGCCGGGCTGCATAGGCGGCCCACAGCCCGAGGTAGGGGACGAGCAGGGGGTCTACCCACGCCGGCGAGACGAGGCCAGCCACGAAATCGCCGGGGACGAACCAGTCGAAGGTTCGAGGCAGATGGGCGTGCCACCAAAGGAGGGGGTAGAGGGTGCCCGCGTAGATGGCCAGCACGTCGAGTTGGCGGTCGAGCGGCTCGAGGTCCGGGTCCTTTCGATGGTACAGCGCAACCCAGCCGTACTGCTGTCGGACGAAATGAAAGACCGCGAGGTAGGCGAGCACGGTCCAGAACGTAGCCAGGCCATGGAGGGCGAGCGCGGCGCCGCCGACGAGCGCGAGCACCGGGACGATCGCGAAGAGCCGACCTCGGCGGGCTCGCTCGACCGGGTCGAGGTAGGTGCGAAACAGGGTCGCCCAGACGTGGGCGACGTCCACCCCGAGCACGAGCACGATCCACATCGGCAGCGGGGTCTCGCCCCGAGGCGCGAGGTAGGGACCGAGCGGCACGAGGAAAAGCGCGACCACCGCCGGAGCGAGGAACATCCACAGGTCGAAGCGCGGGGACACGAGCCAAGCCCCGCCGTCGCCGCCTCGCGCGCCGCTCACCGAGACACCCGGGCGGCGACGTGGGCCGCGGCGGCGAGACCGTGGGAGAACGCCTCTTCGAACAGCCCAACCCCGGACAGGTCCGCGTGGGCAAACGCGATGGGACCGCGCGCGGCCGGCGGGGCTCGGCGCCGGGCCCCGGGGCTGGGGATGGCCATGGCGTGCCCCCACCGCCGAACGTCCACCCTCGTCGCGCACGCCCTCAAGTCAGGGTGGGCCGCCTCGAGGTCGGACAGGACCAGATCCGCGGCTTGGCGCCAGTCGAGCGCGAGCAGGTCCCGGCGAGCGGCAGCCGGGTCGGCGTCCACCCTCGGGAGGTACCAGGTCCACACCGTAGGACCCACCGGAGGGCCGCGCTGGTGGGTGGCGACGACGTAGCCGAGCGAGCGGCTGTCCCGAAGGACGTTGTCCCACGCCGCCTCCGGCCCCCGGGGGCGGCGCGCGAGGTGGAGGTTCGCGACGAGCCAAGCGCTCGTCTCGGGGACGTCCTCTCGATGCTCTTCCACCACCCGCGCTCGCACGAAGCTGGGGAGGGCCACGACCGCGGCGTCGGCTCGCCACCGCTCCTCGGTCCCGTCCGGACGCCGCGCGCACACGAGCACCCGCCCCGCCTCCTCCGCGACCCGGGTCACGAGCCGCTCGGGCAAGACCGGCGCGGACTGGGCGAGATGGCGCACGATGCGGAAGTTGCCGTCGGGCCACGTGAGAAACGGGGCGCTCCGGTTCGACTCGGGGTCGAGCCGCGCGGCGTGGTAGTGGACCCCGAACCAGGCGCTGGTCTGGTCGGGGCGCGCGCCGAAGTCATCCCTGGTCGCGTAATCGACGAGCCATCGAACGTCGGGCCCCACAAAACGCTCCCGCTCGAGCCAAGCGGCGAAGTCGAGGTCATCGAGAGCGAGCAGCGCCGGGTCTTCGCTGCTCGCCGCCACCGGGAGGGTGAAGGCCGGCCGGCCATCGGCCCCACGGGTCCGGGCGAAAGCCTGCATGCGGGCCGAAAACCGGGCCACTTCGCCGTCCCCGCCCGGGGCGATGCCCGGGAACAGCCCCGGCCGCCACTCTCCGTCGGCGAACATTCGCTCCTGGGGTTCGGCGGCGAGCACATGCTCGGCGTACGCCGGCTGCCCCCGCTCGCCCCGGCCGGTCACGGCGCCCATCTCCTCGAGCAAGGCCACGAGCTCGGGCTGGTCCAGACTGGGCGCGGGCAGGTAGTGGGCCCCCCAAGGGTAGCCGCCAAACGGCCCCGGCGCCCCCACCGCGGTCCCGCCCGGGGTGGGCTCGAGTTCGAGCACGACCACATCGGAGACCTTCGCCCGGCGCAGCGCCCACGCCGCCGTCAGCCCGGCGACGCCGCCGCCGAGCACGACGACCCGAGCGGTTTTGGGGATGACCTCCCGCGGGGGCGGGAGCTCGCCCCGAAGCTGGTGGCCAAACCGGAGCGAAGGGTCCACCAGGCTGCCGTCCACGTCGAGGCTCGGCGTCTTGCGGCACGACGCAGCAAGGGCCGCCGGCGCGCCGAGCAGGGCAGCCAGGATCTCGCGGCGGGTGCTCGACACGGCCGTCAGCGAAAACGAACCGCGGTGCCCCGGTGCTCGACGCAGCCCCGGAGGAACACCGGCCAAAAGCCAGCGAGGTCAGCGCCTCGGGCCCGGTAGTCGACGATCGCGTCCGCGCCGAGGGCCGCCGCCTTCGTCATGAGCTCATCGTACACCTCGGTCGGGTCCCAAGGGTCGAGCACTGGGATGATGAGAACCGCCACCCCGCATTGAAGCGTGGACACGGTCCCGAGCACTTCCACCTCCCCCGGGGCAGAGGGCCGGGTCGACACATGCACCGGCCCCGGGAAGACCTGGCTGGTACAGCCGGTCAAGAGGAGCGCGAGGAACCGCTTCATGCGCCCTCCCCCGGCGCCCGGCGTCGGGCCGGCTGGCCCCGCACTTGGCGGCAAAACCGGTTGTAGAGGCCGAAGGGGTAGGAGACGGTCGTGACTTCGGCGTCGAGCAGGACGTCGGCGTCGTAGCGATCGAGCAAGTCCGCGATCACCGCCTCGTGGGTCGGGTTCGCGTTCCCAAATAGGAAGACGAACAGCAGCTGGTGCAGGCACTGCCGCTCCTCCACCGGCTCGGCGACCGGCTCGAAGTGGGCCCGAAGGTTCGACCGAGAGAGCACGGTCAAGCTCGGCGTCCCGTCCATCGCAGCGCAGCCCGTCCCCAGGGCGACGATCGCGAGGCCCAAACCGGGGAGGGCCCGGAGGCGGAACAGGACGCCGAAAGACGACCAAAGGCGGCGCGTTCGCCGTCGTGACCCGAGCACGGCGGCACGCTAGCAGCGGGCCGCCCACCGCCACAACGCGAGCCCGCGGCGTGCGCGCCCGCACCAGCGCCCGATGGGGCATGATGGGCCCATGGCCGCGATGATTCGCTACGATGTCGCGCGACGTTCCGCCGCCGAGATGAAGGACCGGGCCCGAAGCTTCGCCGAGCTCATCGGGACGCGGAGGAGCGTGCGCGACTTCTCCCCGGATCCGATCCCGGACGGGGTGCTCGAGGACTGTCTGAGGGCAGCGGCCGCGGCGCCTTCAGGCGCGCACAAGCAGCCGTGGACGTTCGTCGTCGTCGAAGACCCGGAGCGAAAGCGGCAGATCCGCGCCGCAGCGGAGGCCGAAGAGCAAACGTTCTACGGGGGCCGTGCCCCGGACCGATGGTTGACCGACCTCGGTCCGCTCGGAACCGGCCCAAGCAAACCGTACCTCGAGCAGGCGCCGGCGCTCATCGCGGTCTTTGCCCACCGGAGCGGACCGGCCGGGGAACGGCACTACTACGTGAGCGAGTCGGTCGGGATCGCGGTGGGCTTCTTGATCGCGGCGCTGCACCACGCGGGGCTCGCGACGCTCACCCACACCCCGAGCCCGATGGGCTTTCTCGGGACGCTGCTCGAGCGGCCGCCCCACGAGCGGGCCTACGTGCTCCTGCCGGTGGGCTTTCCGTCCGAACGGTGCGAGGTGCCCGACCTGACCCGAAAACCGCTCCACGAGGTCGCGCTCTGGCGCTGAGCCGGGAAGCGGGACGGCTGCCGGTTCGCGGTTTCGATGGGGAGCCCCGCCGAAGGCGACGCGACCGATAGGTTGAGCGCCGGACGGGTTCAGCCGTTGGCGGGCTCGATCCGGCGGTTCAGGGTTCGGCGGTCGATGCCGAGCAGGCGCGCCGCCTCCGATTTGTTGCCTCCGGTCTCGGCCAGGGCGACCTCCATATACCGCTCCGAGAGGTCGCCGAGACCCAGGCCTACCCCGAGGGCCCCCTTCAGGGCGTACAAGAGCCGCGCCTCGACGTCCTTCTCCGGTGGGCGCCGGGGAGGAAGCAGGTCCTCGAGCCGCAGGATGTCTTGCTCTGCGAGCGCCACCCCTCGCTCCAGAGTGTTGGCGAGCTCCCGGACGTTGCCTGGCCAAGGCTGCGCCACCAGCCACCGCAGCGCCGGGCGGCTGACCCCGAGCACCCGCCGGCCGAGCCGGGCTTCGGTCCGGTCCAACAGCGCGTCCACCAGCGGCTCGATGTCGGCGGGGCGGTCTCTGAGCGGCGGAACATCGAGGCGAAGGACATCGAGGCGATAGAAGAGGTCCTCCCGGAACCGGCCGTCTCGCACCAGCTGCTCGAGCGGCTGGTGGGTGGCCGCGATCAGCCGGACGTCCACTTCCAGCTCCTCCGATTGGCCAAGCGGACGGACGCGTCCGCTCTCGAGGGCGCGGAGCAGCTTCGGCTGCGATTCCAGCGGCAGCTCCCCGACCTCGTCGAGCAGCAAGGTCCCTCCATTGGCCTCGACGAACAGCCCAGGCCGGTCCTCTCTCGCGTCGGTGTACGCCCCTCGCCGGACCCCGAACAGCTCGGCCTCGACCAGGTTCGCCGGCATCGCGGCGCAGTTGAGGGTGACGAAGGGGCCGTCCCGCCGTGCGCTCGACCGATGCAGAAAGCGCGCGAGGTGGCCCTTGCCCACCCCAGTCTCCCCGGTGATGAGCACGCTCACCGGCGTGCGCGCCGCCCGGACCGCGAGCGCGACGACCTCACGCATCGCTGCGCTGCGCGCGACGAACCCCTCCGAGGCGACCTCCGGCTGGGCGCGTCGAAGCCGGACCACCTCCCGGAGCAGCCAGCGCTCCCGCAGCGCACGGTCCAGGACGTGCCGGAGCACGTCGAACCGAAACGGTTTGGTCACGAAGTCGGCCGCACCTCGGCGCAGACACTCGACGGCGAGGTCCACGCTCCCAAAGGCGGTCATCAGCACGACGAGCGGCCGCGCCGGCAGCAGCTCGAGCTCACTGAGGAGGTCCACGCCCCGAACTTCGGGCATCTCGACGTCGGAGAGCAGCAGCTCGACCCCACCGGACCGGCATCGCTCGAGGGCGGCCCGGGGGCAGGTCAGGCCCTCGACGTCCCGGCCCTCCTCGCGCAGGGACTCTTCGAGCCACTCGACCACCGCTGGGTCATCGTCGAGGACCAACACCCGGCCCGGCTCCGGGCCACCGCCGCGCGCTCCCATGGCGCGGTTTGGGGTACCACCCCCGACGACGACATCGAAGTCGAGACGAGAGCCCGTTCAGAGGGCTAACATGCGCTCGTCGTGAGGTGGCTCGTGCTCGCCGTCGCCTTTTCCGTCGGGACCGGGCCGGCCTCCGCCTTCGAGTGCACTCCCGTGCCCGAGTGCCGGGACGCCGCCTGCGTCGAGCCTCCGGTGCCGCGCCTCACCCAAGCGTGGAACCAGCGCTGCGTCCCGCTGTTCATTCGAGCCGGCGACCCGCTGTTGTCCGACCTCCACCCGGTGGTCGAGCGGAGCCTCCGCGCCTGGTCCGAGGAGCTGGACTGCACCGATTTTGAGCTGCTCTTGCTCGGAGAGACGGAATTCGGGGTCGAATTCGACGTCCGACAACCGGCGAGGCAGACCAACGTGCTGCTGTCCGTTCAGGATGGGCAGGAAGCGGCCGCCCTATTCGGACGGGATCCGGATCTGCTCGCCCTCACCCTCACCTCCTTTTCGCTCGACACCGGCGAGATCTTCGACGCCGACATCGCGTTCAACGCGCGCGCGAACCCCTTTTCCGTCGTGGATCAGTCGCTCGCGTGCGCCGCGCGCGTGCCTCGACCCTTCGATGTCGAAAACACGCTCGTGCACGAGGTCGGCCACCTGCTCGGCTTCGACCACGTCGAGGACCCGCTCGCCACCATGTTCGCGAACGCGTCTCGGTGCGAGACCATCAAGCGCGACCTCGCCTCGGACGACGTACAGGCGGTCTGCACCACCTACGCGGTAGGCAGGCCTCCGGCGACCTGCCGAGCCCCTTTGAGCTACGACGAAGGACGGGGCGACCCGACCGTGTTTCGACGCCAGTGCGAGCGCAAGCTGGCCTGCGTGGGCGACCCGGAACCGCTGCGGTGCGAAGAGCGGTTCCTCGGTGAGAGCTGCAGCTGCCGCAGCACCGCCGGCCCAGATGCGGGCGGGGCTTGGTGGACGCTCGCAGCGGCTCTCGGGTTCGCGCTCAGGCGGGCATCAACCCGCGGAGCATGCCCTCTTTGCGCTGCACTTCGCGCTTTCGCACGAGGTCGAGCGTCGTCCTCGAGATCTTGTAGTCGCCGTCTTCGGTGGTCGTGTTGGAGCAGTGCTCCTGCACCACCGCGTACAGGAACTTGAACGCGTCCCTCGGCTGCTGCAGCTGGTCGAGCGCGTCGACCAGGTCCTGCCTCGTGACCCGCTCGTCGAACAGGTCCATCACCGTGTGGTCCCCGCTCGTCTTCGCCTTTCGGTCGAGGCACGCCCGGTAGCGGGCGTTGCATAGGTCGTAGAGCATGGCGCCCGACCAGGAGAGCCGCTCGATGAGGTGCTGCTTGTCGAGCCGGGCCTCCCGGAAGAAATCCTCGCGCTCCCGGAGGATCTCGGCCCGCAGCTCGAGCGGGAGCAGCAGCTTGAACCCTACCCCCCGCATCTGGAGGAACTTGTTGTTGAACATGGGCCAGATGAACGACTTCATCCGCTGGGCGTCCCCGTTGATCGCGGTCGGCTCGTCGATGCGGTCCACGAGCACCATCACCGAGTCGTAGTCCAGCTTGCGGAGCAGATCGACGAAGACGTCGAACATCGCGAAGCGGGGGCCGTCGATCTCGCCCAGCGGCAGCTCGCGCTGGGTCTGCTCATCACGGCCGACATACGTGAGCGCGTTCAGAAAGCTGGTCGTCGTGCGGTCGTCCACCCGGATCGCCCGCTGCAGCAAGCGGGCCGTCTTTCGCACCCGCCAGGCGTTCGAAATCCACCGAAAGCCCATGTAGAGCGCGGCGACCATCAACGCCGCCGCCGGCAGCAGCGCGAGCGTCTGGTCCTGGATCCCGAGCTGCTCCCCTCCGAAGAAGCCGGTGACCGCGAGCACCAGCGAGAGGATGACCAAGAACACGGTCCAGGCCTGGCTCGAGGCCACGCCGGACCCGCCCCGCACCCCGAGCAGCCGCTTGAGCCGCCTGGTGCGGGCCTCCACTTCCCCTGGGCGGTCGTAGCAGATCTGCATGCGGACGATCCGGCGCCGGGTCTCCTCGGGGAGACTCCGGATCGTCTGCCGGACCTCCCGGTCCGGCCCGAAGCGCGGCGCGTCTTCACGGTCGTGAAGCAGCCCGTCCACCAGAGGAGGAACCGCCCGAATCAGGATCCCGTCCATGTGGTCCACGAGCCGGACTTCCTTGAGCGCGGCGCTCGGATCGTCGTCGCCCACCGACCGCATGAAGCGGGAGATGAGGTCGTTGAAGTCGTCGTAGGCCACCATCCAGATCCGCACGCCGCCATCGACCGCCATCTCCCGCTCACGCAGCAGCTTCTCGATCTGCAGGCGAATCGCCGTCTTGCCCGATCCGCGCTCCCCGAACACCACCGACGAGGAGGGGTGGTCGAGATCGCCCAGGATCTTGTCGAAGTCGGGGTGGCGGCAATCGCCCTCCACGCTCTCGAAGACGACGTCCTGCCTCGCCTCTTCCCCTCGGAACGGGTTTCGAAGGAGGCCGTGGTGGTGAAGAAAGGCTTCGTTGTTCATGACTCGGGCCCTCGGGCTCGCCCCGACATCCAGGACGGCCAGCGCGGGACGGTGGGGGGATAGCACGCTTCGCAGCCGGGCGCGCCCTCCGATACGGGCGGCAGCGCCGCCCATCGATCATCGGAAGATGAACTTCAGGACTTCTTCGGAAATCATGAATTCATCGTTGTCCTTGATCCGCTCCTTCTGGATCTTGACCCCCTCCTTCCACACGCCGTTGGCCGAACCGAGGTCCTCGATGAAGTATTCGCCGTTCTCCCGGCAGATGCCGCTGTGCTGCCGGGACACTTTCGAGGATGGGATCACGAGGTCACAGGTGCGGCTGCGACCGATGATGAACGTGTCCTTGTCCACCTTGTGCATGTCGCCAGCGCTGTTGAGCACGTAGAGGGTCTTCTTCGCCCGCGGGGGTTTCGGAGCGGGGGCCGCCGGCTTGGGCGGGGGCGACGCCTCTGCGACCGGAGCGACCTTGCCCGGCCCGATCCGAGGTTCGACCGGAGGGACCTCCTTGGCCATCGGAGTCAAAAAGTTGAACCGCCGGGCGTACTCGTAGACAGCCTGGTTGACGACCGCGTGTCGATCGACGCCGCAATCCTCCGCGATGCGGGTGAGGCAGTCCCACAGGTGGTCCGCGATGTTCAGCTCCCGCGGCGTTCTTTTTGCCATCCGTGGGCGCACGTTAGCCATAAGAGGCGGCATGTCAATTGACCAAGCCGGCGCCCGCGGGTGGGGTCGCGTCGCAGCGCTCGCCGGGCTGACCGGCGCTGGGTGCGGTCCCTACGGGCCGCCGGGCGGGTTCGCCGCTCGGGTGGAACATTACGCCCCCGCCCCCTTCACCCCTCCGGGCGCTCCTTGGGCCGACCCGAGCCGCGCCCTCGGCCCGCCGGACGGGCGCTCCGTCGCCGTGGGCCTCGGGGCCCACGTCGTCCTCCGCTTCTTCATTCCGATCGAGGATCGGGCCGGAGCCGACCTCGTGACCTACGCGCTCGACCCAGGCGGCGCGGAGGCGAAGGTCGCAGTCAGCGCCGACGGGGCCCGCTTCGTCGAGTGGCCGGGGCGGGCCCGCGGTCCGTCCACGGAGTTCGACCTCGCCGACGTCGGGTTGAACGCCGCCTATTTCGTCCGGCTGCGCGGCCTCGACCGCACCGGCGTCGAGCCCGGATACGACCTCGACGCCGTGGAGGCGCTCCCATGACCGCTCCTCGAGCCGCGGTGAACTTCGAGACCCCGCCGGTCGGCCCCAGCGACGCCGCCGTGTACGTGCACTTCCCGTACTGCGGGGTGAAGTGCCCCTATTGCGACTTCAACAGCCACGTCCTCCCCCACGACGACGTCCGCTACGCCGACGCGGTCCTCCGCGAGCTCGACGCCCGCAGCGAGGACCTGAGCGCGCCTTGGGTCGGCCTCTCCTCGCTGTACTTCGGAGGGGGCACCCCGAGCCGCTGGGCCCCAGAGCAGGTCGGCCGGGTCGTCGCCGCAGTGGCGAACCGATACCGGCTGGCGGAAGGAGCCGAGGTGACCCTGGAGGTCAACCCGGGCACCGCGACCGAGGCCCGCTTCGAGGCCTACCGGTCGGTCGGCATCAACCGGTTCTCCATCGGGTGCCAGAGCTTCGACGACGCCGAGCTCGCCGGCTTGGGTCGCGCCCACGGGGCGGAGGCCGGGCGCCGGGCGGTGCGGCTCGCGCGCAAGACCGGGGCCCGGGTGTCCCTCGACCTCATCTACGGTCTGCCCGGCCAGACCGAACGCGACGCGCTGCGCTCGCTGGACGAGGCGCTCGAGCTCGAGCCCGACCACATCTCCGCCTACACGCTGACCATCGAGCCAGGCACGGTGCTCGACCGGCGGGTCCGGCTGAAGACGTTCGTCCCGATGCCGGACGACGACCAGGCCGCGCTCATCGAGCGGGTCGGTGCCCACCTGGCCTCGGCTGGATACGAGCGCTACGAGGTTTCGTCCTACGCCCGGGCTGGCCGAGTGTCGGTCCACAACACGCTCTATTGGCTCGGCGGGGCGTACCTGGGGCTCGGCGCCGGCGCCCATGGCTACCACCCGCTCGGTGGCCTTCTCGGCGCCACCCGGCGGGAGAACGAGCGCGCGCCCGAGCGCTACATCGCCGGCGCGCTCGGGGATGGCGTCGCCGCTCGATTCCTCGAGCGACTCGACCGAAGGCAGACGGTCGCCGATCGCCTGATGATCGGGTTTCGGACCGCGTTCGGCGTGGACCCAGAGCAGCTCGCCAACGAGGTGGGCCCCTCGCTCGACGGCGGCGCCTTGCGGGACGAGCTCGGCGGGTGGGTCGGTCGCGGCTTGCTCGAGCGACGGGGGACTCGATTTGCGCCCACCGCTCAGGGCTTTCTCTTCAACGATGGTCTCGCGCGGGCGATGATCGAGCTGGTGCCGCTTATCCTCGGGCCTGATTGACCCCGCCAGCCAACGGGGCCCATTGTCGAGGTACGACAACGATGGAGCTCAACGAACGCCAGAAGGAGGTCCTCACCGCCATCATCGAGGCGTTCATCGCGAGCGCCGAGCCGGTCGGCTCCCGCACCCTCGCGAAGCTGTCCAAACTGGACGTCTCGCCGGCGACCATCCGCAACGTGATGGCGGATCTCGAGGACCTGGGCCTCTTGACCGCGCCGCACGCGTCGGCCGGCCGGGTGCCCACGGCGCTCGCGTTCCGGGTGTACGTGGAGCGCCTCGCGCAGCGCGGCCGCATCGGCACGAAGGAGCGGGAGCTCATCCAGGCGATCGCGCCCGGCAACGGCGACATCAAGGACGTGCTGCGGCAGGCCGGGCAGGTCCTGTCGTCGGTGGCCAAGCACGCCGCGCTCGTCATCATGCCGGTCATCGACGAGGTCCGCTTCGAGTCGATCGAGCTCGTGCAGCTGCGAGAGAACGCGGTGCTCGCGGTGTTCGTGGCCCGCAGCGGCTTCGTGCAGCACCGGGTCGTCCAGGCCGAGTTCGGGGTGGATCGCGACCAGCTCGTGGGGATGTCGAACTACCTGAAGTCGATCATCACCGGCCGCACGCTCGCCGAGGTCCGGGGGGAGATCACCCGGGCGATGGGCGACGAACGGGCGCAAGCCGACCGGCTGATGCGGCAAGCCCTCTTTCTGGCCGAGCGCGCGACCCAGGGTGCTCCCGAGCAGGACATGCTGCTGTCTGGGCAGGGTGCCCTGCTCGACCAGCCGGAGTTCGCCGACATCCAGAAGATGCGACGCCTGCTCCGGGCGTTCGAGGAGAAGACGATCCTCCTTCGCCTGCTCGACCTCGCCGCCAACGGCGCGATCGACGCCCAGGCCGCGCACGGGACCGAGACCTGCGTGGTGCTCGGCGTGGAGAGCACCTCGAGGGACCTGCAGGAGCTCGCCGCAGTTACGGCGGCCTACGCGGCGGCGGAGGGCCCGGTGGGTCGGGTCGCCGTGGTCGGCCCCACTCGAATGAACTACTCCCGGGTGATACCGCTCGTCGAGATGACCGCCCAAGCGATCTCCCGCACGCTCGGCGAGCGGGAGTGAGATGCGCACGCGGACCGGCCCCGGCCACCGACGGAACGAGACTCGGTCGCCGAAGCGACCGGGCCGGCGCCGGCGCTCATTTCCTTGAACCACGCCCGGGGGCGTGCCACCCTCGCGTGCCGTGTCGAAAGACCCGAAGGAATCGGAACCGGCCTCCCCCGAGCGCTCCGACGCGACCCCGCGGGGTCCTCACCAGAGCCCGGAGCTGGCCGAGGCGCTCGCCGAAGCGGAGGCGGCGGTCGGCCGCGCGGACCAGGGCTCGGCTGGGGCCCAAGGGGCGCCGACCACCGCGGCGGAGGCGGTGACCGAAGCGCTGCTCGACGCCAGGCGGGAGCTCGAGCAGGTGCTCGAGCAGACCCAGAAGGAGGCGGAGCAGCTTCGCGAGCGATGGATGCGCGCGGCAGCGGACCTCGAGAACTACCGGAGGCGGGCAGCCAAGGAGCGAGAGGACATGCAGCGCTTCGGCTCCGAGAAGCTGCTGCGTGACTTTCTTCCGGTGCTCGACGACCTCGAGCGGGCGAGCGCCGCGGTCGAAGGGGCCGAGCCGTCAACGGGGCTCGAGGTGCTGCTCGGCGGCGTCCGCCTCGTCCACAAGAAGTTCCTGGCCACGCTCGAGAAGCACGGAGTGAGCACCTTCGAGTCGGAGGGGGAGCCCTTCAACCCCGAGCGCCACGACGCGGTCCAGCAAGCGCCGTCTCCGTACCCAACCGGTTCGGTGGCCAAGCAGGTGCAGAGAGGGTTCCTCCTGCACGACCGGCTGCTGCGACCCGCATTCGTGGTGGTCTCCCTCGGCCCGGAGGGCGGTGAAGAAGGGGCCGGATGAGCAAGATCATCGGCATCGACCTCGGGACGACGAACTCCTGCGTCGCCGTCATGGACGGCGGGGAGGCGGTGGTCATCCCGAACTCCGAAGGGAGCCGCACCACCCCGTCCATGGTGGCGTTCACCGAGGGTGGAGAGCGCCTCGTGGGCCAGATCGCCAAGCGCCAGGCGGTGACGAACTCGGCCAACACCGTCTCCTCCGTGAAGCGCTACATCGGCCGCTCGTTCTCCTCGCACGAGGTCGAGCTCGACCGGCAGAAGGCGTCGTACGCCGTGGTCGAAGCCGACAACGGAGAGGCGTGGGTCGGCATCCGGGACAAGAGGTATTCCCCCCAGGAAGTGTCCGCGATGGTCCTCATGAAGATGAAGGAGACCGCGGAGGACTACCTCGGGGAGGAGGTCAGCGAGGCGGTGATCACCGTCCCGGCCTATTTCAACGACGCCCAGCGCCAGGCTACCAAGGACGCCGGACGCATCGCTGGGCTCAACGTCCACCGGATCATCAACGAGCCCACCGCCGCAGCGCTCGCCTACGGGCTCGAGAAGAAGGAATCGGTCAAGGTCGCGGTGTACGACCTCGGAGGGGGGACCTTCGACATATCGGTCCTCCAGCTCGGTGAGGGGGTCTTCGAGGTCCTCTCGACCAACGGGGACACCCACCTCGGGGGCGACGACTTCGACCTGCTCATCATCGGTCATTTGGCCGAACGCTTCGCCGAAGAGCACGGGGGCGTAGACCTCAGGAAGGACAAGATGGCGCTTCAGCGCCTCAAGGAGGCGGCCGAGAAGGCGAAGCACGAGCTGTCGTCCTCGACGGACACGGACGTCAACCTGCCCTTCATCATGGCCGACGCCACCGGCCCGAAGCACCTGAACCTGACCCTGACCCGCCAGGAGCTCGAGCAGCTGGTGGAGGCGCTCATCCAGCGCACGCTCGAGCCGTGCCGACTCGCGCTCTCCGACGCGAAGCTCGAGCCGAAGGACATCGACGAGGTCCTGCTGGTCGGAGGCCAAACCAGGATGCCGCGCATCCAGCAGGTGGTTCGGGACTTCTTCGACCGGGACCCGAACAAGAAGATCAACCCCGACGAGGTCGTCGCGATCGGAGCTGCGATCCAGGGTGGCGTCCTCAAGGGGGAAGTGAAGGACGTCTTGCTCCTCGACGTGAACCCGCTGTCGCTCGGAGTGGAGACGAAAGGCGGCGTCTTCACTCCGATCATCCAGAGGAACACGACCATCCCAGCCAAAAAATCGATGGTGTTCTCCACCGCGATGGACAACCAGCCGATCGTCGATGTGCACGTCCTTCAGGGCGAGCGGCCCATGGCCGAAGACAACAAGACGCTCGGCCGTTTCCAGCTCGTGGGCATCCCGCCGGCTCCGCGAGGCGTACCCCAAATCGAGGTCAGCTTCGACATCGACGCCAACGGTATCGTTCACGTTTCGGCCAAAGACCTGGGCACCGGCAAGAGCCAGCAGGTGAAGATCATCGCCTCCTCCGGCCTCGACGAGCTCGAGATCGACCGCATGGTCCGCGAGGCGGAGAGCAGCAAGCAGAGCGACGCTTCCAAGAAGCGCCTCGCCGACCTCCGCAACATGGCGGACGGACTCGTGTACACCACCGAAAAGGCGCTCGAGGAGTACACCTCGATGCTGTCGGAGCATGACGTGGCCGAGATCCGGGAGGACCTCGAGAGCCTCCGGCGGGTCTACGAAAGCGACGACGAGGCGAAGATCCAGGCCGCGCTTCAGCGGCTGGAGGGCTCATCTCACAAGATCGCCGAGGCGATGTACAAAGAGGCGCTCGAGGCCGAGGATGCTTGAGGATCATCGATGAGCACCCGCTGCGCCGTCGTCGGCGCCACCGGCATCGCCGGACAGCAGTTCTTGGCCGCCCTGGTCGACCACCCGTTCCTCGAGGTCGTCCGCCTGGCCGCGTCCGAGCGCTCGGCCGGGAAGACCTACCGGGAGGCGCTGCGGCAGCCCAACGGGCAGGTGGCGTGGTACGGGGATTCCAGCGTGCTCGGCCGCTACGCCGACGCACCCGTCCACGACGCGGCGAGTCTCCCCCTCGAGGGGCTCGACATCGTGTTCTCCGCCCTCGAGACCGAGGCCGCCCGGGCCCTCGAGGGCCGCTACGCGGCGCAGCTCCCGGTGGTGAGCACGGCGAGCGCGTACCGATACGAGCCGGACGTCCCGATCCTCATCCCCGCGGTCAATGGCGACCACGCCGGGCTGCTCGCCGAGCAGCGGCACAACCGGGGCTGGCAGGGCTACGTCGTCCCGATCCCCAACTGCACGACCACCGGCCTCGCCATCGCGCTCGCGCCTCTGCACGCCGCTTTTCGGGTGGAGAAGGTGGTGGTCACCTCGATGCAGGCGGTTTCGGGGGCCGGGCGGTCTCCGGGCGTGGGTTCGCTCGACATCATCGACAACGTGATCCCGTTCATCCCGAGCGAAGAGCAGAAGGTGGAGCGGGAGACCAAGAAGCTGCTCGGTCGGTTCTCGGAGAGCGGGATCATCCCCGCCGACGTCCAGGTGTCGGCGACCTGCACCCGGGTGCCGGTGCTCGACGCCCACACCGAGGCGGTCACCGTCGCGCTCGGCCGTCCCGCGAGCCTCGACGAGGTGAGGGCCGCGCTCGACGGCTTCGGGCGTGAAGTGAACCCCGGGACCCACCCTTCGGCCCCGAGGCGATGGATCACGGTGCACGACGATCCGTTTCGGCCCCAGCCCCGGGTCGACCGCGACGCGGATGGGGGGATGACCACCAGCGTGGGCCGGCTCCGGGAAGAGACGGTGCTCGGGCCGGGTGTGCGGTTCGTGCTCGTATCTCACAACACCCAGATGGGCGCGGCCAAAGGGGCTTTGCTCGTCGCCGAGGACCTGAAGCTCCGCGGCTGGCTGTGAGCCTCTACTTCCGCTCTGGCTTTCCCCGCGCCTCGATTCGATCGAGAAAGCTTCGCGCCAGCGTTCGATAGACCTCTTCCTTGCCCACCAGGTCTTCGACCCCGGACTCGAGGTTCGGGTTGTCGTTCACCTCCATTACGAAGGGCTGGCCGTTCACCTCTTTGATGTCCACGCCGTACAGCCCGTCCCCGATGAGCTGCGCTGCGGCGAGCGCGAGGTCCACCACCGGCCTCGGCGCAGCGTGGATCGGCAGGCAATCGACCTTGCCGTACTTTCGTTTGCCCCCCGCCTCCGCCTTCTGGATCTGCCAGTGGCCCTTGGCCATGTGGTAGCGGCACACCCAGATCGGCTGCCCGCCGAGCACACCCACCCGCCAGTCGAAATCGGAGCGCAAGAAGGCCTGCGCCACCACCAGCTCGGAGCCCTGGAACAGCCGCTCGGTCTCTCTGGCGAGCGCGGCCTGGTCTTCGACCTTGACGACCCCGAGCGAAAACGCGGAATCGGGCTGCTTGAGCACCACCGGGAACCCGAGCTCCTCGGCGAGCCCGGCCGCGTTCCCGGGGTGCACGACCCTCGTCTTCGGGCACGCGATGCCCCGGCGCTCGAACAGCTCGGCCTGGTAGACCTTGTTGGTGCAGCGGACGATCGAGCGGGGATCGTCGATGACCACCAGGCCCTCGGACTCGGCCCGGCGAGCGAACCGGTAGGTGTAGTGGTTCACCGAGGTCGTCGCCCGGATGAACAGCGCATCGTATTCGCCAAGCCGGCCGTAGTCCCGCTCCGTGATGAGATCGGCCCGGCCCCCCAGTTTTCGCACCGCGCGAGCGAACCGCTCGAGCGCCTTCGGGTCGGAGGGAGCGTCGGATTCGTCGGGGTCATGGAGCACCGCGATGTCGGCGCGGGATGGTTTGTGCCCGCTCACCCGAGGCCGCTCGACGAATCGTTTGGCCTGCTCGACGAGAAAGGCGCGGTGCCCCTCGGGCACGTCTCCGGCTGGGATGGGCTCGATCGCGGCGAGCCGCCACCGGGAGCTCCCTTCCCCGGTGGGGACCCGAAGAAACTCGGTGCGAAGCATCGGCGCCGGGAAGTACTCGAACAGAGCTTGGGCGAGGCGGTCGTATCGCTTTGCGATGCTCTTCCCGAAATAGATGCTCAGAGTGAATCGGTCGGAGGCGAGGGGAGCGAAGGCGCGGTCTACGACCGCCTGAAGGTCGGAGGACACGAGCCGCACCATCGCGCTCCCCCCGCGAAAGTCCTCGAGGGTCGTGACCGAGGGCATGGGCCGGTGGGCGCGGGCCTCAGCCAGGAGCGAGACGTAGTAGCCGGTGGTCTGGTATCCATAGTGCCGGCATAGGTTGAAGACCCGAGCTCTCCGCACGTCCACGAACGCCCGGTCGGTCAGGTAGGAGCGGGCCGAGACCACTTCTGCGCCAGGCAGGTCGGCGCTCTCTAGCTCCCAGGAGGTGGGGTCCTCGACGACCACCAGCGTTCGCATGCGGGGCCGAACCGTGAGCCTGCATGCCCCCTTCGGTCAACGGGGACCGGAGCCGGGCCGGCGGTATCGGTCGAGCACAACCCGAACGTAGCGCTGGGTCTCGGTGAACGGAGGGATGCCGCCGTGCCTCGCCACCGCCCCGGGGCCAGCGTTGTAGGCGGCGAGGGCCAGCGGCAGCTCTCCGAACCGATCGAGCATGCGCCGGAGGTAGCGGGCGCCGCCGAGGATGTTCTGCCTGGGGTCGAAGGGGTCCGACACGCCCACCGACCGGGCGGTCGCCGGCATCAGCTGGGTCAAACCGACCGCACCGGACCGAGAGACCGCGTGGGGACGGTAGCCGCTCTCGGTGCGAATCAGGGCGTCGATCAAGGCGGCCGGGAGCCGTGACTCGCTCGCCGCCTCGGCGATGTAAGCGGAAAACCGGGCGTCGCCGAGCCTCCGCTCTCCGAGCTCGCGAAACGGCGGCAGCGTCTGACCCCGCGGCGCGTACTCCCCCGGAGGCTTGTTGGGGACCACGTCCCTCGAGACGAGCAGCGCCAGCGCTTCATCGGGATCATCGTCGATGAAGTCCTCGTAGCCCTCGATGGCCTCGTCGCCCATGACCTCACGGGTGAACCGGAGGGTGTCGGACAGGTCGCCCGCCGCCGCCGTCGCAGGGAGCGAGAGCGCCGCCGCCATCACCCAGCGCCGAAGCATGTCGGGGGCGTTTTCGGACCGGCCTGACCGGAAGTTGCGGCCATCGACGCCGGCCGCCCTCTCCCCGTTGGCGGGCCCACGCCGTGTTGCCCTTGGGAGGGGGCAGAAACGAGCCTGGGGCGTCGATCTGGCCGGTTCGGTGCTCTAGCATCGGGGCCGTGCTGCGCCGAGCGAGCCGCGCCGACCGGGAGCCCGCGCTCGCACGCTTCCGCCAAGACCCGGCTCTCCCGGTGCAGGTCGCGGCGTGGCTGCGCGAGGGCGGCCTCGAAGCGGGACGGGGGCCCCGCGGCGCGCTGTACCTCGAGCCGGAGGGCGGCCTCGCCTTCGTCTCGGAGCTGGGCGTGGTGCTCGCCCACCTCGAGCGACCGGAGAGCGCCGAGGCCCTGGCCCGTCGGGTGGGGCCGGGCGTGGCACGAGTGATCGTGGGACCCCGGTCGTCCGCCGAGCGGTACTGGGCCGCGCTCGCCTCCCGCGGCGCGTCTCTGCGCTTTCGCCGGGCGCAGATCGCTTACGGAGTCGCGCGGGATGGGTTCACGAGCCAAGGGCCGATGGCGCCGCTGCGGACGCTCGATTCGAGCGACCTCGAAGACGTGGTCGTTGCCTCGGCGGAGATGGCGGTGGAGGAGTCCCAGGACGACCCGGCACGGCGCAACCCGGCCGTATTTCGGTCCCGGATCGTCGAGCGCCTCCGCCGGGGTAGGGACTTTGGGCGCTACGAGGCCAACGAGCTGATCTTCAAGGCGAACGTGGCCGCCATCGCCCCGGAGGGCGGACACATCGAGGGGGTCTACACCGCGCGAAGCCACCGGCGGCGGGGCATCGGGCGGGCTGGCGTCGCCTGGATGACCGAGTGGGTGCTCGAGCGCGGCGAACGGTGCACGCTGCTCGTCAACGAGGACAACTGGACAGCGAGACGGCTGTACGCAGTTCTGGGCTACGAGGAGCGCTATCCGAGCTCGACCCTGGTCGCCCGCTGACCGCCCGACCCCAAGAGCCGACCGACGGCAGCGGGATCGAGCCAGCCGGCGTCGAGCAGCGCCGCCACCACCACCCTGAAGGCGTCGTCCCGGTGGGCGGGGTCGAGCGGAGCGCCGGCCGCAAACCGCTCGAGGGCAGCGTGCAGCGATGCTGGGGTGCTCGCGGTCGGGGGATCGAGCAGGTCGTCTGCCGCGGGGCTCCACGCCGATGCAGGAGACTCGGCCTCGCTCGAAAGGACCAGGCCGGGCTCGAGCGGCCCCGTCGGGGCTTCGGACGCCTCCCTCGGCACGAAGAGCACCTCCGGTCCCTCGAGCGGCAGCACGTCCTCCTCGTCCACCAGCTCGGGGTGGCCCGCGGTGGGCTCGGAACCGAACACGTCTTCGGTTCCGGCGCCGGCGAAGTCTCCTCCCACCGGAGTCCGGTCGGCTGCGCCCCCTCGCCCGTGGCGCTCGTCGCCGATGGGTCGCACCGTCTCGATCAGCTCCACGTGGGTGAGAGAGAGATTCGGCGCGGGCCGCTCGTTCGGCGCCGGCCCGAGCGCCCGGCGGTCCGAAGCGGACGACGACCCGGGCGCAGCGCTCTTGTGCACCGGTCCGTTCAGGGGGAGGAGCGGGTCCAGGGCCGGAGCTTTGGCGAGGATCCCGAGCCGAGGACCGCCTGCGTCCCTCGCTTCCGCCGTCCACCCCGGCCGGACGACCTCCTTCAGGCCCTCGCTCGGAGCCTCCGCCCGCCGAATCGCCAGCCGAGCGAGCGCGACGGACTCCCGCTCCCACTCCGATTCGGGCTCGGGGTTGAGGCTGGGGGCGACGTAGGCGAGGTCCCGCCGATCGAACCCGACCTCGACCACCTCGAGCACCGCGTCGTCGGCCAAGAGCGTGTGCCCCGTGCTGAGGCTGGCGCCGACCCGCAGCGCCGACACCGCCGGAGGTTCGTCGCTCAGCACCGCGTGGCCGGATAGGGCCCCGAGCCGAGCATCGAGCGCGTCGATCCCCGCTTGCTCGGCTGGGCTCGGGCGATGGAGGGACGCCGCTCGGGGCGACGAGTCGGGCCGACCCATGATCACCGACCCGGCCCGCTCCTGGCCGTAGGCATGCAGCAGACCCCGCTCTACGTCGTCCTCTCCCCCGAGCAGCCAGCGAACGACGGCCCCATGCTCGTCCACCGAGCGGCTCACATGGGCCACGAGCGGGGACAGAGGGTCCGATGTGGCGATGACGACCACGTCCTGGCCGCCCTCCTCGGCCCGCACCAAAGGCAGGCACCGGGCCGCAAACGCGACCGACCGAGGCACCGTCGCCCGCGCCGCCGCAAACGAAGGCAAACCCTCAGGCTCCCACCGTTCGAGGCCGAGCTGCTCGGCCAGCGCGTCGAGCACCCGATCCTCTCCGAGCAGCCCGAGCTGCACCAGGATCCGGCCCAAGCGATGCCCAGAGCGGCGCTGCTCCTCGAGGGCCCAGGTCAACTGCTCGGGCTCGAGCAATCCCTGCTCGACGAGCAGCGCTCCGAGTTGCCGCTGACCCCCGCGCATGGGCCCTGACCCTAGCCTCACCCGCCGGGGTGATGCAAACGCGGACCAGAAACGGTCCGGTTCTGAAACGAAGGAGAGCAGAAGTGGCGCAGTTGGAGCGCTTCAACTCTGCAAGGCTGCGTCGCACCGGCCGGCCGCTCGGACGAGCCACGATGGGGCGCCCGGGGCCAACGAAGCGAGGCGAACCGTCCCCTGCATCGACCGCTTCGTCGCTCCGCCGGCTCGACCCGGCGGAGCGACCCGGCGGCCGAACAGCTGCGACCTTCTGTCCGGCGCCTCAGCTGATACCCGGTCGCCTTGCCACTGTCACAAGGCTGCGGTACTCCCGGTCCCGGTTCCGGACGCGCCATGTCAATTCGCAACTTCGCCTTCCAGCGGGCCTTCTCCAAGCTGTTCGTCTACAACATCCTCTTCGAGGATTCGGAGTCGGACGAGCGATACCTCGGGATCGACGAGCGCTCCTCGGTGCTGTCCATCACCGGCGCCGGCTGCGGGGTCGCGAGCATGATGAGCCGCCGGCCCCGGCGCCTCGACGCGGTCGACATCAACCGCCACCATCTCGCGCTCGCCGGGCTCAAGGTGCTCGGCGCCCAGCGGCTCGCCGACTACGACCTGTTCTACCAGATGCTCGGCCGGGGGTCGCTGCCCGGCGCCGAAGCCACCATCGCGGACCTGTCGGCCTACATGCCCTCGTGGATGGCCGGCTACTGGAGCAAGAACCACGACCGCTTCGCGCGGAGCAGCATCTACCTGCAGGGGCTGACCTCCCGCATGCTCGGCGGGGTCCGCCGGCTCTCTGGGATCGACGCGGCCTGGCTCCAGTCCCTGCTCGACGCCCCCGTCGAGGAGCGGGAGAAGGCGATCGAAGACGCGATCTCGCCCCTGCTCGAGATGCGGTCGGTGCGGTGGGTGATGCAATCTCCGCTCCAGCTTCTCGCGCTCGGCATCAACTTCAACCAGCGGGACAAGATCCTGGCCAGCGAGGACGACGACAACCTGCTCGACTTCTTCGTGACCCACTTGAAGCGGCTCGCCGGGACCGACATCGCTACGAACTGGTTCATCTGGTACGCCGCAACCGGTCACTTCAACCACGATCACCCCGAAGCGGTACCGCCGTACCTGCGGCGCGACCGCCACGAGCGGTCGTCGAAGGACAGCCCCACCACGGTCGCGTTTCACCACGGGAACATCTTCGACCGGTTGGCCGCGGCCGGCCCCAGAACTTGGTCGCACTACACGCTCTGTGACGCCCCCGACTGGATGCCGCCCGAGGTGCAAGGTCGCCTGCTGAACGAGATCCACCGGACCAGCAAGGATGGCGCGATCGTGCTCGCGCGTTCGGTGGAGAACGACTCGTTCATCGAGCGCATCGACGGCGGACGGCGGTTTCAGTTCGTGGAGGAATCGAGCCGCCTCGCCACGGAGGAGGACCGAAGCCGCCAGTACCGGCGGGTCGATTTCTTCCGGGTGGTCCATTGAGCTCGAGCGCCGATCCGAAGGACGAGGCCGGCGTGGGCAGCGCTCGGAACCCCGGGAACCCCGGGCCGGGCGGCCCCACCGCGACCGCCCCTCAGGGCGACGATTCGTCGGCCCGCGAGGCGCACCGCGCGTTCCTCAACCAGTACTACGGTCTCTCGCGGGGCATCTACGACCTCACCCGGCGCTACTTCTTGCTCGGGCGCGAAGCGGCGCTCTCCCACCTCGGCTCGACGCCGTGGCAGCGCCTCGTCGAGGTCGGCCCCGGCACCGGTCGCAACCTCGCAAAGCTGAAGTCGATGCGCCCGGGGGCCGAGCTCGGCGGGATCGAGGCGAGCGACGCGATGCTCGACCACGCCCGCGAGAAGGTGCCCTTCGCCCGCTTGGTGCACGGGTTCGCGGAGGACGCCGACGTGGAGGCGGTGCTCGGCGCCCGTCCCGACGTCATCCTGTTCGCGTACTGCCTGTCGATGGTCCAGGAGCCACTCAAGGCGCTCGAGCACTGCCAGCGGGCGCTCGCCCCCGGCGGCGAGGTGGTGGTGGTCGATTTCGGCGACCTGTCCGGGTGGCCCAAGCCCCTCGCCCGGGCCATGCGGCAATTCCTCGACACCTTTCACGTTCGCGCCCTCCCTGACTCGGAGCTGAACCGACGGGCGACGTCGGTTCGCCACGGGCGAGGCCGGTACTGGTCGATGTATCGGTTCGGGCCGCTCGACTCCTGAAGCTCAGGGCCGGCGGCGAGAAGGCGCAGATTGTCTCGTCGCAGGCCCTCAGCCCGGGGGGCGGCGATAGACCGGGGCCACGTCGGCCGAGCATGGGGCCGGGATTCCGTACCGGGCGAGAATTCGCTGGTCGGCGGCGTCGGCGTCGGCGGCGTCGAGCAGCAGCAGCCCGCCGTAGCTGGTCCGGATCTCCACTTGCCCGGTCGCGGCCCCGAGTCGGCGAGCGAAGTCTTCCATGTCGACCACGGGCTTGCCGTCGAGAGACTGCACCGTGGCCTCGGCGTACGCGGAGTAGCCGACGTTCACCTCGTCGGCGAGAACTTGGGCCAGCACCACCACCCCCCGTCGCTCCGGCGTGGGCATGCCCTCCTGAAACAGGTGGAGCATCTCCTTGGGGGCCTGGTGCCACCACTTGGCCCACGATTCGAGGAAGTCGCGGGTCAGCGGCTGGAACACGAGCCCTCCAAAGATTAGGTAGGTGGGCCGGACGTCGTAGCGGCTGCCGGGTACGAGCGCCGCCGGAGCCCGTAGAGACAGTTCGACCTCGGTCCGGACCCCTCCTCGCGCCACCGTCGCCGGCATCCGGTCTTCGAGGTGGTGGTCGCCGAGGACCACGTCGAAGGAGGTCCGGATCTTGTCCCGGTACAGCACGGTGCCGTTCTCGGCGACATCGAGCCCATCGAGCGACAGCAGCACGTCGCCCACCTCGACCACCCCGTCGGCGCTTCCGCCGTGGGCGACCCCGGTCACCAAAACCCCGCCCTCCCGCACCGAGAGCCCGAGCCGGCGGCGAAGCGCCGGGTTCTCGAGCTTCATCGTCCTCAAGCCGAGACCAGGCAACGTCACTGGCTGACCGGACTCCACCGCGCTCAGGAAGTGGCGGATGAGCGGGACGGGGACGATCTCGCCGATCGCCTCCGCGCCCTCCCTGGTCTGAAACGCGATGCCGATGACCCGCTCCCCGTCCACGACCGGTCCGCCGCTGTTGCCCTCGTTGATGGCCGCATCGACGGTGACCGCGAGCGCGCAGCGCTGGGAGTGGGCGAACTCCTGCACCTCGATGCGGGAGACTACGCCCTCGGTGATCGACACCTCTTCGCCCCCGACCGGGTAGCCCACCACCGAGACCCGATCCTGGATGCGGGGGAGGTCGCCGAGCTCGGCCGCCGGGACGTCCTTCAGGTAGTCCGGGTCCGACATCTCGAGAAGGGCGAGGTCGAGGTCGTGGGACACCGCCACCACCCGGGCCGCCGTCTTCGTCGGCTCATCCACCTTCTGGATCTGCACGAAGGTGGAGTTGGCGACGACGTGCGCGCCGGTCAGGACCCGCTCGCCGTCGATGACCACTCCGGAGCCGGTGGACCGAGTGGGGGCGGTCCCCATCCACGGCGTGTCGTAGTCCGGGGCTTGCGTGGTCGCGTAGACCTTCACCACCGAGCGGTAGACCATGGGCGCCCGTTCATCGGGGCGGCCCCGGCCGGGGTCAAGCGCTTCATCGGCGCGACCCTGATGTCGTTTTTTTGCGCACCTCGAAGAAGCCCTCGCCGACAATCGGGCATGACCATTCGGTTCAACGCGGTTCGGGACACGGTGAGCGCCGTCATCGGCGTCGCTGGTGGCGGGATTGGCCTGGTGGGCACCGCCGCGAAGAAGCTGTTCATCGCCGACGACAGCTCGCTCGGCAAAAAGATCGGGGTGGGTGCACTGGCCACCCTGCTCACGGGGGGACTCGGGTTTCTCCCCTACCTCATCGCCGCGCCAGGGGCGCAGCGCGAGCTGCAGGACACGAAGTCCATCATCGTGAGCCACCGCTACGACAAGTGAGCCACCCCGTGCACGAGGCGGTGAAGGCGGCGGTGCGGGCTTGGGCGTCCGCCGGGTCCTCATCGGCGGGAGCCGCGGCGCTGTCGTCGGCCCGGCGGCGCCTCGACCGGGCGCTCATCCCCACCCTGGTGGCAGAGCTGGCCGAGATCTCGGCCGAGCTCATGGTGGAGATGCTCGCGAAACCGGAGGGCGTAGGCGCCGGCGCTGCGCCGGTCGAGGTCGAAGGGGTAGCGCTTCATCCGAAGCAGGCCGAGCGCCTCGGCGCTTGGCTCGAGGACCAGAGAGCGACCGCGGGGGCGCTGGGGCTCCCCCCGAAAGCGTGGTTGGCCGCGCTCGAACGAGGCTTCTCCGCGTATGGAGCGCGCGAGGGGGGATCGAAGGCCGGGCCCGCAGATTCGAGCGGTCCCCGGTCGGACTTGCGTCCCTGCGCGGCGCCCGAAGCGACGGCGCTGCTCGGCGCGGCGCGCCGGCAGTTCGAGAACCCCCCGGCGCCGGGAGCGGGGCTGCACGGGCTCATCGCCGCCCGGCACTTCGCGAGCGAAGCGCGCAAGGAGGCAAAGCCGACCGCTCCGCCGGCGCGGGCACCGAAAGACAAGAAACCCCGAGGATGAGCGAAGAGGCGCCGCGACGACGGCGCCTCAGGGGCCGAGCAGGGCCCGAAAGCGGATCGGATCGGCCACGTTCTTCACGCGCGCCTCGCGGACCGGGCCGAACCGGTCCCGGGCGGGCAGCGCAGCCACGAAAGCGTCCATGGCGAGGATCTCGTCCTTGGCGGCGAGCGCCTGGAGGCGAGCGGCGTTGTTCATGCCAGCCGAAAAGCCGGTGTAGTTCGCATTGGGGCCAAAAAGACCCACACATAGAGGGGCGAGGTGAAGCCCAGTCGCCACCCCCAAGACCCCATCGAGCCCAGCGAGCTCGGCATGGCGCGGGTCTCGAGGCAGGGCGCGGGTTCGAGCCCGGATCGACTCCGCCGTCGCGAGCGCCCGCTCGGCCGCCTCTGAACCGGACCATTCGCAAAACGGGGGCCCGAACAGGGCGATGATGCAGTCGCCCACCATCTTGTCGAACACCCCGCCTGCCTCCCAAATCGCGTCCACCGCGGCCGCCGCCCACGCGTCCACGAGCGCCCCCACCGCCGCCGGCGACGGCAAGAGGACCTCGCTGATGCGGGTGAAACCGGAGAGGTCGGCGAACAGGATCGCAGCCTGGACCTCGCGGGGAGTCAGGTAGCGATCCCGGTAGCCGCGCTCGGCGAGCAGCCGGGCCACCACCCCGGGAGGAAAGCAGGTGGACAGCTGCGCGTGCTCCCGAGAGAAATCGACCAAGCGCTGCCGGAGGTGGTCGGCGAGCACCTGGACCAGGTCGCGCTCGGCGGCGTCGAAGTCCCGAGAGCCTTCGCCGCCTCCGCCGCTCCTCCGGCTCACCACGAGGCGGCCGACCGGCGCTTGGTCTCTGGCCCCGATGAGCAGCGCCTCCTGCCTGCTGCAGCCGGCGTCCACCTGCTCGAGCCACCGAGCGAGCCCACCGCTGAGGACCTCGGGCGCCAAGGCAGCGAGCGCCGGGTCGTCGCGCCGGTCGATGATCGAACGATCCGGTGCCCGGCACAGCCAGCGCCGCTCGAGCGGGCCTTCCCCGTCCCCCGGCCGAAACACCACCACGAGGTCGTCGAAGCGGACGAAGCGGGCGAGCGCGCCCAGCGCGGCGTCGAGCCCGTCACCGAGCACCGGATCGGCGAGCGCGCGGGACACCGCCCGGCTGACCTCGTGCTTCTCTTGGGCGAGGGCCACCATCGCGAGGTGGTCATCGAGCACCTCGCACCACACCTCGAGCAGCGCCTCGACCGGCTCCCGGTCGCCCCCGACGGGGAGCCAAACCCCCGCCCGGCCGAGCGCGCGACCCCCGACCTCCAGCGTCCGAATCACCGGCGCGGACTCCGGGTCGGTCCGCTCCGGCCGAGGCCAGTGCACGCCCGGCTCGCCGAGCACCTCCGCAAACCCCCGAACGGCGCCGGTGGCCTCGACGAGCAGGGGCAGCAAAGAGCCGAGCAAGGACGCCACCGGCCGGCGCTCGGTCATCGCCCGCTCCACCGCTTCGTCGGCCTCACGCCCCAGCTCCAGCCGGCGTTCGAGCGCCGCGACCCGAGCCGCGAGGCGGGTCAGCTCCCCGTCCACCGCCTCCGTTTGCCACGTCCCCGGCGATGGGTCACCTCGGCCTTTTGCGAGGGTGGACCGCATCCCCCTCGTCCGTGGGCCTTCATCCGGGCCTCGGTCGGCCGATGGCTCCCAGTGTGGACCGCCCCCTCTTTTCCCCGGCCACGTCCGCTCCTCTCCTCGTCTGCGTTCGTCGAGGGAGCGTGCCCGACCGGATGCTCTCGCTCGAGCCGGGACGACGCTACGCCGTGGGCCGAGGGGCCGCGGCCGACATCCCGTTTTCCGACCCCAGGGTGTCGCGCCTTCACGGCGAGCTCGAGCGGCGAGGCGAGGACTGGGTCTTCACCGACCTCGGCTCCTCGAACGGAAGCTACCTGTTTCGCAGCGAGGACTGGATCGACAGCGAGGCCTCCGGCTCGGACCTCGTCTGCGTCCGCCTCGGACCGGGCCGCCCGGCGCGCCTCCGCCCCAGCGAGGGGGTGCTGCTCGGCTGCCGCGCCGCCTCCTTCGAGCTCATCAACCCGCCGCGAAGCGGCCCGCTCGCGAACCCGAGGGAACGCGCCGAGGAGAGAGCCGCCCTCCCCGAACGAGGCTGGGCCGTGGACAAGACCCGATCGGCGCCCTGAGCAGAAAGCTCGAGCCCAAGGGGCTTCTCGCGAGGCTGGGCCGGTGCTGAACTCTCGCCATGGTCCAGATCACGCTGAGCGCCCCCGACGGCCACACCCTCTCCGCCGAGCGCATCCTCCCCGAAGGCCCGGCCCTCGGCGGCCTGGTCGTCGTGCAGGAGATCTTTGGGGTGAACGCCCACATCCGATCCGTCGCCGCCCGCTTTGCTGCCGCCGGCTACGCCGTGGTCGCGCCCGCTTTGTTCGACCGGGTCGAGCGCGGGGTCGTCCTCGGCTACGACGAGGAAGGGTTCACCCGAGGCCGGGCCCTCGTAGACGGGCTCGATGACGCCGGCGTGCTCGCCGACCTCGAAGCGGCGCGGCTGTCGGTGGCCGAGTTCGGCTCGGTGGCCGCCGTCGGCTACTGCTTTGGTGGCTCGGTGGTGTGGACCGCCGCGGCGGAGCTCGCCGGGCTCGCTGGCGTGGTCAGCTACTATGGCAGCCGGATCGCCCGGGCCGAGCAGCTCCGGCCGAAGGTCCCGGTGCTCATGCATGTCGGCGCCGAAGACGCGAGCTTTCCCATCGAGGTCGTGGAGCGGGTGGTGAAGTACCCGGGCGTCGTCGCTCACATCTATCCTGCCGGCCACGGCTTCAACTGCGACCACCGCGCCGACTTTCACCCCGACTCGGCCGCGCTCGCGCTCGAGCGCACGTTCCGCTTCCTCGATCAGATCGCATGAGCCTCGAGCTCAGATCGTGGTCCCGTTCGGGATGACCCCGTTCTTGGCCACCACCAACACCCCATCGCGAACCATCACGTCTCCCTGGGTGAAGCCATCCTGTTTGCCGGCCGGCGAGAGCCTCACGCCATCCCCGATTCGGACGTTGGCATCGAGAATGGTGCCTTCGATCTCGCAGTTTCGCCCCACACCCATCGGAGGCAGCCCCCGGACCTCGGCCGCGACCCGCTCCTCCTCGCTCTCGAGCCGCTCCGCCCCCATCATGATGGTGTTCCGCATGCGGGTGCCTTCCCGAACGTGGGCCCGAACCCCAATTACGCACCGCTCCAGACGGGCCGCCCCGAGAATGCTCCCGCCGGCGACGATGCACCGGTGCAGCTCGCAGCCGTTGACCTTCGCCGCGGGCAGAAACCGGGTCCGGGTGTAGATCGGGTTGTCCGGGTCGTAGAAGTTGAACGGGGGGACGTCGTCGGTGAGGCGGAGGTTCGCCTCGAAGAACGCCCCCACCGTCCCGATGTCTTCCCAGTATCCCTCGAAGATGTGGGCGTACAGCCCGCGGCCGAGCAGACCGGGGATGACCTCCTTGCCAAAATCGGTGGAATCGCCCCGAAGCGCCTCGCGGAGGACCCGGCCGGAGAAGACGTAGATCCCCATCGAGACGAGCACCTGGTCTCGGCTCCCGGTTTCGGTGAGACCCTCGGGGAGGATCAGCTCGTCCACGACCGCCTCGTCGGTGGGCTTCTCCACGAAGGCCTCGATGCGGCGGTCGGGCAGCACCTTCATGAGCCCGAACGCGTGGGCGAGGCCGCGATGGGTCGGGGTCGCGGCGACGGTGACGTCCGCCCCGGAGGACCGGTGCGCGTCCACGATCGTCCGGTAGTCCATCTGGTAGAGCTGATCCCCGGACAGGATGAGGACCAGGTCGTCGTCGGCCGGATCGATGTGGACGAGATTCTGGCGGACCGCGTCGGCGGTGCCTTGGTACCAGCTCTCCCCCTGCTCGGTCTGCTCGGCGGCGAGGATCTCGACGAAACCACCCCCGTAGACGTCGAAACGGTAGGACTCTCGGATGTGCCGATGCAGCGACGCGGTGTTGAACTGGGTGAGGATGTAGATTTGGTTGTACCCCGAGTTGAGGCAGTTGCTGATGGGGATGTCCACCAGCCGGTACATCGCCGCGAGCGGCACCGCTGGCTTGCATCGAAAACGGGTCAGCGGATACAGCCGCTGGCCCCGGCCCCCGCCCATGATCACGGTCCTGACTTTTTGGGTCATTCGCCCCTCCTTGCCCGTAGGTTCGACAGGGCGCGCCGGTTGGCAAGGGCTGCGGACCTCTGAAGCGGCACCGTCACAGCCCCTTCCCGAGGAAGTCTCGAATCGACCCGTAGATGGCTTCTTTGTCCTTGATCTCGGACGTCACCACCCGGTGCTCGCTCGGCTTGGGGAACGCCTCGCGCAGGTCCTTGATGAACTGGCCCGACCCGTAGGGCGACTCCACCTGGCCGTAGCAGAACATGTTGACGGCGGGGATCATCTTTTCCCTCAGCAGGGTCAGGCACTGGCTGGTGTCGTCCGCGGACCAGTTGTCGCCGTCGGAGAAGTGAAACGGATAAATGTTCCACTCCGAGGTCGGGTAGTCGTCCTCGATGATCTTCCAAGCGAGCTTGTACGCGGAGGAAATCATCGTGCCTCCCGACTCCCGGGTGTGAAAGAACGTCTCTCGGTCCACTTCCCGGGCCATCGCGTCGTGGATGATGTAGCGGGACTCGATGCCCTTGTACTGGCTTCTGAGCCAGGTATCGAGCCAGAAGGACTCGATGCGGACGATCTCCTTCTGCTCGTCGCCCATCGAGCCAGAAACGTCCATCATGTACAGGATGACCGCGTTGGCCTGCGGCTCGACCACCTCTTTCCACGAGCGGTACCGGCGGTCGGCGCGGGTGGGGACCACCAGCGGGCGAGCTGGGTCGTACTCTCCGGAGACCACCGAGCGGCGGAGCGCCTGCTTGTAGGTTCGCTTGAAGTGGCGCAGCGACTCCGGGCCAGCGGTGTTGATGCCGGTGTAGCGAAGACGGGTCTGTTCGATGCGCTCCTTGCCCCGAGGCTCGATGCGAGGCAGCTTCAGCTCCTCTCCGAGCATCTCGGCCAGCTCGTCCAGAGTGACGTCCACCTCGAGCATGTGCTCGCCCGGCCCGTCGCCCGCCTCGCCTTTGCCTCCCGGACCCTCGACCGACCCTGGGGAGAGCACGTCACCGGGGTTGCCCTCCCCTTGCCCGGCGCCGCCGGTGTCCCGGTGCCCAAACTTGAACCGGGGGAGCTCGATCGAGGGGACCGGGATCGAGATGAGGTCCTTGCCCTGCTTCCCGACCATCTCGCCCTTCTGGATGTACTTCCGAAGATTCTGCTTGATTTTGCCGCGGACGATGTTCTTGAACCGGGCGTGGTCCGTCTCGATGCGCGTGGCCATGGCGAGACCCTACCCTAGCGGGGCCCAGCTTCGATACCGCTCGAAGACCCCCGCCATCAGCGGTGCAGGGCCCGCGCGAAGCTGGTCAGCGCGTCGCGCTCCGCGGTGCCGACGTATTCGGGGAGGCGGGCGGGAGCCACCGCCGCCGCTCCCTGCAGGAGGCAGTCGAGCGCGAGCAGGGCACGTTTCGCGGTCTCGCCCGAGAACCCGCGCTTTTCGAGACCGTGCCTGATGTGGTCGAGGGCGGCTGCGGTTCGATGGCGGTCGAGGCGTCCGGAAGCGAGGGTCTCGAGAAGCGCTGCGTCGAGCTCGGTTGCGCGAAGCGCGTCGACCGCCAGCGCCACTCGGAGGCCCTTCACCGGACGGAGCGCGACCAGCGCTTCGAGTGCGAGGGCGTCGCGCCGCGCGGCCTCGAGTTCTTCAGGGGAGGTCGCCGAAGCGATTCGGGCTTCGGAGGCCGGCGACAGCCGGGGCTCCGAGCCGCCGTCCGATATCGCCCACAAACGCAGGAACGCGACCCGGGCCGGGCCGTCCAGGGGACGAACCACGGGAATGTCGAGGCGCTTCTGCCGAACACCCCGGCGCCGCGGAGGATACGAAGCCGGCGGGCGTTCGAGCGTCGCCATCGTTGACGCTGCGATGAAACCAGGGCGTCACCGGAGCGTCAACCCGCCGAGTGAACCGTGATTCAACGACAGCTCAAGACCGCGGTCTTGCGTGCCTCCACCCGGACCCTTCGCTCCACGACGACCCGATCCCGGCAGATGACTACGAAATTTCGGAGACCGGGGCCCATGGGCCGGTCGACAGCCGGGGTGCGGCCCGCGCAGGTCTCGTCCATCATGATCGCGCAATCGCTCGGGCACTCCGAGGTCTCGAAGCGACCGAGGCCGCGCCAAACCGAATCTCGGCAGCTCTTCGAGAGCCGAACGACGTCGGTCTCGTCCTCTCCCTCCTCCGGCGGGATCTCGAGCCCCCGCGGCCCCGCGATCGCTCCCTTTCCGAGCTGCTTGTTGAGCTGGCCCGCGTCGGGTCCGGCCTGGTCCTCCGCGGGGCGGGAGGGCCGCCGCCTCGGGGTCCGGCGCGCTCGGGGCTCTGGAGCCGGCGGCCGAGAGCCCACGCCCCCGTCCGGCTCGAGAGCGCCGTCCGGCTCGGCGGGCCCCGGCGACTCTTCGCCCGGCTCGAGGACGTCGGGGTCCTCATCGTCCTGCTCGGCGTCGTAAACAGGGGACTCGCCGGTAGGAGGAAGCAGGACGGCGAGACCCGAGCCATCGAAAGCACGAGCCGGACCGACGTCACCGGGACCGGCGCCGACTGCCCCGCCCCATCCAGGCACCTCTGGGAGGACGCCAGCGGCGTAGGCAAAAAAACCGCCGAGCACTGCGGCGAGCAGGACCACGACCGCCAGCCCCCCCCGATTCGAACCGATGTCCGGCTCCGGCTCGGGGGGAGCCGGAGGCAGGGACGGCTCGGTCCCGAGCCCTTCGAGCCGCCGCCGGAGGCGAGCGAGCGCGTCGGCGAGCTCCGTCGCCGAGCTCGGCCTGGCGTCCGGCTCCTTTTGCAGGCACTGGTCGATGAGCGCCTCGAGGTCGGCCGGGGCGGCCGGAAACCTCTCCCGCAGCTTCGGCGGGGACTGGCTCGCGTGCGCGCTGAGGTATTGGTAGCTCGTCTGGGCGACGAAGGGGGGCTGGCCGACGAGGCCCTCGTAGAGGATGAGCCCCAGGCTGTAGAGGTCCGCGCGCGCGTCCACGTCGGCGGTCGAGATCGCCTGCTCCGGCGACATGTACCGGGGCGTACCGAACACCTGGCCGGTGCTGGTGATCCGGGTGGCCTCCTCGTCCATGATGCGAGCGATCCCGAAGTCGAGCACCTTCGGCACCACCGTCGACCCGACCTGAACGAGAAAGATGTTGGCCGGCTTCAAGTCGCGGTGAACGAGGCCGGCGGCGTGCGCCTCCGCGAGCGACCGGGCCACGCCCTCTCCGAGGTCGAGCACCTCCTCGACCGACATCGGACCCTCTTGCTTCAGCCGCTCGTTGAGCGCGGACCCCCGAAGCAGCTCGGTCACCATCAGGGCGAGCCCGTCTTCGGTCTCTCCGTAGTCGAACAGGCGAATGGTGTTGGGGTGGTCGAGGCGCCCGATCACCTCCGCTTCCCGCCGAAACCGCTGCCGGATGTGCTCGTGCGCCATGAGATCCTGGCGCAGGACCTTCAGCGCGACCTCCCGCCCCACCGCGAGCTGCACCCCCGCGTACACCGAACCCATGCCGCCGGAGCCGATGCGGCGGTCGATGCGGTAGCGTCCGAGCACCACCCGCCCGACGAGCGGGTCCTGGCTCACCGCGGACACCCCCGCCCGACGGTCGGGGGCCTGGCGCTGGGTGTTGCCTTCCGGTCGGGTGCCGGATCCGGCGGTCGCCTCTCCGATCGGCTCCGGCGTCTCGAGGTCGGCCGAGAGCCGAGCCGGGTCGACCGCGGGACGGCTCGGGCCGGCGCCCTCTTCCGGTAGCTCGTCCCCCGGCCTCCCGGGCCCGGGCGGGCCTTCCGCTCCGCCGCTCGCCATGCGGCCGCAGCATCGAAGGGAGACCCTCCCTCGTCAATGACCGCGCCGCAAAAGGCTCCGGTCTTCTCTGCTATTGACAGGCATTCTCGGTATCTCCACCGTCCCGCCGTGACGCTGCTCGATCTTCCCGTGGGCGTGCCCGCCCGACTCGCGGCGGTGCAGGAGCCGGGGCGACCGGTGATGCTCCGGTTGATGGAGATGGGCCTCGTGCCTGGGGCCTCGGTGCGGGTGCGCCGGCGGGGGCCGCTCGGCGGGCCGCTCGAGCTGAATGTCGGCGGCTACCTGCTCACCGTGCGGGCGGCGGAAGCGGCCCGCTTGTCGGTCGAGCCCGATTGATGGCGACGGTCGCGCTCGCCGGAAACCCAAATTCTGGCAAAACCACGCTGTTCAATCGGCTGACCGGGCTTCGGCAGCGGGTCGGCAACTACCCGGGGGTGACCGTCGAGCGGCGGTCGGGGCCGGCAAAGCTCCCTGGCCGCACCGTCGAGCTCATCGATTTGCCCGGAACCTACTCCCTCGTCCCCCAGAGCCGAGAGGAGGCGATCGCCTTCGAGGTCCTCGCCGGTCTCTTTGGGCCGGCCCCGGACGCGGTGGTGGTCGTGGTCGACGCCACCAACGTGCTTCGAAACCTCTACCTTGCCCTGTCGGTGCTGGAGCTGGGGCGACCGGTGGTGGTCGCGCTGACCATGGTCGATCTCGCCCGGGAGGCGGGGCTTCGGGTGGACGCGGAGCGGCTGGCTGCGGACCTTGGCGCGCCCGTCGTCCCGGTCGTCGCCCGCACCGGCGAGGGGCTCGAGGCCCTGGGTGCGGCGGTGGAAGCGGCGCTCGACCGGGCCCCCCCTCCGCCTCGGCTCGCTCCCCTGCCCGAAGAACTCGAAGCGGTCGTGGCCCGCGTCGCCGAAGCCCTTCCGGAAGATGGATCGCCAATGGGCCCTGGGGTCGCCCGGTGGCTCATCGCGGCCGAGGGCCTCGCGCTCGGCGCCGGGACCGAGAGCCCCGCCCCGCCCGCGCTCGCCGCGGCCGCGAGCCGGGCCCGACGTGCGGCTGTAGGCCGCCCTTTTGCCCCAACCGAGCTCATCGAAGCCCGCTACCGAGTCGCCCGGGCCCTCGACGAGGGCGCCGTGCACCGTCCCCCCGAAACCGCCGCCACCCCGACCGACCGCCTCGACTCGGTCCTGCTCCACCCGGTGAAGGGGGTCGCCGTCTTCGCCGCGGTGATGGCGGTGCTGTTTCAGAGCGTCTTCGCGTGGGCCGAACCGCTGATGGCCCTCATCGAAGGCGGAGTCGGGTTCGCTCGGGACGGGGTGAAAGCCCACCTGCCGGAGGGCGCGCTCACCGATCTGCTCGCCGACGGCGTCATCGGCGGCGTGGGCAACGTCGTCGTCTTCCTGCCTCAAATCGCGTTTCTCTTCGCGTTCATCGCCGTGCTCGAGGACAGCGGCTACCTCGCCCGGGCCGCCTTCATCTCCGACCGCATGATGGCGAAAGCTGGCCTGCACGGCCGAGCCTTCGTTCCCCTCCTGTCTGGGTTCGCCTGCGCCGTGCCCGCGATCCTCGCGTCCCGAACCATCGAGTCGCCGAAGGACCGCCTGGTCACCATTCTCGTCACCCCGCTCGTGTCGTGCTCGGCCCGGCTGCCGGTGTATTCGGTGATCTTGGCCGCCCTGTTCTCGTCGTCCGAGCCGGTCTTCGGCGTCCTGTCGGTGGGCGGCCTTCTCTTGTTCGCGATGTACCTCGCGTCGATCGCGGTCACGGTGGGGGCGGCGGCGGTGCTGAAGCGCACCGTGCTGAAGAGCCCCACCCCGCCGCTCGTGCTCGAGTTGCCGCCGTACCGGCGACCCGCCCTGGCGAGCGTCTTCGGCCGCGCCTTCGACCGGTCCCGAGTGTTCGTCCGGGACGCTGGCTCGGTCATCCTCGTGTGCTCGATGGCCCTGTGGGCCCTGCTCTACTTCCCCTCCCACGTCCCGGAGAGCTTCGAGTACGAGAGCCGCATCATGCAGGTAGGAGAAGATACGGAGGCGCGAATGTTGCTCGAGCAGGAGGCGCAGGCGGCGCGGGTCCAAGCGAGCTTCGGCGGCCGCATCGGCCACGCCCTCGAGCCGGTGTTCGCGCCGCTCGGCTACGACTGGAAGATGGTCATCGCCATCCTCGCGAGCTTCGCGGCCAGGGAGGTGTTCGTGAGCACGCTCGGGCTCGTCTACGGGATCGGCGAAGACGTGGACGAAGAGAGCGTGCCCCTGCGAGAGCGGCTGCAATCGGAGGTCGATCCGTGCACCGGGCGAAAGGTCTACACCCCGCTCGTCGGGCTCTCGCTCATGGTGTTCTTCCTGCTCGCCCTGCAGTGCATGTCCACGCTGGCCGCGATTCGCCGAGAGACCCGCTCGTGGCGGTGGCCGGCCTTCGCGTTCGCGTACAACGGGGCGCTCGCGTGGCTCGCCGCGTTCGCGGTGTACCAAGGCGGCCGCCTGTTCGGATGGTCATGACCGAGCAGGAGGTCGTGGCCCTCACCCTCGTCGCCCTCACTGTCGGTCTGTGGGTTCGGAGGCGAGCCCGAGGCGCTTCTGCCCAACGGGGACCGATGGTGTCGAAGCGCCTCGCCCGAGGACTCAGGCGGGCCGAGCGCCGGCGCGAAAACCGCCGGCCCTAGAGCACCGATCGGGCTGGACCAACGGCCCAGGCTCGTTTCCTGCGTCCCTCGCCGTCCGGTCGCCTGCGGCGACCCTCGAGGGGCGGCTCCGTCGGCTTCGGGGAGTGGCCTCGGTCCACCGCCGAACGGCCACAAACACAGGACTTCGCCTGGAGGCGCTACCCGTTCGGTGCTCTAGCTCGAGTGCACGGGTTCCGCTGGTCGCGAAACCGAAGGATGAGGCGGCGAGCCCGGACCGGGCTCGCCGTCGGCGCGGGTCAGCGGAGCCGGTCGCCGACGAGCACGTCGTCGATGTACCAGCCGGGACCGCTCACCTCGGAGTCGGAGCCGAACTCGAACCGCAGCATGACCCGGTCGCGGGGCAGCCCGTCGAGGTCGCCGGCGAGCTCCACTTCGACTTCGACCCAGCCGTCGGTCGGCCCGGTGAACACGACCTGCCCAGCCAGCGGGCCGTCGCCGCCGAGCGTCTCCCCTTCGATCAGCACCGGCGAGAAGGTCTGACCGCCGTCGGTGCTGATCTTCAGGTTTCCGCCGTCTCGGCCCACCTCGGCCCCGTACCAATGCGCAAATCGAAGCACCGGATCCGAAAGGTCGGACAGGTCGAGCACCGGGGTCTCGAGGTAGGACAACCGAGCCTCCTCCGCGTAGGGAGCGCCGAGGCCGGTCGCCGCGCAGCGCAGCCCCGAGCGCGCCTCGAGCGGGCCCTCGCCGCTCGGGGTCCCGATCGCCCAATCGGTATCGGTGCCGGCGTCGAACCCGATCTTCCAGCCCTCCGCCGCGCCTTCGAAATCCTCGAAGAACACCGGGCGGACGTCGCCCGCGACGTCGGCCCAGCCAGCGCCACCGGCGGGACCGGCCGAGGACAGACCGCCCAGGCGCAGCGATGCCGGACCCGAGGCCCCAAACCGCCCGGTGACCGGGTGGTCGAGCAGGCCGAGAGCCCGGCCTGCCGCCTGCTGGCCGCCCACGGCCGCGATCACCCGGGGCATCATCGTCAGGTCGGACGCGGCCCCGATCCGGACGTCATCGATGTACCAGCCGGGCCAAACCACGGAGCCATCGCTGCCCGCTTCGAACCGCAGCATCACCCGGTTGACCGGCTCGCCGGCGAGGTTCGCCGCGAGGTCCACCACCACCAGCGTCCAGTCGGTGAGGATCCCCGACCAAGCCCGCTGGCCCGGGAGCCGGCTGGCCGTCGAGAGCGTGCTGTTGTAGTCGGGCGTGAAGCTCATCGCGACCAGCGGACGGAACGTGGAGCCCCCGTCGGTGCTGATCTTGATGTTGGCCCCGTCGAAGCTGGTCTCGAAGTTGTGCCAGTGCTGGAAGTCGAGCCTCGGAGCCGTGACCCCGGTCAGGTCCAGAACCGGCGTCTGGAGCACCGAGAGCGTGCTGTTGCTGTAGTTGCCCGCGATGTTGGTGGCAGCCACTGCCCCGTCGAACACCGAGGGCGGACCCACGGCGGCCGCGCCGGTGGTCGGGGTGCCGAAGTCCCAGTCTCCGCTGCTCGCCCACCCGGCCGGAACCGCCGACCCAAAACCCTCGACGAATGGGGTCCCGTTCACGACCGGCACCACCAGCCGAGGCGGCACCGTGCCGTCGAGCCGAACGTCGTCGAGCCGCCATGTACCGGCCGCGGAGTTCGCCCCGGAGGCGGCGATGCGGACGGTGAAGCTCCGGACGAACGGCCCCGCGGCCGGACCGGAGAACGACACCGAACTCGGGCCGAAGACGGTGCCCGAGAGCGTGCCGCCGCCGACCGGGATCTCGGTGCCGAGGTAGAGGATGGACACCGTGAAGCTGGTCGGCCCCGTGCCTGAGCGCTGGCTCTGGAACGAGAGGCCGGTGGGTCCCACCGCGAACCCGACCGTCGGGGTCACGGTGAACTCGAACGCGTTCGGGTTGGCTGCGTCGTTGAATCCGTTCGAGCTGAGGGCCCGATTTGCGCCGCCGCCGACGCCCACCGGATAGGTGGTCACACCGTTGCGGGTGGTCATGGGGCCCACGGTGACGTTCGTCGCCTCGGTGGAAGCGGTGTTGACGCTGCCCTCGAAGTCGAACTCGGCGACCGCGTTCACCGCCACCACGGTGAGGGTGAAGCTGAGGACCGCGGCTCGAGGCTCGCCGTTGTCGGCGCGAATCACGATCGTGACCGGGCCGGCGTCGCTGTTGCTCGGGGTCCCGGTCAACGTCCCGGTCGCAGGGTCGAAGCTCAGCCAAGCGGGCAGCGGGCCAGTCGTCGTGGTCGCGGTCAGCGTCGGCGCCGGGTTCCCAGCCGCAGACACCGAGGCGGTGTACACCTGCCCGGCCGAGATCTGGGCGTCCGCAGCCGTGCTGACGAGGCTCGGAGGCGCCGGGATGTCGGCGGCGGCGCCGAGCCGGATCGCATCGACGTACCAGCCCGGGCGCACCGCCGAGCTATCGCTGCCCACGTCGAAGCGAAGGGCGACCTGGGTGAGCGGCTCGCCGACCAGGTTGGCGGCGAGGTCCACCGAAACCAGCGTCCAGTTCGGGGAAATCCCGGACCAGGCCAGTTGCCCCCCGATCAGCGTCGTGCTCGCGAACATCGTCCCGGTGTAGGCCGGAGTGACCGACCCGGGGACGAGCTGGCGCCAGGTCGTTCCCCCGTCGCTGCTGATCTTGAGGTTTCCGCCGTCATACAACGTGGACGTGCCCTCGAAGTTGTGCCAGTGGGCAAAACGCAGGGTCGGCGCGGTCACCCCGGTCAGGTCGAAGGTGGGCGTCTGCATCTGGTAGCTCGCGTTGTTCCCGTACGGCCCGGTGAGGTTCGTGGCCGCGAGCTCGCCGTCCCACAGGTCGGGGGGGCCTACAGTCGCGGCCCCGGTGGTGGGGAGGCCGAACTCCCACAGCCCGGTGGCCGACCAGCCGGCCGGAAGCGCGGTTCCGAAGTCCTCCCGGAACACGGTGCCCGCGACCGGGATCGCCCCGGCGGGGGCCACGGTGATGCTGAAGGTTTGGATTGCCGGGTTCCCAAACCCAGTGGCGGTCACGGTGATCGGGCCAGCGGTGCCCACATCGCCAGCGGCGGGGGTGCCGGAGATCGTCGCGGTCCCGTCGAAGGTCAGCCACGCGGGGAGGCCAGCCACGGTGATCGTCGGTGCCGGGTTGCCGGTGGCGACCACCGTGTAGCTGTAGGCGACACCGACTTGGGCGGTGGTCGTCGCGGTGCTGGTGATGGCGGGGGCCACCGACGCGGCCGAGACGGTGATGGTGAACGTTTGGGTGGCGTCGGGGCTCACCCCGTTGCTCGCCGTGACCACCACGCTCGCGGTGCCGACGTCGGTCGCGGCCGGGGTTCCGGAGAGAACGCCGGTCGCCGCGTCGAAGGACAGCCACGCCGGCAGCACCGCCCCGCTCGCGCCGCGGGCAGCCAGCGTAGGCGCCGGCTGGCCGGTCGCGACCACCGTGTAGCTGTAGGCCTGGCCAGCGGTGGCCACGGTCACCGGGGTGCTCGTGATCGACGGCGCCACCGGCGGGGGAGCCACAGCGATGGTGAAGCTCTGGGTCGCGTCCGGGCTCACCCCGTTGCTCGCGGTCAGCGTGACCGCCGCGTTTCCGACGTCGGTCGCGGCCGGAGTGCCGGACAGCACGCCGGTGGCGGCGTCGAACGACAGCCACGCGGGCAGGGCGGCTCCTGCGGCCAGAGTCGGCGCCGGCTGGCCGGTCGCCGCCGCGGTGTAGGTGTACGGAGCGCCCACCGTCGCCGTGGTCACCGGCTGGCTCGTGAACACGGGGGCCACCTGGGCAGGCGCCACCGCGATCGTGAACGACTGGGTGGCGTCGGGGCTGACCCCGTTGCTCGCCGTGACCACCACGCTTACCGCGCCGACATCGTTTTCGCCGGGGGTTCCCGAGAGCTGTCCGCCGGCGAAGCTCAGCCAGGCGGGAAGCGCAGCGCCCGCGGCTCCGGTTGCGGAGATCGTCGGCGCCGGCTCACCGGTGGCCACCACCGTGTAGCTGTACGCCTGGCCGACGGTCGCGGTCGCCACCGGCGTGCTGGTGATCGCCGGGGCCACGCCGGTCGCGGCCACGGTGATGCTGAAGCGCTGCTCGGCGACGGGCGCGACGCCGTTGCTCGCCGTCACCACCACCGGGAAGGTGCCGGCCTCCGTCGGCGTCCCGCGGAGCGTCGATCCCTCGAGCGCCAGCCACATGGGGCCGGAGCCGAGCGCGAAGGTGGGCGCGGGCATGCCCGAGGCGGTGAGCCCGTACTGGTAGGCCTGACCCACCGTCGCCTGCGTGACCGGGGTGCTCGTGAACGCCGGCGCGGTCCCGTCCGCGCGGACGGTGATGGTGAAGCTCTGGGTGGCGTCGGGCTCGACCCCGTTGGTGGCCACCAGAACCACTCCGACCTCGCCCACGTCGCCTGCCGCCGGGGTCCCTCGGAGGACGGCGCCCTGCAGGCTCAGCCACCCGGGCAGCGCAGCGCCGCCGGCGCCGGCCGCGGTGAGGATCGGCGTCGGCTCCCCGGTCACCGTGATCGTGTACTCGTAGGGAGTCCCCACCAGGGCTTCGGTCGGCGGCGTGCTCGTGATCGCCGGGGCGTTGCCGGCGCTCTCGGTGACGACCGTGATCCGAAACGCCTGCACCGCGCTCGGCTCGACGCCGTTGCTCGCGGTGAGCGTGACTTCGGCCTGTCCCACGTCGCCCGCTCCGGGCGTGCCCTGCAGGATCGTGCCCTCGAGGGACAGCCAGGCCGGGCCGACGACCGACAGCGTGGGCGCCGGCTCTCCGACGGCGACCACCTGATAGCGGTAGGGCTGGCCGACCGTCGCTGCGGCGACCGGGGCGCTCGTGATCCGCGGGGCGCTGTTGCCCGGGCCGTCGTCGTCATCGCCGCCGCAGGCGCCGAGAAACGCGAGGGCAGGCAGGGCGAGCCAAAGTCGATGCTGTCTCATGAACCGAACATTCCTTCCGAGTGGGGGCCGGGCCGGGGACGAAGCCCGTTGGCGCGTCTTTATTCCACCCCGATGGCCGTGCCTAGAGGCCAAGGCGCAAAATGCGTTTTCAACCGCCAAAGCGACCGGTGGGCACCGGATCCTCGCGGTCGTCGAACACGATCACCCGCTCGGGCCAGCGCAGCGCGGCGAGTCCGTGCCGAAACCGGGTCCGCCCGGCGTGGCGCTCCGCGTACCGCCGGCCCACGCTGTAATCGACGCAGAACACCCGGCCCGCCGGACCCATCCAGTCGAAGGGCGCAGTGCGGATCGCGTCCGGCTTTCCGGTCGGGCTGCCGTCCCGCGTTCGCCAGTAGTGACCGATCACCACCGCCGGCTCGTTGGCGTAGGTCTCCCACCACGGGCTGCGCTCGACGAGGCGCCACCGCCCGCCCACGAAGAACCGCTGATCGAACCGGATCTCTCGTTCGAGACCGCTCGTCAGCGCCTTGACCGGATGCCCAGATTGGCTCGCGACCTCGAGCGCGACGTGGCTCGGCAGCGGACGGGTCGGCTCCACGTCCCGGCGCCGAAGGCCCGCGAACTGGGCTCGCTCCGACCGAGCGGCGGCGAGCAGTCCGGACGCCTTCCACTCCTCTCGGAGGCGCTGGGTGTGGGCCAGGGAGAAGCCAGCCAGGTCGGTCACCCCGTCGATCGCGGCCACCGAGGGGGCGTGCCAGGCGGCGTGCACGACCCGGAGGTCCTCCCGCTCGAGAACGAGCGGGAGGCTCGAGATGTAGCGGAGAATGTCCGCACGCTGGGCCTCGGTGGCGAGCCGGCTCGAAAACCGCACCGGCGGCCCATGCTCCGGCTGCCACCGATCCTCCGCATCGCCAAAGAACCAGCCGTTGCCCTCTTTTCGGTCCCCGAGCAGCAGGTTGAGCTCGTGGTTGCCCGCCACCGCCCACGCGACCCCGGCCTCGACCAGCTCGGCGACCAAGGCTACGACCCCGGGGCTGTCCGGCCCCCGGTCGAGCACGTCGCCGACGAACACCAGAGGCCTGGTCACCTGCCGCGTCTCGGGCCGAACACCGAGTCGGTGGAGCAGCGCGAGCAGCGCTTCGAGCTCGCCATGCACGTCCCCCACGATGTCCAGCAGACCGTCGGGCAGGCGGGCGCGCAGGTCTGCCACCGCCGACAGCGCTTAGCCGATCCAGGCCGGCCCGAACAGTGCGGAGCTGCCTTGGGAGCGACGAACGTCAGGCCGCGCGGTCGATGCGGGCGAGCTTTTCCGCGAGCGGCATCCGGTAGAGGTGCCGGGCGTCGGCCAGGGCGAGCTCACCGCGGCCTCGGGCGAACGTCTGCCCGGCCCACCGAGCGTAGCGGCGGGCGGCCCGATTCGCGACCAGGTAGCGCTCCCGGTCCTCGGCGCCGAGGCTGGCCTCGAGCGTGAATCGGTCGAAGAGGGCTTCGAGCAGGTCGTCGCCGTCGAAACCGAGGACCCTGAGCAGGATGAACTTGTCGATCTCGGCCTGCAGTTCGAGCTCGATGCGGGACACCGCCCGGCCTGCCCCCGTGAAATACACGAAGTGCGACACCCCCTCGAGCGCGGCGCAGAACGGGTCGAGGTCGCCGACCCGGCCCTCGGCGAGCGCGCCGAGAAAGCCGGCTGCCCCCTCCCGGACCTCTCTGGACAAAAACAGGGCGAGGTTCGTGGTCTCGCCGTCGTGGTGGACGAGCAGCGCCTCCCGCTGGCCGGTCTCGAGCACCCCGAGCGCGGCGAAGAACTCCTCGCCCACCCGAAAGGGCGCCACCGGCGGCGTCCCCTCGAGCCGATAGATGACCTCGAGCGTCTGCTGAAGGGCCGGCTCGACCTCCTCGATGGCCGGCATCAGGCCTGCCCCACGCCGATGATGACCGGGGCCGCCTTGAGGCGGGTGAGGCGGTCGTGCATCTGCACCCCGTCCGGGTGGCTGAGCCACCGCTCGTAGAGCCGGTCGAGGCCGGTGGCCACCGGGAGCGTCGTCGCCTCCCCGACCCGGGTCAGCACGTCCACGAGCGCTCGGAACTTCCGCGCCAGCTCTTCGAGCACCGGCTGAAAGCCGCCGCGCCGAACGAAGGTCGCCGCCGTTCCGTAGGCGCCGGCGCCCATCCGCACGTAGTAGTCCACGCCGACCAGGTTCTTTCGCCGCTCGAGGTACGAACCGAACAAGCCCGCGATCATGAGCGCGACGTCGCCGAGGTGCCGCCAAGCGTCGAAGCGTTCGGCCGGCGCCCCGGTCTGGGCCCGCGCGTACAGCCAAGTGAGCGTCGGCGCGCCAGGATCGTCGCTCGGGCTCCCCCGGTTCAGCGCCTCGACCCGGGAGAAGTCCCCGAAGAGCTGCACGAGGTAGGCCTTGCTGCCTTCGCCGAGCTCGACCCGCTGGGATCGGAGCGCCTCCGCCAAGAGCTCGTCGAAGAAGTGGTCCAGGCTGGGGTGGGTGTCGATGCGTTCCATATTTGGGATCCTACGAAAGCCCTTCGGGTCGAATCCAGACCGCTTGATGAATGATTTTCGACCCTTAGCGCAACGATCGCGCCGGCATCGCTCCACCGCCACACCGAGTTTTCCGGAAAATGCTTTGATCTTGGGCGCTTGTTGTGGGCAGACGCTGGCGCTTTTGGCACTCCCAATCAGTCGGTGGCTAGCAGGCCCCCGTGTCGTTTCGACCCGTTCAATACGAGAGAGGGACACCGTATGCAGGGTTTTCTCGCCATCTCCCGCCGCCCCCGCTCGTCGCGGGCCGGGGTCCTCGCCTCGGTCGCCCTGCTCGCGTGCACCGCGAACAAGGACGAGGCCCCCGGGGTCGACGCCGAGGTGATCCGGGTCGGGACCTTCGGCCCGCTCACCGGCCCGCAAGCGGCGTGGGGGGACAGCCTCCGCGCGATGAAGGCGTACTTCGCCTGGGTCTCCGCAGAGGGCGGGGTCCACGGGCGGCGGATCGAGCTGTACGTCAAAGACGATCGCTACGACCCGGCCGAGACCCCGGCCGCCGTGCGCGGCCTCATCGAGCGGGACCGGGTCTTCGCGGTGGTCGGCGGCATCGGCACCGCCACCGGCCGGGCAGCGGCGCCCTTGCTCGAGCGGGCGGGCGTCCCGTTTTTCACCCCGGCCTCCGGCGCAGCGTGGTTCTCCTCCGACGACGGGCCGTCCCTGGTGCGAACGGTGTACCTGCCGTACCGGGTGGAAGGTCGGCGGATCGGCGCCCACCTCGTGGGCCTCGGACTGCCGCGGGTGGCGGTGCTGGCCCAAAACGATGATTTTGGCGGCGAGGGCCTCGACGGAGTGCGAGCCGGCGTCGAAGCGGCGGGCGGCGCGTGGCTGGGCGCAGCCCGGGTGCTCCCGTCCGACACCGACGTCTCCGGTCCGCTGTCCACGCTGCTGAGAGAAGGACCCGACGCGCTGGTGCTGTACGTCGCGCCCAGGCAGGCGGTGCTCGTCGGCCGCGCGCTCGCCGGCCAGCCCGAGCGGCCCCAGCTGGTGACGAGCTTCGTGCTCGCCGACCCAGGCATCATCGAGCGGGCCGGCGCCGAGGTCTGGGAGGGCACGCTCACCAGCGTCGTCGGCCGTCTGCCCGACGAGGATCACCCAGCGGTGCACCAGATGCGGCGGGTGCTCGCCGCCCACGCTCCCGGCCTCGCCCCCGGCGGCTTCGCCACCAGCGGATTTCGGTTCGCGCAGCCGTTCGTGGAGGCGCTCGAGCGCGCCGGACCGAAGCTCGACCGGTCCCGCTTTCTCGAAGCGCTCGAGACCCTCGACGGCTACACCGGCGGCGGTCCGCACTGGGAGGGCGAGGGGCTCGGCCCGCCGGTCGATTTCCGCGGGGGCCGGCGGCTCGGGGTGGACCGGATCGGATTTGCGAGGGCTCGAGATGGGCGCTTCGTGCTCGAGACGCCGTGGACCGCGGTCACCCCTTGATCGCGCTCGAGGCCCGGGGCCTGTCCCGCCGGTTCGGCGCCCGGTGGGTCATCGAGGACCTCGACCTTCGGCTCTCGCCCGGGGAGCGGGTGGGTCTCATCGGAGCGAATGGGGCGGGAAAGACAACCCTGCTCGGCCTGCTCGCGGGCACGCTCGCGCCCCACTCCGGGCAGATTCACCTCGGGGGAGCCCGGATCGACCGCCTCTCGGCGGCGGCCCGGGCCCGCCGGGGCCTCGCTCGGGTCTTTCAGGCGGACGCTTTGTCCCCCGGCCTCACCGTCGCCGAGCATCTGCGGGTGGCCGGGGCCGACCCGGGCCCGTGGTGCGAGCGGCTCCGGCTCGGCCCAAAGCTGCGGCCCCAATACCTCGGACGCGGAGGGCGTCGCCGGCTCGCCCTCGCCCTGGCCCTCGCCCGCCGGCCGCAGGTTGTCTTGCTCGACGAGCCATGCGCGGGGCTAGACGAGGCGGAACGGGACGAGCTGGTGGCCGGGCTGAGCGGGGGGCCAGCGGTGCTGTGGGTCGAGCACGATCATCGGCTGCTCGTCGCCCATACCGGTCGGCAGCTTCAGCTCGCGGAGGGCGCGCTCGTTCCGTTCGTTTGTTCGAACCAGGCCCCACCGCCGCCGGTCCATTCGCGCGAGGCCCACGAGCAAGCCGTTGTGAGGGTCCGCTTGCCCGGGCAGCCTGAGATCGGGCTCGTCGCCGGCGACGAGGCGGCGGCGCAAGGGAGCGCAGCGTCGGTCGCCGGGCTGTCCGCGCCGATCGCCGAAGTCGCCTTCGATGGGCGAGCGCTCGAGCCCGCGCCCGACGCCCGCCGGCGTCGAGGTGTGGGCACCCTGCCCTCCCCGCCGGTGCTCGTTCCCGACCTCTCGGTCGGCGCCCACCTCCGGCTCGCCGGAGCCGGAGCCCGCGATTTGCTCTGCCAGTGGCTCCCGGCCATGGCCGAGCGGCTCTCGGTCCCGGCCATCGAGGCGAGCGGCGGGGAGCAGCGGCTGCTCGGGCTCGCGCTCGCCCTGCGGCCGCGGCCCCGGCTGCTGGTGGTCGAAGACCCGTTCACCGGTCTCGCTCCAGACGTCGCCGCCCGCGTCCACGAGACGCTCGCCGATGAGCGACGGGCGGGGGTCTCGATTTTGCGACTCGGGCTCGTCCAAGGACACGGGGCTCGTCAAATGACCGGCGGCCAGGACGACCCCCGCTCGGCGTAGCGAGCCTCGAGCGTTTCGGCCGTCGCCTCATCGAGCGGGCCCGCAGCCACCGCGCGCGCCGCCGCCTCGAGGTGGGCGAGACGCCGGGTGCCTACCAAAACCATGTCGGCCGGTCCGTGGTGGGCGGCGTAGCGAGCGGCCAGCGCCGCTGGGTCGTCCCCATCGAGTCCGAGCGCCGCCCACCGAGCGCCGTAGGGCTCGGCGCCCGGACCCCGCCACGCCGCGTTGGCGAGCGGGCGCTTGGCCATCACGCCGAGCCCGGCGGCCCGGGCCCGCTCGAGCACGGGCCGGTTGGCCCGGTCGGCGAGATTGAAGGAGGCCTGCACGACGTCGAAGGCGCGGCAGTCCACCGCGAAGTCGAGCCCGTCGCCATCGCCCGAGTACCCGGCGAGCCGGATCTTCCCGGCGTCGCGGGCCGCCGTGAGCGCCTCGACCACCTCGCCGGCTTCGAGCACGGAGCGAGGGCATGAGTGGAGGAAAACGACGTCGATGCGCTCCACCGACAGCACCCGGAGGGCCCGGTCCACGCCGCCGGCGACCGCGGCCCCCGTCCAGTCCGGCACCCCCTCGACGCCGTAGCCGACCTTCGTGCTCAGCAAGCATTCGCTCCGCCGGGGGTAGCGACCGATCCGGGACTCCGCCTCCCCATAGCTGCGGGCGGCGTCCACGAGCGCCGCGCCGAGGGCGAGCGCGCCGTCGAGCAACGCGTGCGCTTCGGCTTCGGTCCCCTCGCCCAGGGATCCGGCCCCGAGGCCCACCGGGGGGACCGAGACTCCGGTGGCGCCGAGCGCCCGGTTCGGCATCAACATGGGACCGCTCTGCCAGAACGCCGGCCACCAAAGAAGGCGGGCCCACGAAGAATGTCGCTCGGCGGGTAGACCGAGGAGGGGAGCCGGCCGTTTGGTACCGCCATGCCACGCCTCTCCCCCCGGTGGGTTCTCGTCGCCGCGGCGCTCGTCGGCGCCGGAGCCCCCGCGACCGTCGCGGACCTCGGCGGCCCCGACCGGTTCCTGACCCACATCTCCACCGACAAGCCGATCTATCGCCCGGGCGAGACCGCCTACGTGCGGGCGGCGGTGCTCGACGCCAAGCGACGGACCCCGCTGCGGGGCCGCTCCCCGGCCATGGTCGAGATCTTCGGTCCGAAAGGAGATCGAATCGCCTCTGGGCCCACCGTCGTCGAGGACGGTGTCCTCGCGTTCTCCTGGCCGGTGCCGGGGCACCTCCCCGGCGGCCCCTACCGGGTGCGGGTCCACCACCCCGCCACCGGCCACGCGCCGGCCGAGCGGAGCTTCGAGCTGCGGGCGTTCCGCGCCCCTCGGCTGTCCACCGAGATCACGTTTCTGCGAAAGGGCTACGGCCCCGGCGACCGGGTGCAGGCCACGCTCGAGGCGGAGCGGGTGGAAGGGGGCTCGCCGGCAGGGGCAGCCGTCGAGGCCACCGCCCGCGTCGACGGCCAAGAGGTGGCGCGCATCGCAGGAAAGCTGGACGAAAACGGCCGCTTCACCGTCGCCTTCGACCTGCCGGCCACCGTGAGCCGGGGGGAAGGGGCGATCGCGTTCGCCATCGAGGACGGCGGGGTGGTCGAGACCGCGGCGAAGACCCTGCCCATCCTCGTGAACGCGGTGGACCTCCACCTGTATCCGGAGGGCGGCGAGCTCGTGGCCGGGCTGCCGGGGCGGGTCTACTTCGAGGCCCGGGCGCCAAGCGGGAAGCCGGCCGACGTCGCCGGGATCGTGCGGGACAGCCAAGGCGCCGAGGTCGCTCGGTTCTCTTCAGAGCACGAGGGCCGGGGGCGGTTCGCGTTCACCCCGCGGTCGAGGGAGACCTACACCGTCGAGCTCATCGAGCCGGCGGGGATCGGACGGTCTTGGTCGCTGCCCCCAGTGCAAGAAGTAGGGGCCTCGATCATGGCCCTCGCCGACCGGTTCGAGGCGGGAACCGCCATCCGCGTGCAGGTCGCTGCGACCGAGCCGGTGGTGCTCACGCTCGCCCACCGGGAACAGGTCCTCACCGAAGTGACGACCCGCGGAGGCTCGGTCCGCCTCGATCCCCAGGACGCCGACGGCGTGCTCCGGGTGACCGCCTCGACCCGAGACGGCCGGCCGCTCGCCGAGCGGCTCGTGTTCGTCCAGCCTCGGCGCGCGCTCGAGGTTCGCGTTGAGACCGACCGGACCACCTACGGGCCGGGGGACCGGGTGCGGTTGACCGCGAGCACCCGGATCGGAGGGAGGCCGGTCGCGGCGGTGCTCGGCCTCACCGTGACCGATCGGGCGGTGCTCGAGCTCATCGAGCGCCGCGAACGGGCGCCGGCCCTGCCGGTGATGGCGCTGCTCGAGCCGGAGGTGAAGGATCTCGCCGACGCGGAGATCTATTTGGACCGCAAGAACCCGAAGTCCGGGCTCGCCGTCGATCTGTTGCTAGGCACCCAAGGGTGGCGGCGGTTCGCGTTCTCCCGCCTCGAGTCGTTTCTCGCCGAGCATGGCGACGACGCCCGGCGGACGGTCGCGCTCCGGACCCGGCCTCGGCCACAGCGACGCTTCGAGGACCACGACGCCGAGCTCGCGATAGGAGGAAACCTGGCCGTAGCGGAGGGCGCGCCCCTGGCCCGAGACCGGCCGGCTCGACCCGCTCCCCTGCGGGCTCCTCCTCCTCCGGCGCCGGTCGCCGAAGCGGAAGAACCCCCTCCCTTTTTCGAAGAGGCCCAGGCGGACCGGATGGCGAAGCGCCGCCGCGCCCCGTCGCGGCCGCCGCCATCCTCCTTCGCCGCCGTGCGGGTGTACGCGCACCGGGCCGAGCCGGGGCCGGTCCGAGATGACTTCACCGAGACCGTCCTGTTCGCGGCCCAGCTTCGGACCGACGCGAAGACCGGACAAGCAACGGTCGAATTCGATCTATCCGACTCGGTGACCACGTTTCGCGCCCGCGCCGACGGGTTCACGGCCGACGGCGTGCTAGGGGCGGGAAGCGGGGCCGTGGTCTCTGTCCAGCCGTTCTCGATCGAGCCGAAGCTGCCGCTCGAGGTGACCGCGGGCGACCTCGTGACTTTGCCGGTCGCGCTCGTGAACGCGGGGGCGGAGCCGCTGTCCGACGTGGCCGTGTCGGTCGAGGCCCCGGGCGGGGTGAGCGCGCCGGCCCCGCGAACGACGACGGTGAAGGCTGGAGCCCGGGACCGGGTGCTGCTCGACCTGCCGATCGAGAGCGGAGACGGAGGCCCGCTCACCGTGCGGGCCCGGTTCGGGCAGGGGGAGGAGGTGGTCACCCGGCCGCTGTCCGTGGTCCCCCGGGGCTTCCCGGCGTCGATCCGGTTTGGAGGCCTGGTCGGCCCCGGGGCGGCGGTCCGCCATGGGCTCGAGGTCCCGGCGACGGTCGTGCCCGGGTCGGTCCGGGCCCGCATCGCCGTGCACGCGACGCCGCTCGGGAGCCTGACCGAAGCCCTGGCCCGGCTCATCCGAGAGCCCCACGGCTGCTTCGAGCAGACGAGCTCCACAACCTACCCGCTGACGATGGCCCAGCAGTATTTCACCACCCATTCCGGCGTGGATCCGGCGCTCGTGCGCGCAGCCCAGGAGAAGCTCGACCGAGGCTACCAGCGGCTGACCTCGTTCGAGTGCAAGAGCCACGGCTACGAGTGGTTCGGCGAAGACCCTGGCCACGAAGCCCTCACCGCGTACGGCCTGCTCCACTTCACCGACCTCGGCCGGGTCCACGCGGTGGACCAAGCGATGGTGGACCGGACCCGGACCTGGCTCGTCGCCCGTCGGGACGGGCAAGGCGGCTTCACCCGGGCCCGGCGGGCGCTGCATACTTGGGTCGAAGACCGGGACGCCTCGAATGCGTACATCTTGTGGGCGCTGATCGAGAGCGGGCAGGCCTCGGGGCTCGACCCGGAGGTCGCGGCGGTGCTGGCCACGGCCCAAAAGAGCGACGACCGCTATGTCACTGCGCTCGGAGCGCTCGTCGCCCTTGGCGCCGGCAAGAAGGCGGCGGCCGAGCCCCTGCTCGCCGCGCTCGCGAAGGCGCAGGACCAAGACGGACGCGTCACCGGCGGCAAGAGCAGCATCGTCGGCAGCGGGGGGGAGGCGCTCGCCATCGAGACCACCGCGCTGTCCACGCTCGGCTTTCTTCGGGGTGGAGGCCACGACGAGAGCGCCGACCGGGCGATCCGCTACCTCGCCCGGGTGAGCGACGGCGGCCGGTACGGCTCCACCCAGAGCACGGTGCTCGCCCTGCGCGCCATCGTGGCCTACGACGAGGCCAGGGCGAAAACCGCCGCTCCCGGCTCGGTCCGGGTGCTCGTGGATGGGAAGTCGGTCGGGGGACCGGTTCGATTCGCCGCCGACGAGCGAGGCGTGATCGAGCTGCCCGACATCTCTTCGGCGCTGTCGCCGGGACGGCACACCGTCGGGCTCGAGATGGAGGGCGGCGGGCGCCTGCCCTACACGGTGCTCGTCGAGCACTTCGACGAGCGCCCGAGCAGCTCCGACGAGACCGCCGTCGCGCTGTCGGTGTCGCTCGCAAAGCCGACGGTGCGCGAAGGCGAGCTGCTGGAGGCGAACGCCACCCTCGTGAACCTCCGGGACGAAGCCCTGCCCACCGCGATCGCGCTCGTGGGGCTGCCCGGCGGCCTCGAGGCGAGGCACGATCAGCTCAAGGAGCTCGTGAAGAAGGGCACGATCGACGCCTACGAGGTGCTCGGGCGAAACGTCGCCCTGTACTGGCGGGGCCTCGCGCCGAAGGCGCAGATCGAGGTGCCTCTGTCTCTGGTCGCCGCCATCCCCGGCACCTACACCGGGCCGGCGAGCCGCGCGTACCTGTACTACACCGACGAGCACAAGCGATGGACCGCGCCGCTTCGGGTCGAGATCCAGCCTCGAACCTCTGCTACATGGAGGCAGTGAGCGCGGTCGTCGATCTCGAGAGGTACCGCCGGCGGCATCGAAGCCGTAGCTGGTCATCCGAGGACTGGCGCCGCTCGCGGGCATCTCCCCTCGAACCAGGGTACCGTACGGGTCGTACTGCAGCTTCTCGACCTGGACCTCTTGGTTGGGATGCCGGGTTGAATCGCCTCGAGCCGAAGAAGCGGAGCGTTCGCGCCTGCGGTGTGAGAGTCTCTCCGTCGGACGGACGGCAAGCTTGCTTGCCGTTCGCCTCGGAGGAGGCATGACACGGCGCACCACCTCCAGCACCGATCGGGTCGGACCAACGCCCCAGGCTCGTTTCCTGCGTCCCTGGGCGCCGCTTTGACCCGTTCGGTGCTCTGGTGGAGCGCGTACTGCCCGATGTGATCATCCGGCAGTACGTGTTGGTGCCGCCCCCTGAGATGGCGTACGCCTACGGGCCGGCGGCGCTCTCGATGGACCGCTGGGCTGCGACCGCCCTGAGGGGCCGTCAGCGCGGTCGCCTGACCGTCCGTCCCCGGCGGACGGATGCCTTCTCGACCGTCCGTCTGATAAGGACAGTCTGTGCCCTCGCTCGATGCCTTTTCCCGCCTCGTGGCGGAGTTCGAGGAGCGAACCCTTCCGGAGCCCACGCCGAGGAGCGTGGCCCTCGCCCGCCTGACCGGCAAGGCCGACGCGCTCGTGGGGATGCGCCGCGTCGGCAAGACGTGGCGGCTCTTTCAGGACATCCAGGAGCGGCTCGCGGAGGGCATCCCCCGGCATCGCCTGCTCTACGTGAACCTGGAGGACGACCGGCTCGCGGATGCCAGCCCCGAGCTCGGCCCGCTGCTCGACGCGTGGTGGGCCCGGTACCCGGACAACGTCGACGAGCCGTGCTGGCTCTACCTCGACGAGGTTCAGAACGCCCCCGGATGGGAGCGCTTCGTTCGCCGCGTCCTCGACCGCGGTCAGATCGCCGTGGCCCTCACCGGCTCGTCGTCCCGCATGCTGTCGGCGGAGATCGCCACCAGCCTCCGGGGGCGAGCGCTGGCGACCGAGCTCCTGCCCTTCGGTTTCGCGGAGTCCCTCGCCCATCGGGGTACGAAGCTTCCCTCGGCGTGGCCGCCCGGGCCTCGGCAGGCCGCGCGACTTCGGTGGGCCTTCAGCGAGCACCTCGAGACAGGCGGCTTTCCGGAGGTGCAGGAGCTCGACGCGCCCCTTCGGCGGCGGGTCCTCCAGGAGTACGTGGACGTGGCGGTGCTCCGGGACGTGGTCGAGCGCCACGGCGTCACGCAGATTCCGGCTCTCCGATGGCTCGTCCGGCGTCTGCTCGCCCACCCCGCGAGCCGCTTCACCGCGAACAAGCTCCACCGGGACCTGAAATCGCAAGGCCACGCCATCGCCAAGGATACCGTCCACCAGCTCCTCGGGCACATCGAAGATGCCCACCTCGTCCACACCGTGGCGCGCTTCACGCCCTCGCTCGCCCAGCAACAAACCAACCCTCGCAAGGTCTATCCGGTAGACCCTGCGCTCGCCCGGACGGCGGCTTTCGCCCGGGCCGACGACGTAGGCCATCGCCTCGAGACCCTCGTGTACCTCGAGCTCCGTAGACGGGGCTGGCAAGAGGTCGGCTACTACGAGACGGGGGAGGGAGAGGAGGTGGACTTCGTGGGCACCGATCCGGCGGGGACTCTTCACCTCGTCCAGGTCGCCGCCGACATGAGCGAGCCCAAGACGCGACGGCGCGAGCTCCGCGCGCTCGAGAGGGCGATGGCCGAGCTCGATGCCCGAACCGCCACCGTGGTCACTCTCGATGATGAAGAGCGGTGGACGCTCGAAACGGGCGTCATCGACCTCATGCCGGCGTGGGCCTGGCTCCTTCATCCGTGGGTGCCCTCGTGAGCGCAGTCGCCGCGGACACTCCGGTCCTTCATCTCGCCTGTAGTTCCTGATCACGACCTGGGGCCTGCTGAACATCGCCGCCCTGGACGTGACCCCATGCGCCCTCGGTGGTGACGCGCGGCGCATCGTCGGGCGCTGCTCGAAGGGCGCACCTTGCCGTCCGACCCGCTTTCAGGTGTTGTCCAAGTCCATGCTAGCTCCTCTCGTGCTGGCCGCACTCGCCTCGTGTCCGGACTGGTGCGCGGCCTCCGCCGAGATCGAGCGCGTCCGGGAGCACCTGTTGGGCGCGGAGCGCCTCATGGACGCCCGCGATCTCTCGGCTCTGACGCCCGCGCAGCGCACCGCCCGGGCTGAGGCCCGCGAGCGCCTGCGCGCCTACCGACACGCGGGCCGTTTTCCGCACAACCATGACTTCGTAGACCATCGAGTTCCGTACTTCATCGATGCCCACGGCACCCGCTGCGCGATGGCCCACCTCATCGAGGCATCGGGGGGCGCGGGGTACGTGCAGGCGGTGGCCCGAACCAGCAACCACGCCACCGTCCGTGAGCTCGCCGGGGACCGCGAGCTCACCGCGTGGCTGCAGGCCAACGGGCTCACGGTCGAGGAGGCGGCGCGCATCCAGCCCAACTATGGGGCCACGTGCTCCCAGCCGAGCGCCTGCATCTGCGGCGGCGACTACAGGCCTTACGTCACCACGGGGGTCGTCGTGGACCGCGTCGCCGACGCGTCCTTCGCGACCGTGCGATCTTCGATGGGCGAGAGGGCCGCCTCCTTCGCGGTCGGCTCGACGCTAGCGTGGAACGAGGTCGATGCCGAAGGACGATTCCTGTTGGGTTTTCTGTCCGGTGGTGCTTCGGAGTACGCCGAGGTCTTCCTACGGGTCAGCGAAGACGGAGAGGTGTCGTGCGGAGCGCTCTCCGTCCCCGTCGACGTGGCGGTCTCGGCGATGTCCTCGGGAAGATGTGAGCAACACCTCGTGGATCGCGACGAGGACTGGAAGACCGATTGCTCTGGCTGCTCGGCGGTCGGCGGATCGAGCTCGGGGTGGTTCATCGCGGTGCTCGGGGTGAGTTGGATGGTTCGGCGGAGGAGAACCTCCCGCCGACCGCGAAGCTCGTGACGCCCTGGCTGGGCCTGGCTAGGCCGAGAGCACTTCGACGAGCGCCCGAGCAGCTCCGACGAGACCGCCGTCGCGCTGTCGGTGTCGCTCGCAAAGCCGACGGTGCGCGAAAGGGAGCTGGTGGAGGCGAACGCCACCCTCGTGAACCTCCGGGATGAGGCCCTGCCCACCGCGATCGCGCTCGTGGGGCTGCCCCGCGGCCTCGAGGGGCGGCACGATCAGCTCGAGGAGCTAGGACCGCGCCGCTTCGGGTCGAGATCCAGCCTCGAACCTCTGCTACAGAGAGGCAGTGAGCGCGGTCGTCGATTTCGAGAGGTACCGCCGGCGGGTGCGGCGGACGAGGCTGACCCGGGTCCGGGGCCGGGTGACCGAGCTGACCGGCCTCATCGTGAAGGCGGCCGTGCCCGGGGTCCGGGTCGGCGAGCGGGTCGAGATCGTGACCGCCGACCGGATCCTGCCCGCCGAGGTGGTGGGTTTCCGGGACAAAGAAGTGATGCTGATGCCGTTTGCGTTCCCGGAGGGGGTGGGACCGGACTCGGAGGTGGTGCCCACCGGTCGCCCGTTCGAGATCGCGTGCGGTGAGGCGATGCTCGGCCATGTCCTGAACGGCCTGGGCGAGCCGATGGACCGCCCCTTCGACAGCCGGGCCGGCCTCGTCGATTGGGCGGTCGAGCGCCCGCCGCCCGAGCCGCTCGACCGGGAGCGCATCCTCGAGCACATCTCGTTTGGGGTCCGCGCCATCGACGGCCTGCTCACCATCGGCAAAGGCCAGCGCATCGGCCTCTTCGCCGGGTCGGGGGTGGGAAAATCGACCTTGATGGGCCAGATCGCTAGGAACACCGAGGCGGAGATCGTCATCTGCTGCCTCATCGGCGAGCGCGGCCGGGAGGTGAAGGACTTCATCGAGGAGTCGCTCGGCGAAGAGGGCATGAAGAAGTCGGTCGTGGTGTGCGCGACCTCCGACGAACCGTCTTTGGTGAGAAAGAAGTCGGCGTTCGTGGCCACCGCCATCGCCGAGTGGTTTCGCGACCGGGGCGCGAAGGTCCTCCTCATGATGGACTCGACCACGCGCTTCGCGAGGGCGCAGCGCGAGATCGGGCTCGCGGTGGGGGAGCCGCCCGCCCGCCAGGGGTACCCGCCCTCCGTGTTCTCCGAGCTGCCGCGGCTGCTCGAGCGCACCGGCAACTCGTCCAAAGGATCGATCACCGCTCTGTACACGGTGCTCGTCGCCGGTGGTGACATGGAGGAGCCGATCTCGGACGAGGTCCGAGGCATTCTCGATGGACACATCATCCTCAACCGAAACTTGGGAGCGAGAAACCACTGGCCTGCGATCGACGTCCTGCCGTCCTTGTCCCGGGTGATGGCCGGCATCGTCGGCCCGGAGCACAAGCAGGCCGCGGGCACGCTCCGAAAGGTGCTCGCGACGTACGAAAAGCAGCGCGATCTCATCCTGCTCGGCGCCTACCAGTACGGCACCGACCCGGACACCGACTATGCGATCGACAAGATCGAGGCGGTGGAGGACTTCTTGAAGCAGGCGACCGAAGACAACTGCGACTTCGACACCTGCATCGCCCACCTGACCAGCCTGTTCGACTGAGGAGACCCATGCCGCAATACCGACTGCAGACCCTGCTCGAGATCCGCGAGCGCGCGAAGAAGGAGGCCGAGGAGGCGTTCGCGCTCGCCATGCGGCAGCTCGCCGACGAGGAGGCCCGTCTAAAGGAGGAAGAGGACCACCTCGAACGCATGATCGAGGACCGGCACCGGCGGAGGGCCGAATACGCCCGCCAGCTCGCCTCAGGCGAGATGAAGATCACCGATCAATCGAACGCCTACCGGTACATCGACCGGCTCAAGGAGAAGGAGATCGAGCAGCAGACCGTGATCGACGCCCAGCGGGCCCAGGTTCGCGAAGCGGAGAAAGCGGTCAAGCGCGCCCAGGAGATCCTGGTCACCGCCACCCAGGACATGAAGGCGCTCGAGAAGCACAAGGAGAAGTGGGCCGAGGAGGTCCGCCGGGAGCGCATGATGAAGGAAGAGGACGCGCTCGACGAGATCGGGCAGTCGATCTTCCAGCAGCGGCTCCGCCGGGACCCGTGACCGCCGAGGCGCGTCGTGCAGGACCTGCCACTCGGCGGCCGGACCAGACGCAGCCCCTGCCCTTCGCCGAGCCGGCGCCGGTTCGAGCTCGACAAAAACGTCGGCTCGGAGCTGGCATGATCGGTGCTTCGACTCCGGGCATGCGTACCCTGAAGCTCTTCGCGCTCACCCTCCTCACCCCGGCCTGCATGCTCTCCCCCCTGTGGGGCGACACCATCCCGAGCCGAAACAGCTCGGTCAGCTTCTCGTTCTACGCCACCGCAGCCAATACTCCGATCACGGTGGACTGTTCGCCCGAGTACATTCACCCGGTGTGGACCCAGATCTTCACCTTCCAGTCCGGCAGCAGCCCCTGGACCTACAACGGTGAGACCGTGTACGCGAGCCCCACTTCCCGTGTCATCCCGGGCCACTGCTGGAAGTTCTGGCACGGCAAGTGGCGGACCCAGCTTCGGCCCCGTCAAAACGGAAGCGGCATGATGGTCTACGACCAAGCCGGCGTTCAGTGCATCAGCGACCAGTTTTCGGACGGCAAGGGCCCGCAGAGCGCAGGCTACGCTTGCGCCCTCACCTACTCGAACTCGAGCACCAAGCTCCCCTACGTCAGCATCGCGGCGGACGGCTGAGGGCACCGAACGGGTTGGACTCCGCCCGCCCAGAGCACCGATCGGGCTGGACCAACGCCCCAGGCTGGTTTTCCTGCGTCCCTGGCCGTCCGGTCGCCTGCGGCGACCGTCGAGGGGGCGGCTCCGTCGGTTACGGGGAGTAGCCTCGGTCCGCCGCCGGACGGCGAAGGACGCAGGAACCTTCGCCTGGATGCGCCGCTTTGACCCGTTCGGTGCTCTAGCCGCACTGCGCCTCCCCCTGCACCTCGCGTTCGTCGCCGCTGCCGCACACGAGCCGGCAAGAGGACGCTTGCCTGCAGTCTACATTGCAGGTCGAGGTGCACCGCACCGTGCATCTCGCTGCCGCCCCGCAGAAGACGTTGGAACTCGCCCCCACCTCGACGGCGCATGTCCCGCCGTCGCAGCGAACGTTGTTGCTCTCATCGCCGGTGAACGTGCACTCCGAGAGCTCATCGCAGCGCAGGTTGCATGAACTGCCGCACCCGAACTCGCATGTGGCCTGCGCCGAGCACACGAGGTTCGCGCTGCTCGGAGCGGTCCATCCGCAGGATGCCTCCTCGATGCAAGTACAGTCATCCCCCGCGCAGACGCATGCCTCGCTGGGGCAGCCATCGAACTGGGCTCCACCGCTGCAAGCGCCGCCCAGCAGGAGCAGGGACAGCCAGAACCTCACCCCGCAGAACCTCACCCCCGGAGCGTAGTTGTCCTTCGCTCGGAAGACCACACCGCGGAAACCGCAACACGGGCCGCGAGCCGGCGATAAGCTTGAGGCCGTGGGCAAAGTAGAGTCGAGCGACGAGACCCGCATCCGCGAGATGCAAGAGGCCCATCGCCGGGCCGAGGTCCGAAACGGCGAGGCGAGCCAGG
>DAIQNR010000014.1:0-71421 GCA_036788295.1 Myxococcota bacterium
GCGTCGTCGGCGATGCTGCGCCGGTGGGCGTCGTCGGCGATGCTGCGCCGGTGGGGCAGAAGCTCCTCCTCCCAGCCGATGAGGAACACGGTCGGCCACTCGAGGCCCTTCGCCGCGTGAATGGTGGACAGCACCACCCGGTCCCCGTCGTCCTTTCGGGACGCGTCCTCGAAGCCGGCGAGCGCGAGGTCGGACAGAAACGCCTCGAGCGACCGGGGGTCGGCGGCAGCGGCGAGGTCCTCGTCTGCCGCCTCGATGTCTTCGCCCCGCGACCGCTCCTCGTACCGCTCGAGCTGCCGAACGAGCGCCCGGACGTGGCCGATTCGGCGCTCGGCGGCGGGAAGGTCGTCCCCAGCGAGCAGCGCGGCTTCGAATCCCACCGCCTCGAGCAGCTTCTTCGCCACCGTGGAGGGCCGCTGCCGGGCGAGCTTTCGGCGGTGCTCGACGATGAGGCTCACGAAGCCGAGCGCCGAGTCCACCGTCCGCTTGGCGGCGCCGGTCTCGTCGAGCCGACCGAGCGCCTCGAACAGCCCGATCTGCTCGTCCCGGGCCAAACCCTCCGCTTTGGCCATCGCCCCGTCCCCAAGCCCGCGCGCCGGCCAGTTCGCGATGCGCCGCAGCGCCTGCTCTTCGTCTGGGTTTTGAAGGATGCGAAGGTACGCGAGCGCGTCCTTTATCTCCCTGCGGTCGAAGAGATCCGGCCCGCCGACGAGCTTGTAGGGCACGCCCTCGCTGCGGAGGGCGAGCTCGACCGGGCGCGACTGCACGGCGGAGCGAAACAAAATGGCGATGTCCCGAAGCGGCACCCCGTCCGACTGAAGCGCAAGGATGCGGGAGGCGAGCTGCTGCGCTTCTTCTTCTTCGTTCTCCACCTCGGCCACCCGGACGGGCTCGCCCTCGTCGCCCGCGGGCACGAGGCGCTTGTCGTAGCGCCCTGGGTTGTCTTCGATGATCGCGTTGGCGACGGCCAGGATGTGCCCGGTGGAGCGATAGTTCGTGACGAGCATGATCCGGCGGGCTCCCGGAAATTGCTGCTCGAAGCCGAGGATGTTGCGGACGTCGGCGCCCCGCCATCCATAGATCGATTGATCGTCGTCCCCGACCACGCATAGGTTTGGCCGGGGCCCCGCGAGCTGGGCGAGCAGCTCGAATTGCGCCGCGTTCGTGTCCTGGTACTCGTCCACCATGAGGTGGCTCCACCGGGCGGACAGCCGGCTCCTCAGGTCCTCGTGGCTTCGCAGCAGCTTCAGGGGAAGAAGCAGCAGGTCGTCGAAGTCCACCACGTTTTGGGCCCGAAGCGCCCGCTCGTAGCGGGCATAGACCTCCACCGCCGCGATCTCGTACGCCTCGTCCTCCTCCTCCACCCCGGGCAGATCCCCCTCGCCCGACCGGATCGCCTCCGCGTCGAGCCCGGCGTTTTTCGCCTGGCTGATGAGCGCGAGCACCCGCTTCGGGTCGAAGCGGCGCTCATCGAGGTGAAGGGTGCGAAGCAGCCGCCGCAGCAGCCCGAGCTGGTCGGCCCCGTCGCTGATCGTGAACCCCGGCCGAAGCCCCACTTGCTCGGGGTGGGCCTTCAGGAGGCGCGCGCCAAGGGCGTGAAAGGTCGAGATCGTGGCCCCCCGGACGCTCTTGCCCGCGAGCTCCCGCGCCCGGGACCTCATCTCGGCCGCGGCCTTGTTGGTGAAGGTCACGCACAGGATCGCCTTCGGATCGACCCCTTGGCCCACGAGCCGGGCCAAGCGAAACGTGATGACCCGCGTCTTGCCCGAACCGGCCCCGGCGAGCACGAGCACCGGGCCTTCGGTGCAGAGCACCGCTTCGAGCTGCTCGCGGTTCAGGCCGGAGAGGTCGATCACCGCCGGACCGGACCACCGCGGCGCCCCGCTGGCAAGGCGCTCACGGGACGGCGACCCCGAGCGAGTCGAGCAGACGCACGAGCGCGATCATCGGCAGCCCAGTGATCGCGCTCGGATCCCTGGTCTCGACCGAGGAGAAGAGGGCCACCCCTCCGCGCTCGAACACGTAGGCCCCCGCGCAGTCGAGCGGGGCGTCGAGGGCGACGTAGCGGCGGATGGCCAACTCGTCGAGCGGCCGCAGGGTGAGCCGGGTGACATCGAGGTGGGTGAAGACACCGCCCGGGTGCACCACTGCGAGCGCGGTGAGCAACGTATGGGTCCGCCCGGAGAGCCGCATGAGCTGGGCCACCGCGTTGTCCATCGTGCCCGGCTTGCCGAGCACTTCGTCCCCCAGAGCCACGACCTGATCCCCGCCCACCACGATGGCTCCCGGCGCCTGCCGAAACCCGGACTGCGCCTTCAACTCTGCGAGTCTCGAGGCGAGCTGGTCTGCGCGATGGCCCTCCGCCTTCACCGCGTCTTCGTCCACCGCCGGATCGACCGCTTCGAAGCTGAGACCGGCCGCGGCGAGCTGAAGCCGCCGGTACTTCGAGCCGCTCGCGAGCACGAGCCGCGCGCTCATGGAGATATTTCCTCGAAGTATTTCGAGAGCCGCGGGCCGCGCTGCTCGGCGTAATGACTCTGACCTTGGCCGTAGAGCTGGCGTGGGGCCGCCGTGAGCTGCTCGAAGGCCATCTTGCACACCGGCTGCCGGTGGCGGACGAGCAAGTCATCTTCGTAGGGCCTCACCTCGAGCACCGCCGGGGTCCCTCCGAGCTCGCCCGCGGCCCCCCACCCAAAGCCGGGATCGAAGAACCCGGCGTAGTGAGCGCGAAACTCCCCGGCGCTCGTATCGTACGGCAGCATCTCCGCGGCGAGCTCCGGGGGCACGACGACCCGCTCGTGGGTCGAGAAGATGTAGAACGCCTCCCGAGAAAGAAACAGGGCGCCCCGACGGGGCTTGGGGATGGGATCGAAGTATTCGGACGGGTCGTGGAAGTGAACCTGCGCGAGATCGATGGGTTCGAGGCTCCGCTTGGCGACCCAGCCCACGACCGGCTGCTCGAGATCCAAGGTGAGGAGCAGCCCCGAGTTTCGCCGAAACCCAGCGAGCCCTTCGCCCGGCGCCCGGACCAGCGGGCAGCGGCCGTGCACTTCGGCGAGCGCAGCGGCGCCGAGCCGCCTCCGGTCCCGATAGAAGATGGCTTGGTTCAGCCGGTCTTTGGCCCGCACCCGAATATCGAAGCTCTTGGGGATGACTTCGAGGTACAGCGGGCCCCGGTAACCCGGGGGGACCTTGTCGTACCTTGGGTTTTCGTCGGTGAGGACCCGAGTCTGGACGTCGATGCGGCCGATGCTGCTCTTGCCGTTGGCGTAGGCGGCGAGGCCCTCGGGCAGCGCGAGCCGCTCGTCGAGCCGCACGACGTAGACCTGGCCGCGGACGAAGACTTCCGGCCGGCTGAGGTCGAGCCGGCAGCGAGCGAAGCGCTCGAGCAGCGCCTCCACCGGCTCCCCGGGGAGGGGCAGAACCGATCCGGGCATCCACCACGCCGCCTCCCCGAGCGACAGGTCGAGCGACGCCGGCTGCACCTGCGTCCCGTCGATCCCCGATCCCGACGCGATCGCCTCGGCTTCGATGAGCGCCGCGATCCCCTCGTCGGGGAGGGTCCCATGGACCCCGTCGCGCTCGACCCCCACCGCCCCGGGGTAGCACGAGGGGCGCGCGGCCGCAGCGTCCACCTCGCCGCGCCCGCCGGACGTTGACCGGGCCCGGGCCGCGGGCTACCCACCGCGACGTGGACCTCGAATCGTTCCGTCGGGGCGACCCGGAGGCCCTCGGTGCCGTGGTGGACCGGTGCGGGCCGTCGGTCTGGGCCCTCGCCCGGCGGGGGTTCTTGTGCACCGACGCCATCGCGCTCGGGGCGGAGCGGGGCCCGCTGCGGGTGCTGGGCACCCACCCCGATGAAGCGGCCCGCGAGACCGAGCACGTGCTCGCGAAGTCGATGACCCCAAACGCCCGGGCCCAGCTCGGCAGCTGGGCCCAAATCGAGCGGGCGGTGCTCGAGCAGGCGCGGTACGACCTGTTTCGGGCGGCCGAGCGCGCCGGCCGGCTGGTCTCGGTCCACGACGCCGACGCCCGAAAGCAAGTGCCCCCGGAGGTCGAAGACCTCGACGCCCGCCTGTCGGCCGGCGGCGAGCTGAGCGAAGACCTCATCGTCGGCCTGCCTCTAGGGGACAGCGAGCGCCGCCGCCACGAGGCCGGGCGGACGGCCACCGCGGCGTTTCTCGAGCAGCTCGACCCGCGCTCGCGAGCGCTGGTGCAGCTTCGTTTCGTCGAGGGCCAGTCGGTCGAGGCGGTCGCCTCCACGTTCGACTGCGGCCGGGCGGCGGTGATCGCCCACGAGGGGCGGCTTCGCCGGCAGCTCCGCCATGGGCTTCGCGTCGCGCTGTCCGACCCCCGGGTGCAGGACGCGGAGGTGGACGCGTTCCTCGCCGGTCGGGAAGCCGAGCTCGAGCCGCCGACGCCCACTTGGGAGCGAATTCGGCGCGGGGTGCTGACCCGGACCTTCCGGGAAGAGCCGCCCTCGTTCTCCCGCCGGCTCGCTTGGGGACTCGGGGCGGCGGGGCTCGGCCTCGCCGGCTGGCTCGCCATGGTGGGGGGCCTGCTCCCGAGCCCGGCCGACGACGTTCGCCTCGGCCCGAAGGCCCGACTCGCTTGCCAGCCCGCGTGCCTGCCTGGCGCCGAGGCGACGGCCCGGGTCCGCGGTGGCCGGGGATCGACCCGGTTCGCGATCTTTCTCGACGTGGGCGAGCTCGATCCGCAGCCGCTGCTCACCGCGCCCGACGGGGGCACGCTCCGGCTCCCGCTCGGGGCCCGGGTCCGCGAGCTCGCCGTCCCCCACCGGCTGCGGCTGCCGGCGGACCTCCCCGACGACGCGAAGATCATCGCCGTGTTCTCGGAGTCCCGGCTTTCCGCGGGGCGGGCGCTCGACGCCGCCCGGGGGGTCGCGGCGAGCGGGGTCGAGACCGCCACGGCCGCGCTGCGATGAGGGGGATCACCGCCTGGCTCGCCGCGTTGGGGGTCGCTTTCGGCCCCGGGCTCGGCTCCGCGGCCCCAGCGCCGGACCGACAGATCGCGGCCGCGGTGGAAAAGGCCCAATCTCTGATCGGGGAGCTGAAGCTCGAGCCGGCCCGAGAGCTGCTCGAAGAAGCGGCGCGCGCCCCCAGCACCGAGAAGGCGAGCCCCGCTGCCCGAGCTCGGCTGTGGGTCACGCTCGGCCGGGCCCGGGCGGAGCTGTCCGACCCAGAGGGCGCCACCGCCGCGTTCCGCTCGGCGGTTGGCTTCGACCGGTCGGTGCGCCTGCCTCCGCTCGTCTCCCCGAAGATCCGGGCCGAGCTCGAGCGGGTGCGAGCCCTCGTCGCCGCCGCCCCCGCACCGGAGGCCGAGCCGCCGAGCGCAAAGCCGCCGGGCGAGCCTGGGCCCGAAGCCCCCAAACCCAGATCCGCGCCGCGGCGCCAGACCGAGAGCAAACCTTCGCCCGAGCGCAAGGCGGCCCCAGTCCCGGACTCGGTGGCCCAGGGCGAAGCCGCCTCTACGGAAGGCCCCAGCGCCAAGCGGAAGGCGAGCCCGACCAAAAGCGGCGGGCCGAAGAGGGAGCCAGAGGACGCCCCGGGCAGAGCACCCGGGGCCGAAGAGGAGGCCCCCGCGAGGGCCCAGTCTTCCCCGGCCGCCAAGCCCGACTCGGCGGCCAAAACCGACCCGGCGGCCAAAACCGACCCGCTCGACCCTGCCCAAGCGGAAGCGGCGGCGGCCGACCCGCCGGGCCGCACCTACGGGGGTCAAGAGTTCGAGTCGCGCTCGCTCGCCGAGCTGTGGTCGGCGGACCCGCCGCGACGGCGCATGCCCGGGCTCGACGCCGACCGGTCAAAAACGGCCACCTCGAGCGCAGCGGTGATGCCCACCGCGAACGCTGCCAGCTCCACCGGAGCGAACGGAGCGAACGGGATCACCGACACCGAGCTCGTCGCCATCGCGGCCGGAGGGCTGATCTTGACCACCGCCATCGTGGCGCTGATCGTGGCGGTGGCCAGCGGTTCGCCCTGCGCCGCCCCAGAGGGATTCGGGTGCACACGCGTGCAAATCTCGCCGCTAGCGCGGTTTTGATCTCGGCCTGCGGCGGCGCTGGCTCCGGGCTGCAGATCGGCTTCAGCGAGCGGGCGCTCCTGTCCCGGACGTTCGCGGTCGAGGTCAGCTTTCACGCCCGAGGACGGCCCTGCGAGGATCTTCGCCGCTCTCGGCCCCGGCCCGACCCCCAGCTCGGGCCGTTCCGGGTCGACCTCGGCGACGGAGAGCGCCAATCGGGGGCGATCTTCGACACCGAGTTCGTCCCCGCGGGCCGCTACTCGGTGCTCGTGGACGCCTTCGACGAGGACCGGCAACCGATCGGGGTCGGCTGCACCGAAGACGGGGTCGTGCGAAACCGCGAGATCTCCGTCATCACGGTGGTCGTCTCCCCCGTCCCCTGAGCGCCCCATCGCCCGCTTCCCTTAGCCCGCCCTTGACTCCGGCCGCGCCGAGACGACATGAGGCCGTCCGCGGGTGGGGCAACGCCGCAACTCAGCCTCGCCGATCCCAACTGGACCGGCCCATGGGCTGACAAGGACGGCACGCCCCCAGCGACATCGATCACGAGGAACACACCATGAAGACCGGCATCCACCCCCAGTACGTCGGGGCCACCATCAGCTGCGCGTGCGGCAACGTCATCGAAACCGGGACCACCGTAGGGGACCTCAAAATCGACGTCTGCGGGGCCTGCCACCCGTTCTACACCGGCAAGCAGAAGCGCATGGTCGAGGCCGGTCAGGTCGAGAAGTTCCACAAGAAGTACGGCCGTCGCCGCAAGTGAAGCGAACCCAGGTCTTTTGGGCGTAGCCCAAAGACCGCCGGCCCACCCTGGGCAGCAGAGCCCGAAGCGCGAGAGCGCCGAGGTCTGTGCAGCAGCCGCCGCTCGGCCCGGCCGAAGCGGGATGTCGTTGCCGGTATCGCCGGGCGGTGGCGTAGACTCGGAGGCGGGATGAAGGAAGCGCAGGCGCAGGTCGGCGGCCAGGCCGTCATCGAAGGGGTCATGATGCGGGCCCCGAAGTCGGTGGCGGTCGCGGTTCGGCGGGTCGACACCGACGAGATCGTCGTGCGGGATGAGACCTGGCGACCAGCTTGGGGGGTCGGAGGCCTCGAGCGGATCCCGATCCTTCGGGGGGTGCTCGTGCTGCTCGATTCGGTGCTCGGCGGATACCGAGCGCTCGCCTTCGCCGCCGACGAGGCCGACCGCGGCTTGCATCGGTCCGCTGGCATCTCGGTCCTGACTCGGCTCGGAACCGACGCCGCCCGGGCGCTCACTCTGCCCGCCCTCGCTCTCGGCGGCGCCCCCTCCGAACCGAGACCTCGGGGTGCGAGCCACGCCGGGCCGCTGGCGCTGTCGTTGCTCGTGGCGATGCTGTTGTTCGTGGGCCTCCCGCACCTGCTCGCCTGGCTGGTGATCTGGCTCGGAGGCGGCCTCTGGCACGAGCGAAGCCTCGCCTTCCACCTGCTCGACGGCAGCTTCAAGCTCTCGATCTTCGTGGGCTACCTCGCGCTCATCGGAAAGGTCCCGGAGATCGCTCGGGTCTTCGCGTACCACGGCGCCGAACACAAGGTGGTGAACGCGTTCGAGCGGGGGCGGCCGCTCGACCTCGACGAAGCCCGGCTGCAAGGCACCTTTCACGCCCGCTGCGGCACCAGCTTTCTCATCGTGGTGCTGCTTCTCTCGGTGGCCACCTTCGCCGTCCTCCTCCCCGCGCTACCGCCCCTGTCCGGCTTGCCGCTGCTCGATCACGCCGCCCTCGTGGTCCTGAAGGTGGTGCTGACCTTGCCGCTCGCCGGCGTGGCCTACGAGCTCAACCGTTGGTCGGCTCGACACCCCGGCGCCCCCGGCGTGGCCATGCTGGTAGCGCCCGGGCGGTGGCTTCAGCGGCTGACCACCCGGGAGCCCTCCGATGACCAGCTCGAGGTGGCGCTGGCGGCGATGTGGGTAGCGCTCGACCGGGAGCGCTCGGGCATCGGCGTCGAGCGAACCAGGGTCTTCGCCGACCTCGCCGCGGTGCGGGCGGCGACCCACACGCCTCGCCCATGAGTCTGCGCGACCAGCTGAACGACCTCGAGCGGCGGTTCGACGAGCTGACCCACCGGCTGTCCGACCCGCTCGTGGCCGCCGACACGAAGCTGCTGCTCGAGCTGACCAAAGAGCGCTCCCGCCTCGAGCCGGTGGTGCTCACCCACCGAAACCTGCAGCGGGCAGAGAAAGACCTGGCCGGGGCCCGTGACCTGCTCGGCGCCGGCGATCCGGAGCTGGCCGCGCTGGCGAAGGCGGAGGTCCGGCAGCTCGAAGCGGAGGTGAAGGCGCTCGAGCAGGACCTGCAAGTTGCCCTGCTGCCCCGCGACCCGCTCGACGACAAGGGGATCGTGCTCGAGATCCGGGCCGGGGCCGGCGGCGACGAAGCGGCGCTGTTTGCGGGCGATCTTCTCTCCTTGTACCTTCGGTACGCGGCCGCCCGAGGCTGGAAGATGGAGGTGCTCAGCGAGAGCCCGGGCACGGCCGGGGGCTTCAAGGAGGTCATCGCGTCCATCGAGGGGCAGGAGGTGTACGGGCGGCTGAAGTTCGAGGGCGGCGTCCACCGGGTGCAGCGGGTCCCCGCCACCGAGTCCCAGGGCCGAATCCACACGTCCACCGTCACCGTCGCGGTGCTGCCCGAGGCCGAAGAGGTGGAGGTCGCCATCGACGAAAAAGATCTGCGGGTGGATACGATGCGGTCCACCGGCCACGGCGGCCAGTCGGTCAACACCACCGACAGCGCGGTGCGCATCGTGCATCTGCCCACCCAGACCGTGGTCCTGTGCCGGGATGAGAAGTCCCAGCACAAGAACCGGGCCAAGGCGATGAAGATCCTCCGGGCTCGACTGTTCGAGATGGAGCGCGACCGGCAGGTAGCCGAGCAGGAAGATCGCCGCCGGAGCATGGTGGGAAGCGGCGATCGCTCGGAGAAGATCCGGACGTACAACTTCCCCCAAGACCGCGTGACCGACCACCGGATCAATCTCACCGTGCACAACCTCCCCAAGGTGCTCGCCGGGGACCTCGAGCCCATCGTGACCGCGCTGCGAACCCACACGCAGGCCCTCCTGCTCGACCCTGATGCTCGACCCTGAAGCCGGCTGACCCCCTCGGCGCCCTCGGCGGCTCCCCCTGAGCGACTGACCTCCCGAGCGCCCGGCTCGAGGGAGACTCGAACACTGAGCTTCGGGGCCGTTGGCGATGGTCCCAAAGCCACAGAACTATCTTGGGTGCTCCGGGCGAGGGAGGAACCCTTCGATGGTCAGGGTCTCGCCGTTGGTCTTCACCGTGATCGCGCCCTGCTGGTCGGTGCGCCACAGGGTGGGTTCGGGGCCGATGCGCTCGAGCGCCTCCTTGTGAGGGAAGCCAAACCCGTTGTTTCGCCCGCATGAGATGATGACATGACGGGGGCGGGCCGCGTCGAGCAGCGGCCGGTTCGAGGAGCTTCGGCTGCCGTGGTGGCCGGCCTTCAGGATGTCCACTTCGAGGCCCTGAGCGCCGTGCTCGCCTACCAAACGGGCCTCGCCGTCCACCTCTGCGTCGCCGGTGAGCAGGATGGACCGGGCCCCGTGGCTGAGGCGCACCACGATCGACGCGTCGTTCACCGAAGCGTAGGACTCCACCGGCGAAAGCGGCGCGAGCAGCTCGATCACGGCGGCTCCGGAGGAGAACCGCAGGCCAGGGACGAGCGGTTCGCGGGGCAGCCGTTCGAGCGCGTCGAGTACCGACCGCGGCCCCTCCCGCTCGTCGCCGCTCCACCACACCCGGCCGATGGGAACCGCGGCGAGAAGGCCGGTCAATCCCCCGAGGTGGTCGGCGTGGGGGTGGGTCAGGATGAACAGATCGACCCGGCCGATGCGGCGGGCGCGCAGAAACGGGGCCAAAACCCGCTCTCCGGCGTCGCTTCCCTGTCCGCCGGGGCCGGCGTCGAGGACGACAACCTTCCCTCGCGGAAGCTCGATCACGATCCCATCGCCCTGCCCCACTGGTAAGAAGGTGATCCGGGTCTGGGTGCTCATCCATCGAGACACCGGTGAAATGAGCACCGCGCCGACGAGCGCGACCAACAGCAGCCGCCCCATGCGGCGGCGCCGAAGCCCCCCCGCCGGAGCGGCGAAGTGAAGGACGAGAAGCACGAACAGCCCGATCTCGAGCCCGGTTGGGGGAGGCAGGGTCAGGACCCCCCCGGGGACCCGCGCCGCGGCGTAGGCGATGAGGAGCAGGCCCTTTGCCGCGAAACCGGCGAGCGAGAGCACGAGCGCGCCCGCCGACGGCGAGAGCACGGAGAGGAGGCCGCCGGCCAGCGCGAGCGGCACCGCGGCGGCGGCCACGAGCGCGGCCGGGATGTTGGCGAGAATCCCGATCACCGACAGCCGTCCGAAGTGCCAGGCCACGAACGGCAGCGTGCCGACGGTGGCCGCCACCGACGCGCCGAGCGCGCCGTAGGCGAAGCGAAGCGGCCCCGGCCAGTGGTTGGGCTCGACGCCGAGCCTCCGGTCGATGGCCGACGGCAGCGCGAGCAGCGATGCGACCGCGGCGAACGACAGCTGAAGGCCGGGGTCGTGGAGGCTGGCCGGATCCACCGCGGCCATGACGAGCAGCGCGGCGGCGACGGCGCTCCACGCCTCCCGGCCCCGATGGACGAGCCGACCGACGAGCAGGAGGCCAAACATGATCCCGGCCCGGACCGCGGAGGGCGTCGAGCCTACGAAGAGCGGGTAGAGGACCACCACCGGCAGGCTGGCCAGGGCCGCCGCTCGGTCGGCGCCAAACCCTTCGGCCAGCCAACGCCACCGCCGAAACCCAGCCCCGAGCCCGGTGAGCCAAAGCCACGCCACCACGCCGAGGTGAAAGCCGCTCACGGCGGTGAGGTGGGCCAATCCTGCGTCCCGGATCGCGTCCTGATCCGCCGGTCGCAGCCCGCTCTTGTCCCCGGTGGCCAGCGCCCGCACCAGCCCGGCGACGTCGGCGGAGAGGTGGCGATCGATGGCGGCGTGGACCTCCGCGCGGAGCTGGTCGAGCCGGGCCAAGACCGAAGCTTCGCGGGGAGCGGGCACCACGACGACCAGGTGCTCGGGGGCGCTCGCCGACGCCTCGAGAGAGAAGCCGGCCCGTTCGGCCCAATCTCGGGCCGAAAACCCCCCCGGAAACTCACGGGGGGGCGGGATCCGCAGCTTCGCCCACGCCCGTACCCTCGCCCCCGCAGCCGCCCGGGGCGGAGCGCCAAGCCCGTCCCCGGCGACGAAGAGCCGGATTCGACCCCGGGCCGACGACAGCGGGCCCGGCACCGGACCGGGGCCGACGCCGGTCAAATCGAGCAGGTACCGGGCGCCGCGTTCGGTCCCCGAAGGGGGCCCGCGAACGCGACCCTCCACGATGACGCGACCGGTGGGCAGCTTCCCTCCAAACGCCTCGGCCACGGTATGGGACGGCGGCCGCCGGGCCGCCCCGGCGACGAACCCGGCGAAGAAGAACACCGCGACGAGCGCGATGGGCGCAGTCAGGCGGCCCCGGCGAGCGAGCGCCCCCGCGGCCACGGCCGATCCGGCGAGCGCGCCGAGCCCGGGACCGAGCCCATCGGGAGCGCCGATCACCGCCCCGGCGACAAAAGCGACGGCCCCGGGGACCAGCGGACGGCGGATGAGGGACACCTTCAGAGCATCGACCGACCCCCCTCCGGCGGGAAGCGGTCGTCGGGCTGACCGTGGGCCTCGACGTCGGGCGAGTCCGGGTCCGGCGGCGAGCAAGCTCGGTGAACGGCGAGCCCGGGTCCCGAGAGGCGGCCCACCTCGGGGCCCCGAAGCGGCGGGAGCCCGAGGCGAGGGGGCCCCGAGGCGAGGGGGGCGCGTTGACCGCTCGGAGAACCCTTGCTAGCCGTGCTCGCCATGTCCACCCTGAGGCTACTCGCCTGCGCTGCTTGGCTCGCCGCGGTCGGCTGCACGAACCCGCCCTCGGAGCCGGCCGCGGAGCCGCCGCCCCCCGAGACCGAGACCGAGACGGCGGGCCCGGTGGAGCTGCCCCCGGGCGATGGACCGGTGGCCATGGTGAACGGGGCGCCGGTCCCGAGGGAGGCCTTCAACCGGGTCTTCGTGCAGACGCTCGAGCGCTACCAGCGGGCGCAGCACGACGTGAAGCCGGCCCTGAGGGAGCGGCTGAAGGACAACATCGTTCAGCGCCTCGTCGAGCAGGCGATCATCGAGCAGCGGGCCAAGAAGATGGAGGTCGCGCTCGACCCGGGAGAGGTCGAGGCGAGCTGGCAGCAGCACAAGAGCCGCTACGGGTCCGAGGAGGCGTTCACCGCGTTCCTCGAGCGCGCCGGCACCACGGCCGAGGACGTGCGCGAGACCTTCGCCCACAACGCCTTGCGAGAAGCGCTGTTCTCCCGCGTCGCCGCCGGCGTCGAGGTAACGGACGAAGAGATCAAGTCGTTCTATGAAGAAAACCGCTCCCGCTACGACGAACCAGAGATGGTCCGGGCGAGCCACATCCTCCTGCGGGTCCCGCCGGACGCGACCGACGCGATGAAGTCGGCGGTGAAAGCGAAAGCGGAGACGATCCGAGCCGAAGCGGTGAAGCCGAAGGCCGACTTCGGGGCGCTGGCTCGGGAACACGGAGAAGATCCGACCCGGGAGCGGGGGGGAGACTTGGGCTTCTTTCCCAAAGGGCGGATGGTCAAGGCGTTCGAAGACGCGGTCTGGAAGTTGAAGCCCCAACAGGTCAGCAAGGTCGTTGAAACCCAGTTTGGTTTTCACATCGTGAAGAAGCTCGAGCACAAGCCGGCAAGTCGAAAGCAGCTCGGCGACGTCGCCGAGCAGATCGCGGCCGCGCTCGAGGCGAAGAAGAAGAGCGAGGCGGTGCGAAACGCGATGGCCGAGTGGCGGGCCGAAGCGAAGATCGAGGTCCTGCTCAAAGGGGACCGGGCGATCCTCGACGCAGTCCCCTCGGCCCCAACCGTACCCACCCTCATGCCTCCGCCCGAAGTCGCGCCCGGCTCAATCCGCACGGCCCCGCCCGAAGCCGCGCCGGTGCCCGACCGCTGATCTCGCCACCTTCGGCCGCCCATGCTAGGCGGACCCACGATGGCACCCGTTCGCGTCCGAATCGGCCCGAGCCCTACGGGCGAGCCCCACGTGGGCACCGCCTACATCGCGCTGTTCAACCTCGCCTTCGCCAAGAAAAACGGCGGACAGTTCATCCTGCGCATCGAGGACACCGACCAGGACCGCAGCCGCCCGGAGTGGGAGGCGCAGATCATCGAAGGCCTGCGCTGGCTCGGGCTGACGTGGGACGAGGGGCCGGACGTCGGCGGCCCCCACGCGCCGTACCGACAGAGCGAGCGGGGGCCCATCTATCGGGACCACGTGAGCCGGCTGCTCGAGTCGGGACGGGCGTACCGCTGCTTTGCCACCGAAGAGGAGCTCGCCGAGCTGAGGGCCACGCAGAAGCTGAACAAGGAGCGGATTGGATACGACCGCCGCCACCGCGAGCTTCCCCCCGAGACGGTGGCGAAATACCTCGCCGAGGGTCGCTCCCACGTCGTCCGTCTGGCCGCGCCGCTAGGCGGCGAGACGATCGTGAAGGACCGCTTGCGAGGCGAGGTCCGGTTCGACAACGCTCAGATCGACGACCAGGTCCTGCTGAAGTCGGACGGCATGCCCACCTACCACCTCGCGAACGTCGTCGATGACCACTTGATGGGGATCACCCATGTCATTCGGGCGGAGGAGTGGATCAGCTCCACCCCGAAGCATGTCCTGCTGTACGAGGCTTTTGGGTGGACGCCGCCCGAGTTCGTGCACATGCCGCTGCTTCGCAACGCGAACCGCTCGAAGATCAGCAAGCGCAAGAACCCGGTGTCGATCCTCGACTACCGGCAGCGCGGCTTTCGGCCGGAGGCGGTCGTGAACTATCTGTCGCTGCTCGGGATGACCATGCCCGACGAGCGGGAGATCTTCTCCTTCGACGAGTTCGTGGAGGCGCTCGACTTCGACCGAATCCACCTCGGCGGCCCGGTCTTCGACCTCGACAAGTTCACCTGGCTGAACGGAAAATACTTCCGGGAGCGGCTCGGCGACGAGGATCTCGTCCGCATCGTCCGCGACGAGATCCTCTCCGAGGCCCGGATTCGCGCCCTGGTGCCGCTCATCCGGGAGCGCATCGACAAGGGAGAGGATTTTGTCCCGGCGACGGCGTACTTCTTCTCGGGCGACGTGGAGCTCGACCCGGCGTCCCTCATCCCGAAGAAGAAGACCGCCAAGGAGACGGCGGAGGCGCTGGTGGGGTACCTCGAGCGGCTCGACGTGCAGGCCGACTTCTCCCCGGCCGCGCTCGAGGAGATGAGCCGAACGTACGTCGAGGAGACCGGGTGGAAAGCCCGCGACCTGTTCATGCCCATCCGGGTGGCGGTCACCGGTCGAACCGCGACCCCGCCGCTGTTCGAGACCATGACCGTGCTCGGGCGGGCGCTGGTTCGGCGCCGGCTCCGGACGGCGGTGGGGCAGCTCGAGGCGCTCGAGGCCGCTTCATGAGGCCGGTCGAGGTGCGGCCGGGGCCCCGATTCGTGCTCACCGGCGCGAGCGAGCTGTTTCGCCCCGACCCGGGCGGGACGTCCGGAGCCCGGCGCGCGGCAGGAGAGGTGGTCTACGTCGACAAGGGCCGGATCGTGTTCGTCGGCCCCGAAGAGCGCCTCCCGTCCGAGGCCACGTCCGCGCCCCGCCACGACGTCGGCGGCCGGGCCGTTCTGCCCGGGTTCGTGGACGCCCACACCCACATCGTGTTCGGAGGGGACCGCATCGAAGACTTCGATCGGCGGGCCCGGGGCCTGAGCTACGCCGAGATCGCCGCCGCCGGCGGGGGGATTGTCACCACCGTGCGGGCCACGCGGGCCGAGCCCACCGAGCGGCTGCTCGCCCGGGGCCGGGCGGCGCTGCTCCGCCGGCGGGAGCAGGGCGTGTTCACCACGGAGGTGAAGTCCGGCTACGGGCTCGACACCCCGACCGAGCTGCGCATGCTCGAGGTGGTGGCCTCGCTGCGGGCCGAGGGGTTCGACGTCGAGCCCACCTTGCTCGCTGCCCACGCGCTGCCGCCCGATCGGCCCCGCGCCGAGTGGGTGGACGAGATCGTCACCGAGCTCATCCCCGAGGTGCAGCGCCGAGGGCTCGCCACCTCGGTGGACGCCTTCGTCGAGAGGTCGGCGTACACGCCGGCCGAGGCCCGAACAGTGTTTTCTGCCGCCGCCGCGGCCGGGCTCGGCGTGCGGCTCCACGCCGATCAGCTCAGCTCGACCGGAGGGGCCGAGCTGGCCGCGGAGGCGGGCGCGCTCAGCGCCGACCACCTCGAGCACATCAGCCCGGCCGGCATCGAGGCCCTCGCCGCCGCTGGGGTGGTCGCGGGGCTCTTGCCGGGGGCGATGGTTCACCTCGGCCAGCGCGCGCCCGGGCTCGGACGGCGGCTCGTGGAGGCCGGGGTGGAGGTGATGGTCGCGACGGACGCGAACCCGGGCTCATCGCCGACCCACAACCTCGGGCTGGCCGCGACGCTGGCCGTGACCCAGCTCGGGCTCACCCCCGAACAAGCCACGAGGGCGGCGACGCTCGGCGCAGCGAGGGCTCTGGGCCGGGCCGATGTCGGCCACCTCGAGCGTGGTGCCCGTGCTCGCTTCGTGGTGCTCGACCACCCGGACAGCCGGGCGTGGGTCGCGAGCTTCGGTGAGCCGGTCTTGGCCGAGATCATCGACGGCGAAGGCGTCAGCCCAAGCCGCGGCTCCGCTTGAGCTGGCTCACGATCCGGTCGTACTCCTGCTCCCAATCGGCGGTGCCCTCGCGCATGCCCTTGAGTCGACTGCGAGCCTCGCGGTCGATCTCTTCGTCGATGCCGAGGTATTTGCGGAGGCTGTCGGTGATCTTGCTCCGCATCTCGTGGTCCTCGGCGAAGACCTCCTCGACGTTTTTGGAGTGCATCAGAGCCTCGAGCATCTGGTTGATGACGTGCTCGGCCCCCTCTTCCCCGGTCTTGTGCGACCGAGCCTCGGCCAAGCCGCGCTTCACTTGGGGGAAGCGCTCGGCCGACAGCCCTTTTCGGGTCAACGCATCGCGGGCGTCCTGGTTCACCCGGTCCTCCGCGTTGCAATACTCCACAAGGATCGCGGCCACATCGAGCTCGGCCTCTTCGAGGTTCTCGTCCTTGATCTCGACGTCGCCGTCGTTGCGGAGCCGGGCGATGATCTCCTTGGACATCTTCGGGATGATTCTGCGGTAAAGGCGCATCGTTCCTCGGCCACCTGCGGCGCCGGACTGGCCTAAGGCTTCCCGAAAGCGGAGTCAACCGGAACGGCGACCGCCGTCCTCCGCTTGGTCGGCTTGGCTCGATTCCTGCTCAGGTTCGGAAACTTCGACCCGCTCGAGCGACCGGAGGGCAGCGTGGATCCGGCGCCCCGCCGCTTTGCCGACCCCCGGGGCCGCCGCGAGCTCGGCTTCGGTCGCCGTCCGGAGCCGCTTCAGGCTCCCGAAGTGGCGAAGCAGGGCCTTTCGCCTCGTCGGGCCCACCCCCGGGATGTCCTCGAGCCCCGACCGCAGCCGGGCCTTTCGGCGCAGCTCTCGGTGAAAGGTGATCCCGAACCGGTGGGCCTCGTCGCGGATCCGGGCGAGCAGGAGCACCTCGGGCGAGCTCTGCGGCAGCACGATCGGGTCCTTCGCCCCGGGGAGAAACACCCGCTCGGGGGAGCGAGCGCTCCCGTCGTCGTCTCGCCGTCCGACCACCCGGCTCTTGGCGAGCGCGATGAGATCGACCCCGTTCACCCCGAGGTCGCGAAACACCGCCCGCGCCACCTCGAGCTGGCCTTTGCCCCCGTCCACCACCACCAGGTCGGGGAGGTCACGCTCCTCGAGACCGCGCTTGAACCTCCGGGAGAGCACCTCGTACATGCTCGCGAAGTCGTCCTGCCCATCCCTCTTGACCCGGTACTTTCGGTATCGCTGGGGAGCGGGGGCGGCCTGCTCGAACACCACCTGCGCCCCCACGATGAGATGCGCCCCGAGGTTCGAGATGTCATAGCACTCGATGCGAGCCGGGAGCCGGGAAAGCCCGAGCCGCGCTTCGAGCCCCTCGAGCGTGCGCTCCGCCGCTCCGGACTTGAGCCTCTGCTCGTGAAACCCATGGCGCGCGTTGTCCACCGCCAGGTCGAGCAGACGGCGGGCCTCCCCCCGGCGCGGCACCCGGAAGCGGGGCTTCACCCCCACCTCCTCGACCAAGATCTCGGCGAGGATGTCTTCGTCCTCGAGCTCGACCGGAAGCAGCAGCTCCGCGGGCAAGCCTCTTGGGCCAGCTTCGGCCGCTCTTTGGAGCAGAAAGGACGACAGGAGCTCTCGATCGTCGGCCGCCTGCTCCTCGAAGACGGTGGTGTGCACGTCCTCCACCCGGCCCCCGCGCAGCTCGACCACCGCCACAGCGACCGCTTCGCCCTCCCGGTATAGGCCGAATGCGTCGAGGTCCCGCAACTCACTGAGCGCGACCCCCTGGCGCTCGGTGGTCTTTGCCACCGCCTGGAGCTGGTTTCGATAGTGGGCTGCCCGCTCGTAGGCGAGCTCCTCCGCTGCCGACCACATGCGCTGCTCGAGCCGGGCCGCCAGGGTGTCGGTCCGCCCCTCGAGAAAGAGGATCGCGTCCTCGACGCTCTCTCCGTAGAGCCCGCGGTCCACGTCGAGCACGCACGGGGCCGGGCATCGGCCGATCTGGTGCTCGAGGCAGGGGCGCGCGCGGTTGTTCAGGACCGAATCGCGGCACGTGCGCAGCTGAAAGTGGCGGTTCAGCACCCGGAGGGTCTGCCTCGCGCCGGTGGCGGAGTGGTACGGGCCGAAATAGCGGGCGCCGTCCTTCTTGATGCGCCGGGTGAGCTCGACCCGAGGCCAGCGGTGCGCGGGGTCGATGCGCAGGCACAGGTACTGTTTGTCGTCCTTCCAGATGACGTTGAACCGCGGCTCGTGGCGCCGGATCATCTCCCGCTCGAGAAGAAGCGCCTCCTTCTCGGAGCGGGTCACCACCGTCTCCACGTCGGACAGCAGCTGGCCCAAGAGGCGAATGAAGGCCCGATGGTCGGTGGTCCCCTCCTGGAAATACTGTGCGACCCGCGCCCGGAGGTTCTTGGCCTTGCCGACGTAGATCGGGGTGCCGGCCGCGTCCTTCATGACGTAGACGCCGGGGCTGGTCGGCAGCGACCGGGTCCGTTCGAGCCACCCGGCCCGGCCCGGCTTCGCCGGGCGCCTCTCGCTGTCCTCCGCCATGCCGACATGATGGCAGAACGCGGTCCGCACGGACGCGCTTTCCTGGCCTCGTGGCGCTCGGCACGAGGTCCCGCGGTCTTCGCGCGCTGCCAGGCCTAGAACCGATGGAGGGTCAACCCACAGCCTTCCATGGGGCGGCCCGCATCGGCGTCCGCCCCACCGGCCGGGCCGGGGAGCCCACGACGACGTGCCCCGGCTCCACGTCGTGCAGCACGAGCGCGTGGGCACCGATCACCGCCCCGTCGCCCACCCGAACCGACCCAAGCACCGTGCTGCCGACCCCGATGTCCACCCCGCTGCCGATGATGGGGAGCCCCTCGTTGTCGTCGGTTCGAACCACCCCGAACGTCGTATTGTGGCGAATGTGCACGTCGTCGCCGATGGACTCGGCGTGCAGAACCACTCCGCCGTGGTGCCAGATGCGAACCCGGCGACCGAGCCGAACGCTGTACGGGAGCTCGATACCGGTCAGAATCTCGGTGATGCGGGTCGCGGTCGAGTGGGCGTACGCGAGCGGCGCTCTCACCGGTACGAACCCAAGGCTCCGGATCTGGTTGCCGGTCCGGTGAAGCGACACCGCCCACCACCCAGGGTCGAGAAGGCGCCGCTCATGGGTTTGAAAATCCTCGAGCAGCAGCGGAAGAAAGCCGATGTCGCTCGGGTTCTCGTTGAATCGGCCTCGCTCTGCCACCGGGGGCCGGCCTCCGCGGGAGGGGCCGTGCGCGCGGCGCGGGGGCTCGAAGCGAGGGAGGAGCGCGTCGCGGAGCAGCGACCGTACGAGACGAGGAGGTTGGTTGTCGGTCTGGCGGAGCACCTTTCGCCGGAGCTTTCTCGACCCCGCCCCGAGGCCGAGCGCGAGCGAGGCGAGCACCGGCGCCGTCCGCCCCTGGGTCTTTCGAAAGTACCGCTCCCGAGATTCGAACCAATACTTCGGCAACGGTCCTCGGGCGTCCCGATGCTCGGTCACCCCGGTCGAGCGCCCCACCAGGTGAACAACCCGGCTGTGGGGCACATATTCGCAGCGCCAGCCCGCGCGTTCGGCGAACCAGCAGAAGTCCGTCTCCTCGAAATAGAGAAAGTAGCCTTCGTCGAGGAGTCCGACCCGTTCGAACACCTCTCGGCGGACCATCATGCTCGCGCCTGCGACCCAATCGACCGCGGTGACCGTCTCGGGCACGGGCATGCGCACGGTCGACTCGGGCGCCAGCCGCTCCACCGCTCCGAGACCGAGGCCCTCCACCAGCTCGCGGGTGGGTGTAGGGAAACGAAAGGCCGAGATTTGGGGGGTCCCGTCTGGGTCCTCCAGCCTCGAACCGGCGATGCCCACTTCGGGGCGAGCCTCGAGGTGGGCGAGCAAAGCGGCGCCGGCCCCGGGCCGGACCTCGGTATCGGGGTTGACGAGCCAAACGTAGTCGGGCGGCGAGGAGGAGGCGAGCGCTGGACGTAGGGCTGCGTTGTTGCCCGCGGCGAATCCTCGGTTCTCGGGGAGGGCGAGAAGGTCGCACCAGCGGCTCCAGCCATTCTTCTCGATGGCGCGGCCGAGCCGCTCCGCCGAGCCGTCCTTGGAGCCGCCATCGACCATCACCACATGGGCGCCGAGCGCGCTCGCCTCGGCCTCTAGCGACGTCAGCGCGCGAATGGCGAGGTCGGACGTTCGATAGTTGAGCACCACGATGAGAACTTTGGGACTGCCCGCAGCCCGCGGGCGGTCGAAAGCATCGGAGAGCGCCAGCGTCGTTTGACTCACACCCATTGCCTACTCCACTCCCGCGCGGGATGGCCATTCTTAGCAGCCATTCGGTGCGAAGTTTTTCGCTTCATGCTGCCACGTCGAGGTTTTGGGAAGCAAAAACGAGCTCATTTTCGCGAATTTGGATCAATTCATGATCTGTTTGCATGATCTGCGGCGCGGATGACTTCGGCCCGCGCTGCGCCAGGACTAGGGTTCACCCCGAATAGCATCGCCAGGACGGGCCGAGTTCGCAGCCGGGGGAGGGCAACGGGACCGCTCCCGCGCCGGTCGAAAGTTCACACACTTTGTCGCACTTTTCCGGAGAAATGAGCGATACCCGCGCCGTGGGAAAGGTCACCGCCAAGAGCCGAACGCCAGCCGCCGGTTCATCCGAACCGCCGAAGCGGCCAGCGAGCGAGGCCAAGAAGCGAAAGCCGGCCGAGACCCCATCCGCCACCGCGAAAGCGGCCGAAAAACGGACCGCGAAGGCCGACGCGAAGGCTCCGGTCTCGGCCGATGGCTTCGAGACGACCGCCGCTGGCCGAGTCACCAAGCACCGACCCGAGCTCGCGGGCTTGGCCGTGACGCGGGTGGACGCCGACGCGCCGCTGACCCCCGGCGACAGCCGGGAATACTCCGACATCGACACCCTCCGCTCGGACAAGAACCTGGTCGTTCCCCTGTTCCCCGACTTGCTCGTGGACCCGAACGGGGACAAATCCTTCAATCGCTCGATGATGAAGGCGATCGAGGACGCTCGGTCGCTGGTCGTGATCGAGGGCTACGACCTCAACCGCGACGACCTGGTCGACCTGCTCATTCGCAAGGCCCGAGACGGGGTGGAGGTGGTGGTGCTCTTCGACCCTGCCGGCACCGAGCGGGAGAAGAAGAAGAGCGAGCTGCTCGACCGCATGCGGGACGCGAAGCTCCCAAACCTCCACGTCGCCGAGTACGGATTGGTCCCAAAGACCACAAAGAGCGGCTTCGAGCAGATCCTCCACGTCAAGAAGGTCATCACCGACAGCCGGGACGGGACGCTCGTCGAGCACTCGGGCGGCATCAACTTCAGCCCGAACTCGATCTTCAACCTCGACTTCGGCTGGAAGACGGAGGGGCTCGCCGTCTTCGACTCGCTTCGGCACGTCGTCGATCACTGGCGGTCCACCGCCGGAGAGTTCCCGTTCGACCTCGCGAAGCTCCCCGAGTGGAACCGAGCCCGCGAGGTCGTCGCCGCGAAGCTCGACCGGGCCAAGATCGAGTCCGCGTCGGTGGAGATGGCGAGCGCGGGCAAGCGCCCCGTCCCGGAGCCGCGCAAGTACAGCAAGAAGAAGCTGCTCGAGCGAGCCCAGCTCGGCCAGAAGATCATCATCTCCGCCGCGGACGCGCTGCGGCCCGGGGTGGCGAAGAACCTCAAGATGGCCGCCCACAACGGGGGCCTCGTGAAGGTCATCGAGGGGGCGCTGTCCGATGAGGATCAGGAGGCGTTCGCGAAGCTGAAGAAGGAGCTGAAGCAGTCGGGGGTTCGGGTCTTCAAGGAAGGGGACGTCGTCCTCGAGGACAGCTACTTTTCGCTCGTGTGCCGGGAGCTCGACGCGGCGGTCGGGTCCGGCGCCTCGATCGAGGTGGCGGCGTTCGCGCTCTCCCATCCCGAAATCATCGACCGGCTCATCGCCGCTCATCGAGCCGGCAGCGAAGTGCGCGTCGTCGTGCACGACCTCGAGATCGACGGGAACCTCATCAACAAGAAAGCGATGGCGCTCTTGTCGAAGGCCGGCGTCCCGGTGCGGGCGGTAGACAAGGAGGTCGCGGCGAGCATCGCCAAGGAGCGGGGCACGGACCCAGTGCAGCTGAAGCTCCACGCCAAGTACCTCAAGATCGGAGACGACCGGGTCCTGTCCGGGAGCGCGAACTTCTCCGAGAACGGTCTCGGCAACAACGTGGAGGACGGCCGCATGGTCGTCTCCCGCTCGGTTGCGAAAGCCGCGTCCGAGACGCTGTTCGAGCCGCTGTGGGCGGCGGCAAAGGAGGCCCATGTCACCCCCCTGGTGAAAGATGGAGACCGGGTCCCCTTGTTGCCCAGGGTGGAGACCAGGACGCCGATCAAGGACACCGTCTTCGTGGTCATGGATCTCGAGACCACCGGCTTCGTGCCCGGGCACGAAGACCGCATCCTGCAGATGAGCGCCCGGGCGGTGCGGCTCGATGGCGCCGGTGGCTTCGAAGTGCTCGGCGACTTCAACCAGGTGGTCACCCCGGGCACCGACCCGATGGGGCACCCGTTCCGCATCCCGAAGCGGGTCTCGAGCATCGTCGGCATCGACGAGGGCAACCTGGCCGAGCGAGGTGCGGTCCCGATCCGGGAGGCCCTCCCCGCCTTCCTCGCGTTCATCCGCGAGCAGCAGGAGCACGGACCGGTGGTGCTCGCCGGACAGAACCTCCCCTTCGACCTTCGCTTTCTCGACTACACCCTGGCCAGGGAGCCGCTCGGCCAGCCGGCCGATGGAGGCGTGGTGCACCACCGACTCGACGCTCCGTACGTGGACGCCATCGACGTGTCGAAGCGCTTGTTTCCAGACGAGGACGCCCACAACCTCGACGCCCACATGGAGCGGCTCGGGATCCCTCCCGACCCCGATCTCCCGAGGCACGACGCCTTCGCCGACGTCGTCTACACCGCGGAGGCGCTCGCGAAGCTGGTGGGCCACGGGAAGCTCTCGACGCTCGGGGACCTGTTGCCGCCGGACCTGATCGAGCTGACCGGCCCCACCCAGCTCTTCTCCTCCGCCCGCAACAACGCCCAAGCGCTCCACGAGCTGACGTTCAACGACAGCGGAAAGCTCCAGCTCGAGGTGCGCGACCCCCGCAGCGGCAAGCTCGGCGGAGGGCGCCGGGTCTACGACATGCAAGTCACCGGACGAAAGAACGGTCGGCTCGAGGTGGCGGTGACGACCGGCAAAGGGGACCGGTCCGAGACCCTCCGCGGGTTCATCGACGAGGCGGGCGTCGAATTCCGTTCCGGGGGCCGCGTCTACCACGACCTTCGAGCGGAAGGCATGGATCTGCAGAAGCCGAAGATCGAGCGGGCGACCTGAGCCGCCCGTCCTCCCACGGGTCCGGTCGAGCCGAGCTCGCGGCGGGCCGCGAATGAGCCGAAACCGCGGTCAGCAGCCCCGATGCGTCCGGTGCCGGCTCACCGTGCCGCTGTGCGTGTGCAGGTTCGCGCATATGGTCCCGACCGAGACCCGGGTCCTCGTGCTGCTGCATCCGGACGAGCAGCAAAAACCCACGAACACCGGCCACCTCGTTCGGCTGCTGCTGCCGAACTCGGAGGTGAGAAGGTGGGAGCCTCGGGCCCCGCTTCCGGCCGATTCGGACCGGCCGACGGCCCTGCTCTTCCCCCGGCCCGGCGCGGCGCCGATCGCGTCCGCTCCCCCGTCGTGCACCCTGGTCGTCCCAGACGGGGCGTGGCGGCAGACCCGCCGGATGGTCAGCCGCCCGCCGCTCTCGTCGATCCCTGCGCTCGCGCTGCCCGAGGGCCCGGCGCCGAGCCAAAGGCTGCGGCGGGTTCGCACCGACGACCACCGGCTCGCGACGCTCGACGCGGTGGCCCGAGCGCTCGGGATCCTCGAGTGCCAGTACGTGGAGGACCAGATGCGGGCCCTGCTCGACCGGGTGGTGGTCCGCGGCCTGTATTCGCGGGGCCAAGGCCCGGCGGACGAAGACCCGGATCAGGGGTCCTCGACCCGGGCGTAGGCTTCGTGCTGCCGCCGCCGCTCGGCGAGGCCGACCTCGGTGGTGACGTCGGAGACCAGCTCGTACAGCACCGCTGACTTGCCCTCCCGCCGGCGGAGTACCCGGCCGAGGCGCTGCACGTGCTCCCGCACGCTCCCGCTGCCCGACATCACGATGGCGACGTTCGCCTCCGGCACGTCCACGCCCTCGTTCAGGACCTTCGCCGTCACCAGGACCCGCAAGTCGCCGGTCGAGAAGCCCTCGAGCAGCCGCTTTCGCTCGGCGGGGCGGGTCTGGTGGGTGAGCGCAGGCAAGAGGAACGTCCGGCTGACCCGATAGACAGTCTCGTTGTCGTTCGTGAACACGAGCACCCGGTCGTGCCGGTGGACAACGAGCAGCGACCACAGGGCCGACATCTTGGCCCGCGACGAGAGGGCGATTCGGCGCTGGCTTCGGTAGGCCCGCCACGCCGACCTCCCCGCCTCGCTCTGGTGGGCCCGGGCAACGAAGGTCGAAAACGCGTCCGGGCGGCGAAAATCGATCCCCTGCTGGCGAAGGAAAGCCAGGTACTCGGCCCGGCAGCGGTCGTGGACTTCGGACTCCTCCGGGTCGAGCTCCACCCGCACCGGGACGACCGAATACGGGGCCAGCCAGCGCCCCTCGAGCGACTCCACCCCGACCTGGTGCACGAGCGGACCGACGCGCTCGTACACGAGCCGCTCCTTTCCGTCCGGCCGGGCGAGCGTCGCGGTGAGGCCGAGCCGAAACGGGGCGATCGAGGCTTCGGCCGCGAACCGGTAGGCGTCCGAGGGGAGATGGTGGACCTCGTCGAACACGAGCATCCCGAACCGGGCCCCGAGGTGTTCGGCCATGATCGCGGCCGAGTCGTAGGTGATGACGGTGACGTCCCTTCTCTCCTTGAGGCCGCCGCCGATCACGCCGATCTCGATCCCCAGCTCCGCCTCCAGGGTCCGCTGCCACTGACCGAGCAGCTCGATGGTGGGCACCACCACCAGGGCCGGGCGACCGGCGCGGGCGATGGCCAGCGCGCCCAGAAGGGTCTTGCCCGACCCGGTGGGCATCTCCACCACCCCCGTGCAGCCGGCAGCTTCCCACCGCTCGAGGGCCTCGGCCTGGTGCGGATACGGCGAAAACCCATCGCGCATCGCGAGCGGGATCGGCTGGTACCGGCGGGCCTGGTCCTCGTACGGAACGCCAAGCCGGCGCAGCGATTCGATGATTCGACGGTAATGAAAGGCGGGGGCCCGGTACCGCCCGGTGCGCCGGTCTTCGGTCAGCAGCCCCTCCAAGGAAGCCGCCTCCTCAGGCAGGGCCGTCACCACGAGCGTCCCGTGCTCGAAGAGCACTCGAACCGCCATGCCCGTCGGGCTACCAGCGGCGGGCCAGGACAGCAACGCGGGCGATGCGTCGGCTGGGCCCGGTTTCGGGGCAAGAGGCCTCGCTCTGGCGGCCCTGGGCTCGTCAGCTGGCCCGGGGTCGAGTACAGAGAGAAGGCGATGACGATCCGGTTGGCCGAGGGCTTTTCCCAGGAAACAGAGGCGACCTGGGCCGAAGCTGCCCGCGCTGCGCTGAAGGGCGCTCCGCTCGAGAAGTTGAAGACCCCCACCGAGGACGGCTTCTCTCTCGAGCCCCTCTACATGCGGCTCCCGCAGCCGTTTTGCCACGCGCCGCCCGGGGCCCCTCCCTACCGCCGCGGCGACCGCGTAGGCGGAGCCTGGGCGGTGCGCCAGCCGTTTGCCGACCCGGACCTCGACCGGGCGAACACGGCCGTGCTGCGGGACCTCGAGCGGGGGGTCACCGAGCTGCTGCTCGTGCTCGACCTCGCCGGACGACGGGGCCTCGACCCCGACCAGTTGGAGGCCCAGGATCTGGCCGGGCGAGGAGGGCTTCCGATCGCGTCGGTGGACGACCTCGATTTGGTGCTCGCCGGGGTGCTCGACGACCTCGCGCCGGTGATCCTCGACGGAGGGGTGGCCCCGCTCGCGCAAGCGAGCCTGCTGCTGGCGCTGTGGAAGCGACGGGGTCGAGACCTCGCCGCGATCGAGGGCAGCCTCGGCGCGGCGCCGCTGTCCGCATGGGCGGCCGAGGGGATCCTCCCCGGCGGCCCCGCGCGCGCGCTCGACGACGTCGCCGCGCTCGCCCGATGGTGCGGGAGAATGGCGCCCCGCGTTCGCGTCGCCCGGGCCGACGAGGGCCCCTTTCACGAGGCCGGCGCGAACGACAGCCTCGGGCTGGGGCTGGTGCTCGCGGAGGCCGCCGAGCACCTGAGGGCTTTCGCGCGGGGTGGCCATCCACTCGAGCAGGGCGCAGGCCAAATCGAGCTCGACCTGCGGGTCGGGTCCGACGTGTTCGCCGGGGCGGCCAAGGTTCGAGCCGCCCGTTTGGCCTGGTCCCGGCTCGCGGAGGCGGTCGGCCTGTCCCCGCGGGCGGCCCGACCGACGCTGGTCGCTCGCCTCGGCCGCCGCGCGCTCAGCCGGGACGACCCGTGGGTGAACCTGCTGCGCGGCACCGCCGCCACCTTCGCCGCCGGCGTGGGGGGAGCCCACGCGATGGTGCTCGAGCCGTTCGACGCCGCCTGCGGCGTCCCCGATGAGCTCGGCCGCCGCCTCGCCCGCAACACGCAAGTCATCCTGCAGGAAGAGAGCCACCTCTCGCGGGTCGCCGACCCGGCGGGCGGGAGCTGGTACGTCGAGCACCGCACCGAGCGGCTCGCCGAGGCGGCGTGGTCGGTGCTGCGGGAGGTGGAAGCCCAAGGCGGGCTCGCCGCCGCGCTCGCCTCCGGCTTCGTGGCCGACAAGATCGCGGCCGCGCGCGAGGCCCGCGACGCGGCCATCGACCGCCGAAAGCGACCTCTGACCGGGGTCAGCGAGTTCCCGGACCCGAGCGAGTCCCCGCTGCTTCGCCCGGAGCGCGACCCGGACGCCATCGAGAAGGCGATCCGGCGGCTCGCTCCGAGCCGGCACCGCCGTCCTACGCTGTCGCCCGATGACCTCGGTCCCGACCGAGTGAGCGGCGCGATCGACGCCGCTTTCGGCGGCGCTACCCTCGGCCTCCTGCAAGCAGCCCTTCACCCCTCGGCGGACCCGAACCCCATCCCGAGGCTGTCGCCACGGCGGCTGTCCGAGCGGTTCGAGCCGCTGCGGGCCCGGGTGCGGGAAGCGGCGCCGCCCCCGATCTTTCTGGCGAACATCGGGCCGCTCGCCGGTCACGGCGCCCGGGCGACCTTCGTCCAGAACCTGGTCGGGGTCGCCGGATTCCGGGTCGCGGCCGGGCCCCCGAACGCGTCGCCAAGCGAGATCGCGGCCGCGTTCTCGGCCAGCGGGGCGAGGGTCGCGGTGCTCTGCGGCACCGACGCCGACTACGCGACGCAGGCGGTCGCGGTCGCCGAGGCCCTGCGCGGGGCCCGCCGGGTGGTGCTCGCCGGCCGGCCGGGCGGGCTCGAGGCCGCGCTCGAGGCGGCTGGCGTAAGGGGGCACGTCGCCCTCGGCATCGACATCCGCGCTGCCCTGCTCGACCTGCTCGACGCCCACGACCTACCCACCGGAGACTTGCGATGACCTCTTTTCCGAACCTCGCCGACGTGCCGTGGAGAGTTCCGGGCGGCGAAGATGGCGCCCCCCCCTCGGCGCCAACCTGGACCACTCCGGAGGACATCGAAGTCTCTGCGGTGTACGGCCCTCGCGACCTCGACGGTCTCGACTTCTTGTCCACGGTGCCCGGTCTGCCCCCGTACCTTCGTGGTCCGTACGCCACGATGTACGTCAACCAGCCGTGGACCATCCGGCAGTATGCCGGCTTCTCCACGGCGGAGCAGTCGAACGCATTCTACCGCCGAAACCTCGCCGCCGGGCAGAAGGGCCTGTCCGTCGCCTTCGACCTCGCTACCCACCGCGGCTACGACTCCGATCACCCCCGGGTGCTCGGAGACGTCGGCATGGCCGGGGTGGCGATCGACTCCATCGAAGACATGCGGGTCCTGTTCCAAGGGATCCCCCTCGACGAGATGACGGTGTCGATGACCATGAACGGGGCGGTGCTCCCGGTGCTGGCCCTGTATGTCGTCGCCGCCGAGGAGCAAGGGGTCAAGCCGGCCCAGCTGTCCGGGACCATCCAGAACGACATCCTCAAGGAGTTCATGGTCCGGAACACCTACATCTATCCGCCGCTGCCGTCGATGCGGATCATCTCCGACATCTTCGCCTATACCTCCAAAGAGATGCCTCGCTACAACAGCATCTCCATCTCCGGGTACCACATGCAGGAGGCCGGAGCGACCGCCGACCTCGAGCTGGCGTACACGCTCGCCGACGGGCTCGAGTACGCCCGGGCCGGGAAAGCGGCGGGGCTCGGGATCGACGCCTTCGCCCCCCGCCTGAGCTTCTTTTGGGCGGTCGGCATGAACTTCTTCATGGAGGTGGCCAAGATGCGGGCAGCGCGCCTCTTGTGGGCTCGCCTCCTGACGAAGGAGTTCTCGCCGAAGAACCCGAAATCTCTGTCCCTCCGCACCCACTCCCAGACCTCGGGGTGGAGCCTGACCGCCCAGGACGTGTTCAACAACGTGATCCGGACCTGCGTGGAGGCGATGGCCGCCACCCAGGGCCACACCCAGAGCCTGCACACGAACGCCTTCGACGAGGCGCTCGCCTTGCCGACCGACTTCTCGGCCCGCATCGCGAGGAACACCCAGCTCTTCCTCCAGCAGGAGTCGGGGACCACGCAGGTGATCGATCCGTGGGGCGGCAGCTACTACGTCGAGCGACTCACCCACGACCTCGCCGCCCGCGCCCTCTCCCACATCGAGGAGGTGGAGGCGGAAGGCGGCATGGCCAAGGCGATCGAAGCCGGGATCCCGAAGATGCGAATCGAGGAGGCGGCGGCGCGAACCCAGGCCCGCATCGACTCCGGGCGCCAGACCGTGGTGGGGATCAACAAGTATCGGCTCGACTTCGAGGAGAAGGTGCCGGTGCTGAAGGTGGACAATGCGGAGGTGCGCGCAGGCCAGATCGCGCGACTCGAGCGGCTCCGCCGGGAGCGGGACGGCGCCGCGGTGAACGAGCGGCTCTCGGCGCTCACCACGGCCGCGGAGCGGGGCGAGGGAAACCTCTTGGCGCTCGCCATCGACGCCGCCCGCGCCCGCGCCACGGTCGGCGAGATCTCCTACGCCCTCGAGAAGGTCTGGGGGCGGCACCGAGCGGTCATCCGGGCCATCGCGGGGGTGTACGCCAAGGAGATGGGAACGGAGTCGAAGATGCTCGACGGCGTGATGGAGAAGATCCAGAGGTTCGAGGCCCTCGACGGGCGGCGCCCCCGAATCCTCGTCGCCAAGATGGGGCAGGATGGTCACGACCGGGGCCAGAAAGTCATCGCGACCGCGTTCGCGGACCTCGGCTTCGACGTGGACATCGGCCCCTTGTTTCAGACGCCGGACGAGACCGCCCGCCAGGCGGTCGAAAACGACGTCCACATCGTCGGAGCGAGCTCGCTCGCGGCCGGCCATCTCACCCTCGTGCCGGCGCTGCGCCAGGCCCTCGCCGAGCAGGGCCGAGAAGACATCTTGGTGGTGGTGGGTGGCGTCATCCCTCCCGGAGATTTCGAAGAGCTGCGGGCGGCTGGGGCCGCGGCGATCTTTCCTCCAGGCACGGTCATCGCGAGGGCGGCCGAGGACCTGCTCGACCAGCTCCTGCACCGGTTCGAGGCCGAAGAGGCGGAGGCCGGCTGACCCGAGAAGGCCCTGAAGCCCTTACACCCACAAGCGACGGGGCTGGGCTCCGGCGTCGGCGAACGCGGTCTTCGCTCGGTTGTGCTCGGCTTCGTCCTTCGCGTGAACGGCGATGAGCACTTTGCCTCGCTCCACCGAGTCCTGGAGGCGAGCCGCGTCATGCTCCGGGACCCCGTAGCCGACGAGAGTACCGATGAGGCCGCCGATGAGGCCGAGCGCCACCGCCGGACCCATCACCACCAGTCCGATGCCGCTCGTCACCGCGAGCGAGGCGAGCCCCCCGAGGACGCCGCCCACCGCCGTGCCCACCGCGCTGCCAGCCAGGAACCCTTGGTCGGTCTGGTCCTCGTCCTTGAACGACTCGAGGTGGGTGTCCTTGCTCATCACCACACTGATGTGGTCGGGGTCGATGGTGGCGTCGTCGAGCCGGCCGAGCGCGGTCCGCACGTCCTGGGGCTCGAAGACGGCGTAGACGACCTGCTCGCCCGGTTGGGTGCCTGGCGATCGGGCCCGTCGCCGCTTGGTGCCCTGCTCGGACGGTTGCTGCCCTTGGTCCGGGACCACGAGCACCGGGACCTTGCAGCCGGAGATGATCCGGGCGCCGTTGGTGCCAAACAGCGCTTTGGACCAGGTGCGGTGACCGCTCGCGCCGACGACGATGACATCGGGCTCGGCCCGCCTCGCCTGCTCGAGCACCTCGAGATGGGCCGGGGAGCCGGGCACGACCTCGACTTCGAATCGGGCGCCTTCGGGCGCGATGGCGGCGGCGAGCCGCGTGACCGCGTCCCGCTGCTCGTCGAGCCGCCGGACCCGCGCCGGAAGCGCGTAGGCCTGCAGCGAAAACGGATGGTCTCCGGCGATGACGAGCGGCTCGTCGAACACCGACACCACCCGGACGAAGCCGCCGGAGCCAGCGAGGGCGAACGCATGCTCGAGCACCGATGACGACACCGGCGACAGATCGACGGCGGCGAGCACCTGCTCCGCCCGTCCCGGCGTTCCCCGGTCCTCACCGACGACGAGCACCGGGCATCCGGCGTAGCCGAGAAGGCTCGTGGTGATGCTGCCCAGGATCGCCCGCTTGATCGCGCCATAGCCCTGGGTCGAGGTGACGATGAGATCAGCCCCTGAGGAAGCCGCCGCCTGGGCCAGCTCCTTGGCCGGGTGCCCTCGACGTACAGCTACGTCGATGGCGACGTCGGGGTAGCTCTCCGTCGTCTCCCGGAGCCGGGAGAGCGCGGCCTCGACCGCCTCTTGCTCCCTCGTTTCCCTCTCGCTGCTGCTGAGATCGTAGGGCAGCGGGCTTCCGCTCAGCGTCGTGTCCACGACGTGAAGCAAGGTGATCCTCGCTTCCGGACGGCCCGACGCGATCTCGACCGCGGCCTCGAGCGCCATCTCGGCCCGGGCCGAGAAATCCGTTCCCACCAGGATGTGTCGATGGTTCCGCATGTCCCTGAGAGGAGCAACTTCCATACCATGGAAGAGGCGAAGTGGTTTCGCCCTCACCGGGTCGAAACCGTAACAGCCGCTCAGGAATCGGGCGTGGAGGGGGCGACCATGGGTCGGGCCCGGTAACCAGCGGCCTCGACCGCCGCCACCAGGGCGCCGTCGGCCGGACCCGCGGCGGAGACGCCCACCGTCGCCCGGTGGGTTGCGACGTCGACCGCGGCCGAGACCACGCCCGGGACGTCGAGCAGGGACGCTTCGATGGACGCGGCGCAGCCCCCGCAGTGCATGCCTTCGACCTCGAGCATCACCGTCTTGGCTGCCTCCGGTCGGTCAGCGCTCGGGTTGCTGCAAGCGAGCAGGGACGCCGCGAGGAGGAGCGAGTTCCAGAACCTCATGGGGCGACGGTATCACGGCCCGCCAAAGACGAGGCTCGTCGCCGCACCTTCGACCCGGTTGGCGCGAAGCAACCCGGCCTGGTTGGGCCAGCATCGGGGCAGGGTCACCCCGACACCGCCGCCCCTCACCTGCAGCCCCTGGAGGTGAAACAACGGGGCGTACTCGGGGGTGACCAGGGTGAGCATCAAGCCGGTGCGGCAGCCGACGAATTCGGCGCGGGCCACGGTGGACGTCGTGACCTCTTGAAGGATGAGTGGGCTGATGTCGAGCCCGGCCCCGCTGCCCTCCACCCGGAGGTCCTCCACCCGAAACCCGGGTCGCTGAATGCGAACTCCGGCCTTCCCGGCTCCATGAACATGGATCCGGGCGAGGTCGCCGTTGGCGTCGTCGCTGAAATCGGTCCCGAGCTCGACGCCGTGATCCCTGGGGTTTTCGACGGTGAGGTCCCGGACGACGTGGTCGCCGGAGCCATTGAACCGGAGCCCGACCTGCGAGAGGTCACGAAACCTCGCCCGGTCCAGATGGGTCCGACTGTGTGAGCCATAGAACCCGAAGGCAAAACCATCCACGATGAGGTCGGCGACCGATGCTTCGGCGTCGTCTTCCACCGTGACCCCACGACCATCCCCGACCCCTCGGACGTGGACCCGCTCGAGCCGGCCGGTCGTCCGGTGCACGAGCGCGAACCCTCGTACCCACGCTTGGGAGCGCGCGATCTCGACCGTCGCATCCTCCAAGTCCATCTTTGCCCCCGTGGCGAGGATCCCTTGCTGGGTGACCCCCGTGACCAGGACTCGCTCGCCGCGAACCCTCCCGGCTTCAGCGGCAAAGATCCCCGTATGGACATCTTGGCCTCGAACGAGCAGGTCGGCGACCGTGGCCGTTCCCGCCGTCCGGAGCCCGGTCAGGCCAGCAGGAACGTCGATCTGGGCCCACCGCAAGTCGAATTGACCCTGCGCGGCGACGTCGACGACCGCCTCGAGGGCCTGGCCGCCGCCGATCGCCCACACCCTCTGTCCGGACACCGCGCCGGCGGCGACCACCGCCGGCAAGCCACGAAAGCTCGCGTCGGCGACGGTCGCCCGCGCCCCAGTCCGGACGATGAGCGGCCCGGCGTCCACCGCTTCGGCCACAAGTTCGTCCACGACGTCGATCGGCCCGGTCACCGCCACCCTCTCGAGGCGGACCGAACCGTGAACGGCGACGGTCCCTTCGACCCTCACGTCGAGGAGCGCGGCCTCCCCAACGAGCACGAGGTCCCCGACGATGGTGACCTCCGATCCGCAGACGCCTGAAAGCGGGACGCGAAACGACCGATTCGGCGCGGCGTGGCGGCCAGGGAGGAGCCGAAGCGGACGACCCCGGAGCGCCTCTGCGATGGTGGCGTAGGGGTGCTCCGCGCTGCCATCGCCTCCGGGCGGCGCGTTCGGGTCGACGACGAGGCTGCCCTCGACCGGAGGAGATGGGCAGACGCCAAGCGGGAGGCACCGGCCAGCGGAGAGGTCGAGCCTCGACCCCACGGGGCAGACCGAGACCTCCGCCGGCTCGCCGGGCGGACAGCCATCGCACCGGGCCGGGAGCACCGGCGGCATGGGAAGAGTGGGAGCCGCCGGCGCCGGCAGGTCGGGACACCGGTCGGTGCACGTCCAGCGGTCCGGGTCGGGGCAGCCGCCCCGGTGGAGGCATGCGGCGAGGTCGAGCGGGGGGAGCCCCAGCCCGCGCAGCGCGGCCCCCGCTTCGGTCACGGTCTGCCAGCCATCGGCGCCGGTGACGGCGAAGTACCGACCCTGCTCGAACCGGCGGGCCCTGTGCTCTTCGCAGTCTTCCGGCCCGTACGGCACCGCGTCGAAGCGGCCGACCGGCACGGTGAGGTCCTGCGGCCGGGCCTCGAAACCCACCACCGCCGCCTCTCCGCCCCGAGGCAGCGAAACCTCGTCCGAGGCCTCCACCTCTGAGCCCTCGAAGACGACGAAGGTCGGGCGGGTGCGGTCCTCGGGACGAACGGCGAAGATGGCGGTACCAAAATCGGAGGCCCACGGCAGCGGTCCGCCCCCGGGCGCGCAGCCGAAGAGCGCGATGGACCACGCGAAGGCGCGGGTCCCGGTCACTGGGGCCCCTCCCACACGGGCAGCGCCCGGCGCCGGTTTCGCAGCTCGAGGTTGCCGAGCTGGCCGCAGGCCGCCATCACCGACTGGCCCTTCGTGCGCCGGCGCCGAACGGTGAGCCCCTGCGCCTCGAGCTGCTCGATGAAGCGGCTCACCTCGTCCGCGGACGGCGCCCGGGTCAAAGGCCGGGAGCCGGGGTTGTAGGGAATGACGTTCACCACGCACCGGGACAGGGGCGCCGCGAACGCCGCCACCGCCGCCGCGTCTTCGGGGTCGTCGTTGAACCCGGGCAGCAGGCAGTAGTTGAGCGCGAGAACGAACCCAGGCCGGGTCCGGTACCGAGCGAGCGCGGCCTGCACCTCGGCGAGCGGGTGGCGGCGATTGATCGGCATCAGGCGATCCCGCTTCTCGTCGGTGGCCGCGTTCAGGCTGAACGACAGCCCGAGGCGGCGCAGGCCCAGGCTGCCGAGCGCGTCGAGCCCGCTCGGGACCCCGGCCGTGCACACGGTGACGCGGCTTTGGCCAAACGCGAGCCCCCGCCGGTCGGTCAGGACCCGGAGCGCCCCGATGAGCGCGTCGACGTTGTCGAGCGGCTCGCCCATCCCCATGAAGACCAGGTTGTCCACCGGCCAGCCCAGCACCGACCTCGCGACCACGACTTGGGCCACGATCTCGTCGGCCCGCAGGTGGCGCAGCAGTCCGAGCCGGCCGGTCTCGCAGAACCGGCAGCCGAGCCGGCATCCAACCTGACTGGAGAGGCAGAGCGTGAATCGGCCTTGCGACATCGGGATGCGCACCGCCTCGACCTCGAGGCCATCAGAGGTGCGCAGCGCGACCTTCACCGTCTCCCTTTCGTCCACCGGGTGACGGCTCGCCTCGGTCGCGTCCCGGACGACGACCGGCAAGTCGAGGGAGAAGCACCGACGCCACGCGGCGGCGGCGCGGGCGGAGACCCCGTGTCGCTCCGGTTCGAATCGGCCATCCCGCATCGCGCTTCGGTAGACCTCGGGCCAGATCCCGGAGCCAGCCCCGACCCGGCTCTTGGCCAGGTCGGCCAGCGCAGCCGCGGTGAGGCCGAGCAGAGGCAGGGGCTCGGCGCCGTCGTTCACCGCCTGAACTTCCGGCCCGACGACCGGCGGTGGCAAGCCCGGAGAGTCGTCTTGCATTCCGGTTGGATGGCCGAACGGCGGCGCGGAGGCTACCCTCTGCTCGTGCGCGTCTTGCTCTTGTGCGTCCTGTCCGGCTGCACCGCCCGACCCAATCCTGAAGCGCCGTCCCCCAAAGCCGAGCGGCCGCTCGCCCCGAACGCCCGCCTGAAGGCGGTGGCCTGGTCCGACAACCCTTCGCTGCTCGGGATCTCGGGCGCGGACCGCCGCCACGACGGACGACTCTGGTTCGCTCCGGAGCGGACGGGGCAGCTCGTGTCGGCCGATTGGAGGGGTTCGGACGGAATCGGGCCCCCCACCGCCCTCCCCATCGAGGGGATGCCCCACGGGCTCGACCTCGAGGCGCTCGCGTTTTTGGGACCGAACGAGCTCCTGCTCGGTACCGAGGGGCGAGGCGAGCGCGACGAGGATCTTCTGCTCCGGGCCCGGGTGGAGCCGGCGAAGGTGGTGGTCACGGGGACGCTCGCGTTTCCCTACCGGCTGTTTCGGGTGAGGGCGCTCGACAACCGCGGGGTCGAGGGGCTGTGCGCAGCGGGGGACCGCGTCATCGCGGCCAGCGAGACCGTGGTCGAGCGCGAGGGGGAGCGGTTCGCCCCGGTGCTCGTGTTCGGGCCGGACAGCGGCGTGGTCGTCCCCATCGAGGTCAAGCTGACGTCGAAGAAAGGCAAGATCTCGGCCCTCGCCTGCCGAGCGGGCCCAAGCGGCGTGGAGGTGCACGCCATCGAGCGCCACTACGGGGTCATGCGGCTGGTGCGGTTCGTCGTCCCGGTCGGCAGAGCGCCGGCGTCGCTCGCAGCCGAGCTGGTCGTGGACATCGCCCAAAAGCTCGAGGACACCCCGCCCAACCTGGAGGGGCTGGTCTGGGTGGGCGAAAACGCGCTGCTCGCGGTCAGCGACAACCACTACGGCAGGAAGACCGGCCCCCCGCGGGCCTTCCTCATCGAGCTCGATCCGCCCCCGACCGTCCCGTGACACCTGGCCTATTTACCAAGTTTGGAACTGTCCGAATGATCAACGCTTTTCCCGGGTCGGCCGGGGGGTCCGCGGCGAAGCTGGCTTCTTGGGACGGCCGGTCGGCGGGGCCGACTTGGCCTTCGGGGCGCGCTTCTTCGGCGGCGGCGGATCGCCCACTTCCCCCCGGCGACGCACCGGTTTGGGCGCAACGTCGGCCTGCTCGTCGTAGCCCGACCACGCCCGCCAGAACGCGACCGCCATCTTGAAGCGGTCCGGCGCTTGCGCCTTTCGGAGCAAGTTCTGTACGTGAAACTTCACCGCCCGTTCGCTCATCCCGAGCCGAACCGCCATTTCGGAGTCGGTGAGACCCTCGAGAACGAGCAATGAGTGGATTTCACGCTCTCTCGGGGTCAGCTCAGGGATGTCGTCTTCGGGCCCCATTTGCTGACAAGTATCGTACGGTCTGCGTTGCGGTCGAGCGGTATGGACGAGCAAATGCGCGAATGGGCCACGCCGTGCCCGGGTGTGCATCGAGACCGGTGCGAAAGCGGACAGGCCGCCGCGATTTGCGTGGTTGTTGGGGCCAGGTGGGCAAAGCCGTGGTACGCCGCGGCGGTGGACCTCGCGCGCCTCGAGCGTCGGCTGGCCCAGACCGCGTCGGTCCGGCCGGAAGGCGTGGCCGTCGCCGCGGTCGCCGCGGTGCTGAGGCCGGGCCCGGAGCCCGAGCTGCTGTTCATAAGGCGGGCCGAGCACCCCGCCGACCCCTGGTCGGGCCACATGGCGTTTCCCGGCGGCCGCCAGAATCTCGGCGACTCGTCGCCGCTTGGCGCCGCGGTACGGGAGACGAAAGAGGAGCTGGGCCTCGACCTCGAGGCCGACGCGCGGTGGCTGGGTGCCCTGCCTCCGGTCCCGGCGTCGGCCCGCGGACGGCGCATCCCGCTCGTCATCCACCCGTTCGTGTTCTCGCTGGCTGGGCCCAGGCCGACGCTCGTCCCGGACCCGGGAGAAGTGGCCGAAGCCCTGTGGATCCCGCTGCCGGTCCTCGAGGCCCCCGAGCGGAGGGAGACCCTCGTGCAGATCTACGAAGGGGAGCCGGTTCCTCTCCCGTGCTGCCGGTACGAAGGGCGGGCCATCTGGGGCCTGACCTTGCACATGCTCGACACCCTGCTCGCGGCGAGTCGCTGAGCCCGAAGCTGCTTGCGACCCTGGTCGCCGGGCGGCAAGCTCCCGCCATGGCGACCATCGTGATCACGGGGGCCAACCGAGGCATCGGGCTCGAGCTGGCCAAAAAATATGCGGCCCGGCTCAACGAGGTGATCGCGTGCTGCCGGTCGCCGAGCCCAGCCCTCGAAGCGGTCCAAGGAGTCAGGATCGTCCGGGACGTGGACGTCACCGACGACCGCGTAGAGGGCGTGCTTCAATCCGCGATCGGAGATACCGCAATCGACGTTCTCGTGCTGAACGCCGGCGTGATGCTCGCCGATGGACTCGACAACCTCGATTTCGACGGGATTCGCCGCCAGTTCGAGGTGAACGCGCTCGGCCCGCTCCGGGTGGTTGCCGCGCTGTCCAGGAACCTGGTGCGCCCCGGCGGCAAGATCGCCATCATCACCAGTCGCATGGGGTCCATCGCCGACAACACGTCGGGTGGTATGTATGGGTATCGGATGTCGAAGGCAGCGGTGAACATGGCCGGGGTTTCGCTCGCTCACGATCTCGCGGGCGAAGGGGTCGCCGTCCAGCTGCTGCACCCCGGCCACGTCAAGACCGACATGACCCAGCACAACGGCAAGATCAGCCCCGCCGACTCCGCCCGCGGCCTCCTCGACCGGATCGACGAGCTCGGGGCGGACAGCTCCGGCCGCTTCGTCCACGTCTCGGGCGACGAGCTCCCCTGGTAGGCGATGCCGCTCATCTCGGCGGAAGACCTCCACCTGAGCTACGGCCCGAAGAAGATCTTCGCTGGCGATGGGCTCGCGGTGGAGCCGGGCGACCGCCTCGGGGTGGTCGGACCCAATGGCGCGGGCAAGAGCACGCTGCTTCGCATCCTGGCCGGCGACGCCCACCCCGACGCCGGGCGGGTGACGAGGGCCAAAGGGATTCGGGTGGGATACCTCGCCCAGGAGCACGGCAGCGCGGCCGATGCCGGGCTGCTCGAAGCCGTGCTCGACACCGCGCCCGGCAAAGAAGCGCTCGAAGCTCGCCTGTCCGAGGTCGAGCAGGCGCTCGCCGAGGCCGCGGACGAGGCGGAGCAGGTCGCGCTCGCCGGCGAGCTGGCCGAGCTCCATGGGCAGCTCGCCCGGCTCGAACAGGATTTCGGTGCCCACCGGGCGCAGGCCATCCTGCGCGGACTGGGCTTCTCGGAGGAGCAGTTCGGGCACAAACTGACCCAGTTCTCGGGGGGCTGGCGGGTGCGAGCGGCGCTCGGCGCGCTCTTGTACCAGCAGCCGGATGTCCTCTTGCTCGACGAGCCCACCAACCACCTCGACCTGCCTTCCGTGCAGTGGCTCTCCGGGTTCTTGGGCAAAGTTCGGCACGCGGTGGTGCTGACGTGCCACGACCGGGAGTTTCTGAACCGGCACATCCGGCGGGTCGCGAGCCTCGAGCTCGAGGGGATCCGGAGCTTTCGGGGCGACTACGACGCCTACCTCGAGCAGCGGACGCTCGACATCGCCCACCTCGCTGCCCGAGCGGAGAAGGAGGCGGAGCGAAAGAAGCGGCTCGAGGCGTTCGTGGACCGCTTTCGGGCCAAGGCGACGAAAGCGCGGCAGGCCCAGAGCCGAGTGAAGATGCTCGAGCGGCTCGAGGCCGAGCAGGTGGAGCTGCCACAGCTGCGAAGAGCCCTTCACGTGCGATTCGCGCCGGTCGCCCGGGCCAGCGAGCGGGTCCTCGACGTGCGCGCCCTGCGCTTCGGGTACGAGCCCGGAGCGCCGGTCCTCGACGGCGTGGATCTCGAGGTTCGCCGGGGCGACCGAGTCGCGATCGTCGGGGTGAACGGCGCCGGGAAGACCACCCTCCTGCGGCTGCTCGCCGGGGAGCTGTCTGCGGAGGCGGGCTCGATCGAGTTCGGCCGAGGGGTATCGACCAGCTACTTTGCGCAGCACCACGGAGAAGCGCTCGCGCTCGGCCGGACCATCATCGAAGAGGTTCGGGCGGCGGCGCCCGAGGCGTCGGAGACCAGGGTGCGGTCCTTGTGCGGGGCGGTTCTGTTTGGGGAGGACGACGTAGACAAGCGGGTGGGGGTCCTCTCGGGAGGGGAGAAAGCCCGGGTTGCGCTCGCCCGCATGCTCGCCCGACCGGCCAACTTGCTCTTGCTCGACGAGCCCACGAACCACCTCGACACCGAGTCGGCCGAGGTGCTCACCGAGAGCCTCGAGGGGTTCGATGGGACCCTCCTCTTCGTCTCCCACGACCTCGATTTTGCCCGCCGGCTGTCCACTCGGGTGTTCGACGTCAGCGGCGGCCGGGTCCACGTCCACCCGGGCACGCTTGGGGACTACCTCGACGGCCTCGCCGAGCGGCAGGCTGACCTCGAGGCCACCTTCGCCACCCACGGACTCGAGCACGCCCGCGACCCGAAGCCCTCGGCCAAGGCCGCGGAGCCCGAGGACAAGGCGGCCCGGCTCGCTGCCAGGGAGAAGAAGAAGCGAGCCGACGCCGACGCCAAGAGGCTCCAAAAGGCCCTCGAGGTGGAGGCGAAGGCGGCGGAGGACGAAGTGGGGCGGCTCGAGGCCGAAAAAGCGCAGCTCGAGGCCGAGCTCGCAGACCCAGACAACCTGGGCGACCCCGACGTGCTCGAGCGAGCGAGCGCGCGGTTCGCCGCGGTGGCCGCCGCGCTCGAAGCGGCGCTCGAACGGTGGACGGAGGCCGAAGCCGCCCGCGAGGAGGCAGAAGCTCAGATGCGCCACTCGACGCCGGCGAATCCGAGATAGCTCTCCTGAAACGGCAGCGCCTCGAGCTGATCCTCGTCGATCACGCCTCGCTGCTCCAGGTCGACCGGCCGAAGCAGGATGAGATCTTCGCGAAAGTACCGAAAGGCGCCCCGGAGCTGCAGCTGCCCGGGCATCCAATCCCGAGGGAACTGGTACGCGAGCGACAGCCCGCCATCGAACGCGCCAATGGCCCCGAATAGGTAGCGCACGTCGCCGCGCAGGTGCAGGCCGAACAGCGAGCGCCCCAGCCCGAGCTGCAGGATCGCGTCCGCCTGCGACTGCTCGTCGATGACGCCGACCGCCTGGGCCTCGACGTCGATGAGATCCGGATCGCGAAACCTCGCCCCGACCGACGGCAGCAGCCTGAGCGGCGCGAACTCGACGGTGGGCGCCGGCGCGTCGAGTCCCAGCCGCTGCTGGGTCTGCTCTTGGGCGAGCGAGACGTCCCGGATGAGGGCGTTGGCCCGAACGAAGGTCTCGATCTTCGGCGTGATCCGATACCCGGCGGAGGCTCGGACCTGGTTGTAGACCGCGGTGAGCTGCACCGCATCGAACGGGACGATCGGGTTTCCGTCGAGGTCCGCGATCGGAGGGCCGTTCAGCTCGATGCGGTTGCGGAGCGGGTCGTCGATGTAGGTGACGCCGTTGGTGAGCCCGTAGCTGAGGGTAGAGAATCGGCCCACCCCAAGTCGCACGTTCCACAAACCGGGGGTCCAAGCCCCGGAAATCTCGGCGTTCTGCATGAGTGTGCCCCCGGGCAACAGATCGACGAAGCCGGTGGCGAACACGGACAGATCGCGGTCCGGCTGCCAAGCCAGATCGGCGTGGGCGTAGACCCGATCGAGCGGGCCTTCGTCCGGGTTCGGGCCGGGCACGTTGCGCACCGTCACCACGCCCGCGAGCGAAGCCTGCACCGGGCCACCCCGCCACCGCCCAAAGAAGCCTCCGGTGATCCAATCGGCGCTGAACGTCTCGGGGGCGCGCAGGGCCCAGTTGTACCCATAGGGGTTGCCCGTCACCCCGCCGAACGCGCCGATGTGAAGGCCATCGAACGGCCGCCACCGGACCGAGACCCCGTCGGCCTGGGCGAAACCGGCCTCGCGGATGGCGAGCCGACCGGCCGCAAACCCGAGGTTCGGGCCTCCCCGCCGCCGCACCTCGGTCAAACCCCAGGCCAGATACAGCGCGTTCAGCCGCTGGTCATCGAATCGGCCGTCGCCGTTCAGCCGGGGCCGGTACTCGACGTCGAGGTGGGTGGAGAAGTGGGACCCAGCGATGCGCTCGTACGCGAGCGTGGCCCGGCCCCGGAGCAGCTCGATCTCACGGCCTCCCTCCCTCTGGACCAGCTCTCCGGTGACCGGATCGAGCTGGTTGGGAAACAGCACCCCCTGCCCCACCGTGGACAACCGGTACCCGGACAAGGACAGCCGGGCCGACAAGAGCTCCTCGTCGCCGCGGAGCCGCTGCCCGGGGGTGGCGATGCCCGGCGCCCGGGGGAGGTTTCGGTCGGGCAACGGGGCCTGTAGCGTCACCGGGGACTCGATGGGCTCGACCGCCCCTTGGTTCGACCACCGAGAGACCGTCTCCGGGGTGAGTTCCGACGCCTTTCGGCCATCGGGCACCGGCGCGGGCTCGGGCTCTTCCTCGAACAGGGCCGCAGCCGCGGCGACCGACACCTCTGGAGGGCTGTCGGTGGCTTTTCGCCGCGGGCCCTTGCCGAGACCCTCGACCGGCCAGCCAAACCCGATCGAAAGCAGCGTGATGGCCACCGTGGTTCGTCTCATCGGGGCTCCGCGAACGCGCCAAAGAACGTGAACTGGTTGTGGCAGCGGCCGCAATCGAGGGACTGGCCCTCCACCGCGCCCCCGGTGATGAAGTGCAGGTCGGCGCCGGGCTGCCGGTCCAGAACCGAATGCCACTCCGAGCGGCGGTAATCGCCCAGGTGGCAGTTCATGCATTGGTTTCCGACGAAATAGTTCCCGCCCTGGTGGCAGCTGCGGCAGTCGAGCATTCGGTGCACGCCCTCGAGCACGAAGCCGACGTCGTTGTGGGTGAAGCTCGTCGGGAGCCAGAACGACTGCTCGTGGCACCGGCCGCAGTCCTGGCCGAGCGAGCCGACATGGATGTCGTCCTGCAGGTGGCAGCTGCCGCAGCGCTCGCCCCGGCCTCGGAGGCTCCCCGTTCCCTCGTGGCAGAGGTTGCAGCTCACGGACGTGTGGGCGCCGTCGAGCCGGAAGCCGGCGAGCTCGTGGTAGTCGTTTCGGGGCGGGTTCTCCCACTTCTCGGAGCCGTGGCAGCTCTCGCAGTCCACCGGCGCTTCGGAAACCCGGTGGGGGTCGGCGTGGCAGGACTCGCACTGCCGGCCCATGGCCCGAAACTCGAGGTCGATGGGGGCCCCTGGCCCCGCGAGCGCGGGAAACATGCGCGCGGCGTCGAACGGGATCTCGGACAGGCCGACCGACACCGAAGCCGAGCCGACCGCGAGCTCGGCGGTGGCGCCTTCGCCGAGAAACGCGAGCGCCTTGTCACGGGGACTCGATCCGTCGTCGAGCAGGAAGTGGCAGCGGGCGCACTCGATCCGCTCGTGCGTGCCCTCGAGACCGAACCGGGTGTGAAGGTCGTGGTCGAACTTTCCCGCGCCCCCGGTGGTCTCGTGGCAGCGGGCGCAGTCGTCAGCGAGCGCGCCCTTGTGCACGTCGTCCTCCCCATGGCAGCTCACGCACCGGGTCTGTCCGAGCTTGAAGTCTCGGCCCGGATGGCAGGTCTCGCACGCCACCAGCTGGTGAAACCCACTGAGAGGAAAGGTGCTGTCCCGGTCGTGGTCGAAAGCCAAGATCCCAAACGGCGCGCCGCTCGAGTGGCATTTGCTGCAGTCCTTCCCGAGGGTCCCCTGGTGCACGTCGGTGTGGCAGGCAAAACATTGGGCCTCCACCCCGGTGTACTTGATGGTGTCCCGGCACTCCTTGGTGTTGCCCAGCTTCGCCGGGGCGTGGCAGCGGCTGCAATCGACCGCCTCGTGGCCTCGCTCGAGCGGAAGCCGGGTCACCGCGTGGTCGAACTTCGACGTGCGATCGCCTCCTTGGACGTGGCAGCGCTCGCACCCCTCGCGTCCGAACTGGCCGCAGTGCGCGGCCTCGTGCCGGTGGCAGTCGGCGCACTCGGTGCTCTCGAACTTCTCGAAGTTCTTCGCGATGCCGAACCGGTGGCAACTCGCGCACCGGGCCTCCTGGTGCTTCCCGGTCAGCTCGAACTTGGTCTTTCCATGGTCGTAGATCATCCGCTCGAAGCCGAGGTCAACGTGGCACCCTTCGCACGGCTCGGGCTCGAACCGCGCTTGGTGAATGTCTTCATGGCACGTCACGCATGCGTTGACCGGAGCCACCGGCGGGGAACCCACCTCGTGGCAATCCTTGCACCGGTTCTTCCCGTGCTGCCCCCTCAGCGGCCACCCCACTTCTTGGGCGTGGTCGAACCTCGTCTCTCGAAACCGCACCTTCTGGCCGTGGCAATCCTTGCAGGCCCGCCCCTTCTTCTCGCTGATGACCGACCGGTGGCTGTCCTCGTGACAACCCCTGCAGTCCTGGAACTCGGCTTCGACCTCGAACGTCGCCAAGTTCTCGTGGCAGCCGGTGCACCGCCGCTCCACATGAAACCCCTTGATGGGATAGCGGGTCTTGTCGTGGTCGAACTGGGTCGCGCCGAGGTTGTCCACCCGCCAGCCGGCGAAGTCGTGGCAGGTCTGGCAGTTGGTGAGGGCGGCGTCGGTGAACCGGTGGGGGTTGCCTCCGCCCGGGCCGATGGTCTCACCGGAGCCGAAGTGGCACGTGGTGCACTCCTGGCGCTGGCCGAGAAAGCTCGGCAGCTTCGACTTCGGGTACGACTCGGTGTGGCACTTCGCGCACTTCTGGTACCGGTGTTTGCCTTCGAGCGGCCAGCCCGCCAGCCCGTGGTCGAAGTTTCGCTGCCCGCCAAATGGTTTCCAATCCACCAGGGTCCGCCGCCCCTTGCCCGAGCCAGGCGGCTCCTCGATGTGCTCGGCGTGGCAGGTCCGGCACGCCTGGCCCTTCACCTCCGAAGAGGCGTGAAACCCGCGACCGGCGTCGATGCGCTTTCGCAGCGGTTGGTGGGTGTGGCACGACAAGCACTTGTCGTCGGGGACGCCAAAGCCGGCGGAGTGGCATTTGTTGCAGTCGGCGAGTCCGTTCAGCTCGGCGTGACCGCGCGACATCGGACCTGGCGACTGGGCCTCGGCCCGCTCGATGCCCACGACCCCGGCCAGGACCGCAAGCGCGCGCAGGCTGAAGCCCCACCGGCGGCGGCGGTGACCGACGACCCGGGCCGGGAGAGCCCAGCTCGACTCGGTCCCCTCGGGACATCGCTCCCTCGAGCCCACGAGATGCCTTTCTCCGATCCGGCGCCGCTCGCCAATGAGACGACGGGTGGAGGGCCAAACCCGCAGCGGGGTGATGCACACTTTTTCTTGCGATTTCCGGCACTTCTGGCAACTACCTGAGGGGGAGTCTCCACCCCGGGACCGGGGTGGCCTGGCCCCAGTCACTTCCATGCGGCTCGACGTTCACCCTAGCCAGTACCCGCGCGCGGTCGCCGACCGGCTCCGCGCCGCGCTCGAGCGCCGCCAGCTCCCTGGTCGGTTCCTGTACGACTCGCCGGCCCAGGCCGCACGATGGCTGGCCTACCACCAGGCGTGGTCGCCGTCGCGAACGGACGCCGCGACCCGCAGCGTCTACGACCTTGCGCTCGACGAAGCGGTCGCGCGTCTTGGGACTGGGCCCGCGGTTCACGTCAGCCTCGGATGCGGAGGCGGCCAGAAGGACGCGCGGTTTCTCGCGCTCGCCCGGGCAGCGGGACGCACCCTGCTTCCGGTCTTGACCGACACCAGCCCCTCGCTGGTGCTCGAGGCGATGCTCGCGTCGGACGGCGCTCGCGGCCTCGTCGTGGATCTCGAAGCCGAGCCCACCCGCGACGCCTTCGTGGGACCGGCCCTCGATGAGCTCGGTCCGGTCGTGTTCACCGCGTTCGGCATGGTCCCGAACCTCGACGCCGACCGATTCTTGGCCTGGCTGGTGAAGCAGATGGCGCCGACCGACCTCGCCCTCGTCTCCGCGAACCTCCACCCGGAGCCCTACGCGCTGGCCGAGCCGGACATCCTTCCCCAGTACGACAACCCCGAGGCCCGGGCCTGGTTCCTCGGCGCCCTGGCCGAGCTCGGGATCTCGGGCCCGGACCTGCGTGTCTTCGCCGAGCCTCGGGACCGCGACGGGTCGGCGTGGCGGGTCCGGGTGCTCGCCGAGCTGCTCACGCCCTCGAGCGTGCGGCTGCACGACCAGGTTTTCGCGCTCTCTGCTGGCGAAGTCCTCGACCTCTTCTTCTCGAACCGGTTCACCGCCGCCGGCTTCGAACGGGTCATCGAGCGAGCGGGGCTCGCGTCGATGGGGCGCTGGCTGTCCCCGACTGGCCAGGAAGGCGTCTGGCTTCTGCGGGCCTCCCCGTAATTGTCACACTCCGGCCCACACCATCGGGGCGTTGCGGTCGATACTCTTTCAGATGTCGGTGCGCCGAACCTCCCTTCGACTCCAGCCGCCGGTGCAAGAAACCGCCCCAAACGACCCGGGGAAGCGGCCCGTGGGGAAACGGCAGGCGGGGAGACACCCGGGGCCCGTCCCCGAGAAGGTCGACGCGGGGAGCGCGGACCGGGCGCGAAAGCTCGTGGCCCTGGGCAAAAACCCGGAGCCGCTCCCGCCGCCGACCCGAGATCAACCTCGGCTTTCGCCGCCCCCGACCGCGGCGACCGAAGTGGCGGCGCGGATCGCGGAGGTGGAGGATCGAAAGAGCCCGGAGCGGGTGGGCGGCGCCCACCTCATGCTGGACGCGCTGCGCGACCACCTGGCCGGCCGAGCGCCTCGGGACAACCGCTGGGGCGAGGGTCCGCCGTTTGCTTCGGTGGCGCCCTCGGAGCGGGTGCCGCTGCTTCGGCGGGCCTTCGCAGCGCTCGAGGCCGCAGCCACCGACGGGATCCTCCCCCCCGGCACCGTGAACGAGCTCCGCGAACTGGCGGCGGTCTCCCAGGGGATCGGGACCAACTTCGATTGGGACGACAACGTGCTGCACATGGACACCAAGGTGGTCCTGTTTCACCGCGACGACGGGCGGGAGCTCGAGCTCGGCACCGAAGAGTTCGCCGTGATTCGCAAGCAGATCGGCCAACCCGGCCCGTGGGAGGGGTGGGAGACGCAGAGCGGGCAGAAGGATGGGACGTTCCGGAATTTTCGGGACTTTGGTGATCCGGGGGTGTTCCTCCGCGACCTCGACCGCGCGCTCGCGCGAGGTCCCGAGGTCTTCGCCGCCCCTTGGTTTGCCGCGTTTCAGCGAGCGATGGCCCACGAGGAGACCGCGCGGGCCTCGACGATCATCACCGCCCGCGGCCACTTCCCGCACACCCTTCGGGCCGGGCTCGAGCGGATGCGCGACGCCGGGCTCATCAAGAACGTCGTGCCGCTCGAGAACATCTATCCGGTGAGCCTCCCTGGGCTCGCCGATCGGATCGGCGGGTCGGCGCTGTCGCCGTCGGACGCCAAGGTGGAGGTCATGCTCGGCTTTCTCGACCGACTGCAGGCGAAGCCCTTCGGTCCGGCCGCGCAGCGGGTCGTCCCGCCAGACGGAGAGCCCACGAAGCGACCCATGCACCTATGGAGCTTCTCGGACGACGACCGGGGCACCTTCGACCGCACGGTGGAGCGGCTCGGCGCCGAGATCGCGACCGGTCGCTGGCCCGACGTGAAAGTGACCTTGCACTTCACCGGGAAGAATCATCCGGAGCATCCGCTCGAGTCGGTCGTCCTGCGCTCGGACGGCGCGGCCAGACCGCTCCTCCCAACCGAGGCCCGTGAAGAAGAGCGGGTCTTGACCCGCGTGCTCGCGGAGAAGCGCCGCCTTCTCGGCCCGTGATCAGATCCCTCGGGGCGAGGGGAGCGCTGCGAGGCCCGGGTGGTCCTGGCGCCGCCGAGAAAACGACAGCAAGTGGCCCTCGGGGCGGACCCGCCGGTACCCGAGCAGATGGAACACCTCGGCGACCCTGATCCGGGCGACTCGGGGATCGACGAGGTAGGTTTCCGGTTGCACCGGGTGGGGCACGACCCCAGGGAGCCGCGAAAGCCATCGATCCGCGCCCGAATTCCTCAGCTGCGCGGAGAGGTCGAGCCAGAACCGGCGGACCGGCCGGGCGAGAAAGAACCCGTCCTCGCCGCTCCCCTGGTAGCGGGGCAGCAACAAGAGCCCGGCGGTGGGGGCGTGGATCTCGCCTCGCTTGTCCCTCGCGATCAGCGCCCCCTTGCGCACGGGTTGAAAACTTCGAAATCCGGGAACCATCTCGAATCCATCGCCTTCGCGACACACGTGGCGGTGGCGGATTTCGACGACGGACGGAAATCCATCGGCGGCGCTCGCGAGGCGGCGCCGACGCTCGTCGAGCTCGGGCACGTCTTCGGCGAGCACCGCGCCGGAGCCGATCAGGGTGGACCAGATCGCGGTCTCGAGGCGGTCGGGAGCGGCCGGATCGTCGTTTCGACCCCCCTCGACGGCAACCCCCACGTGCCCGAGGTCGCAGAGGTACCCGAGCATCGACCCCTCGATGACCTCCTCGAGCCCGAGCACCACCGGGATCGGCAGCGCGAAAGCCACCCTCCGGTTGCGCAGGACGTCCGCCATGCAGGCAAACGGCGCCCCCGGCCCCGAAGACGTGTGCAGGTCGAGGAACACCACCGGGCCCGAAGCCGAGTCGATGATCCGCTCGAAGATCTCGAGCAGGTCCCGCTGCTCGGCGTCCTCGTCCCGGAGGTTTGCGGCCGAGGTCCGGCGCAGCGGGTCGAGCGCCTCGGTGGTCCAGCTCCGGTTCAGGTCCCGCTCGAGGAACCGCTGGTTTGCGGCGAGCGCCCCGAGATTGCACGCGATCCCGTGCACCGTCCCTCGCAGCGGCCGCCTCTGCAGCTGCTCCATCGCCGAGCGGATCGCGACCACCCCCGCCGGCTCATTTCCGTGCAGGCCCCCGGTGACCACGACGGTCGGACCGGGCCGGTCGCCCTCCACCGTGCCGATGCACCGCTCGGCCTTCACGCCCCACATCTGGTCCCGATCATGCCTGGTTTTGCCCCTCGCTCGCCAGCTCAGCGAGCCCAGGAGAGCCGGACTTGCGCCGCAGCTGGCTCAATCCGCCGCTTTGGTGCTGCGACGCCTGCGAACCGGCGCGCTCGAGGAGCTCGGTGGCCAGGTGGACGAGGTCCCGCTCGGTCAGGATGCCCACGAGCCGACCCGCCTCGACCACCGGCAGCGCGCTCAGCCGGCGGTCTCGCATCAGCTGCATGGCCACGAGCGTATCCGTGGTGGGCTCCACCGTCACCGGGTCCTTCTCCATGACCTCGCCGACCTCTCGGCCGGAGGCGCCGCCTTCCCTCGCGAATGCGCGGAGAAAGGCCCTGTGGCTCACGATCCCGACGAGCTGGCCGTCCGCGTCCTCGACGGGGACGTGGCGGACCTCGTGCCAATCCATGAGGTTCGCGGCCAGCTCGACCACGTCGTCGGCCCGCACGGAATACAGGTCGGTGCTCATCAGCTGGCCCACCGACCCGCGGCTGCGGCGCCACGGCTCCCGCTGCCGAAGCGGCGAGGCCAGCGGCCAGCTCGATACGGGGGCCCCGCTGCCCTCGTTTTCGACCATCGCCGCGGTCAGGGTCCGCATCCGCTGCTCCGGTGCGACCGAGCCGAGCGCCCCCAGCGAGTCGAGCGCCCATCGGGCGCCGGTGCGGCCGCTCTTCACCCTGGCCTCGATGGTCCCCAGGTAGTGGCCGATGTCGTCGGCGTCCACGCCCCGCTCGCTCAGGCCCCGCTCCGCCGCCGGGAGCAGGACGTCGAGGATCAGGCGGTCCGCCGGGTACGAGGTGCCGTCCAGCCACCGGAGCTGGGCTTCGAGTCCGTGGCGAGCGGCCCGAAAGAAGTTCTCTTTCGCGTCATCGAACGGCATCCGGCTGGGCAGCTCCGAACCGAGCGGGGCGAGCCCGGTCATCACGCCGAAGAAGAACGCGGCGTTGGCCATTTCATCGACCACGCTCGGGCCCGAGGGCAGCGCGCGGTTCTCGATCCGCAGGTGCGCGACGCCGCCGGCCCGGCCGAAGCACAAGCGGTTCCAGCGGTACACCGTTCCGGCGTGCATCGAGAGCGCCGACAGCCGTGGCACCTCTCCCCGATCGAGGACCGCCATCGGGGCCTCGTCCGCCTGCCGGCAGCGCACGATCGGCCGAAACCGGGAGACGTTCTCGCGGAACTGCTCCACCGGGCTGCCTTCGAGCCACCGGCTGCCGAAGAACACCCGAGGCGGCTCCCCCTTCTGCCGTCCAGCCCTCGTCCGCAGGTCCACCGAGCACTCGAACAGCGCCACCCTGGTCTCGCTCCACAGCCGGCGACCAAATAGGGTCGGCGAGTTCGCCGCGGCGGCGAGCAGCGGAGCCGTGACGGCTTGAGAGAGGTTGTAGGCGGCGCAGGCCGCGTCGGGGTCCACCTGCAGGTGAAGCTGCAAAGAGGTGTTGCACGACTCGAGCATCACGTTGTCGTGGGTGACCTCGAGGGTGTCGAGCCCGCGGATTCGGACCTCGACGTCTCCGCCCCGCTCCGCCCGAAGGGCCCGATCCAGCTCCCGGTAGCGGTCCTCCGGGGTCATGTTGTCGAGGCCGAGGTCCGAGGGCCGAAGCGTGGGGAGGATCCCGGTCAGGAGCAGGCCGGCGCCTCGGGCTCGGGCGGCCCCTCGGGCGCACGCGAGCAGCGACTCGAGCTCGCCCCGCATCGCCTTCAGGCAGCTCCCGCCGAACCCCTGGGGAGACAGGTTCGCCTCGAGATTGAACCGAGCGAGCTCGGTGGTGAGCCTCGGGTCGCCCACCGCCTCGAGCACTTCGAGCGCCACCGGGGCGGGCCGAAAGTCGGCGTCTACGAGGAAGAACTCTTGCTCCGCCCCGATCCGGGCGACCCCCGACTCGATTCGACCGTCCAGGACCATGCGCTCGAGCGCTTTGACGTCGGACAACAGGGCCCGCATGTAGCCGGCCGCGTCGCCCGAAGACGAGGTTGCGACGTTCGGGTCCCCCATCAGCCCGCCTCCATGGCGGTACGGTACACCGCCCGGTTCGGCGACGAGAACGGCGCAGTCAGAAATCGGACCCTTTGTCCCGAGGCAGCTCGGCCAGGGCTCCGTCCAATCCGGACACCGAGAGCTGCCCGGCCCCGCGCTCCAGCACCTCCGAGCGCACGACCGGTCCGGTCAAGGTGGCTTGCACGGCGCGGGTGCTGTCCACGAGCACGGCGACCCCGGCGGCGATCGCCATCCCGAGCAAACCCATGGCGGAGAAGAGGCCGGCGGCCACCACCACCCCTTGCCACCCCCCAGCGACCAGACCGCAGGAGCCAGCCGACACGGTGCAGGCCGCGGTGATGATGCCACCGGCCTTCAAGACGTGGACGAGGGCCTCGAGCCGGCCGCGGCGGGCACGAGGCACTCGAGGGGGATCCCGGAGCGCCGCGAACGGGGTCCGGTACGAACGAAGTTCGGTCATGCGCAGGAGATTCGGGGCCCAAGCCAAGCCCATGCAATCGGGTCTTTCCTCGCCGGCCCGATCACAGCTGCATGCCGATCCGGCGGCACCGCCGGGCGACCTCCCGCCGCCCGGCAGAATCCAGTCCCCGCTGCACCGCTTTGGCCCCAGCGAGGTCCCGCTTCTGGCAGTGGGCCACGGCGAGGATCACGAAGGCCCGGCGGTCATCGTCTTCGGCGAGGCTCTGGCGGGCGAGGCGGATCGCCTCGTCCGGGTCGCGCTCGATGGCCCTCTCGGCGGCGGCCAGCTTGGGCGGCAGGGGGCGAGGCCGGACCGGGCGGCGCGGATGGATCGGCAGCACCGTGCCCCCGGCGTCCGCCGAGACGGTGCCGGCGTCGGCCGGGCCCAGCGCCGAAACGGGAGAGGTCCCGGCGTCGACCCGGTCCGCCGCCTCGGAGGTCGTCCCGGCGTCTCCGAGGTTTGCCCCGGTCGCGGTCCTGGTCTCGGCCCTCGGGGCAGGACCAGCCAAGACCCCCGCCGGTGACGTCCCTTTCGGTCTGGTGCTGGTCGCTGGGGTTCGACCAGCGCCGATACCGTACACGGCGCCGGCGACCGCCCCGGCCACGACGACGGCGCCGGCCGCCAGCCCGAACCACCCCTTCGACCGGGCGGTGGCGGGTTTTGCGTCGGGCGGTTCGGACAGGGGGGCGGGGCGCCGAAAGGTGTCCTCCATCGCGTCCGGGTCGGTGAATTGGTCGGGTCCCGGCGCCGGTCGAAGCCTCGGGCCCCGGGTCTCGAGTCCACCGAGCGCCAGGCGAAAGTCGTCCATGTCGCAGAACCGCCGCGCGCGGTCCTTCGACAGGGCCCGGTGCACCGCCTCCGCCACCGCCGCCGGCAGATCCGGGACCAGGCGCGCCAGCGGGGCCGGCTCCTCCTGCATCACCCTCCACAGCACCTGCGTGACGGTATCGCCGGGGAACGCCGGCCGACCGGCGAAGAACTCGTACGCTATCGCCCCCACCGCGAACTGGTCGGCGCGACCGTCCACCGCGGCCGTGTCGCCCTGGGCCTGCTCCGGAGACATGTACCTCGGGGTGCCCATCAAGCTCGCCCCCTGGGTGAGCACGGTCTGGGCGGTCTGGATCTTCGAGATCCCAAAATCCAGGACCTTGACGTGGGGGGCGGCCCCTTCGTGGGCCGGGGTGAGGAGGAACAGGTTCTCGGGCTTCAAGTCGCGGTGGACGACGCCCGCCCGGTGGGCGTGGGCGAGCGCGCTCGACATCTGCTCGAGGATCCGCATCGCCTCCGAGAACTCGAGCGGCGGCCCCCGACGGAGCCGTTCGCGCAGGTTCTGGCCCTCGAGCAGCTCCATCACCAGGTACGCGCGGCCGTCGTCGAGCACGTTGAAGTCGAACACCTCCACGATGTGCGGGTGGCCGAGCTGGCTCGTGATCTCCGCCTCTCGCCGAAACCGCAAGAGCAGCTCTTCGCTCTCGTAGGCCTGCTCATGGAGCACCTTTATGGCCACCGGCCGGGGCAAGCGGGCGTGCTTGGCCCGCCACACCGCTCCCATGCCGCCCCGCCCGAGCAGCCGCTCGAGGACGTAGGTGCCGTGGAGGGTGACGCCCGGGACCAGACTGGGGAGGTCCGCTTCCACCGGCCCGGTGCTACCACGAAACGGGCGCTCGCGACCGGCTGACCCACCGAGGGGCCGACGCGCATCCGGCGCCCTCCTGCTACGGTGCCGCTCCGTGCGATGCCTCGGACTGTCCTTCTGGACGCTCACCCTCCTCGGCGCCTGCGCCGGCAGCACCCCCGACGGGCGACCACCTCCGTTCTCCTCGGAGGCGGTGGTCGACCGGAAGGTCCTCACCGGTCCGGACGGGATCCGCGTCCGCTTGGTCCAGACCGATGACGCCGCCCTGGTCGAGCTCGCCCGGGTCCGAGAGGCCCTCGACGGCGCCGTGCTGTTGACCGAGCTCGGCGGCAGCCCGGCGGAGCGGACGTTCGAGACCGAGCTGAACGGCCGCGGAGCAAGGCTGCTCGTGCGAAAGGACCGAGCGTGGACCCTGACGCTCGGCGGCCCCGTCCGGCTCGAGGTGGACGAGGCCGCGTCGGCCGGGCTCGACCCATCGACGCTGATCGACGAGCATCTTCGCCAGCGGGCAAAGGGGCGGCTCTCGGCGCTCTCCCGCTTCGACGCGGACGGGGCCCGCCGCGCCGCCGACGAAGGCCTCACCGAGGCGATGGCCCGCCTCGAAGAGCCGTGCGGGTTCGTTCCGAAGACGAAGATCGACTTCGAAGGGCTCGCGGAGTCGGACCTCGCTCGGTGGTCGATCGCGAGCTTCTGCGATTCGCCCCGCAGCGCGATCGCCCGGGCCTGCGCGGTGCCCGAGCTCAAGGAGGCGATGAAGACCGCGATCTCCTCGGTCGAGTGCCGGTTCGGCGACGCGCTCGGCCTCGAGGTCGAAGGGGACACGCTCCGCTACACGGTGCACTTCGAGACGGCCAACCAGGATCAAAGGGCGAGGGAGGCGTTCGACCAGCTGAGCCTGCTGGAGGGCCGCACCGTTCGGCAGGTGCGGCTCGACGCCGAGACCGTGGTCTGCGCCGAGCCCGGGGGAAGCAGCCGGATCGTGGTCCGGCCGGCGGAGGACAAAGAATCGGCCGGGGTCGCGTTTGGGTCCGGGGACGAGCTGGTGCTCACGCCGGCGAGCTGGGGCCTGTCGCAGGGTTGGTTCTTCGAGCCTCGGTACCCAAACCCATCCCACAACTCCGCCTTCCGAGGCTACGACCTCCGTTACTACTCATACATAGGCGTGGACGAGAAGAGCCGCTGCCAGCTTCGGTGCGGACCCAGGGAGATCCAGCTCGAGGAGCTCGCCGGGGACGACAAACGGGCGCTGCTCGAGTCGGTCCGCATCGTCCCCCGGCCCGACCCCAGGGTGGCCCACGCCCTCGCTCGCGACAAAAAGGGGGTCTACTTCTATGTGGACCGCGGGGCCACGGAGGCGACGGAGAAAGATTTCCGGCTGTACGTCGGGCCGCCGGGACGGGTCCGTCTTCAGAAGATGCGCGACATCGTGACCGACACCGAGGGCCAGATCTTTTCGAGCGTCCGCGGCCGCCTGAAGCTCTTCCTCGGGCGAAACGACGCCGAGTGGCAAGCGGGGCGAACGGTCCAGAAGTTGACCCGGGTTGACCCCGCCGAAAACCTCGATCTCATCTATGGACGCCTCGGCGTCTACCTGGGCCAGCCTCTTCACACCCCGTGCGATCGTCTCTGACTCCTCAACCCCCCTCGTCGGCGAGAAGCCTCGTGCAGTTCTGGTAGATCGTGTTGTCCTTGTCGTGAAAGAGATCGCGCTCGCGGCGAATCTCGGCCACCGCTTCGCAGCGCTGCACGATCGAGGAGAAGAACTCCACCATGAATTCCGGGACCTGGGTGCGATCGAGGTAACTATCCTTGTGCCAGACGACGAAGGTGTCGTAGCCGCGATCGAGCCAGTGTTCGAGCTTCCACTCCTCGAGCTGAACGGGCCAGTTGTAGACCTTCACCACGTTCACTTCGTCCGGAGGCGTGAACTCCAGACCGCCAAGAATCCAGGGGTACTCTCGAATGTGGTATCCCTTCTGGGAATTCAAGAAGCGGAGTCGCTCCGGGTTTCGTAGCGGGACCTCGACCCCGTACTTCGCCCCGAGGCGAACGTGGCGCTCATGGACCTCCTCCCGCGCGGCGCGGTTTTGACGGAGCCGCACCGACCCCAGGTCGGGGACGAGGATCCGGCTCGTTTCCGGGTCGATGGCCGAAAGAATCTCGTGGGTGAGAAGCACTCCTCCGGGCGAGGAGAGGGCCTGCCGCACCACCTCAGTGGTCCCGACGGTTTGACCGAACAGGAGAAGGCCGGCTCCCACGAGAGCCGCGCCCCGCGCCCGGCCGGCCCGCGTCCGGGCGATGTCGAGAAAGGAGAACATCGCCAAGAGGCCCAAGGTCACGGTGAACGGCATGAAGAGGCGGGCCTCGGTTCGGGGCCCCACGATGAGCGCCACCACCAACCATCCGGCGACCAGCGTGCCCCCGAGCCACCGAACCGAGGTCTTCGGGTTCAGGGCGACAGCGAAGACGATGGCGACGAGCCCGATGGGACCAAGACCCACCGCCCATTGGGCCATCGTGGGGAGCGCGTGGGTGGCAACGGTCGAGAGGCCGCCCTCCCGCAAGGACAGCTGGGATTGCACGACCTGGTACTCGACGAACTCGCCGAGGTTTACGAGCAGAGGGATCGACAGCAGCACCCAGGTCGCCGAAGCGACCGCCGCGGCGAGGCCTGCGTCCTGAGCCGTAGAGCGCAGTCGCTCGGGGCGAAGCGCGATCGAGCCGCCGAGCACTCCGGCGGCGATGCTGGCGCCGGGAAAGATCCCGCTGTGCATGAAGGCGACGCCCACCCCGATGGCGAGACCGAGCCCGACCGCCCAGCGGCGAATCGGCTGCTCGAGGTAGAGGAGCGCGAAGAGGAGCGCGACGGCCATGCCGGCGGCGACCCCGTTTTGGGGCTTGGCCCAGTGAGCGAACCAGACCGACACCGGAGAGAGCACCGCGGCCGAGGCGAAAAAGAGCGCCGACCTCCGCTCGAACCCGATGTTCCGAACCGCGAGGTAGGCGATCGGCGCGACCAGCGCGCTGATGAACGCGTGGCCAACGCGACCGGCGAGATAGAACGGGACCGGGTCGGCGAAGTAGAGCTCCTGGAACTCCCTCACGGAGTAGACGAGACCGAGCAGCCGCATGCCCGCGAACATCACGCCGATGGACAGAGCGGTGAGGTAGCTCGTCACCTGCGGATAGAACAAGTCCTTGGGAAAGAACTCCCCCTGAAGAATCCGGACCGCTTGCCCGATGTACTCGTCCATGGTCGTCGCGCCGTAGTTGACGCCGAGGACCCGGACCCCGAAAGCGGCGACCAACAGGATGAACGCGTCCCGTCCCATCGAACTGGCCATTTCACAGCCGCCAACGAAAGCCAAGTCCGGCGAAGCGGGAGGGCGCGATCGCCCTCGACGGATTGACATCGAAGACCTCCCCTGGAAACGATGACGCGCCGGCGGAAAGTGGGGTGCCAAGCGGTGAGACGACGCGTCATGGTCACCGGGGGGGCCGGCTTTCTCGGCTCCCATCTGTGCGACCGACTCATCGAGCAGGGTCATGATGTCCTGTGCGTAGACAACTATTTCACCGGTCGGCGCGACAACATCCGCCATCTCATGGGTCACCCCCACTTCGAGCTGGTGCGGCACGACGTGACGTTCCCGCTCTACGTCGAAGTCGACGAGATCTACAACCTGGCCTGTCCGGCCTCCCCGATGCATTACCAGTCCGATCCGGTCCAGACCACGAAGACGAGCGTCCATGGCGCCATCAACATGCTCGGCCTCGCCAAGCGGACCCGGGCGCGGATCCTCCAGGCCTCGACGTCCGAGGTGTACGGGGACCCGGAGGAGCATCCCCAGCCCGAGTCGTACTGGGGCCGGGTCAATCCCATTGGGCTTCGCAGCTGCTACGACGAAGGCAAGCGATGCGCCGAGACCCTGTTCTTCGACTACCACCGCCAGCACCAGGTCGACATCAAGGTCGTTCGGATCTTCAACACCTACGGCCCCCGCATGGCGAGAAACGACGGCCGCGTGGTGAGCAACTTCATCGTGCAGGCGCTCGCCGGGCAAGACCTCACCCTCTACGGAGGCGGGAGCCAGACCCGCTCGTTTTGCTACGTCGATGACTTGGTAACGGCGCTGGTCGCCATGATGGAGACCGAGCGGGGTTTCACCGGGCCGGTCAACGTCGGAAACCCCGTCGAGTTCACGATCGCCGAGCTCGCGCAGCTCGTCGTGGAGCTCACCGGGACCCAGGCGCGGGTGGTGCACGCGCCGTTGCCGATGGACGACCCCCGTCAGCGTTGTCCGGACATTCGCCTCGCCGCCGATAAGCTCGGCTGGGCTCCCACCGTGTCCTTGCGGGACGGCATCGAGCGGACCATCGAGTACTTCCGGCACGGCCCCTGAGCCGAAGCTGGGTTCGCTGAGATGTAGCGCTCGAGAAAGGCAAACGCCTCCTTCGCCATCGCCGGCTCTTGCCCGTACCCTCTCGTGCCATGGCGACCCAGCGAAGCTTCGCGCTCCTCCCTTTTGGGACGGCAAGCTCCCGGTGGCTAGAGAGACAGGGTCTCGCGCCAGCCGACGAAGAGGTTTGGATCGAGCGATGGCTCTCGCGGGCCGAGGCGGCCGACAAGAGCCTCGACGGGGCCCACTTCGCGCTCGAGGTGGCCCGGTGGGCGCCTTTGGCCCACAGGCGCGGGGTCGCCGTCTTGGTGGCGGTCGCGCTCGAGGCCCTCGACCGGGGGGCCACCCTCGTGCCTCCGGACGAGCTCGAGGCGCGGGTCACGGAGCTCGGGGACGTAGACGCAGCCGAAGCGGCGATGGCCGTGGTCCGCGCTCCGAGCCTCGGCGGGGACGCGGTCAGCACCGACCCAGCGCGGCCGGCGCCTCTGCTGCTCTCCGAGGGGCTTCAGCTCGAACGGAGCCGGTGGCTCGAAGCCCGGCTCGCCGGCGCCGTCGCCCACCGGGTCACCGCCTCGTCCGACGCCCGGATCACCGCCTCGACCGACGCCCAGCTGAGGCCTAGACAGGGGCCCAAAGGGCGACCGGAGGCAGGAGCCGAACCAGGCGCGCATCCGGCCGGTCTGTCCGCCGAGCAGCAGGCGGCGGTGGAGGTCGCGCTCGCTGGCCCGCTCGCGGTGATCACCGGCGGTCCGGGCACGGGGAAGACCAGGGTGGCGGCCGCGGTGGTGAGCGCGCTCGCCCAGCTCGGCATCCCGCCGGTCGAGGTCGCGCTCGCTGCCCCGACCGGGAAGGCCGCCCACCGGCTCGGCGGCTCGGTGCGGCGGTTTCTGCCCCCAGGGCTGTCGTGCCCTCGGGTGGAGACGCTGCACCGGCTGCTCGGCGCGAGACCGGGGCAGGCCCGGTTCAGCCACAACCGCGAAAACCCGGTCCCGATGCGGGCCCTGCTCGTCGATGAGGCGTCGATGCTCGATTTGGAGCTCGCTGTCCGTCTGCTCGACGCGCTCGAGCCGGACGCGAGGCTCGTCCTGCTCGGGGACGCCGATCAGCTCCCGTCGGTCGACGCCGGGGCGGTGCTTCGGGACATGGTGGAGACCTTGCCCGCCTCGGCGGTGGCGCGGCTCACCCACAGCTTCCGCATGGACGAGGCCGACCCGGACGGCCGCGCGGTGCTCGATCTGGCGAGGGCCGTGAACCAGGGGAGCGAGGCGACGGTGCGGTCCGTCCTTCGGGGGGCGCGGGTCCGCTTCGAGCCGGTCGGCAGCGAGACGGAGCGGGCTCGGTTCTTCGCCCGGCACCTCGACGAGGGGCCGCTCGGCGACCCCGATCTGCGGAGGATCGGGAGGCGGATGTTCCGCCTCGAAGACGGGCAGTTTTCGGTCGAAGACGGGAACGATGTCGCGCGGCTGCTGGCCGGACTGGGCCGCACCCAGCTCCTGACCGTGACCCGTCGCTGGCCCTCGCCGCACGGCGCCGAGGCCGTGAACCAGCACGTGCACGCCCTGTACGCCGAGCGGGAGGGGTTCTGGGAAGAAGCGCGCTTTCTGCCCGGCGAGCCGATCCTGATGCTGCGAAACGACCACAACCGGCGGCTCTACAACGGCGACACCGGGGTGGTGATCACCGCCCTCGAGGGCCGGTCGGCGCGCCCGATGGCGGTCTTCGCCGGCGAGAACGCCCCGATGGCGATCGACCTCGCCGCGCTCGCCCCGGATCTGTCGCTCGCGCACGCCATCACCGTGCACAAGGCCCAAGGCTCCGAGTACGAAGCGGTGAGCCTTCTGCTCCCGGACGAGGACAGCCCGCTGTGCACGAGGGAGTTGCTGTACACCGCGGTGACCAGAGCGCGGTCGGCGGTGACGATCGCCGGGGATCCGCGCCGGCTCGCGGCCGGGCTCGACCGTCGCTCCGGCCGGGCGTCGGGGCTTCGCGACCGATTGGCCGAGGCTTGGCGGTGAACCTGCTCCTCTTGCTGCCCGAAGACGAGTCGGGAGAGGTCCACCGGATCGAAGGCCCCAGGGCGAAGCACCTGCTCGAAGTGCTCGAGGTGCGGCCCGGTCGCCGCCTGTTCGCGGGCGAGCTCGACGGCCCGACCGGCACCGCCGAAGTCACGGCGGTGGGACCAGGGTGGGTCGAGGTGCTCGCGAAGCTCGACCGGCCCTCGCCCCCTGCCCCGCCAGGGCGCCTGCTTCTCGCCCTGCCCCGTCCCAAAGTGCTGCGCCGGCTCTTGCCTCAGCTCGCCGCCCTCGGAGTGGATGAGATCGTGCTCCTTCGGACGTGGCGGGTACAGAGGAGCTACCTCGACACCGAGCTGCTCCGCCCCGAGATCCATCGACCGCTGCTGCTCGACGGCTTGATGCAGGCCGGCTTGACCCGCCTGCCCCGGGTCCGGCTCGAGGCCCGGTTTCGGCCCTTCGTCGAGGATCGCCTCCCCTCGGAGCGGAAGGAGCGGCGGATCGTAGCCCACCCCCGGGCCATCCTGCCCATTGGCGGGCTGCCCCCGGATCCTGGGCCCTACGCCCTGCTCGTCGGTCCGGAGGCGGGCCTGCTCGACGGGGAGCTCGACCTCGTTTTGCAGGCGGGCTTTCGACCGGCACGGCTCTGCGCGGGCGTACTGAAGGTCGAGACCGCGGTCGTAGCCGGGCTCGCCCTGCTCGACGGACTTCGAGCCCGCGCCAACCCTTGATGCGTCGATGCACATCGGCGGCCGCCCCCCTTGGACAGGGGCGGTTACGGCGCTCCCTCGCCCGTGGTAGGCCCCAGCCATGCTCCGAGCCTCCCTCGCCCTCGGCTTGTTCTTGCTCGCGCTGTTCGTGTTCGGGCCTAGGGTTCGGCTCGACCTTCGGGGCGGCGAACCGAGGCCGGTGCCACGGGAGCCCGACGAGCTCGAGGCTCTCGTGTCCGATTCCGGCGGCGTCGAGGGCACCGAGCCGCTCATCGCGTGGCACGGGCAGGACACCGAGCGGAAGCGAACGGGGTGGGCGGTGGTGGCCATTCACGGCTTCTCGGCCTCCAGGCAGGAGACCGCCCCGCTCGCCGAGCAGGTCGCCCGCGCGCTCGGCGCGAACCGGTTCGAGGCCCGCCTCACCGGACACGGCCGAGGCGGCGAGGCGCTCGCCGAGGCCACGGCGGAGGACTGGCTGCGGGATGTCCGGGAGGCGGTGCTCGTGGGCCAGCGCCTCGGGGACCGGGTGGTCGTGCTCGCGTCCTCGACCGGGGCGACGCTCGCCGCGATCGCGGCGGCCCACCACCCACCGGCGGCGGACGCCTACGTCTTTCTATCCCCAAACTTCGGGCCCAAAGATTCCATGGCGTATGTCGTCTTGTGGCCATGGGCCGAGGTCTTCGTCCCTCTGCTCATCGGCAAGGAGCGGTCGTGGACTCCGCAGAACGAGGAACAGGGCCGATATTGGACCACGCGCTATCCCGTCCGAGCGCTGCTTCCGATGATGGCGACCGTCGCCGCCGCCCGCGCCCTGCCGGTGCCCGGCATCACGGCGCCGGTGCAGGTCTTCTTGCATGCACAGGACCCGGTCGTCTCACCGGAGGCGACCCGGGCCTCGTTCGCCCGGTGGCCGCACCCGAGCAACGAGATCATCGATGTGGGCGCGGCGTCCGAGGGGATACCGTCGGCTGGGGATGCCCACGTGCTCGCCGGCGATATCCTCTCCCCCGCCCGCACCGAGACGATCGGCACCCGGATCGTAGACTGGGTGAGGCGCCTCTAGAGCCACGACCATGGAGGAGCCGGGTCGCCGACTCGGCCGACGTGGGCGAAGGCGCATTTCGAAGTCGGGGTGGTGACCTCGAGGGGTCGAGGAGGGTTTTCGGCCCACGCATCCCGGCGGCGAGGTCCCCATCCATCGCACGCTGTGCTCACTGCCGCGGCCGGAAGCCTTCCCTGTGCTTCCGGCCGGCCCACCGCGCCTCGACGGTCCTGGTCGAGGGGGGGATGCCGGGCCTTCAGAAAACCCCGGGGACGCCTCGTCCTGAGGGGGCCGCTCCTGGCCGGCGGCCGGGGTCCGTGCGGCCCGGCTCGGACCGCCGCCTCACCGATTCGTCTGGATGGGCCAAGCCATGAGCGAAGCTGGGCACGATTTGGCGCACCGTCTCAACCGGAGGCAGGGGGCGGCGAGCCGGAGGCTCGCGGGGTCCTCCCTCGGTGCGATCTTCGCTCAGCGCCCATTTTGGACGAGAGTTTGGACGATCTCTGGATGAGCGGACGCGGGCCTTGCGGGGAGAGCACGCGGACCACGCCGCTTTTTGGTATTGTGCCGCGCCATGCCCTACGAACTGCGCCCGGCGACCCTGGATGACGTGGACGCCATCGTCCGGCTCAACCAGCAGTCCTACCCGGACCCGGCGGAAGGCGACGTGGTTTGGCGGCGCCGGCACGTCGAGTCGCACCTCCGGATCTTCGCCGACGGCCAGTGGGTGGCCACCGACGGCGACGAGGTCGTGGCCGCGGCGACCTCCATCGTCGTCTCGCTCGGCCGGGACCCCTACCGGGATCACACCTGGGTCGGCATCACCGACGACGGCATGCTCTCGAGCCACGACCCGTTCGGGGACACCCTGTACGGCGTGGACATGACCGTCTGCACCGACCACCGGGGCCGGGGCCTCGCCCGAAAGCTGTACGAGGCCCGTTTTGCGTTGTGCCGGCGGCTGAACCTGCGTCGGGTGGTGCTCGGCGGCCGAATCCCCGGCTACCACCAGGTCGCCGACGGGATGAGCGCCGAGGAGTACTCTCGGCGGGTCGAGGACGGCGACCTCGAGGACCCGGTCCTCGGCCTTCATCTTTGGCTCGGCTTCGCGCTCAGGAAGGTCATGCCCCACTACGTTCGCGACCCGCAGTCGAAGGACTACGGGACGTTCCTCGAGTGGCTGAACCCGGACTACCAGGCCAAAGCGAGCCGCAACCGGAGCGTTCGCGTCTCCTGCGTGCAATACAAGATGCGCGCGGTCGAGAGCTTCGAGCACTTCGCGAGGCAGGTGGGCTACTTCGCCGAGGTCGCGGCCAGCTACCGGTCGGACTTCGTTCTGTTCCCCGAGCTGCTCACCGCGCAGCTGATGAGCTACATCCAGGTGAAGACGCCGGTGGAGGCGATCCGGCGGCTGACCGGCTACACCGAGCAGGTGGACCAGCTGTTTTCGGGCCTCGCCCGGGATTTGCAGACCTGCTTGCTCGGAGGAACCCACCCGATCCTGGTCAAGGACCGCATCTTGAACGTCGCCTCCTTGTACCTCCCCGACGGGACTGTGCACCGGCAGGCGAAATTGCACATCACCCCGAGCGAGCGGCGGGCGTGGGGGGTGGAGCCCGGATCTGCGCTCCGGGTGTTCTCCACGCCCAAAGCCAGGGTAGGCATCCTCATCTGCTACGACATCGAGTTCCCGGAGGCGGCGCGGTACCTGGTGGACCAGGGGGCCGAGATCATCCTGAACCCGTTTTGCACCGACGATCGGCAGGCTTACCTGCGGGTGCGCTACTGCGCGCAGGCTAGGGCGGTCGAGAACCAGGTCTACGTGGCCAGCGCCGGTACGGTGGGCAACCTGCCCGACGCCGAGAACCTCGAGCTTCAGTACGCGCAGTCGGCGGTGTTCTCCCCGTCGGACTTCAACTTCGCCCGCGACGGGATCTTGGTGGAGGCGAGCCCCAACACCGAGACCGTCATCACCACCGACGTGGACCTCGACGCGCTCGAGGCCGCCGTGCATGGGGGTTCGGTGCGGCAGCGAGCCGACCGCCGACCGGACTTGTTCCGCTTCGTCTCGGACGTGAACGACGACGACTTCGTCTGAGCCCACGCTCGGCGGCGAATTCGTCGGACCGGGCGTGAAATGCTTTGGCCGCCGTCGACACCGAGGACATGAAGCGGTCGCATTCCCACCTGGCGGTGGGTCTCACTCTGCTCGTCGCGGCGTTGGCCGGGTGCTCGGACGCAGACGACCCGGGCATCGAGCGCCCCGACGCCGCCCAGACGGACGTCGGACCCGACGCCGGCGGCGCACCGGACACCGGGTCCATCGATGCCTGCGTGCCCAGCACCTGCGCCGAGCTCGGCTGCGGCATGCACCCTGATGGGTGCGGCGGCACGCTGAGCTGCACCGAAGGGTGCGACTGCACCCCCGACGACTTCGAGACCGCCTGCCCCGAGCGGCCGTGCGAGACGCTCGCTGGCTGCGAGGCCGGGCGATGCACCTACGCCCCGGTCACCTGCGGAGCGACTTGCGCCCCGTCCACCTGCACCGGCGACGACTGCGGGCTCTTGTGCACCGAAGCCGGCTGCGACCAGGGCCTGTACCCGTGCGGCGGCGGCACCTGCGCCGGGGTCAGCCAGTACTGCGACCCCGCCCCGACGTCGGTCGGCGGCGTGCTCAGCTACCAGAACCGGTGCGTGGCCCCCCCCACCGACGGCTGCGGGACCTGCGAGCTCGGGCGGCGGTCCTGCGACGACGCGCAAGACCGCTTCACCTGCGCCGACATCTCGGTCCCGGTCAGCGCGGAAGGGGGGATCGTCGAGTGCGACTCGAGCGTCGCCGGCTCGACCTTCATCTACGTGGACAACCAGTTCGCCGGGGCCAACTCCGACGGCAGCCGGGCCGCGCCGTATCGCACCTACGACGACGCGCTCGCCGCCGCGGTCAGCCGGCGGTCCCGAGGGATCGTGATCGCCGGCTCGCCGGTCTTCACGACCCCGATGGTCGTCGAGGACGGGGTCTCGGTGTACGGCGGCTTCGGCGCCGGCCCCCGTTTCGACCCCGATTCCGACGCGCGCCCGGTGTGGAGGGTGGGTTCCGACCACTACGACCGCACCGCAAATCGGCTCGTCGGAGCGGTGGCGCGGAGCATCACCCGGGGAACGGTGCTGTCCCGCTTGCGGATCGAGACCACCGACATCCCCACGTTGGCCGAAGGCGGCCGCGGCGCGACGAACGTCGCCCTGCTCGCCCGCTCTGCGGGCGGACTCAGCCTCGAGGACGTCGAGCTGTCCGCCGGCGCCGCCGGCGCCGGGAGCACCGGGGACGACGGCGCGGCGCCCACCGCGGCCCTCGACGGACGGCGCGCCACCGGCCGCACCCCCGGACTGCCCGGACCGAGCTGCGCCTCCATCACCTGCACGCTGCAGGCTTCGGCCCGGATCGCGAGACAGGACTCGAACCAGTGCGGTCACGGCGCATTCGGGGCTGCCCCCGGCTTTCAGTGGTTCGCACCAAATCGGGGAAACCCGGGTTCGGCGAACGGGCAAGTCGCCGGCGGCACCGCCGGGACCAACTCGGGCAACCCCTCCGCGGGCTGCAACTCGAGCCGCGACGACACGACCGCCGGCGGCCCGGGCGCGAACGGCGCCGCTGGCAGCGACGGCGGCAACGGGACCGCGGGCTCCCGGGGCGAGCTCTCCGCGGAGGGTGTGTGGCGGACGGGCGACGGCACCAACGGCCAGCCCGGCGCGGCCGGGACCTTCGGCGGCGGCGGCGGCGCCGGCGGCGGGCTCTACGACAGCTGCTTCAACGACCCCCGGTACGGAGGCCACGGCGGCGGCGGCGGGGGGCCGGGCTGCGGCGGCGACTTCGGCCGGGGCGGTGGGGGCGGCGGCGCCTCGATCGGCCTCGCTGCGTCGGGCTCGGCTGGCATCACGCTGGAGCGGACGACGATCCGGGCCGGGGCGGGCGGCGACGGCGGCGGCGCCGGAGCGGGCTCGGCCGGGGGGGCTGGCGGCGGCGGAGAGACCAACGTGCAGGCGATCTGCATCCCCACCGAAAACGGCGCGGAAGGCCAGACCTGCAACCGAACCGGCGGACGGGGCGGTGATGGCGGGCGAGGTGGACGAGGCGGCGCCGGCGGCGGCGGCGCGGGCGGGGACTCGGTCGCGGTCTACTGCGTCGGCGAGGGCATCGACCTGACCGGCACCGACCTGGGCGCGGGCCGTCCCGGTCGAGCCGGGGTAGCGAGCATCTCCGCGCTGACCGGCGCGGCCGGAGAAGCGCTCGAGAGCCGAGGGTGCGACGGATGACTCGCGGCCGAGGACTTCTCGCGCTCGCCTTGCTGCTCGGCTGCTCCGACGAGGAACAGGACGTTCAGCCCGATCCGGCGCCCGCCGGCTGCCCGAGGGACGAGGGCCAGCTCGCCGAGTCTAGGCGCTGCCTGCTCGACGAGGACTGCCCCTGCGGCGCCCATTGCGCGCTCGGGGCGTGCAGTTTCGATTGCACGAGCGCCGCCGAGTGCGGGGGCGAGCTCCTCTGCGACGACTTCGGGCGGTGCAGCGCCGCCGACGCCCCCTTCGCGGTGCGAGGCGCCTCCCGGGGGGAGCTGCTCGTGGACCGGACGCTGGTCGAGCTGCTCGAGCCAGGGGCGGTGGCCACCGTCCGGGTTCGAGCCGCCGGGGCGCCCATCGAAGCCACGAGGGTCTCTTCCCTGTTCGGAGTGGAGGTTGCCTGCGGGGAGAACCTGTTTGGCCAGAACTGCAGGCTCGGGCCGGCCGCGCCCGGGGAGCCGCCCCTCTTGGTGCGGGTTCGCCGGGTCGGGCCCACGCCGGACGCCAATCTCCGGGGCGAGATCGCCATCGACGCTCCCGGCCAGCGGGTCGTCGTCGGCGTGCGGATCGCGGCCCCGGCGCCGGTGGGCGAGGTCTCGCGCGCCGGCGTGTACGACGGAGTGGCGAGGCTCGTCGGGGCCGGCCTCCGGGCCCGGACCGTGCAAGATCAGTTGCCGGATCAGCTTCAGCGGCTCGAGCTGCCGGTCCGCATCGAGGTCTTCCCCCTCGTCGGGGCCTACCACCCGGTGCGCCTGACCGAGGTGCGGGGGGCGGTGTTTCCCTCCGGGACGACCGGACGGCTATCGCTCGGGGCGGACCGGACGTGGACGCTCGACGTCCCTGGACGGCCCCTGCTCGGAGATCCCGCCGACCCACGGGCGCCGGCGGTCTTCGTGTCCGGTCGTATCGAGGAGGCGGTCTTTCGCGGCGGTCTGCTCGACGGCGATTATGTCGCGAGCCTCGACGGGATCGCCCCTGAGGGGCAGCAACCCTTCTTGCGCTGGCGGCTCTCGGCGGCCAGGGTGGACGACTTGCCGCCCGGCGCGATGCCGCCGCCCGACGAGCCGGTGAGCCCCCCCGACCCCGCCGCAAGGGCGGAAGACCCCTTGCCCGAAGAGCAGGCCGCATTGCGAGCCATAGCGGGCCTCGATACGGTCCTGGGCCGAGACCGGGCCGTGGCGGTGATGTGCTCCGGCGGGACGCTCGTGACCCAGTTCGGGACGGGGGTGGACGACGATCTGGACCTGTCGTGCGCCGGCGGAGGCCGGCAGCGGCTGTTCGGTAGAGAGCAAGGCACCCTGCGGAGCAGGGCCGAATTCGTCGCCTCCTGCGAGGCGGGGGTCCGGCCAGCAGCGACCCCTGCGGTGGGCGATGGCTCCGCGTGCGTGGACCGGACCCGAGTCATCGCCGCGCTCGCGGCCGCCACCGAGGCGGACCGGGTGCGAGCGTTTCGGCAGGGCTCGCCCGACCTCGGCGCGTCCCGGCTCGCCGGCCGCCTCGCCTCCCGATGGCTCGAACGGCTCGCGTTTCTCGGGATCGAGCCGAGGCGCATCCATCGGCTGGCGGTGGTCGCTCCCGACGGCCCCGAGCTCGCCGCGCTGTCGGTCTACGCCCAGGCCGATGCGGTCCTCGAGAGCCTCCGCGCCAGCATCGCCGGGTGGGACCTGCTCCTCCACCCCCGCATCGGGGCCCCTCTCGTGGTCGCGCCCCCGGAGTCGCTGGTCTTTCCCGACTACCGAGGGGACTTCGGCAGCGCGGCCCGGGGCGGCCCCCAGGAGATCGGCCTCTCGGTCGCGATCCTGAGCACCCTGAAGACCCAAATCGAGGGTTTCGACGCCATGCTCGAGGACCTCCGGTTCTTGCGGGCGCCTCCAGGCCGGGCCGAGGCGCTCCGCCGCGAGCTCGACGTGTTCTTCCCTCGGGCGGTCGCCGTCTTCGCGCTCGCCCAGGGCCTGTTCGACGCCGCCCGATCCGAACGGGAGCCGGCCTGGTCCCCATCCTGGCGCACCGCCCGGGTCGAGTACGGGGCGGCGCTCGCCCGGATGCTGGACAACTTGCGGCTGCTCGAAGCAGGGGTGAACCCGCTCGGGATCGACCCCGAGGACCTCCCCCTGTACCGGCTCGGCGACCAGGCTGGGACCAACGTCCGGTTCTCCGCCATCTCCGACTCGCTGCTCGGCCGCGAGGACCGGCTCGACCCGGCGATCGCTCCGGTGCTCGTCGAGCAAGCGTCGGGCGCGCTCGAATTGGCGCGGACATCCATCCGGGACCTTCTCGCCCGCGAGCTGACCGAGGCCTTCGAGCAGGCGGGGGCCGAGCGCCGCCTGCTCGCCTTGAACCGACGCTACGGCGAGCAGATCGCGAGCCTCTGCGGGCGGCCGGAATACAATTCGCTCACGCTGCTGTCGATGGCCGGCAGCATCGACCCCGACGCCTGCTTTCTCGCCCCGGGGTGCGGATTCGACCCCGAAGACCTCGAAGCCCGGCTCACGGTCGCCGACGTCGGCTACCAGGTCTGCCTGACCGCGAAGCTCAGGGAGGCCTACGGCGACGCGGTCAGCACCGGACAGGCCGCGCTCGACCGCAGCATCGATCGGGTCTCCGGCGGCTTCTCACCAAGCACGAGCTTCTTCTCTTCCACGACGATCCTGTCCGTGATCGACGGCTTTCGCTCGGCCTACCAAGGGGTGTCCACCGCTCCGAGGGTGAGCGTTCCCGGTGGCGTGGACGCAGCGGTGGCCCGCCGGGCGGAAGCGGAGTGCCAAGCCGCCCGCGAGACCACGCTCGGCGAGCGGCCCACGGCGATCCCGGACCGATGCGCGAGCGCCGAGGAGTGTCCGGTGGACTTCAGCTGCCGAGCCGACTCTTCGACCTGCGAGCCGGTTCGGGATGTCGCCGACCCCCAGTGCTTCTACGGGAGCCTCGGAGAGGTCGCGGTCGCGATGCAGGCCGCGGGCACCGACATCACCATCGCCCGCAGCGAGCTCGAGGAGTTCTCGGAGCGCTACGACAACGCGATGCGCGGCTGCCTCATCCGGCAGCAGAACGCCGAGGTTCGGGTCCGGGCCATCGAGGCCCACAACGCGACCATGGACCAGCTCGGCTCGGCGAAGCTCGCCGCCGACATCGCCGCCAACACCGCCGAGGCGGCGAAGGACATGTTCAACATCTCAAACCCAAAGACCGCGTTTGGCGCGATCCTGTTTGGAGCGGTGGAGTCGGGGGCAAGGTCCACATCGGCCACGCTCGAGTTTCGGATGGAGCAGACCGAGCGGGCCCATGAGGCGACGCTCGCCCGCATCGAAGCGGCGGGGGAGGCCCGGGCGTGCTTCAACGACGCCGAAGCCCAGCTGGTCGGCGCGAGGACGGCGGCGCTGCGCATCCGCCGTCAGGCCCAGGAGCTCGCCCGGCAGTTCGTCGAGTTCCAGAACCTGAAGATCAGCCTGCGGGCGCTCATCGACGAGGGGCTCGCCTCTCTCGAAGCCGAGGAGAGCCTCACCCTCACCCCGGCCCGGGTGGACTATTGGCTCGACCAGAACCTCGAGCTGCTCGAGCAAAGGATGCGGAGGGCCCGCCGCGCTCTGTACCTCGCGGTCTTGGCGGTGGAGTACGAGTACCAGTTCAGCTCGGTCGAGCGGGCCTCGGTGCTCGCCGCTCAGCTGCCGGCGGACCTCGAAGCCGTGCAAGGTCGCTTGCGGGACGAGGTGAGGCGGGGCGCTCCCCGGGGCGGAGGAAACCCCACCGAGCTGTTGACGGTGCTGAGCCTGCGCCGAAACCTCATGCAGCTCGCCGACCGCACCGGGGACACCGAGCGGCACGCGCTGACCGAAGCGGAGCGGTTTCGGCGGCTGCTGGTGTCGCCCCGTTTTGCGGTGCACGGCGAGGACGGGCGTTACCAGGGCCAGGAGATCCCGTTCACGATCCAGCCGTTTGGTCGGCTCCGGCTCGGCGACCCGGGAGCGATCCCGCTGTTGTCGGGGCTCAACTGCGCCGAGCGGCTGTGGTCCGTGAACGCGAGCCTCCTCGGGTCGGACCTCATGGTCCGCACCGACACTTCGATCGCCACCGTGCAGCTTCGAAAGCGAAACACCTTCTCGAGCCAGTGGTGCGACGCTCGGACCGAACCGGAGTCGCAGGAGGCGAGCACCCGCCCATCCCGAAACCTGTTCGTGGACCCGCTGAGCAGCCAGAGCTGGGCCCAGGACCGCACGCTCGCCGACCTCACCGACACCAGGGAGGTCAGCGCGTTCTCCCGGGCCACCGTGCAGGCCCGCCTGAACGTGCCCCAGAGCGACCTCGAGCGAGAGGCGTTCCGTGACGGCAGCAGCACCGCGCTCGCCGGCCGCGGCGTGTTCGGCGACTACGCCCTGTTCATCCCCGCCACCACGCTGAGCGTGGACGGCTCGGCCGGGCTTCGCCTCGACCGGGTGGAAGACGTGCTCATCCGCCTCGACTACGTCGCCGCCGAGGCCCGCTGAGCCCGGCCCACGGGCGGACAGAGACCCAAACGGCGGGAGGGCTGCGATTCGGCCGGTCCCGAAACGGACCCAGGAGGGTTCAGGCCAGCGTCGGCGCGGGGACGACGGCATCGAGGATGCGGGCCGAAGAGAGGACGCCGGGGAGCCCGGCGCCAGGGTGGGTTCCCGCACCGACGAGGTACAAGCCCTCCACGTCCTCGCTTCGGTTGTGGGGCCGAAACCACGCGCTCTGCAGCAGGGTCGGCTCGAGGCTGAAGCCGGCCCCCCGGTACGACAGAAGCCGCTGCTCGAAATCCACCGGTGTGGTGACTTTGGAGGTCACCACCGCCTCGGAGAGGCCGGGCAAGACCGTCCCTTCGAGCAGCCGGCACAGCCCGAGCCGCACCGCCTCGGCCTGCGTGCTCCAATCGATGTTGCCCTCGAGGTGGGGCACCGGGGCGAGCGCATAGAAAGTGTCGCACCCAGCCGGGGCGAGCGAAGGATCGGTCGCGGTCGGTCGGTGCAGATAGACCGATAGGTCATCGACCAAGATCTTTCGGGAAAAGATGTCCTCGAGCAGGCCGCGGTAGCGGGGCCCGAGCATGATCGTGTGGTGCGGGACCTCCGGATAGATTCGGTTCGTGCCAAAGTACCACACGAACAGGCCGCTCGAGTACCGGGCCCGATCGATGCGCCGGTTCGTCCACCGCCGCCGGTGCCGGGGCGCCACCAAGTGGCGGTAGGTCCAGGCCGCGTCGGCGTTCGACACCACGATGGAGGCCTGTTTCCGCTCGCCCGACGCGAGCCGCACGCCGGTCGCTCGGCCGCTCTCTACCTCGATCTCCTCGACCTCCGAGTCGTACCGAATCTCTCCCCCGGTGCGCTCCACCAACCGGGCGAGCCCGTCCACGATCGCGCCCGTCCCGCCCATCGCCGAGTGCACCCCCCACCGCCGCTCGAGAAACGAGATCAGGGTATAGATGGACGAACTATCGAAAGGGTTTCCACCGATGAGGAGCGGGTGAAAACTCAGCACCTGCCGGATCCGGGGGTCCCGGATGTACTTCGAGACCATGCCATACACGGTGCGGTGGCTGCCGAGGCGGATCATGTCCGGGATGATCTTGGCCATGTCGGTCCAGCGGTCGAAGGGGACATGTCCGAGCTGCTCGAAACCGACCCGGAAGATCGCCTCGCTCGACGCCATGAACCGGTCGTAGCCCTCGACGTCGCGGGGCTGAAACCTCGCGATCTCTGCCTTCACCCGGTCCGCGTCGCCCGAGTAGTCGAAGGTCTCTCCGTCGCTGAATCGAATGCGATAGAACGGGTCCATGAGCCGCAGGTCGATCTCGTCCTCGAACTTCGCCCCCGCCATCTCCCACAGCTCGCTGAGCAGAAACGGGGCGGTGACGATCGTGGGTCCAGCGTCGAACGTGAACCCGTCCTGCCGGTGCACATAGGCCCGCCCTCCGGGTCCATCGAGCTTCTCGAGCACGGTGACCCGATAGCCGCGGGCCCCGAGCCGGACCGCGGCGGCGAGCCCCCCGAGCCCGCTGCCGATGACGACGGCCCGAGGCTTGTCCTTGGTTCGGACGAGGAGAGGCGTGGGGCGGACGGCGACCATGGGCCCATGATCCCACGGGGGGCAGCACCTGGGGACGAGGACCGGACCGGGCGGACCGAGATCGGGCGCGGACGACGCGGTGCAGCGAAACGGCTGCGGAGGGTGCGGCGCCCGGTCGCGTCCGCAGTTCGCCATTGGACCGCCAACGGTCCAATCCCTGGTTCGACTGACGAAAACTCCGGCCTCCGGGAAGGAGGCTGGGACCGCGTGGGGAACGAATGGGGATGGCCGAAGCGGCAATGAGCGCCGGGAGGGACAGCGACGCGCCCCCGCACCGGGCGAGCGCCGAGCCGGTCGAGCTCGGCGCGCTGTTCGACGCCCACGCCCCGTTCCTGGTTCGAATGGTGGCCCGCTGGGTGGGCTCCATCGACCGGGCGGAAGACGTGGTCCAGAGGGTGTTCTTGACCGCCCACCGGCGGGGGCTGCCCGCCGGCGACGTCGACCGGGCCCGGGCGTGGCTGTACCGGGTCGCGATGAACGAAGTGCGGCACGAGCGCCGTTCCGCGGCGCGGCGTCGCCGGCTCGCGACCGCGCTCGAGTCGGAGACGCCGCCGCCGCCCCCCCTTCCTTCGGCTCCGGTCGAGGAGAACGAGCAGGCCGAAGCCGTCCGAGCGACGGTGGCCCGCCTGCCCGACGCCCAGCGAGAGGTGTTCGTGTTGTACGAGTTGGAAGAACTGCCGGGGGCGGACGTTGCGAAGATGCTGGGGATCCCAGAGAACACGATGTGGAGCCGATTGCGGCTCGCCCGTCAGCGGTTCGAGAAGCTGTGGGCGGAGCGGGAGGAAGAGCGATGAGCCGCACGGAACCCACGAGGCTGAAGGCGGACCCTCGGTACCAAGGCGCGTTCGCCGCCGAACGGCGAGCCTGGCCGAAGGGCCACGGGGCCCTGCGCGAGCGGGTGATGAAGGCGGCGGAGTCGCCGCCGCCAGCCTGGCCCACATGGGCCGCCCCCGGGGTCCTCGGAGGCGCCGTGCTCGCCCTCGCCTTGGCGGCCCGGGTGGCGTCGGTGCTCGCCCCCGCCGGGCCGACGCTGAGCCAGACGGCCCCGAGCCCGAACCAGCGGTC